>NZ_CP121208.1:0-624586 GCF_029625435.1 Arcanobacterium canis | reverse complement strand
ATCGCGCGAGCAGCAAAACGACCAGGCTGAATTGCACCCTGTGCCACACCTGGCACACCGTCAAGGCTCATCATGTCACCAACGACGAAGATCTCAGGATGCCCAGGGATCGTCAGATCCTCATTAACGCGCACACGCCCAGCACGGTCAAGCTCGACGCCGGTACGCTCGGCCAGCTTCTGACCCAATGGGTTGCCAGAAACTCCAGCAGACCAGACTTTACAGATCGACTCGATTACCTTTTCATTGCCATCACGATCACGTAAGGTAACGGTGGAATCGGTCATCCCCACAACCATCTGCCCCATCATCACTTCCACGCCAAGTTTCTCCAGATCGCGCCATGTGCGCTTACCAAGCTTTTCGCCGAATGGCGGAAGCGGATGTGCCGCACCGTCAACCAGAATGACGCGAGCTGAGGCCGGATCAAAATGACGGAAGTCGCGGCGCAGGGTCTTCGATGCGAGCTCACGAATCTGCCCGGCAACTTCAACACCGGTCGGACCAGCGCCAATAACAACGAAGGTCAGGATCTTTTCACGTTTGGCTGGATCTTGTTCAATTTCGGCCAGCTCAAACGCATTCAGGATACGGGCGCGAAGTTCGAGGGCATCATCAATCGACTTCAAGCCCGGGGCGAACTGCGCGAATTGATCATTTCCAAAGTACGACTGGTTTGCACCTGCTGCGATAATCAGTGAGTCGTAAGGGGTGCGCTCTTGACGGTTGTGGTAGCGCCACACCACTTCACGTGCGTCGGTGTCGATATCTTCCACCAAACCGAGAATCACGCGAGCATTCTTCTGGCGTGCCAAAATTTCACGCGTAACGGGTGCAATCTCACCTGGAGAGAGAATGCCTGTTGCCACCTGATACAGCAGAGGCTGGAAGAGGTGATGCGAAGTTTTTGAAATCATTGTGACTTCAACGTCGGCTTTCTTCAGTTGCTTGGTAGCAAAAAGGCCACCGAACCCCGAACCGATCACTACTACTCTATGTGGCACGTATGCTCCTTGCGTGTCATAGGAAAATGCGAACTTAGGTTACCCCAAGCCCGCATTTATCCAACAGTCACAACCCTTGTTAGATACCTAACGTTTGAAGTGATGAGGTATTCAGTTGCGCAATCTTCACAAAGCTTCAGCGGCGAAATCAACCATTGCTGTGGTGTATTCAGAGACGATTGCAGCACCACGTGCGGGATTACCCGCAACCAGAAGCGAGTGATCCGCACCTGGAATTTCGAGAACATGGACGTTTTCAGGCCAGGTACGAGCTGCGTCGGAATTCCAATACCCATCCTCAGTTCCGCCAAAAGCAAGCTGCGGAGCCAAGTTTTCAGCAATTGCCGCCACAACCTCTGGCTGGTCGAGAGTAGGGGTAATCCACACTGCGCGAAGCGAGTTTTTCGCTGCGTAAATTGATGAGAGCGAGCCAATCGACTTTGCAAAAATCACCAGCGGTAAGTCATTGCCCTCAATCGCCTTCTCAACTTCATGCGTCACTGCGCTGATGGACCATTCCATCCCAGGATCCCATGCCATTTCCCGCACATTGTAACCAGCTGCGAGCGCAACCTGCTTAGCAAAGTAGAGCTGGGGCATGTGGGTCGGATACGCCTTTCCCGGAACGAGCAATGCCAGACCTTTCGGATTTTCCACTGTGGTATCGGTGTACGTTGCCATATGACTTTCCCTTCCCCTCAAAGTTCGTACTTTCTTTATACACCTTGTCCGCTCACCTTCATCGAACTCTCCTCGCGACCACTCCCCCTCCTCCTATGTGACCTGAGATACACTAGTCTTGCCAGGTCGATTCAAAGGAGAAGATGAACTGATGGCAAAACTCGATGGAAAAACCGCACTCATCACAGGAGCAGCAGCGGGGTGTGGAAAAGGAATCGCACAGGTATACGCGAAGTATGGAGCACGCCTCGTCCTCGTGGATATGTCCCCCGGCGTCGAAGCTCTCGCTGCGGAACTTCGCGGAACGTATGGCGCCGAGGTGATCACCGCCGTTGTCGATGTGACGAACAAGGATCAACTCGCAGCCGCAGCGCAAACTGGAATTGAAGCATTCGGAAGTCTCGATATTGTGTGTGCCAATGCAGGAGTGTGCAAACTCGCACCATTTGAGCAGATGGACGATTCGATGCGTGATCTCCACATCGACGTCAATATCAAAGGAGCATGGAATACATGCCAAGTGGCAATTCCCCATATGTTGGCACAAGGCGCAGGGTCAATTGTCATTGCATCATCGGTGACTGGTGATATCGTGGCAGATCCAGGCGAAGCAGCTTATGCCCTAACGAAATCTGCGTTGGTCGGGCTGACGAAAGCCCTGGCAGTGGAATACGCCAGCCGGAATATTCGCGTCAACTGCACCCAATTGGGCTATGCGCGGACCCCGATGGCAGAATCCATGGCACTCGAATCCAACCCATCCGATCCTGAAGCAGCGCTCGCAGATATCGCAGCAGGAGTTCCTTTAGGTCGCCTCGCAGACCCGACGGAGGTCGGCGAACTTTTCGCTTTCCTCGGCTCCGATGAGTCCTCGTACATCACGGGCGGTCAATTCGTTATCGATGGCGCAGCAACTCTTCCCGAAACAATGAGCATCGGCAGTAACTCGTAGACAGTTTCACTCAAACTGGTACGTGTCGTCGCACAAAGAAAGCTAAGCACCCGTGTGGGTTTGGCATATTCAACGTCAAACCCACACGCGTGCTCACACAGACAGCTCAGCGTTTTCCTTGGTCTGCGTACCAACGACTGCTTTGACTTTCTCCAGATACGCCTCGACTTGCTGAGGACAACGTCCGATATAGGCACTCGGATCAAGAACTGCTTCGAATTCTTCAGGCGTCATCTTGAACTCAGCGTGCGTGGCGAGTTGAGCAAGCAAATCAAAAGGCTCGCCCGCTTTCATCTTCGCCGTCGCAGCAAATGATTCTTCGCGTATGACTTCATGGAGTTCTTGACGATCTCCCCCACGTTTCACGCCTTCCATCAAGATATTCTCTGTGGCAATGAAGGGAAGATAATCGCGCACGGCTTTCGCCACAATCGTGTCATTCACATGCAAACCGAAGGTTACATTGGAGGCCAGACGTAAAATTGCATCCGTTGCCAAGAAACCTTCTGGCATCGAAATCCTGCGGTTGGCAGAATCATCCAATGTCCGTTCGAGCCACTGTGCGCTCGCCGTCGCACTGGCATTACCCGCGTTCGTGATCACGTAACGCGCAAGCGAACAGATGCGCTCCGTGCGCATCGGATTACGCTTGTATGGCATCGCGCTCGAACCAATCTGGTGAGCCTCAAACGGTTCCTCCACCTGGCGATCATGCTGAAGCAGACGGATATCTTGCCCCATGCGGTACGCCGCTGTTGCCACGCCGGCAAGTGCGTTTAAAATTCTCGCGTCAAGAGCACGCGGGTATGTCTGCCCTGCTACGTCAAAAAGTTCATCAAAGCCGAAGTCGGAGGCAATCGATGCATTCATCGCGTCGATTGCCTCGCCGTCGCCGTCGAAAAGTTCCATGAAACTGGCTTCAGTTCCAGTAGTTCCACGGCAACCGAGGAACTTGATGGACGAGAGCACAAAATCGATTTCTTCAACGCACGCCACGAAATCCTGCATCCACAATGTGGCACGCTTGCCAACGGTCACCAACTGTGCTGGCTGATAGTGCGTGTATCCGAGAGTTGGCATCGACTTGTAGCGCTGCGCAAAATCTGCAAGATTGGCGATCACTGCCACTACTCCAGCGCGGATCTTTTCCAAAGCACTGCGGTAGATCACAAGGTCAGCATTGTCAGTGACGTAGCAACTCGTGGCACCCAAGTGGATGATTCCGGCCGCGTGTGGAGCAACTTTTCCAAAAGCATAAACGTTCGCCATCACATCGTGACGAACCTCAGCTTCACGCGCGTCGATCACGTCCCAATCAATCTCATCCACCGCTGCTTCAAGTGCAGCAACCTGCTCCGATGAGACAAGGTTATAGGCGCTTTGAGCGCGCGCCAAGCTGACCCACAGCTTTCGCCAGGTCTGTACTCGCGTGCGTAGCGAGAACAGCTCTATCATCTCGTCCGAGGCGTAACGTTCGGACAGAGGGCTGACGTAGCGATCCTTTGAATGACTCACTTCTTCTCTTTCCTCCCGACGTCGATCAGTCGCGCACGATGTAAGCGTCGCGCTCAGCGCCCACTGAAACGTAGCGAATCGGCGCGCCTACCTGCTCTTCAACGTACTCCACGTAGTCACGTGCTTCCTTGGGGAGCTCCTGCCAGGTGCGGGCGCCGGAAATATCGCACTGCCATCCCGGCAAAGTTCGCTCGATCGGGTATGCACGATCCAAGTCGGTGGGGAACGGGAAACGATCAGTACGCTGGCCATCAAGTTCGTATGCTTCACACACCGGAATTTCCGCCATGTCCGACAAGACATCCATCTTGGTCAAAGCGATCTCAGTAGCCCCTTGGACTTCCACACCGTAACGAGTAGCCACGATATCGAGCGGTCCCACACGTCGTGGACGGCCCGTTGTTGCACCATATTCGCCGCCTGCGTCACGAAGACGCTCGGCTTTTTCGCCATCCCATTCACAGACAAACGGGCCAGCACCCACCGCTGTTGAGTATGCCTTGACCACCCCGACGACGCGCTCGACGCGAGCGCTGGGTAGTCCAGCGCCGACGGGTGCATAGGCCGCAATCGTGTTCGACGACGTCGTGAAGGGGTGGATACCGAAGTCGATGTCGCGAAGCGCGCCGAGCTGAGCTTCAAACAAGATGCGCTCGCCTCGCTCACGAGCTTGCCCGAGCACCTGTGCTGGATCTGCAAGGAACGGAACAATTTGCATCGCCCATTCATCGATCCAGGCCATGATGTCTTCAAGAGTTGCCGGTTCAGCACCGTAAACGCCTCTGAGCGTGAGATTCTTCCATTCCAGAAGTTCAGCAACGTGCTGACGCAGTTGGTCACGATTTCGCAGTTCGCCTGCAAGGATCGTCTTCTTTGCAAACTTGTCCGAGTAGAACGGGGCGATCCCCTGCTTTGTCGAACCGTATTGCTTGTCCGCAAGGCGCGCTTCTTCGAGATTGTCCAGATCTCGGTGCCATGGCAGGAGCAAGGATGCACGCTCGGAAACAACAAGATTTTCCGCAGTCACTGCCACGCCTTGCTGTGCAACCGAGTCGATTTCACGCACAAGTTGCTCAGCATTCACCGCTACACCATTGCCTAAAACATTAATGACACCATCGTTGAAGATGCCCGACGGTAACAGGTGAAGCGCGAATGTACCGTACTTATTGACCACTGTATGACCGGCGTTTCCACCACCCTGATAACGAGCGACGACGTCGTATTCTGCGGCGAGGAGATCGACCATACGGCCTTTCCCTTCGTCGCCCCAGTTGATTCCGACGATTGCTGCAATCTGATCTGCCATTATTTTTCTTCTCTCTAGTGTCAAGTGCGATTGGGGTGGGCGACGACGCTGCGCTAAAGGACGTTCTCAGGCAGCCGCGTCGGCACCTCACCAGGAAGTGGGAACCGGGGCACCCTCACGGTAGCCCGACGAGGACTGGATCCCGACGATTGCTCGCTCACGGAACTGCTCGATATTGGCCGATCCTGCATAGGTAAACGAGGAACGTACGCCCGAAACAATCTGATCGATGAGATCTTCAACGCCAGGGCGCTCAGGATCGAGGAACATGCGGCCTCCCGAAATTCCTTCTTCGAAGATCGACTTCCGAGCGCGCTCAAAGGCGGATTCCTTGGCCGTGCGGTTCTTCACCGCACGCTTCGATGCCATTCCGAATGACTCCTTGTAGGGGCGCCCGTTGGCATCCCACTGCAGTTCGCCTGGCGATTCGTAGGTTCCAGCGAACCACGAACCGATCATGACGTTCGATGCGCCAGCGGCCAGAGCGAGGGCAACGTCACGAGGGTGTCGAACACCGCCGTCGGCCCAGACGTGAGCCCCGAGCTTGGTCGCTTCAGCCGCGCATTCAAGAACTGCAGAGAACTGCGGGCGGCCGACGCCGGTTTGCATACGGGTGGTACACATTGCGCCCGGTCCAACACCAACTTTGACGATGGAAGCACCAGCTTCAACCAGATCGCGCACGCCGTCTGCGTGAACCACGTTGCCGGCAACAATCGGAAAGTCGGCAGGAACGACTGAACGAACTGCGCTCACGGCGTCAAGCATCGTATCCTGATGGCCATGAGCAGTGTCAACGACGATGAGATCGACGCCAGCCTCGACGAGTCGCTTTGCCTTACCAGCTGGATCACCGTTCATTCCAATTGCAGCGCCGATGCGAAGCGTTCCATTTGCATCCACGTTTGGCTGGTAAATCGTGGAACGAACCGCTCCAGCCCGCGTGAGAATACCGACAAGAGCACCGGCGTCGTCAACGATCGGAGCCAGCGGGTAGTGATTCTCCTTGAGAGTGTCGTATGCCTGGCGCGGATCAATACCCTCGGGCAGGGTCAGCAAGCGCGTGCTCATGACTTCCTTGACCTGGGTGAAACGATCCACACCGGTGACATCGTCCATATTGATGATGCCGAGCGGGATTCCTGAATCTGGATCAGCAACGATTGCGGCGCCATGCGCACGCTTGGGTATCAAACCACGCACATAGCCACACGTGTGATGAGGCTTCACCACGACGGGAGTGTCGTAGGTGAGGTGAGCGGCCTTCACTTTGGCTACCGTATCGACGACGACATCGACTGGGATGTCTTGGGGGATAATCGCAAGGCCACCACGCCGGGCCACAGTTTCCGCCATGCGCTTTCCTGCAATCGCCGTCATATTCGCCACCACAAGAGGAATTGTGGTGCCGCTGTTATCGGGAGTTGTCAGATCGACATTGGAACGGGATCCGACCGAGGAACGAGACGGCACCATGAAGACGTCGTCGTAGGTTAATTCGAACTGAGGTTTTGAATCATTAAGGAACTTCACGCAGTTAGTCTATGGAGCAAAGAGAGCGAAAGAAAGAGGTTTTCGCCTTTTGTCTCGCAATTTGGAACTATTTAATCTCACTATTTGAGAATTGGCGCTATTTCGCGGCAATCTCAGCCTCGAAAAAGAGCACTAATATGTTTAGTGTCCACAATTCGGAACAAATCATTCCATATGGCAAACACTCAGGTGGCGTGATTTCGACCCTCGTCCCATCGCGGCTTAATCAATGCGCATCTGCGGGCGGGCAACTGGAGCCGGATTGACCCGCGGGCGAATGGGCGTATGCGGCATTTCAGGCGCAGGAAGCCAACTCGGCCCGTCTTGATGATGGCCAATGTATCCTTCCACCGTCCCAAAACGTCCCGAATGGAACTGCCATTCCTCGCGTGCGCGCACAATTTCATCATGCGTGCGCCCGATGAAGTTCCACCACATCACGAGCGACTCTGTAAAAGGCTCTCCCCCAATAAGGATGACGCGTGCCTGCGTCTGACCTGTGTTGGCGATGGTCAGCGTTTCTTCGCCGACGCCGGTGTAGGCAAGTTCTGTACGTGCAACTTTCGTTCCTTCGAGTTCCACTTCCCCACAATCGACAAGTACTCCATGTTCAAAGGTCGGTTGCACGTCGATAGTGAGCTGCGCACCGGCGTCGAGGTTGATCTCCGCACCAACAAGCGGAGTAAAACAGGTGATCGGTGATGTGCTTCCCATGAGTGAGCCCATAAAAACAAGCGCATGACCGCCGTCGAAGGGCACGGGTTGCGGAACGTAGTTTTCAAAGTTCCGCTCACCTTCACGGACGGAATCAGGCAAAGCGACCCATAACTGCACGCCATGCAAGGTAGTCGTGGCTTGAGTAGAAGTTTCAGAGTGCGAGATTCCATGACCTGCGGTCATGAAATTGGCTTCCCCAGGGCGAACGACAGCGTGAAATCCTGCAGCGTCGTTATGCATGATTTGCCCCTCGAACAGCCACGATACCGTCTGCAGCCCCATATGCGGGTGCGGCGCAACGTCCATACCGCCAGTGGATGCAACATCGTCAGGACCATAGTGGTCACAAAAACACCACGCTCCAATCAAGGAGCGTTGGCGCTGAGGGAGCGTGCGCTTGACTGTCATGGCTCGCGGGCCGCCGAGTGGAACGTCGCGAGACGTGATGATCTCTACTTTTGCATGGGTCGTCATGAGTTCCTCCTTGGGTTCAGGATAGCCGAAGTCACAACCTCACGAGCATCAATTTCTCGGCCCGCGATACTGCTTTATTCACCTGCTTCAAGGCGCGGAAAGCCTAAGAAAAATCGGCCCAGAAAACTGAGCCGATAGGATTATGCCTCGCGCTGCGCTGCAAGTTCGCGCACAGGTCTAGCCAGGCTAACAAAGAGGAATACGATGCCAACGGTGATCGCGATATGCCCAAGACCAGCAATACCAGCAGCTGCAGCCCCACCGTCGCGTCCGTTGAGTTGGAGGATCCCTTGCCAAAGCATGACGCCAGCGGTTAAAGCAAGCCCCGTGTTGTAACCATGGAAGAAGCCCTTAAAGGAACGCGTGTGGGAAATATGGAAAACAGCGTCAAGTGCGAGGACCACCAGCATCACCAGCATCCCCAAAGCCAGCAGGTGGGTATGGAGTGTGGCGAGCTGAGTTTTGGGAATCACATCCATCGAGTGCGTTAACGTGCGGTACAAAAGACCGGCCGTCAGGCCAAGCGCCGCATACACACATGCAGCGATCCAGATCTTTTTCATTGTTTCTCCTCAGGTGTGAGCAATGCGCGCGAAGCTACCTGCCCCGCGCTTTGCGATCACTCTACACAGGAATACTCTGCTCAGGAGGAGACAAGGCAGACACCTACGCTGAGCGCTGACACAGGGGCGATAGCCAATCAACTTGTGTGAGTACCCGTTCTCGTTTGAGTATCCACATCGTTGACCACTGGATCGACACCACTGAGAGTGATGTGTCTGCCACGCCAGTGGTCAATCAACCACCGATCGTGAGTAGCAACTATCAGCGTCCCGTTCCACATAGACAAGGCAACTTCCAAGGCTTCCATTGTCTCAAGGTCAAGATAGTTTGTCGGCTCATCAATAATAAGTAAAGCTGGACTTTCACCCAATGCAACAGCAATCTGAGCCCGTCGTTGATTTCCAGCCGAGAGCTGATTGATTGCTGTAGACCACATCGAAGGATGCAATATCCCCTTGCCGAGCTCACCAATCCCGTTTTGCCAGACGAAGCTATTGAAACCTGGGTCCCCTTCAATGGGAAGACGCTGCGGGACTATGCTGATTCGATTATCACGTGTCATATTCCCGCTCGCATCAACACCAGCCGGTGGCGCACCTTTCGCGATCCAGTTAAGCAAAGTAGATTTTCCTGTGCCATTCGCACCTGTCACAAGGAGATGTTCCCCTGCTGCCACATCGAGATCGAGAGGAGCAAGCCTGCCCGCCACTTTTGCCTTTCGCAAGCTCACAGCAACACCCACCCCAACGTCGTCGCGACGGAGGGGAAAGGCGAGTTCATAGTGCCGAGGCTTGCGAACTTCTCGCTCTTGCAACCGTTCGAGCCGAACGTCGTCATTTCGTGTTCGCCTGACGGAAGTAGAGGCTGCACGATCAGCAAAATACTTTTTTGCCATGCGAAACGGTGGTTCTTTTACTCGACGGCCGCCTTGCGCAATAATCGCACTCTGATGATGATGCTCTCGCAGATCACGCTTTTTCTCCTGTTGCCACGCATACATCTGGTTATATTTGCTCCACGCAACTTCTTTCGCAATGAGATAATCTGAGTATTTACCCGCGACACGATGAATACCAGAAATGCGTTCTTTCCCACGAGCTTTCGCTATCTGCGACCACACGGCGTTATCCATGTCGTAGATAACAGTAGCTGTGTCCTCAATAAACGCCCGGTCGTGGCTTGCTACGAGCACCGGCCCGTCCCAATTATTGATCGTCTGAGCCAAATAGCTCATAGCGTCAGAGTCTAGATGGTTGGTCGGTTCATCAAGGATGAGAGCCTGTGGTCGGAGAATAAGTAAAGCTGCCAAACGGATTCGTGCGCGTTGCCCCGGAGACAAGGATGTCACATCACGTTCTCGCATTTTCCCGATGCCGTCCATTCCCAATCCATGAAGAGTCTCACTGATGCGAGCTTCCAGGGACCATATATCTCGGGCGTTCATCTCAGCAAGAAGACAATCGTACTGTTCCTCAAGCGACTGACCGCCGCTGGCGAGCGAGGACGTAACGCGATCAAATCGGAGTGATAGCTCCCTCAAATAGGCGAAAGCGACATCAAAATATTCGCCGACAGTACCATCAAAATCATCTACATTTGGCGCTCGGTGCTTGACCGGAGCGGAGATAATCTGGCCCGAATCTGGGCAAAGATCACCGGTGAGAAGCTTGAGTAGGGTGGTTTTTCCACTGCCATTCGGGCCAATCAGGAAAGCTCGCTCGCCTTCGCTGATGTGCAAATTAACTTCATCAAGAACGAGGTGGGATCCATAAGAAAACGAAAGAGCGTTAAGGATTATCGAGGGCATAATGATCTCCTGGACGTTGAAACTTTGGTCACGTCTCAGCACAGCTGAGTGGAAATCACATCGACATCTAAGCGTCAAACCTCTCGCGATAGTTGTTGGACGTATTCACTTTAACACGTCCCGCCTCTTCACATGCTCCAAAACCGTGTCTCAGGGCGGCGCGTATCACCCCATCGAGCGAAGGGCCTGCGCAACGCGGTTGCACCTGGTGCAAATTTCGCTGGATACCGACATTGAGGACTATAATCGCACTATAACATCGGCGCTGCATCGGGAATCCGCCCGTCACACACATTCGTGTCAGCAAAGAAGGGACACTCATGGGTTGCACCACCATCCTCGTCGGCAAGAAGGCTTCGAACGACGGCTCGACAATGATCGCCCGCACGGACGATTCTGGAGCGGGAAACTTTGAGGCAAAGCGCTTCGTCGTCGTCGCGCCGGAAAAGCAACCCAAACGCTACGTCTCCACCCAGTCCCATGTGGTCGTGAACCTGCCAGATGACCTGATCTCGTACACGTGTATGCCAGACGCGATCCAGCACAAGGGTGTGTGGCCAAATGCTGGAATTAATGCGGCGGGTGTGGCGATGTCGGCAACTGAAACGCTCACTAGCAACGAACGGGTCCTCGCAGCTGATCCTCTCGTTGAGTTTTCCCCCGCCCGCGGCAGCGAAGGCGATCCCGATTATCAGCCGGAGCATCCCGGCGGGATCGGCGAAGAAGATCTCGTTCTCCTTGTCTTGCCCTACATCCGTTCCGCACGCGAGGGCGTAACGCGACTCGGCGCACTCCTCGAAGAACACGGCACCTACGAGATGAATGGCATCGCTTTTGGCGACGGCGATGAGATCTGGTGGCTGGAAACCGTTGGCGGACACCACTGGATGGCTCGTCGCCTTCCCGACGATGCCTACGCGATTATCCCTAACCAGCTCGGCCTGGATACCTTCGACTTTGATGACGCTTTTGGCGAGCAACGCGAATACATGTGCTCAGCTGATATGCGTGAGTTCATTGCGGACAATCATCTGGATCTTGGAAGCGGAGATGCGTTCAATCCGCGTCATGCATTCGGCTCCCACTCTGATTCTGACCACACGTACAACACTCCCCGCGCGTGGGGCCTGCAGCGTTACTTCAACCCGCGCTCGAACGTGTGGGACGGCCTCGATGCCGACTACACCCCCATGTCCGACGATCTGCCCTGGTGCCGCGTACCCGAACACAAAATCCCGATGGAAGAAGTCAAGTACGCGATGGCGTACCACTACCAGGGCACCGGGTTTGACCCGTACGCGCGCCACGGCCTCGACCGCGGCAAGTACCGCCCAATCGGTATCAACCGCACGACGTCGGTGGGCGGGCTGAATATTCGTGCGGGCGCCGAGCCGCTTCACTGGGTGGCGTTCGGTTCCATGCCGTTCAACGCGATGGTTCCGTTCTATGCTCGGGTGACGACGACGCCGGCCTACCTCGCCGATACCACTGGCCGGGTGACGACGGAGGCACACTACTGGCAAAACCGCATTATCGCGGCTCTGACCGACGCCCACTATCACGAGTGCATCGCGCATGTGGAGCGCTATCAGCAAAAGGTCGGCGCGCTGGCACGCATCGTGATTAAGGAAACTGATGCGAAGCTTGCGCAGATTCGTGTGGCTGGGGCCTCGGGTAGAGAGTCAGCTGGTGAGGTGAGCGCTGACGCCCGCGCCTTGATGGAAGACGCAAACCAAAAAATCGCAGACATGCTCCAGCGCGAAACCGACGACCTGCTCGACAAGGTTCTCTTCGATGCCTCGATGACAATGCGCAACGCATTTTCTCGGGATGATGCGTAGGTCAGTCTTTTAGGGAGGATAAAGATGGCAAAATGGTTCGATCAGGCACGAGAAATTGAACGCCTGCGACGAGAGAACGGACGCCTTTTAGCTCTTGTTGCTCAGCTAAAAGCTCGCCTTGGTGATGACGCAAAAAATATTGACGCTTTTGGGGTATCTCCCAAGGAACGTCAGCTTGTTGCAACGGGGCGCAAGATCGAAGCGGTGAAAGCATATCGCGAGCGCACTGGAGCCGACCTCGTGACGGCGAAGAATGCTATCGACTCCGTATCTTGAGAGGCAAGACGATTGTGCGCTCACCCACCGAAAACCTTGCGCGGTTCGGAGCGAGTGAAACGTAGCGCAATCGTGACAGGCTGGTCCCCAAGTAACGCCGTCGTCATGGCTGGCCACACGATGTTCTCCCCTCTCGTGTTCGCTGTTCTCCTCCTTACTTTCGCAAAGGAAAAAGGAAATACGTACCGGTAATACCGTGGCAAGGCAGAACTTCCCCTCAAGTACACCAGCAGGGAAGTACTTAGCTGTAGTGATACCGCGCCTGCAAGATGACGAGATCATCGCCGTCGACCAAATATGAGCACGATGACTGTCCGGATGCCTGCAGAAGATGCCGCGCTTATCCGGAAGTTTGCAAATTTGAAGGCATCACAATCTCAGACTTTGCCCGAAGCGCAATCCTCGAAAAGGTTGAAGATTCCTACGACCTCCAGGAACTTCGGGAGGCAATCGCCAAAGACGACGGTGAACGTTTTAGCATTGACGATATTCTTGGCGAGCTCTAATCGTGCCTGTTACACCAAAACGATACCGAGTTGAAGTCACTTCTCGCGCACGCAAGCAACTCAAGAAGATGGACCGATTCGATGCGCGAATCTTGGCGACATGGATCAAAAACAACCTAGACGGCTGCGCGGATCCGCGGGCATTCGGAAAAGGATTGACAGCGAACCACTCAGGCGAATGGCGCTACCGTGTGGGCTCATACAGGATCCTTGCACTCATTGCTGACGCCACGATCACCATCGAAGTATTCTCTATTGGCCGCAGAGACAAAATCTATCGCGACTGATGCGAAGCGGGATGCGCTGTAAAACCCAAAGATTTGTGAAGTGCGGGCGCCGTCTTTGAAGAAGTTCCGATCCCACAAGATGTCAACTAGGTTCTTGTGCAAGGAGAGCAACCTTATGCTGCCTACAAAACTCTGCGTGATTCAGCAATTTTCACCTCAAAACGATTAATTATCCGTGATGCGCAGGGATTCACTGGCAAAAAGGTGGAGATCTATTCAATTCCCTACTCATCAATCAACATGTGGTCGAATAAGGTTGGAGATGTTGTTGATGGGTACGATCAAGAACCTGGACAGGCGTGGGTTTGATATGGCTATAGTGATCCCAAGAATGGTTTGGCGCATAGGCGTTTGATCCTGGAGTGCATGAGAGCGATTGAGTGTCACAATGAATGAGTTGAGGAACTACCCAGATTGGTTATGGGCTCTGCGTTACGGTTGGCAGGCGTCGCCAGCTTTTGCTACAGCTTCGACGATCATGCTTCTTGGTGTCGCTCTTATTCCGGCTGTCAACGTTCTATTAATTCGACAGCTCTCGAATTCTCTTTCACATTCACATGGCGCAATCGGGCTCATTATTTTAACCGGGTTAGTGTTTGGTGCGGGAGGAGCCCTTCAGCAAGTTGCCAACACTTTATCCCGGGTCAATGCGATGAGAGTAAACGCGTTCGCTGCAGATCATTTTGACTGCGTGCTCGCGCGCAGCTCAGCACGCTCTTACGCCTCGGAACTGTTTATGGACAAACTCAGGAAAGCCCGTCAATGCACTAGTGAAGGGCATGTTTCGTCTCAGTTCCAAGCAACGATCAATATCTTTACCGCCACGATTACAGCTTCTACCCTGGCGCTAACACTATGGGATTTGAGCCAGGGCGCGGCGATGATCAGCGTTTTAGCTCCCATACCTACCGCGGTTGCCTATGCATGGTATGGCAGACAAGAGTCTCGCCTCTGGCCCGAAGCTGCGCAGAAGAACCGACGTTCTGTATATTTTCAAGACCAGATTTCGTATCAGAGCACGGGAAGCGAATTGGTCAATCTACGAGCATCATCCTTTATCGCTTCTCGTTCGCAAGAAATGAGAGCGCTTTATCGAAAAATACGAGAAAACCTCGAAGGACTAGCAGTTGTATCGGACGCGATGTCGGGTCTCGCCACAACTGTTCTCTTCTGCTTGGCCCTGGTCTTTCTTTACAGGGATTCAGCCCAGGACGCCGGAGCAGTGTTTGCAGGAATCGCCGGTCTCATGAGCGGAATCGGAGCGATGGCAGGGATCGGGTATCAAATCGGTGAACTTGTGACATCCATTCCGGCGAATCGGCATTTTCGGGATTTTCTGCGTGTGGAAGATGATCGAGTAACCGAGTTAGATATTGCGTCGGTTCAGAATTTCTGTGCGAACGATATAACCGTGAGGTATGGAGATGTCGTAGCTGTACGCTCAGCAAATCTTGCTACGGATAAAGGAACTCTCGTAGCAATCGTCGGAGAAAATGGTTCGGGTAAGACGTCCTTGATCCGCGCGATGATGGGATCACAACCTGAAGCGTCGGGCAGTTTGAAGATTGGCGCTCTGAGCGTCGATCTCTCGTCGGGAGCTTTTCGTTATCCTTACGCTGTTGTCCAGCAAGATTACGGACATTATGAGCTGACCGTACGAGAGTTCCTGACGATGGGACTCAACAGGAACGATATATCTGAATCGGAAATTGACGAAGCGCTGCGCTTTGCGGAGGCGTACTCTTTTGTTTCGGAGCTTGCCGACGGAGTGCAGACTCTGCTGGGTGCGCAATGGGGTGGCGTTAACCTCTCTGGCGGGCAATGGCAAAGACTCACCATCGCGCGTGCGTATCTCTCAGACGCACCCGTGTGGTTCCTTGACGAGCCAACAAGCGCAATTGACGCACCCACAGAAGAATTGATTTTTCACAAGCTCTCAAAAGAAGCGTCAAAAAGAATCATTATCCTCACCACCCACCGAGTCTCGACTTTACGATCCACAGGATTCATCTACGTTATGAAGAAGGGCACGATTGTCGAAGAAGGCACTTTCGGAGAACTCCTTTCACATGAAAGCGAGTTCAAACAAATGTTTCACTCCCAACTAGAGAACACCGCCGCTCCCCTCTCCAGCGCATCAAACAACGCATCGAGTTGACGCGGATCGGCCACCCGGAAAAACAGGCACTCCTTCGGTTGCTGCTTCAAGCTCGCGCATCCTCGCTCGCTTATGACCAAAGCTCTGGAAGTGCCAGTACAAGATCGAATCAGCACAAAACGTCTGCCGAAGGTTTTCGAGATTTCCATTGCAGATGTGCCGTTCAGCCAGCGATGCGCACCCGACGCCGAGAGGAGTGCGTGGTCAGAGGGTGCCATCGGCGATCTCCTTTGCCTGACCCAACAGCCAGCCAAACTTCGATGGATCCATGCTCGAGAGCTTGTCCGCCCCGGCCTCGACGATCAGTTCACGCACCTTCGCCGTATGGCCTTGCGCCGAGAGCCCGGCGAGCACGCCGCGCACATCCGCAAGCGTCACAGTCAATTCAGGCTCAGTTATTGGAGACGCGGACGGTGCTTCTTCGTGCGCTGGGGAATGGCTAGGTTCTGGCGCGCCGACGAGTCGTGCGGCAGGTATCGGACGGTCACCGATCATTCCCGCATGATCTTCAACCTGCTCATACCAGTCATCTTCGAGGGCTCGCGCCTGCTCGCACGCATAGGCGGCGGCTTGGTTCCATGCGCTAATCAACTGGTTACGGGGCTGGAAATTCATCATCGCGTTTCACCTCCCGCATCCCCGTCAAGCACGTCAGCCAGTGCCATGAGGTTATCGTCAGGTTCAACGATCTGGACTTCGACGTTGCTGGTCTCGGATCCGGGCAGGAGGATCGCCATCTTGTGGGCAGGTGTGGCTGTGCCGAAGATGGCGCGCAACATCCGCTTAGTGACACGGATTTCCTTTGCAGAAAGTGCCGCATCTGGGTTGGGTTGTTTACCGATCTTGAGCTTGGTATTCATTTGTGTGTTCCTTCCTGAGCGGTGCCGTGTGTCTCGCTCACAGGAAGGCCACAAAGATCGCTGGAGTTACCCCCCCCCCCGCGATCAGCCCCTCACGCAGGCGTTCAGTGGCTTTCTTCAACGTTTTCGAGATCACCGCTTTCGACACACCACGACTAGCTGCCACTTCCACTGCAGGACGCTGTTGGATGTGGACGGCGATGAACACTTCCCGCTGTACAGGCGGCAGCTTCTCGATCAGATCAACAAGCAACTCTCCAACAGCACGGATAGCTTGTTCGTGCTCGGTAGCAATTTCGTTCTCGCACACGATATCTTGCGCCGATGGCGTGGCTCCGGCTTCCTGGTTGCCGTAGGCGTTATAGGCATCCCACGAACAGAACTTGACGCCTCTGCGGTCTTGACGCCGGTAGTTGTGATCGCTGTTGGCTTCTTGCCGGTCAAGATCAGCAACGATCTCAACCCACCGATCCTCAGCCTCAACAACAATCGGGTCACCAGCAACGGACGTGTAGATAATGAATCCCATGAGTGGGGTTCCCTTCTGGTAAAGGGAGACCCCGTTGAGGGCTGCCGAGAGAAGACTGAGGTGTTGATTAGATGCAGTGACGGGCACCAGCCCCGCCGGGTTAAACCCGGATTGAGGTGGTGCCTGTCAAGCGCTCAACGGTGGTCTTCCCGAATACGGCTCTGCGCATTCGGAAAAGTAGGAGAAAGGTTTCAGCGTGCCGGTTGACCGGTGCGGCATCGCCGAAAAGGAAAATGAGAGAGTGTTTCGAGGCTGTCGACCGCGCTGCGAAACACCAGCGAGGGGTGTTACTTGCCCTTACGCGGTTTGGCTTGGGCCAGTGCAGAACCTGCTACGGACTTCGTCCTGGCTGAGGTTCGGCCATCGCGCAGAAGTGCCGATGCCTTGGTGGCTACTGGCCGAGACGTTTGCTTCATGTTTCGTTTACCCATGTCTCTCCTCACCTCCTGATCATGCTCGTTGCGACACAACTACGCGTTCGCGTAGATGAACGCGCCAAGAGTGAAGCGAGACTGTAGAATCAGAAAGGATGTTGTCACTCGTTCCGCTCTTGCATTTCCGTTAAATGAATCTGCGCCTGAGCAGGCGGTGGTCAACCGATTGACAGCGATTGAACGCGATTGCGGAGGTGAAATTGGGCGAGAAGAATAACTTCACGCAACTCATCGATGCGCTTCGTCCAATGATGAAAGGCACCCGCAAGCTTGGCGAGTTCACCGCATTCGTCATTGACCTGGGACTCGTACCAGCACCTGACAGGGGTGATGAACGGACAGCTATCAATCTGCGTACGGTCTCCACATGGAAGGGGTATGCGAACGGCTCGTATCCGATGAAGCCGGACTTTGCAGGTGAACTTGCTGGAAGGTGGGATGAAGAAGAATTTTCCTCGAACCTTCTCCAGTGGTATCAAGAGCCCGTTCTCAACGAGCTCGCCGACAGGCTCAGTCGCATCGACCCGAGGATTAGCAAGGGCAATGTTGGACGCGGTCTTGGTGTACTCATCCGCGAAGTCTTCGTCTCTATCCGTGACGCGGCTCCGTCGCCTCTTGAGGTTTCACTTGACCTGCCCGCACCCGCGCCACAGTCGGGTGCTCCGTATATTGATGAGAAAACCAATCGGCTGCGTCTTGGTGATCAATCGGTGGGGCTTCCGCTGAAGAAGAACGTTCCCGAACACATTCAGCCCAAGGAACTCATCTACGTCGCTGCCTTACTGCACGCTTACTGCGAAGGATTGACCACCAGCAATCCAGAACCGGTGATTGACGATATTCCGCCACGCTGGTCGGCTCATTTCCAAGACCAACGCAAAGCTTTCTACAGCGCCGAATGGGTACGAGAAGTCTCATGGAGCTGTGTCCATGAGGGCAAGGCCATGTTTGACGATTTCCTTGACAGCATGCACACCGGAGTCACCGATACGAACCTGCGCACCTACCCAAACGGTGTCGAACGACTCCTGGCCACCCTAGCCCAAGCTGTTCAAGTCCAACTCGATCGTCAGCGGCTCGATCAAATCATCACCCTCATCGACGTGTGGAGCCGTAAAGGCTCATGTCACGAACTGGCCGCACGAGGCAGATTGTCGTGGGTGGACGCATGAGACTTTCAGCCCTCGATACCAGCTTTGAAGCCGAGCTGCGCGCCCTGATCTTCTTGTTCCTTCTCGACGAACCAACCGACGTGGACTACTTGGCATGCCTTGACACACTCACCGTCAACGCACACACCTTCGGGCTAGGCGAAACAAACGTGAACGGCACCCACCGGCTCGCCTCTGGCGAACTTAATGCCCGCACCTACCTCATGACCCAAGCCTTGCAGCGCATGACCATCCAAGGGCTCGTCCACTACACCCACGACAACGGGCATGGACGCTTCGACATCAGTGACGAAGGAACCTCACTGGTTAACCAGCTCAACACCCCATACGCAACAGACTTCTTCAACGCCGCACTAGAAACCATTGAGCGCGTCGGCGACAAAGACACCAACGCGCTCACATCGATCATTCTCAGCGCAGCCACCCCAGGAGAGTCCCGATGAAACCAAGCTTTTGGATTACTCACATCACGGTGGCAGGACACCCCGCCCGCCAAGACTCCCGCATCGACCTCACCAACGGACTCAATATCGTGTGCGGGCCATCGAACACCGGAAAATCCTGGGTCTTGCAATCAATCGACTACATGTTCGGCGCGGCCGCCAAGGATTTCGCCATCGACGAGCAATCCGGCTACACCGAAGTACGCATGGGGGTACGCACCCCGTTCGGTAAGCTGACGCTCACACGCCCGATAGGGCAAGGCCACACTGCCGTCGACGTTACGAGCACCGACGTGCGGATCCCATCAGGGCAATACCGGCTCAACAAGACCAAAAACGGTGCTCTGCTCAACTCCCTGTGGCTACGCCTCGCAGGTTTTGAAAACCCTGATGAGCTGAAAGTCATCAAGAACCAGAACTACGACGTTCAAGGCCTAACATGGCGCACAGTTTCCCACGCGTTTTATGCTGACGAAGACAACATCACCAAAAAAGCCCCCATTCTCCTACCAGAGCAAAACACGGCACACACCGCAGCTAAATGCACGCTCGCAGCGTTCATCACCGACAAAGACTATGCTGCCTACGCACGCAAGGAGAACAACGAAACCAAGAAGCTACGAAACAACGCAATCATCGACTACCTAACTCCAAAACCATACGAGCTACGCCAACGCATCGACACCCTCGAAGCAGCCCTCGAAACCAGCAACCCCGACCAAGCCCAGCGCGCCATCGACGAACTATCTACACAGGTCGCACACATCAACACGCTCATTGAGAACGCTATACGTGAAGGTGAACAAGTAGCCTCCCGGCTTCAAGAAATTCGTGACCAGTTGGCTGAATCTGGCGCGCTTCGACACCGCTACGAAGAACTCGCGTCCTCCTACCAAGCCAAGATCGAGCGGTTTGACTTCGTTAACGAAGGCCACATGCTCACCAGCGCAATCCGCACGCCAGAATCGTGTCCCATCTGCGAACAAACACTACCAAAAGATAAAACACCTGCTGTTGCAGAACCTGATCCGCGCGAGCGACAAAACCTTCTCACCAGGCTTGACGGACTACGCCAGACGATCACCCAGATGGAAACTGAGGGGGCACCACTAGTTGCAGAAGAAAAACAGCTGGCATCCCACTCCCGGCGCATCGCAGAGCACATTGAAAACCAGCTGCGCCCGCAACTACGCGTCCTCGCATCCAGCATCGCCGCGCACAATGCAGTCGTTGCGATGCGAACCGAACTTGAGGAACTCCGCGAGCGCAAAACCGTGATCGAGCAAGAAATCGCTGAACGTCAAGCTAAGACGTTCCCGAAGGGTAACTTCAGTGCCACCAGTGAGTTCCCAGAAACGTTCTGGGAAAAGATGAGTGAGGGTCTGCTCGATACTCTTGGGGCGTGTGCGTTCCCGCATCTTGACCGTGCAACGTTCTCACGTGAACTGTTTGATGGCGTGGTCAACGGAAAGATGAAAAGCAAGCAGGGCAAGGGCTACCGCTCGTTTGTTAACACGGCGGTGTTGCTCACGCTGCGCGAATACCTTGCCTCAGATACTGCCGCACACAGCCCGAGCGTCCTCATGATCGACACCCCACTATTAGGGCTCGACGACCCGCAACTCGATCCCGAGCTTCAAGAAGCCCGAGAGACTATCCCGATAGCCCTGTATGACTTCCTGGCCGAGCGTCAAGATCTCGGTCAGATGATCATCGTCGACAATATCAAATACATGCCTGACATCACCAAACTGCAATCCCGTTGCAACCTGATCTACTTCACCAAACAAGAAGGTCACGGTCGCTACGGCTTCCTCGAAGACATCCACGACGAGGACATCATCGACACGGAGGAACCCTATGCCCAATAGCCCTACCTTCAGCTACAAACCCCTGTGGAAGCTCCTCATTGACCGTGACATGACCAAAACCCAGCTCCAAGAACTCGCAGGGCTCAGCCCAGCAACCATCGCCAAGCTCGGACGAGGAGCAAACGTCACCACCGACGTCCTCGCCCGCATCTGCAAAGCACTCAACTGCGACATCGCCGATATTTGCGAGGTCGTCCCGAACGAACAGGAGATCGCACAATGATCCGTGATGCCCACGAACACAACGAAACCGTCGCCCCCAACGAATTTGAAATCGAACGACTCCGCGCAGCTTTGCCTGAATATTTCGACAAAGACGGGGCGTTCATACTTGACCGGCTCCAAGAAAGTCTCAAGGAAGGTGACGTCAGCATTACCAAGGAAGGCTACGAGCTGAAATTTCTCGGCAAATCATATGCCAAGTACCTGACCTCCACAGAAACCGAAACCGTTGTCGTTCCCGACCTCGTACACAACAGCCAACCAGATAACCAGAGCTCAGAGAACCTCTACATTGTGGGTGATAACCTTGATGCACTTAAGCATCTCCTTGGTTCTTATGCGGGGAAAGTAAAGTGTATTTATATTGATCCGCCCTACAACACGGGCTCTGACGGGTTCGTCTATAACGACGACTTCGGCTTCACGCCCGCGCAACTCGTCGACAAGATCGGGCTCAGCGAAGATGAAGCGCAGCGAGTTCTCGACCTCCAAGGCAAGTCCTCACACTCGGCGTGGCTCACTTTCATGTACCCCAGACTCCAACTCGCGAAAGAACTACTCGCAGACGACGGTGTTATTTTCATCAGCATCGATGACAACGAGCAGACAAACCTCAAGCTGCTCTGCGACGAAGTATTTGGTGAACAGAATTTCATCAGCAATATGATTTGGAAAAGCAAATCCGGTGGAGCCAACGATTCAGGGCAAATCGCGATTGATCATGAGTATGTCATTTCTTATGCGCGAAACCTTCCGAGTGTTGCCCTGTTGCCTGACCCACTCACTCAAGCCTCAACGCAATACAATCGGAGTGATGATAACGGTCGCTACTCGCTCGAACGCCTCGACAAACAAAATCTTCAGTACTCAGCTTCAATGGATTACGACTTAGTCGCCCCCGACGGCACAGTCTATTCGCTTGAACACAAGGATCCATCGAGTCCAAACGCAATATGGAGATGGTCTCAAGAGACAGTTCGCGAACGCATGGATGAGCTGGTATTCGAAAATGGTCATGTCTATACAAAAAATTATGAAAAGGATGGGGGTAAGTCACGTTCCCTTCTGATCGATGAACGCTTTGGTCGTTCACGCACCGGTACGACTGACATGACGCAATTATTCGAGGGGCGTGCTTTCTTCAAAAATCCAAAGCCTGTAAAATTGCTTCAGCATCTACTTCGGATTAGCGTGCCTGACGACTCGATTGTGCTCGATTTTTTTTCTGGCTCAGGCTCTACGGCTCACGCAGCATTGGATATCTCTGCAGAAACCGGAAAACGTGTTCGATATTTCATGATTCAGCTCAATGAACAAGTCGACTCTGCATCCAATCGATATTCAAAAGCCGCATATTCTGCTGGTTATCGCACGATTGACGAGATTGGCCGTGAACGCGTTAAGCGTGCGGCAGCCAAAATCAAGGCCGAGACGGGTGCGGACATTGATTACGGGTTCCGGCTTTACCGTTTGGAGGAGCCGTCGGGGCAGGTGTTGGATCAGCTTGAGCGTTTCAACCCAGAAGCCTCGGATGCGTTGTTTGCCGAGGATTATGTGTCGAAGTTCGATCTGGATGGGACACCTGGCCATGAGACCGTGCTCGCGACGTGGCTGGTGAAGGACGGCTACGGCTTAACCACCTCCGCTAAGAAAGTGAAGCTGGCCAACTACTCCATCGATGTGTGCGGCGATTCTGGCTACGTCATTGATGCTGGGTTGACGAGCGATGATGCGGTGGCTCTTGTCCGTCTACTGGAGACTGGCGAGCTGGACTTGTCTCGGGTTGTGGTATTCGGCTATTCGGTTGAGTTCTCGGTGATGCACGAGTTGAAGAAGAATTTGGCTGTGTTGAAGTCGGGCAAGACCGTTGACGTGATCGAGAGGTTCTAACTGATGCAGATTAGGCTTCAAACTCTCGACCACCAACAGCGCGCGTTGAACGCGGCGACTGCGGTGTTCGCGGATGTTGATTTAAGTTTCGCGTCTCCTTCGGAAGCGAATCCAGTCTTTGACGTAAGCGACCCGCAGATCACGCATAATATTGCCCAGCTGCAGGCCGGGGCCGTTGATGGTGTGGCGGCCGTGCCGAAAGCGTGGCGTACCCGCGCTGATGACGGCGTGCTGGGTGTGGATATCAAGATGGAGACGGGCACGGGTAAAACCTTGGTGTACACGCAGTTGATGTTCGAGTTGAACCGGCTATACGGGTTCCACAAGTTCATCATTTTGGTGCCCTCGACTCCCATTAAAGAGGGCACCCGCGCATTCATAAAATCAGATTATGCCCGCCAGTATTTCGATGACACGTATGGTGGTCGTTTCAAGCTGGATCTTGAAGTGCTGGATCCGCAGAATCGGTCCAAGGGCCGCAAAATGTTCCCTTCGGCGATCTCGAACTTCGTGCAAGCCTCCCGGCTAGCGAAAGGCCGGATCAGCGCGTTGTTGATGACTGATGGCATGTTGCAGTCGAAAGCGACGATGGCTTGCGTGTATGACCAGTCGGTGCTGGGAATGTCGAGCCAACCCTATGAAGCACTGGCAATGACCCGCCCAGTTGTCATTATTGACGAGCCGCACAGGTTCCGGCGTGAGAACAAGGCATACCAAGTCCTCCTCGAGCGAATCCAGCCGCAAGCGATCTTCCGGTTCGGAGCGACGTTCCCGAAGCTCGACAAGTCCGGAACAACCGAATACAACAACCTCGTGTTCAACCTCGGATCGGTTGAAGCGTTCAACGAACAGCTCGTAAAGGGCGTAGCGATCCAATATCCGCAAGATGACGGCAGCGAATCTGTGCGTCTGAAGCTCACTGGAATGTCGCGCTCGAAACCCAAGAGCGCTACGTTCAACAACCTCGATACGGGCAAGTCCATCACGCTAAGGGTTGGTGAATCTCTGGGCGATATCTTTGGCGACTTCGCAGGAGTCACGGTCGAGGGCGTGGGCAAAACTGAGAACGCGCTAATCAAATCCGGTGTCACGTTGTCGAACGGGCAGATCCTCGCTACGGGCGATATTTTGGCTAGCCGCGTATATTCAGAGACTTATCAGAGCTTAATGATGAAGCAAGCACTAGATAATCACTTCGAATCTGAGTGGGAGAACTTCCGTCGTTCCACCAAAGTCAAAACACTCACCTTGTTCTTCATCGACTCGATCGAGTCCTACCGTGGCGAAGACGGGCCAGGGCATTTGCGTGCGCGTTTCCATGTACTCCTCACCACCAAACTGAGTGAGCAAATCGACAAGCACAAAAACGACACATCCACAGCTGGTAAAGAATACGTCGCCTACCTGAAGGCTTCGTTGGCGGACGTGGCGGCGACGAACGGTGGCTATTTTTCTGCGGATAATTCCTCCAGCGATGAAGCGATCCAAGCTGAAGTGGATCAGATTTTGCGGGACAAGCAATCATTACTGTCCTTCACGCGTCCAGATGGCAAGCCTAATACGATGCGGTTCATTTTCTCGAAATGGACGCTACGTGAAGGCTGGGACAACCCAAACGTCTTCCAGATCGTCAAGCTGCGCTCCTCGGGTTCAGAAATCTCCAAGCTGCAAGAAGTCGGGCGCGGTCTACGACTGCCTGTGGACGTGGACGGTACACGGCTCGCACACGAGCAGTTCTACCTCACGTATCTGATCGACTACACCGAGAAATCTTTCGCTAACGCGCTGATCGGCGAGATCAACTCCGACGTTGCCATGGCAACTCCGTCGGTGAAGGAACTCTTACCCAAGGTCGCAGCAGAGCTCGGAATTGTCGAAACAGACCTGTTTATTCGTTTGCTACAGGCAGGGTTTGTCGATACCGACAAAAACATCATTGAAGGTAAAGAATCTGAATTGCTCGAAGCTTATCCGCAGTTTAATGTGGGCAAGATCAAGCCCGACAAGGTCGTCACGAACAAGTCCAAAACCAAGGTAGGTATCCGCCCTGGATGCTACGCCGAGCTTAAAAACTTGTGGGAGGCGGTCAACGCTAAGTACTACCTGCGGCTCGAATACCTCACCGAACAAGAGATCGCGGCCTGTATCGACGGCATTTTGGACTCGGGAATCTACACCGCACAAACCGGACGGTTCACGCAAGAGAAGATCGAGCGTGACGGCGATGGTGAGCTGATTACCAAAACATCAACCAAGGCTGTGTTCTCCGTCAATGACACGCTCACCTACGGAGACTGGCTCAAAGGTGCCTACCTGCAAACCTATCTGCCACTCCAAGCAATCAATGCAGGGCTCGTGCGCTACCACAAGAAGCACCCACTCCCAGAGGGATTCTTCAACAAGACCACGCTGGCTAGGTTCGTCACCCAGTTCCACGAGTGGATGCAACACGAGTTCATCAACCGCTTCTCCTACATGCGCATTGATGCACCATTGGGAGCCACGGCACTGACCGAACCAGACGGGCGACCACTGCATGACATCGTGCAAGGCAATATCGGTATCTACCGTGATGCCAGCGCGAATGTGCCAGATAAATTCCTCTACGACGCGTTCATCTACGATTCACCGAAAGAAAAGGACAACATCCAAGACTCCGCTGCGCTCGACGAAGTCGTTGTCTACGGCAAAATTCCTAGGCGATCGATCCGTGTGCCTGTCTATTTCGGTGGCACCACAAGCCCGGACTTCATGTACGTGCTCAAGGGTGCAGACGGCAAAATGTCGCTGAACTTCGTCATCGAAACTAAGGACGTCAACTCCCAATCCGACCTACGCGAGTCAGAGAAGCTACGGTTCACAGCAGTCAAGAAGTTCTTCGAATCCATCAGCGATGAGAACATCAACGTCCAGTTCGCGCCCCAGCTCAAGCACGACGACATCGTCACGCTCATCAAACAGGTGGTGGCACAGTGATCACGAAAGTTCATATTCGCGGCTACCGAAAGTTCAAAGAGCTAACTCTCAATCCCCACCACGAAATGAACATCATTGTGGGCGCAAATGAAGCGGGTAAGTCCACTCTCCTTGAAGCGATTACGATGGCCCTCACTGGCAAGTTCGAAGGCGTGGCAGCAAGCGAGGCGCTCAACCCCTACTGGTTCAACATGGAACTCGTCGATGCTTTCTTCAACGCACTCTCGAATACGAAGTTTGGAGATTCACTTCCTGCGATTCCAGAGTTCCGTATCGATATACATCTTGAAGCTCCAGACGGAGATTCTCAGAAGATGCGGGGCATTCACAACATGCTCAAGGAAGATAGCGTCGGTCTTTCCGTTCACGCATATCCCGACCCTGATTATTCGGAAGAGATCGAGCAGTATTTTCGAGAAGAGAATTGTCCCCATATTCTCCCAGTTGAGTACTACCGCCTCGATTGGCGAGATTTTGCCGACCAAATTGTCTATCGACGTCCCAAGGAACTGGGGGTTGCTGTTATCGACACGCGCACAATTCGCTCAGATCGGGGCATGGACTACTACACCCGTCAGATTGTCGAAGAACGACTCGATCCTAAAGTACGCAACCACGTCTCAGTTGAGCACCGTAAGATGAGGGCGTCTCTGGGTGATGATTTGTTAACAGTGCTTGACGGAGCGTTGGGCACGGACTTTTCCGCGTTTCGCCAGTTGAAGCTTGGTATTCAAGTTGACCAGTCGCGCTCATCATCATGGGCAAACACTCTGGTGCCAGCGATAGGCAAGGTTCCATTTTCTCAATCCGGAAAAGGAACGCAGGCGATAGCCAAAACGGTTCTTGCAATGGGAAGGTCGTCTGAGTCTTCCGCCTATCTGCTAGTTGAAGAACCGGAGAACCACCTCAGCCATACAAGCTTGCGTGAGCTACTATCTTACATTTCAGCAGCACGTGAGGGCCGACAGGTACTCGTCACCACACACAGCTCCTACGTCCTCAACCGCCTTGGCCTAGACCAGCTTGTTCTCCTACACGAGGGCAATGCGCACGCCTTCCAAGACCTGAGCGATGGCACATCAGAGTACTTCAAGAAACTTTCTGGATTCGACACATTACGACTCGTCCTAGCGAAAAAGGTTGTACTGGTTGAAGGGCCGTCAGACGAAATCGTTTTCAACAGATTCTTTCGCGATAAGTACGGAGCTGAGCCCCTCGACTATGGAGTGGACGTCATATCAATCGGCGGGGTCTCCTTCCGTCGAGGATTCGAACTAGCTTCAGTGCTGAACCGACAACTTGTGGCGCTACGTGACAACGATGACAAGACCCCCGAACACTGGCAGGACAAGGTTAAGGACTTCACGAAACCCAACGAACGCGAGCTGTTTGTTGGCCAACCCGATTTGGGTAGGACGCTCGAGCACCAGATTAAGTCGGCAAATAGTGAAGATACTCTTCGAACAGTTCTGGAGCTAGACAACAACACGGACCTTTTGGATTGGATGTCGACGCACAAGACGGCTACGGCACTCAAAATTGCGACCTCGCCGGAAAAGCTGAATCCTCCAAAATACATCACAGATGCAATCAACTCGCTTCAAAGCGTCGTGATCAGGACAAGCGAATTATCGTGATACATAACTTCGTTCACGCATGCGCTGGGGCAGGAAAGACAGAGCTCATCATCCAAAGATGCGCTAACACGGCGAATCAAAAGAGACGGCTGGTCATCACCCTCACCAACTCGGGGCAAGAAGAACTCGTTTCGCGTCTTTCCGTCGCGTGCAGCCAGTCTCAAATGCCAGACGTCATGGGTTGGTACGCATTCATGATTAGACACTACGTCCGACCATATCTCCCCGTACTATTCCCAGATGTACGCCCTACAGGATTCATTTTCGACCGTGCTACGCACCCCAAAGACCACTTCAAACTAGGAGGGATTCGGCGCTATTTCTCCTCGAATGGGTCGATATACAAAGAAACACTGCCCGAGCTTGCAGTCAAGGTCGCCGAAGCTATGCAAGGGGCAGTTGAAAAACGGCTAGGCCGCATTTACGACGAAATAATCGTCGACGAAGTCCAAGACATCAGCCGAAAAAGCCTCGACATCATCGAGCGGCTCATAAGCCAAGCGACACCGCATCTGATCTTGGTCGGTGATGTCAGACAATCCCTGCTCGATAGTGATCAAACGTCATCGAAAAACCGAAACGCCGATCGCCTAGGACTCATCAACTGGTACCGGAAGCACGAATCGGCGGGTCGCCTTGAAATCAAGGAGCTATGTGAAACCTGGCGCTCCAACCAGAGAATTTCTGACTTCTCAGACCGTATTTTCCCCCCTGAACTGGGGTTCGCGCCAACGAACTCCCAAAACCAGAAGGTAACTGGACACGACGGTGTCTTTCTCGTGCACGAACAACACCTCGCA
This sequence comes from Arcanobacterium canis, assembly GCF_029625435.1. Lineage (GTDB taxonomy): Bacteria > Actinomycetota > Actinomycetes > Actinomycetales > Actinomycetaceae > Arcanobacterium > Arcanobacterium canis. The sequence goes on along the minus strand of NZ_CP121208.1, from coordinate 596,128 downwards.
ACCTATCTCGAAAATTATCATCCGATGCCTCTGCGCAGCAGTAAAGCTTCCGGCAAGCATCTAACTAATCTGGAATTCAAAAACATCGGAACCGTCAAGGGACTCACCTACGAACGAGTGATTATTTTCCCAACCAAACCTATGATCGATTTGATAACAAAGGGCACGCCTTTGGCGGGAATGAGCGCCTGTAGCTTCTGTGTTGCGGTGACGAGGGCAAGAGCGTCAGTCGCCATAATCGTCAACGACAAAACTCTGACGAGAAGGCTACGAGAAAACCCATTCATTCCAATTAGCGTGTGGGCTCCAGACTCTTCCGAGCAGCGACTATTCTAAACAATTTAACGCTTTCCCATACCTTTTGACGCTCTACTTTCTGCTTCGGACGGTGGGTGCAGCACCTCGTCCGGTTGCTTACCAATGAACACTACAGCTAGGCAAATCACGGAAGTGCAACTCACATAACTGTGAGCGCCGCACCACCCATAACCGAGCTTTTCGCCTGTTACCGCGCTATTTCAAGCGACCAGCGCGTACTCACGCACACTATTGATTATGTATCAACGCTTTACTCCAACGTTTTTAGGTTTAATCAACATTCCCGCACAACCAGAACTTTTCGGCGGTAGGTTTCCTCTCGGTGTTACGAGGGTAACTTGCCTAGCCAATCAACTGAGATGCTGCAAGTTTGTGTTGGTATCTTCGCTTTCGTCGCGAAAGTACGCGCGTACTTGGCATTGAGTTTTGCCTAGTAGCAAGCCATTTCAGCCGCGTTCAGCCAACCGTCCAGCAGCCTAGCCTTGTATCCAATCGGCTCCCATTCCCGATTCTGCATCAGTCGCCAATTTCTTATACAGCTGCCGCAAATCACCAAGTGTTGCTGACAAATAACGATTGCACTCGGATAGTCTGTCCATCTTTACGTGGGCAGTAAGTCCAGCCTGTAGATAGCCAAAAGTCATCCGCGCGGTGTGAGAAAGCTATTAGCTCAGTAGGCTTGTACGTCTCAGCAAGTTGATGCGCGAACTGCTGTCCATGGCCATGTCGTCGATATCCCTCTCGTACTTCAAAAAAGGAAACTTCAAGGACAGAACGCTCTGACTAAAGAAACTGGTACGAATTCGAAAGCCGTCTTGGAACCACTTCGGCGCGAGCCACGTCTATTCCGTTGCGAGGAATTTAACGTAGTCAATTCGTGAGTTATCAGCGGCTCTTTCCTTCCTGCTAAACCACCACTCAGGATTAAAGCCGTCAATTTCTCGATCAAACGGAGATTGATGATCCACCGTCTGACGCATTTTTACGATTTCGTATTGCACAGATCAATTTTTACAATCGGTGATTGGCATATCTCGCTATATCTTGAGCGGGGAGGGGTTCCTTCTTGCTACAAGCGATAAAACTGGCTGTGTCGCCTATCCATCTCATACTTTTCGGCGCAAGCCACACTTTTTGGCAGTACCCCCTCAGAACGATATCCACGACCCGATCAGCACCTAAAGCGCGCCCACGCACCCTCTCCTGTGCCCATTCCAAGGCTTATTGGCCAAAATGTGTTGGTTTTGGTTTAGTAGGTTTCATGCCATGTTCCGTTGTGGTGGAAGTCGGTCCAGTTCACTGCGGTTCCCGATCTGTTGATTTCATTTTGTGATTGTGAGTGGTGTATTGCCCGGTTAAAGAGGTTCTTTATTTCTTCGTCTGTGCGAGTGTTGATTCCACCTTCGATGAGGTTGGATGTTGCAGGGATTGGATCATCTTCAATGGTGAGCTGGGCATCGAGGTAGGTAAATAACGTTTCTTGCTTTACTAGCGTGTTTAACGTGTTTTTAGCTGTGATTAACCGGTGATGGGTGGGGACTATATTTCCGTTAGGTAGCCGGGTTTGTTCGGCAAGGAAGGCCTTATAAGTAGTGTTCCATGCCGCTAGGCGGCTCATCCATTCCACCGCCTGGGCGTGAGTGTCAATGTGGAGTAAGGCTTTAGCAATAGCGTAGAGGTCGATTCCCGCTTGAGTGCGTGGCCGAGTAGTGGTTTTACGTTTAACGGCGCTAAAGGCATGGAATACGCATCGTTGGATACGTGTCGTTGGCCAGGTAGTTTTCACTGCACTGGCAATACCTTGCCCGCCGTCACACACCACCACGTCAGGGGCTGCGATACGTGAAAAGAGTGCCTTCCAAGCAGCAGTAGTTTCCCCCCCCTGCTACATACCAGCCAAGCACGTGGGTTTTGCTACAAGCAATCAAAATAACGAGTTTATGCCAGAGGTAGATCCCGTCAACGAACACCACATGGTGAACCTCATCAACGAGTGGGTAAACAGGCCATAGACACCAAAATTGTTCGTTACGGCGGCGTAGTGTGCGTGCTTTAGCTCCATGATCTGCCAGCGTATTTTCACCCGTTATGAAGTCTAAAAACGCAGCAAAATCACGAGCTTGGATATTATTGCTCCGGCTCTGGCTAACACGGCAGGCCGGGCATCGAAATCGTGGTTTCCCTGCTCGAGTCGAACCCCATTTCTGGGTCGTGCCGCCACAAATAATGCATCGAGGATTTCCCATCCCTTAATTCAAGCCGACTTCAACACCGACTTTACGGCTTATCCAAGCCAAAAAAATACCGTAAAACCAACACGATATGGCCAACCAAAAACTCAAGTCAAAACGAGTTCAAACCCCACTTTTCACTGATACACCAACAAAAAACAGACCAAAAACCAACACCATCTGGCCTATAAGCCTCATATAAACACAGAAACCCCTTCAAAACCCCGTAATACCAACAATTACAGGATTTTTAAGGGGTTGTTTCGCACTCAACTTTGAATACAAACCGCTGAGCGGGCGCACTGGTGGCTGGCGGGTGCAAAACTTAAAACTCTAACTCATGAGTCGACAATACTGTACATCACACTTACTTATCTTTTGCCTTCTTCAGCGCTTCTTTCCATTGGTGCTTCGACGCACCAATATCCTCCACACGTTCAGTTATTAATTTCTTTCTCTCTCCGTGCCGCTTTTCTATTTTCGTTGGGTTACTAAGTTCTTCCACTCCCCAAGCGCTAGTGAGTAGAGTAAGGACAGCAAGAACAATAGTGGCTATAGATGCCAGCGACCCCACCTTTGTGTCTTCTACCAGGAATTCATAGAAGGAGCTAATGCTTGCAAAAGCGCCGTGTCTCCATCCAACAAATATAGAGAATGCAAGAAAAATTACGGCCACAACGATTCCTAAGCAGGATTTCTTTATCCTGGATGAGAAATTCTCTCGAACCAGCTTGTCACTGTGATTATACTCATCTGCCAGCTCGTTAATATTTAGATCATAAATCGTTCCATTACCAACCGTCTGATTGATAATATTACCGTTTCCAGAGTTATTAATAACATTGGCATTCATAGCAAATCTCCTTATTTTTCTACTTAACTACACTCATACTTAGACAGGGAGAGATGACAAAAATTCCGCACCACCAACTGTATTTTATTTTAAGAGAAATTAAAAAACTGGTAAGTCTGCTGCTAATTTGGTTGATTCCTTGCTTTATGCTGATGTGCTTTGAATTATAGCGGTTTTATGTCATATTGGTCCCGAACTCGACAAGGCTAGTTTTCCTAAAGAGCGTTGCCGACGTTTACGAGCGGTATGCCTTTTCTGTCCATCTGAGATTTTGTAGGCATAGACAACAACATCTTAGGAATTCTCTATACCTTTTGACGCTCCACCCTTATACTTTTCGACGCAAGCCCGTACTTTTTGACGCTTCCACCCAAACACCGCCCAAACCGTCCCGTCAGGTCTTTAAAACTGGTTCTACCACCCCACCGCGAAGCAGCACGCCCTAGCAATAAACAAAGAAAACCCTTCAAAAACCACGTAATACCAACGATTACACGTTTTTTGAAGGGTTTATTTCGCACGCAATTCTTTGTATCCAAAGTAGAGTGCAGATGGTGGAGCTGGGGAGAATTGAACTCCCGTCCGACGATGCAAAACCCAAGTCTTCTCCGGGTGCAGTTCACAAAACGTTGTTTTCGGCTGGAGTGCTCACGTGAACAAGTCACTCACCAACCTAGAAACTTTGAAAGTCCCGATTTGCTCAGTTCCCTAGCAGATCAGCAGTGGCTTTCTAAAACGACGCCAGGAATCCATCCGGAAAGCACGGATGGTCTGACGGACTTCATTTAAATGCGCTCGCGCTCAGGCAGCGAGGGCGAAGTCGTTGTTCTGCTTGTTGGCAGTTATTTTTTCGCTTGGAATCGTTTAAGAGATAACCAAGCATCCTCTACCCGCTTCCCTTCGGCAGTCACCGCCGTCGAAACCGATCAGCCCCGTATTCAGTTGTGAAACAACGTGTCCACTGATACTACCCGCGCCAGTCACGAAAGTCCACCAGTCACGAAAGTCCACCAGTCCCGAAAGTCCAGAGGCGGGTGGACACTCGCTCGCCTGCCTCCGTCCACTGCGCCATAAAGTTTGCTCACCTGCCTCGTCCCGCTGCACCATAAAATTCGCTCGCCTGCCTCCGTCCACTGCACCATAAAAAGTGAGGGACGCGTTCATCACGCGCCCCTCACTAACGGATCCTGTCACACAGCAATCACTGCCGTGGAAGATTCACTTGCCGTTAACGTTAGTCTTCTCAACGAGAGCAGCGAAGCGCTCAACGTAGTCACGCACGAACTTCTCAGTGCGCTCCACGAGCTTGCCGTTATCATCGAAGAGCTCCGGCGATTTGCCCAGGAACACTTCCGGCTGACCCGGCATCGGCATATCGAAGTAGGACAAAGCTAGGCGCAGGTTCTTCTGAGCCGAGTAGCCACCCATTGCGCCAACCGAGTGGGAAATAATGCCAGCCGGACGGTTCTTCCATGCCACATCTGCGTTCGGCTTAGAGCCGATATCCACCGAGTTCTTCAGCACGGCCGGAATGGTGCGGTTATTCTCCGAGGTCACGAAGAGCACGCCGTCAGACGCCTTGATGGTCTCGCGGAAATCTGTGTACGACTGCGGAGTCGGCGCGTCGGTCTGCTCCGGATTATCGTAGTCGAAGTTGTACAGTGGAAGATCACCAATCTCCACGATCTCAGCCTCGAAACCTTCCGGGAACATTCCCAATGCTTCGGTAGCGATCTTGCGAGCGTAAGAACCCGTGCGCAGCGAGCCCACGAGAACAGAAATCTTGTATGTCATAAGAACTCCTTGTTCGAATGTACACCCGGTATCGGGCGCGTCATATCCAGCATAACGTTTAGGACATCAGTCCTATTCCTCCTGACGCCTGATTTCGCCGTTAGCGACATAGCTCTTGTCTCATGACGAAGAGCGAGATTGCATACGCAACAGAACCTTCGACGTCGGCGGTGTCGCTAGCGTTGGCGACGTCGCACCTCAGCCAACGCGCGATCCGTCTCACGCTTATCTTGCTTGCGCTTGAGAGTTTCACGCTTGTCAAACTCTTGCTTACCACGCGCAATTCCGATTTCTACCTTCGCCCGCCCACGCAGGAAATACAGTTCCAGCGGAACGATGGTGTATCCCTTTTCGCGGCTGCGCACCGCAAGCTCGTCAAGTTCATCCTTGTGAAGCAATAGCTTGCGCTTCGCTGTCGGACGGTGGTTCGTCCACGAACCCATCGCATACACTGGAATGTTCATGCCAATAATCCAAGCTTCTCCACGCCGATCTACCTCGATCCACGCCTCCGTCAGCGAAGCACGCCCCATACGCAACGCCTTCACTTCCGTGCCTGACAGCACTAATCCGGCCTCGAAACGGTCGTCGATAAAATAATCGTGAAGTGCCTTCTTATTGCGCGCGATCATGGCTTTCGCATCAGCAGCCGCCTTCGCCTTTTGCGCAGCACTCATCTTTGCTTTTGCCACAATCGACCTACTTTCCTTCAGATATCTCAGTTCCAGTGTAACCGGCGACGGCGTCGGGGCGCACCTGGCGCTTGCGAAACAGATAGCTCTAGCGTTACTGAGAAGATAGCCGTGCCGAGCAAGCCGACACCACGGTAAATCATCCGAAACGCTGAGTGAAGGACGGCAGGCTCATCGGGTTAATGACGCCACCGTTCTTCCATACTTCAAAGTGAACGTGGCATCCGGTCACCATTCCCGTCTGTCCGGTCCAACCGATGACTTGCCCCTGGCTTACCGACTGCCCCACGCGAACATTGAATCCCGAGAGATGGTTTGTCACCGTCACCCATGAAGATCCATGAACAATACCGTGGTTGATGAAGATCTGGTTACCGTGTGTCGAGTTCCCCGCAGCAGGGACGACACGTGCAACGGTCCCATCGGCCGGCGCACGCTGTGGTTCGCCGCACGAGCTACGCAAATCAACGCCGTTATGCATCCACCGGCTTCCGTCGAAGGGATAAATGCGCATTCCCCACGGGCTCGTGACGTATACTGGCGCCGGGACCGGCGGGTGCAGCCAATACCCCGATCCGGTGTTACGCGACGTCGTCGAACCTCCTGAGTCCTGTCTGCCGGACTGATGACGTCTATTTGCTTGAGCAGCGCGGCGTGCAGCTTCTGCAGCTTTTCGGCGATTTTCAGCATCGATCTTGGCAATTTCTGCTGACGTGGCATCACGCGCGGCAGTCACCGTCTGGATATTCTTCTTGAATTCGGCCTTACGACCTTCGAGTTGTTTCGTTTGTTCCTTAAGATCATTTTCAAGCTTTTTGAGCTCTTCCTGTTTGGCCTGCGCCTGCACGCGCGTTTCTTCGCGCTTCACCACAATCGCATCGGCCTTCGCTTTGAGCTCACTGACTTCTGCTTCGACGGCGTCCTGGCGAGATTTTTGGTTCTCACTCTGCGCCGCTGCCTGCTGGAATGCTGTCAGCGACGATGCCTGTGTGCGCGAGATTGCGGACGAAACGAGATACGCATCCAGAAAGTCCTTCGACGACGTCACCCCCACAATCAGCGACAGCGCCGACGGCTGGAGCTGTCCGCGGTAAGTGGCACGAGCAAGCTCACCGAGATTATTGCGGGACTGTTCCGCTTTCTCTTTCGCATCGCTGATCGCCGCGTTGATCTGGCTCAGTTCATCACGCGCTGCACTCAGTAGCGCTTCGTTCGCCTGGGCCTCACGGTTAGCAGCAGCAAGTTGATCTTCAGCTTTCGCTACGGCATCTTGAGCACCAGGAAGCTTGCCCTGGGTTTGCTGAAGCTGCAAATACGCCTTCTGAAGTGACATATCGACACCTTCAAGCGAGGAGGACAGATTTTCGATCTTTTGGTTTTGCTCTTTTTGCTTATCAACCAAGTCAGAGCGGTCATCGGCAAACGCTGGAATAGCGCACACCGACGCTACGGTAAGCGCGAGTGCGGATAGACACGCAGACGTCTTGCGCATATTTCTCCTTTGACTATGGTTTCTCTTTTCGCTCACATGGCTTTGTGCCGGGCAATTGTGGGCTGCATTTCGCGATCACATGAATTGCCGTACCTAACTCAGACTCGGGTATAACGACGAAGCGCGATAAAGGAGGCCATCACGGCCACAACGATGGCGCCAACCACTAAGAATGGTGCCATGAAGAGGACATCCGCCCCGGAAACAACATCAATGATCTGGGATGAGAACCATCGTGCAATGAATACATCAACGGCCACGTAGAGAGCACCGACTGCGAGAAGGGAGCCAAAAAGTGCGGCGATCGCGCTTTCCAAAATGAACGGGGCCTGGATGAACATATTCGATGCACCGACGAAACGCATGATCTGGGTTTCATTTCGTCGGAACATGGCAGAAAAGCGGATTGTGGAAGGGACCAAAAGCAAACCGGTAATGATCATGACGCCCGCGAGGATCCCCGCCACATAGGTTAGGCGGTTGAGCATCTTAAACAGGGGTTCAAGTTGTTCGCGCTGATCGACAACAGATTCCACACCGGGCTGGCCCGTGAGGGCTTCCGCAACGATTTTGTATTGTTCAGGGTTGACGAGTTTGACTCGGTAGGATGCCTGCATCTCATCAGCCGTCAATGACTGGACCCAGTTCGTTCCTTCCATTTGCTTCTGGAAAGATTTGAGCGCATCTTCCTTAGTCTCGAAATACACCTTCTCAACGTAGGACGCCAACTGGGGAGATTTCAAAAGGTTCGCGACAGAGTCGATCTGTTCCTTCGTCGCTTCTCCCCCAGCGCACTGAGCTGAAACTGACTGCGTCGGACACATGAACGCCGAGACTTCGACTTTGTCGTACCAGTCATTTTTCATATTTGAAATCTGACCTTGGAGAAGAACAGCAGAGCCAAGGAAAAGAAGCGACACAAAAGTCACGAGCGCCACTGATGCGGCCATCGAAAGATTGTGACGCAGGCCCTTGAACGCCTGTGAGAGCAAAAAACGAATAGCCATCAGAGGGTACCTCCGTAAACGCCGCGCTCTTGATCACGCACGACCTTGCCATCGACCAATTCGATGACGCGTTTGCGCATCTGATTGACAATTTCCTGATCGTGGGTTGCCATCACAACGGTTGTTCCTTGGCGATTGATGCGATCAAGCAGACGCATAATGCCGAGCGAGGTGTGGCGGTCAAGATTTCCTGTCGGTTCATCGGCAAGGAGAAGATCTGGCCGGTTGACCATCGCACGTGCAATCGCGACACGTTGCCTCTCACCACCTGACAGTTCATGCATACGACGCTTTTCTTTGCCGTCAAGCCCCACGAGTTCCAGCACTTGCGGAACCTGCTTGGCAATCGCATGGCGAGGCTTCCCCGTCACCTTCATTGCAAGGGCGACGTTATCGAACACATTCATATCGGGCAACAGTCGGAAATCCTGAAAAACCGTGCCGATCTGCCGACGCAGATGGGGCACCTTTCGAGCTGAGAGCCCCGCCAAGTCCTTCCCCAGCACGTGAACCGTGCCCGAGGTTGCTCGCTCCTCGGCGACGACGAGCGAGAGCATCGTCGACTTTCCGGAGCCGGAAGCGCCGACAAGGAAGACGAAATCTCCGCGGTCAATATTCAGGCTCACCTGATTGAGCGCGGGTGCCGCACCTTTCTGGTACACCTTCGTGACATTTTCAAACGTGATCATAAACCGTGCCAATACTTGAGTCCACTAACCGTTCCACCTTATGAGGGCAGATGCCTCGATGCGAGAAGACGCGCCGAACCTCACATTGCGTGAGGTTCGGCGCTTACGTTTAAACAGTCAGATGCTGAGATTATTCATCAGCGGCTTTGTTCGATTGCCTCCAGCGAATGCCGGCGTCAATGAAGCCATCAATATCACCATCAAAGACGGAATCCGTGTTACCAACTTCGAAGTTGGTGCGAAGATCCTTCACCATTTGATACGGGTGGAGGACGTAGGAACGCATCTGGTCACCCCACGACGCTTTAACATCTCCTGCCAATTCTTTCTTCTTCGCCTGTTCCTCTTCGTGGCGCAACTGAAGAAGCTTCGACTGGAGAACTCGAAGCGCAGAAGCTCGATTCTGAATCTGCGATTTTTCATCCTGCATCGAAACAACGATGCCTGTTGGAATGTGAGTCATACGGACAGCAGAATCTGTGGTATTCACAGACTGACCACCCGGGCCTGACGAACGGAAGACGTCAATCTTCAAATCGGTTTCAGGAATCTCAATATGATCAGTTGTCTCGATCAGCGGAATCACTTCGACTGCGGCGAAGGAGGTCTGACGTCGGCCTTGATTGTCAAATGGGGAAATACGAACAAGGCGATGAGTACCTGCCTCCACCGACAGGGTACCGAACGCGTAAGGAGCCTGGACTTCAAAGGTTGTGGATTTGATGCCTGCTTCTTCCGCGTAGGAAGTATCCATTACTTTGGTCTTGTAACCATGGCGCTCTGCCCAACGAAGATACATACGCTGAAGCATCTGAGCAAAGTCAGCTGCATCGACGCCACCAGCACCTGAGCGGATTGTGACAACAGCATTGCGCTCATCATATTCGCCCGAGAGGAGAGTCTTCACTTCCATCATAGAAAGATCTTCACTGAGCTTGGACAATTCACCGTCTGCTTCATTTAAAAGCTCAGCGCCCATCTCGGGATCCGTCGTGCTTTCTTCCTCAGCCATTTCGACGAGGGTTGCAAGATCATCGATGCGTGTTGCCATCTTATTGATGCGCTCAAACTCTGACTGGGCATGGGAGAGCCTCGAGGTAACGTCCTGCGCTTTTTCTGGATCATCCCACAAGTCAGGTTTCGCCGACTCTTCAGTAAGAGCTGCGATCTGGCCTTTGAGGGCAGGAATATTCGTCACCGCTTCGATCTGATCGAGAACACGGCGTAAGGATGCAATTTCTGTTTGAAAATCTGTGGCCACGGCTTCATCCTACGCTACGCGGAGGTCATCGTGCGGAGCCGTGCCCATGAAATCACATTGACACGCACCTCATCGACAGCACCTAAAAAACTTGGAACGAGGGGCAAACGAACCGTTTGCCGCAGTTCTACTCCGATTTTATTTCCGTTCACGCGCACACTCACAAGATCGGCTTGACTGTGGCGGGCTTGGAGAATTTCGTATGCACGGCCAGTTAATTCTCCCGCATCGTAGCTGAGAGGCGGAGGGCCGGCTTGAGGGGAATAATAGGATCGATCTGAAATTGAGGCTGCTAGAGAGAGCGCTACTTCGTCAGCAAGCGTGTAAAGCTCTCGACGACCTTGATGCAAAGAAAGAGAGCTGGCAACGATAAAAACCAGCATGATCGTCAGTAGCCACACACCGATCCCCATCACAATCATGTTTCCTGGCTCTGTGCGAACCTGACCACAGTTTCTCATCAGCGCGCTCCTCGATGTTGATCAACGTCCATTGAGCTCGATGCTGTGATGGGGACGTTGACGCCGATGAATGGCAATGCCACATTCAAATTCACCTGTGCCGTGACCACAGCGCCTGGGCTCAGACACGGGTGTGCCGAACACTCGAAGGTGATGCGAGCTGGTGGCAATCCGCGATCAGAGACAACCCGGTTTCCTGACTGCTCTCCATCGACAAACCCCATTTGTGACGTCGGGGCGCGCACGAATGCTCTCGCAGATTCACGTGCGGCAGCGGCAGCAGCAAATTGATTGGTTGCCACGGTTGCAATCCCGACTATAAAGATCAGCAAAGGCAACAAAATTCCACCCAGCACTCCAATAAATTCCACGATGGCGTTACCTTGTTCAGTAGCTGGCGAAGCACAACCAGACGTCTTTTTATTCTTTGCGGACACTCGCGCTCACCTCAGCTTTCGTTCCCAAAACTGACGGCAGGGGATAGTCAACACCGATGCGCAGTGTCATCACTTCTCCGCTTTCTTCACTTGTCACAACAGCTCTCAGGTAGGGGCCAAGCGTGGCGGCAAGGAGTTCGCGTGCGCGCTGCCGCCCAATATCAAGTGAGCTCCCATCAAGAGATGCCAGACGTGCTCCTTCGAATGCGCAATCTCGTGCGACGCCGTGGATGTACCATGCGGTCACTGTTGAGAGCAGAAGGTATGTCACAGCCAAAAGCATCACAATGGTTGTCATAAATCCGACTGTGGCATTGCCCGGTTCACAGCGAGCAGACGCGCTACATTTGCGTAACACGTTGAATCGCATTATTGAAGAGATCCGTCAACGCGGGACCCGCCGTCGTCCAAATGAGGACGACCAAGGCTGCCGTCATTAGCGTGATCATCACCCAGCCAGGGACGTCCCCTTGCTCAACTTTGTTGCCCCTTTTTATGTCCAGACGAATCAGACGTTGGCCGTACTTCTTCACCGTGGCAAGACGTCCTAAAAATGTATGCATTACTCTTATCCCTTTCTCATGGAATTGTCACATCAATGACAGCGCACCAAGCGCTGGAAAAATAGTGAAAACAACAGTGATCGGCAAGATGAAGAACACCACCGGAATCATCATGGCAATCTCAGCTTTTCCTCCTTTTTCGAGGAGTGCGCGGCGAGCTGCGTCGCGCGAATCACGTGCCTGCGCATTGAGCGCATGTGCCAAGCCACTTCCCTGCTCCATGGCATTTACTGTTGCATCAACGAAACGTCCAACACTGGGATTTCCCGAACGATTGCCCATGTCTTCCAACGCAGCTGATAGCGGCCGTCCAGCGTGTACATCGTCAAGCATCTTCATCAATTCATCTCCGAGAACACCTGCATGAATCTGAGCAACGCGTTCAATCGCAGCTCTAATTGATTCGCCCGATCCGACAGCGAGCGCCATCAGTTCAACCGCATCGGGTAGCTCGCGTGTGTATGCCTCGCTTCGTTTTTCTACTTTTCGTGTCAGCTGTGAGTCTGCTGCGAGCATCGCACCCAGGGCGCTAACAACAACCGCAACCAGGCATATCGTGACAGGTACACCACGAGCAACAAGAGTGAAGGCCACAATCACACCAATCACGGTTCCGAAAGTTGCCCACTGGAGTTGTTGGAGGCGGAAGTCTCCCACAGTAAGCTCCCCAAAGACATTGAGTCGTCGTTCAACTGAGGCACGAGTCGATCCCAATGTTTCAAGTAGCCTCCACACAATCGCGTACGCACGGGCACCACGACGCCGACGAGGTTGTATCCGCGAGCGCGTGGCAACATGTGGCAGCACTCGCGCAGTGAAGAGAGATGGACGAAACACCAGAACATCGATAATAAATGCGATTCCAAGCCCGATGGTGAGACCTGCTCCTGCTCCCCAGATCATGCGGTCACCTGCTGACGGATGAGAATTCGTTCTTCGTGTGGAAGTCGCCCCAAACGCACCATCAATCCGTATGCCACCACCGTGGCAATAAAACCTGAGATCAGCACGCCGATGCCTGTTGGAGTCGAATAGGCTTGCACTGTCCCTTCCCGTGTTGAAAGCAAGAGAAGAAGTAACCAGGGTGCAGCCGCCGCCAACCGGGCTCCATTGACTGTCCATGATTGCCGGGCGAGAAGTTCTCCGCGAGCTCGATTCTCCTCGCGGACTAAAGACGCCAATGTTGACAATGATTTACCCAGATCTGCACCACCTAACGTCGCAGCAATCCTCATCGATTCGATCACTCTGTCTGCCAATGGATCGGCAAGCTTTGCCTTTACATCGTCAAGGCAAACATCGAGCCGGCCAGTGGCGCGTACGGCGTAAGAAAAGTGCGCAAATGGCTCACGCAAGACCTCTGGCCCTCGGCTACCCAAACCTCCCAGTGCCTCACCAACTGACAGCCCAGAGCGAATCGCAGACACAACTTCGTCGAGTGCCTCCGGCCACGCTGAACGCATCGCTTCAGTCCGACGTTGGCGAGCTCGCGCCGCGAGAGTTCGAGGGATGAAGGCGGCTGCAACACTGACGACCATCGCAAAAACCGTAGACCCCATGATGACAAAGCTCAAACAAAACGTCACCGCACTCAAGCTGACAGCAGGAAGTTGTCTTCGCGCACGTCGTACCAGCTTCTGGCTATAGCGCCATGGCCGTGGCTGTATGATCGCAAGTACAAGGGCATTAATGCCGAGCGCAATTAGACTCCCAACGGCGAATCCCATTGTGTACCTCCCAATGAATGGCCAGCGTGTTCGAAGAGTTCAAGCTTCGGTACCTGCCCGAGCCCACGCACAAGCCCACGTCCACGGTCGATAAAAAGTTCCGAAATCTCCACAGTCGAACCTTCGAGACGACCCGTTAGACCAACAATTTCGGTCACTTTGCGTTGTCCTGACCGCTCTCTTTTGACGTGAACAACGATGTCGATACTTGATGCCACGGTGGGAACAACAAAATCTGAACTGACGTTTTCTCCTGCAAGGAGCGGAAGGACACACAATTTATTCACGGCCTCACGTGCAGAATTTGCATGGACTGTACAAGCTCCAGGGATCCCTGAGTTGAGCGCGATGAGCATGTCGAATGCTTCAGCTTGGCGAACTTCTCCAATCACGATTCTCTCTGGCCTCATTCTCAGGGCCTCTTTCACCAGTCGCCGAAGAGTAACTTCTCCACGTCCTTCGATATTGGCGGGTCGGGTTTGCATCGCCACAACATCGCGATGATCAAGGTGAAGTTCGAATACTTCTTCTGCGCTGACAATGCGTTCACGTGAGGGAATTTCTCCGAGGAGCGCTCGAAGCATCGTCGTCTTTCCAGCCTGAGTTGCACCTGAAACCACGACATTGAGGCCCGAATCCATTGCTGCTGAAAGAAATTTTGCAGCTTCGCCAGTGAGCATTCCACGTTCGACTAGCATGTCGAGGCTGCGCGCTTGCACCACGTATTTGCGAATATTCACGCTCCAGTGTTCGCGAGTAATATCTGGGATCGCCACGTGCAAACGTTCACCGGAATGCAATGCCGCATCCACAAAAGGCGATGACAGATCTAGCCGTCGTCCGGATGCGACAAGCATTCGTTCAACGAGTTGGCGAACTTGCTCCGGGCGCAAAACAATCGACGATAGTGTTGGCACGCCACCCTTGGAATAAAAGATTTTCGATGGCGAGTTGATCCAGATCTCTTCCACCTCAGGGTCATCAATGAGGGGCTGAATTGCCCCAAACCCACCGATATCGTCACGCAAGAGGCGTCGCATTTGCTCATCGTCAGTGATGGGATCGACACTGCCTGCAATAGTGAGTGTTTCGTATTCTCCCACTGCGGTATCGATCAGAGCGTCAAGGCGCTGTGGATGACGCATCGGATCTATCCGCTGCTCGCGCACCATTTCGCGTACACGGCGGTCTAGCCATTCTTGTGCCCCCATATGTTCACCTCCATGCACAGCTTATGGAGTGATGAAAAATCAACTGGGGAGTTTTCCACCGCCGTGGAAAACTCCCCAGTAGTCGGTACTTAATGTGGTAATAGGCCCAGCACCCAAAAACTCAAAACCGGCTAAAATTGGCGTTTTTACCGCGTGTACACCTGCGCGAAATTACTGAAACCGATAGGTTGAAAGGCGTGAAGACGTCTCCTCTACATCTTGCTGCCCTTGCTGTATGTGCCATCGATGGACTCGAAGCTGTTGGCACACGCGCCCCCTACCGACGCACACCGGATTTTCAGTTCGGCGGCGTCATCGATGCTCAAGGACGCAATTGGGTGGTGAAAGTTCCTCTCCACACTCACGCTGCCACGACACTCGAGGCGGAAGTTTCGGTTGCAAAAGCTCTAGGGAAGGAAGTCAGTGATGGCAATCTTCCCTTCGATATTCTGCGGCCTGCAGGTTTTGCAAAAGTGGAAACTGGACGTGCATTGGTCTTCCCGTCCCCCATCGGTAAACCACGTCGTTTCGACAACCTTGGTGACCGCGCGAGCCACGAACTCGGGCGTACGCTCAGCGCTATCCATCACTTGCCAATCGACGTCGCAACTCGCTCTGGTTTGCCCGTCTACGACTCTCAGCTTCTGCGAGCTCGTTTACGTACGGAGCTGTCCGACATTAACGAACGTTCACCCCTACCGCCCGTACTCATGCGACGTTGGGAAGGCGCAATTTCACGTGATTCACTGTGGAACTTCCGCACCGTCTTCGTCCACGGAGACGTCGCCGAAGAGAACTTCTTCTGGTCGAACGGTTCCGTCACCACTGTCGTCGGGTTCGGCGACTCCCACGTGGGTGATCCCGCTGAAGACTTCGCTTCACTCGTGACGATTCTCGACGACGACGAATTCGCGGCCACCGTTGAATCGTACGGAAACGGGTTAGAGTCTGATTCCTCTTTTATGACTCGCACGATTCTCCTATCCGAAATCGCACTTGCACGCTGGCTCGGGTTCGGCGTACGCACCCAAAATCCGGATGTCATCGACAATGCAAAAACGATGCTCGCGGACTTGGCCAGTGACATTGCCAACGACCCCGAACTCGCTACGGGGCCAACGTGGGAAGAGGAACCGGTGTCCAGCGACGCCAGTGACGAGTTTGAAGACGTTGACGACGCCAGCTTCTCAACTGTTTCCGACGACGCCCTCCCTGCAGCCAATGTCCATCCAAACGTTTCACCCTCAGGTGACATCACTGATGGGGTTGGCGAAGAACCGTCGAGACCTTCTCGATGATTCTGTCTTCATCCCACTGCTGTGGTCGGAAATCCCGAGCAAGCTCGTCTTCTTCTCCGAGATAGTAGAACGCTGAACCAATCTGATCAAGGGGGATATTGTGCGTCTTCGACCAGACCAGCCGGTAGAGCTGTAACTGCAGCACACGTGCGTCAAGGAGATCCGAATTGGGACGTCGTCCTGTTTTCCAATCGACAATTGTCACCGGAGAGTATCCCCTCATCGTCGAAGTATCAAGCACAGCGTCGATTACGCACCGCACAGTGGTATCTCCAATACGCATTTCACATGCTCGTTCAACAGCTAATGGTGCAACATTCGAATAGGGAGAATCATGGAACCGGCTGACTAAAATTTCCACTCGTTCATCACTGAGCTCATCAGCTTCTTGATCCCACACCGCATCGAGATCCAAGGTTGCGGGTGCTTGAAAATAGTGGGCAATTTCCGCATGGACTTCAGTACCGACGCGAGATGCCCGCGAAGGCTTAAGCGGAATTGGTCGAGCAAGATTGCGCCAAAAGCTCTCTGCATCCGATGCTGCAGACACCACATCCGAAGCAGTGTAGTGAGGCTTATAGGCATACTGGTCTTTGAGAGGGTCAGGGATGAACCCTGCTGTGATGTTCTTCCAGTCCGAGATCATCGATTCGCGTTCCTCATCCGTGAGTTGAAGAGAACTGCGCGGATTGGTGGTAACGCGATCGAGTGATCGGTTCACATCGAGGGGCCATTTGGGCTGTTGCTGTGTACAGACAAGTACCGGTTCACCGATTCGAACCGATGCCAGATCGACGTCCTTTGCCCAGCGGGTAAACCGATTTTCGTCCCGTGAAATAACATGTTCATGGCCATGAGTGGGCAAGAGTTTCTCAACATCAGCTAAGAATTGTCCTCGATCTGAAGGAATAAATTCTCCCTTCTTGTGGAAGTTATCAGCGAATTTCTTCGCACTCTGGAGATCTGCGAAATCGTAACTTGCCAGGATCAACACCTGTTTGGGACGAGTGAAAGCGACGTAGGCGAGGCGACGTTCTTCACTCGCAGCATGTTCAGGAATATCCTCGTAACGATAACGAGCATAATCTGTGGCTATGTCTGCAAGTAGTGAGGCTAACATCTGCCGTGAGTGCGCGTCTTTGTCGCAGCGATAGCGCGCAGCAACGCTGGCGAACTCACCTGGTTGAAACCGTCCAGCAAGCGTAAAGTCTGGCAGATATTCACGATCTTGCCGCAATGGATAAGGCAAGAGAGAAGCCGTTGTTTGCCATACCTGATAGGAGTATTTTTCGGTATCAAATTCTTGATGGTTCATTTCTGGAACGCCCACGACGTCCCACTCAAGTCCCTTCGATGCGTGAACAGTCAAGACCTGGACGACTCCACTTTCCGGCTCGATGTCCTCATCGATGAGAGGTACCTCCACCGAAGACGAATCTTCAGCTTGGTTTTCTTTTTCCTCAACGAGGTCAATCCACTCAACAAATCCTGCCAATGTCGGTGTTTGTGCGCTCGTTGCATACTGATGTGCCAACGTCACAAAAGAGCCAAGGGCGGACATCGTCCGATTTGATCTACGCATCGCACCGGCATACATCTCAAGATCGAGAAGATCGATTGCGGCGTGGACAGCTTGAGGAACACTATCAAGGCGTGCTTGTCGCATCTGTTCCAAAATTTTTGCCAGACGGAGTAAACGGGTACGTCCCTCGTCACTCAGATTCATTGCATTGGGGTTCTCGTTCAGCCAAGCGAGTGTTGCAACAAGTGAACCTGTGTCACTCTCACGAGTGATTCGTCCGAGCTCACGCACGTCCCATGCTCCAATCGCAAAAAAATTCATCAGTGGAACAAGCCACGAATTTCGCTGCGGGTTCACTGTCAGTGCGAGCAGAGCGCGCACCAAAACTACCTCTTTTCGCTCCAGCAGTGACTGCCCACCCACGACTTCGTAGGCAACTCCCGCTTCTTCCAAGGCCGCAACCATCGTGGGGATGTATTTGCGCTTTCGACACAAAATAGCAGCAGTTGCCAACGGCGCCCCGTTCTCAACACGGCGAGAGTCAATATTCCCCATAGCGTCGCGAATTTTTGCGACCAGTTGGCGTGCAGAATCTTCACGCAATGGTTCGTGAATCCATTCCACTTCGCCGTCGTGTGCTGAAGTAGGTGACACGAGCTCCTTCACCCTCAGCCTCTCGCCATAATCCAGCTTGCCCCGTTGTGCGTGGGTGAGAAGGTTCGCTACGTCAAGAATCGTTCGTCCGTTACGGAACGCTGTTGAAAGAGTCAGGCGCGCTGACGACGAGACAGCGAAATCTCGAGTGAAATCTGATAGTGCGTTCGCCGAGGCTCCTCGCCATGAATAAATTGCCTGATTTGGATCTCCGACAGCACAAATCGATCGCCACTGCGAGCCACTGTCACCACCAAATGCCAGATTCAAAAAACGAGCCTGATTGACAGATGTATCTTGGTACTCATCTAAGATAATGAGTTTGTAGCGCTTCTTGAGGTCATCACGAACACGCTCATTCGTTTCGAGGATCGCACTCGCCCACGCAACTTGGTCAGCGAACTCGGCAACAGAATGCGCTTTCTTGTAGTCAAAATACTTTTCCACGAACGCGATCAAGCTGAGACGATATTCAAACTTTTCTCCCAGAGCTTTCAATTCCGTCCATGCTTTTTTCGCCAGATCCGCCTGGCCGCCGCCAGAAGTAAACGTCTTGGGCGGTACACGCTGGACTTCACGCAGTTCGCTGGCATAAGCGAACTCACTGTGAATCTGTGCGCGTAGGTCTTCAGGACTGACGCCATTATCGATGAGAGCAGATGAGAGGGCAAGCGAATCAGAAATAATACTTGAAATAGCGCGGAGCGCGAGAGGGGAATCGTTGTTCGCAGGATCAAAACCAGCCTCACGAATCACCTCATTCATCGAATCAGTGACGATTTTTTCCATGATTTGCCAACGTTCCGCCTCCTGGATCAGCCGCGAACGCGGATCTTCACCAATCAACATGGCATACGATGAGGCGATCTGTGATGCAAAGGAGTTGTAGGTCAGAATGGTCGGACGCGCGGTGGATTCATGCATAGCGTCGGCAATATCGTCACTGTCTGCAGCACTATTTATCTCGTTTCCAAAGCGCGCTTTGACCTTGTTCAACTGGCTCATGACGCGGGTTGCAAGTTCGCCTGCTGCCTTACGGGTGAAGGTCAGACCGAGTACTTCGTCTGCTTTGACATTCCCTGCTGCCACATGCCAGGCGATGCGCTGTGACATTGTGGCAGTTTTACCGCTTCCTGCTCCCGCAACAACGATGATCGCTGGTTCATCACTCAAAATGACTTTTTCTTGCTCAGGGGTGGGTGGATAATCAAAAAGCGAAACAAAATCTGAATAGGTTACTGTCATTCGAACACTCGCTTTCCACCCTGGGCTGGGCATATAGAGAAGTATCGGCATTTCGCACAGGCATCGCAGGTGCGTGCTTCAATATCAGGACCAGCAAGAAGTTCTGCCGCTGTGCGGATCATATTTTCAGCGAGAGTCATTCCGCTAGGCCCGATTTCGAGTTGCTCGTCATCACGGAATGATTTTGTCAGCTTCGACATGCGGATCAAGTGTGCCCCCACCGAATGCGCATCGGATTCACCCTCAACAGCACCGGTGTTCACCAACCATTGATAAATAAGCATCTGAGGATTGGTCTGTGCCAAGGCGATGGCGGGGAGGAAATCGCCAGTCTTAAAATCGACAACGCTCCAATTTCTTCCACCCTCATTTTCCAGACGGTCGATCTTTGCCGACACCCTGATTCCGTCAAGGTTGCTTCGAGCTGTAGTCTCAACTTTCACCGGGCGTCCATCAAGCCTCTCACGTGAAGCATTGAGATAGCTGATGAGCAGCTCGACTTTATGTTCTGCTCGGCTTTTCAACCGTTGAGTATGCACGTCATCTGGAAATGAAAGTTCATTCCAGAGCTGTTGGAATCGCGAGCGAATACTGTCTGCTCCGCCTAGCGGAAATTCCTCAGCCAATTCATGAATGAGTGTGCCGATATCAGCCTTCACGGTGTCCTGCTGGTCGCGAGCTCCTACTCCATTAAAAAACGCCTTCAACGGGCATTCGAGTGCGGCTTCCACCGTCGATGGTGAGACAGATATTTGGCTTGTCTGGCCTTCTCCAGAATATGCGTATGTATCCACCCATGAATGTGGATCAGCACTCGTAATTCCTGCATCATTGAGCTGAGCCAGCACAGCTTGAGCACCACCGACTAATACAGGATCGGGCAGTTCGAGCACTTTGCGCATATGCCCGACGAAGTTATCCACACCATGAGGGCGGTACTCACCAAGCATCAGCACAGTATCGTCGCTCGGCTTCTCGATACTGAGAATGTCAAAGAGGCGCGACGGAATGTCTTCATCTGAGGAAAGCGCGGTAAGGAGCACATTCTGGCGAGCGCGCCCAAGGGAAAAATGAAACAAGCGGAATTCGTCGTCAAAGACGTCAGACACAGTCTGTTTCATCGGTTCACTGCCCAACATCTGTCCGACAACAACTGACACAAGGTCTTCAACCTTTGTCAGCGGATGCCGCGTGCGCGTATTCGGCCACGACGAATCATTAAGTCCGGCAATGACAACGCGGTCGAATGAACGCCCAATCAAAGCCGACGGCGTGGCAATGGTGACTTCGCCTGTGCCATTTGCACTTCGTGCGATGGAATCTTCAGGAAGATCTTGGCTTTCAATCACATCAAGAAACGATTCAATTGAGGCAGCGAGCGGGTTTCGATCGGTCAGTCTTTGCGCCACTCGGAATAACTGCATCACTGCATCGAGATCAGCATTCGCAGTATCTGCATTTGGATGGTCAGATACGGCGATTTCCTGCCATTTTTGAGCAACCCCTGCGCTCTCCCACGCTTCCCACAGCACTTCTTCCGCATTAGACCGACGCCGATACGCGCGACGCACCCGAAGCACGATCGCCCTGGCACGGCGAAATTCTTCAACGTGAGAAATCGGGTCATGAGTTCTATCCTCAAGCAACGAATGAAGTAGCTCATCATCAGAACGGATGGCATCATTCGAAGCGACTTTAAGTTCCCACCCATGAAGTTCTTTTCTCAAGGACAACAGCCGTAACGGATCAATCCCCATCAGTTTGCCACCCAGAAACCTCGCCACCGTACGGGCATCGATATCGCCAGGATCGCAGATCGCGATTCGCACCAGTTCGAGTAACGCACTCACTGCGCTTTGTTGACGAAGCGGCAGCCCAGAGATCAACGGCGCGACAGGGATCCCCATACGCACAAGCGCACTTCTCCACGAACTGTGCATCGAACGCGAGCGAGTAATAATCGCCATATCGGAGTAGTTCACCCCGTCATTAACGTGAGCATGACGAAGCCATGCCCCGATATAACGGATTTCTTCATCCGAGTTAGCAAAAAATTGCGATTCGAGCTCACTGTGTGGGCCACATAGCTGCGCTTGCCGTTGGAGTGCAGTGCTCCCCACATGGATTGCTTGAGCACTTTGTTGTAGCGCGGTTCCTAGTATTCCCCCCGATCGATATCCAAAATCGAGAACACATCGTGTCGCTGAGCATCCGCCCTCGCTTACCGGACGCTCCACAAGGGCACCGAAATGCGCCACACCTCCACGGTAGCTCTGCACAGCTGCGTCAGGATTGGAGAATGTCACAATTGAGGCGCCGTCTGCCTGGAGCACACGAAGCAACTCGAGGACAGCCGCCGTCGCGTCAGAAAGGTCGTCAACAAAGACCCACTCCCACGTCGGTTTTGACCCGCCGATACTGGATCCTTCGTCGCACTTCACGGTTTCATCCCAATGAGCCAGATGCGCACTTGCCTGCGCAACGATTCGGGCGTGGTCTGCACGATCTGGAGCGCCTGGCACGGAGGACGCTTCAAGCGCCAACGCTCTGTCATAGATACGCATGACCTCTGCGCCAACCTCCCAGATAGGCTCTCCATACGTCACACCGATGTCAGCAAGTTCGTCACTGCTGAGCCCAAGTTCGCTCGCGCGAGTGATGAGGTCACGAAACTCTGCGCGAAACGCCGGCAGGTGCGTAATTCCGACACTCGTATCGATTCCTGCCTGGGCAAGAAGTTTGCCCAGCTGCGGGTGTGGAGAGTCAAAGATTGCTTTGAGATAGACGTCCTGATCAGGGCCGGAAATTAGCTGCGGTTCACTGCGGCCAACTGCCTGGGCGAATGTTGACACGATCTCAAAAGCGAAAGCAGACACCGATTTCACTGTGAGATTCTCTCCGGCTACGCCCACACGTGAAGTGATGGTATTACGCAACTGTGTTGCAGCACGTCGATCAGGCGAGAGCACCGCAATACGAGCGGCCGGATCGCCGTGGAGAATCTGCGCGACCTTCTCGATCAGAAGGGACGTTTTTCCGCTTCCAACCGTGCCAATCACGCTCACAGCTCTGTGCGGCTTCATCGCCGCGAGCGCCGCACACTGTGAGTGATCAAAAGTGATGTCGTTGTCCATAACTCAACTCTATCGAGGGGTATGACAAAAAATAGCGATCACTTTCAAATCTGCTTCATGTCCCTCGTCATGGCACTGCTATGGCACACTAAGGATCACAGAACAAGGAGGACACATGGCACTCGGTCTTGCAGCACTCTTAGACGACATCGCCGCACTAGCAAAAGCTGCCGCAGCAAGCGTTGACGATATCGCGGCCGGCGCCGCAAAAGCCTCAACCAAAACTCTTGGCGTGATCGTCGATGATGCCGCGGTGACCCCACAGTATGTCGCTGGCATCGACCCCAAACGTGAGCTTCCGATCATTAAGAAAATCGCTGCTGGGTCACTGCGTAACAAGCTCGTTTTCATCCTCCCTGGCGCACTGCTCCTGTCAGCTTTCCTTCCCCAGCTCCTCCCCCTCATTTTGATTGTGGGCGGTTCTTACCTCGCTTTCGAAGGCGCAGAAAAAATCATCGAACGCCTCGCTGGCCACCATGATGAGACACCGGCGTTCCAACAAGGAGCCGACGCCGAAACACAGATCGTGTCGAACGCTGTGCGCACCGATTTCATCTTATCGACCGAGATCATGGTCATTGCATTATCTGAAGTCACCGATGAGCCACTATGGATGCGAGCAATTATTCTCGCTTTCGTTGCGCTTCTCATCACAGCCCTCGTGTACGGCGTGGTGGCACTCATCGTGAAAGCCGACGACGTCGGCCTGGCCTTGTCCGCACGACGCTCGGTTCACGCTCGCCGCACCGGGCGCATCATCTTGCGCGCCATGCCTGCTGTCATGACGTTCCTCACCGTTGTCGGCACGCTTGCGATGCTCTGGGTTGGCGGGCATCTCATTGTCCAGGAGCTGGCGCATCTCGGTTTCACCTGGCCAGCTCACACCATTCATTCCGCCACTTCATTTATTCATACCGTCGGCTTCCTCGTCTGGCTGATCGAAACAGTATTATCCGCCGTCATGGGCTTCGTCGTCGGGGCACTCATCACTGGCATCGTGGCACTGGTTGCACGCTTCGCTCGGAGGGAAACCCACCATGCGAACGAGACATCCGCCCACGGTTCCTCGCTACAATAACGGCGAACAAAGGAGAAACATGAAAGTCACTATTGGTGTCAAAGACGCCCAAGGCGAGATTCTTGTTGATGTCGATAAAAGCGCTGACGAGATTGCCAACGCTGTCAAGGATTCGTTTACGGGGCCTGCCCTCGAACTCACGGACACGGACGGTACTCGCGTGATTGTTCCGTCGAGCTCAATCGGTTACGTCCAGATCAAGGATGTTCCTGAGCGCAAGGTCGGATTTGGCTTCTAATCAGCGTGATTCGGAGCTTCGGCAGATTTCATCGCCGACTGAGCGACATAGCGATGAGAAAGGCACCTCACATCACGAGGTGCCTTTTTCGCGTAGTATAAACAAGTACGTGGCTGACCGGTCGTTTGAGCCATTTTTCTTTTTTGTGTGCGATCGGCTGCCTGCGCAGCGCCCGTGAGGCAGCGCGCTCTCCGACGCGGCAATGCCGCTCAACGAAAAGGACATCATGACCGAATCTGGAATTGTGGATACTTCCTATGCACAAGCACCACAACATAACGAACCTGCAGCCGACATCACCGCCGGAGCAGAAGAACTCAATCTCGAAACAAAAACTTTCGCAGACTTTGGCGTCTCTGAGCCTATTACTCGTGCTCTGAACGAAAAAGAAATTACTCATCCCTTCCCGATTCAGGCACTCACACTCCCTGTCGCGCTCGGCCGGCGCGACATCATCGGCCAGGCGAAAACTGGCACTGGAAAGACTCTCGGGTTTGGACTTCCGATGCTCATGCACGCCATCGGCCCCGACGAGAACGGCTGGGAAACACTCGCACACGCAGGGCTTCCCCAGGGCCTCGTTGTGCTGCCCACGCGCGAACTTGCCAAGCAGGTTGCAGGCGATCTTCGGGCAGCCTCAAAATACCGTACTCTTCGCATCGTTGAAGTTTACGGCGGTCGCGCCTACGAACCACAAGTCGAAGACCTCACACGCGGAGCAGAAATCGTGGTGGGCACTCCCGGACGCTTGATCGACCTGATGAAGCACAAGTCGCTTCGCCTCGACGGTGTGAAGACAGTTGTGCTGGATGAAGCTGACGAAATGCTTGATTTGGGCTTCCTTGAGGACGTTGAGAAAATTCTCGCGACCACACCGGCAAACCGTCACACCATGCTATTTTCTGCCACGATGCCAGGTGCAGTCGTCCACATGGCTCGCCGCTATATGACGCACCCGACTCACATTCGCGCCCAAGATCCACACGATGAAACGACGACCGTTCAGAGCGTGAAGCAAGTCATTTATCGTTGCCATGCTCTGAACAAGATCGAAGTCGTCTCGCGTATTTTGCAGGCTCGCGGCCGCGAACTGGCTATTATCTTCACGCGCACGAAGCGAACAGCGGCACGCGTTTCCGACGAGCTCTCTGAGCGTGGCTTCGCCGCTGGCGCCCTCCACGGTGACCTGGGGCAAGGAGCACGCGAGCAAGCATTGCGCGCATTCCGCAACGGAAAGATTGACGTTCTCGTCGCAACCGACGTCGCTGCCCGCGGAATCGACGTTGACAACGTCACCCACGTCATTAACTACCAATGCCCTGAGGATGAAAAGACCTATCTGCATCGCATCGGCCGCACAGGTCGCGCTGGGCATTCGGGTTGTGCAGTGACTTTCGTTGATTGGGATGACGTGCCGCGTTGGTCAGTGATCAACAACCAACTTGGTTTGGGCTTCCCTGAGCCGGTGGAAACGTATCACACCTCGGCTCATCTCTACGCCGATCTCGATATTCCCACTGATATCACGGGACGTCTCCCCAAGGCTCAGCGCACTCGTGCGGGACTCGATGCCGAAAAGATTGAAGATCTTGGCGAAACTGGCAAGCGGACACGCGCCAAGCCGCGCCGCCGAGGCGGAAAGAAACGCCACCCTTCAGGCCATGATAAGAGCGAGAAAACGACACGGTTCCACGCACAGGACAAAACTGACCGTAAGAAAAGCGATAGCGAGGCACCCACACGCCGCCGTCGCCGTCGCCGTGTGAATACTGCAAAGTAAAAAAATTGTGGTCCCAAGAAGAAACTTCCTGGGGCCACAATCTATCGTGCCGGATTATCCAGCAAGAATGCCTTTGAACACCTCAGTGGTGCCAGCAATAATAAGCTGCATGGCGATCGCTGCGAGCAACATACCCGAGAGCTTGGTGAGCAGAGCGATTCCTGCATTTCCTAACACACGCATGATCGGCGTCGCAAAAAACATCGTGATGAAAGAGCCAAACAGGACGGTCAGCAAACCCGCGGTCGCTGCGAGCTGTCCCCACACATTGCCCTGCTGATCACGGATGAGGATCATAAAAGCCACGATGCCACCGGGGCCTGCAAGAAGCGGTGTTCCCAACGGCACAGCTGCAACGGAAAGCGAACCCCCTTCACGGCCTGGATCATCCTCTTTTCCCGTCAGAAGCTGCAGGGCAACGATGAGAAGCAAAAGACCACCGGAAATCTGAAGCGCCTGTGTCGAAATATGCATCCAGGCAAAGAGGTGTACACCGAAGAAGCCAAATATGAGCAAAATAATTGCGGCAATCGAATTACACGTAATGGCCGTTTTACGACGATCTTTCTCGCTCATACGCGAAGTCAGCGACATAAAAATGGGGAGGTTGCCCATCGGGTCCGTGATCACAAGCATCGTGGCGAATGCGGAAAAGAAAACCGTCGTATCGAGCATTAAACCTCCAAAAACGTTCCCTCGATGAGGGATTGAAATATGTGCTCGCAGGTGGTGAATTCCCCGAGCTGGCTCGGCTTGCCACTTCCGTGGTAATCGGACGAACCGAAACATGCCTTACCAAGACTACCTGCAAGCGCCTCCAACTTGCCACGCTGGGTAGGCGGATTTTCACGATGCCAAACTTCGACACCGAAGGCACCGGCCCTCAAAATTGTTTCGATATTCTCCCAAGTCAGGCCTTTCCCACGTTTCGTTGCCAGAGGGTGTGCGAGGACAGCTTTCCCACCGGCATCGTTAATCCATCTCACGACGTCGGTGGTAGAGGGCGCGTGTTGCGGCACGTAATAGCGCGATTTTGTGGACAGCAAATCGTCAAACGCAGCTGATCGGTTCTCCACGATTCCCGCTGCCACAAGTGCATCAGCAATATGTGGACGTCCGACTGGAGCACCGTCGGCGCGGCACGCATTGACCTGTTCCCATGTGATGGGAAAGTCTGCCGAGAGTCGCCGCGTGATCTCTCTCGCACGATCTTCGCGAGCAGTGTGTTGAGAGGCGAAGTGAGCCACGATCGCGGGCGACGTGTCATCGAACAGATACCCCAGAAGGTGTACCTCGACACCATCAAATCGTGTGGTGAATTCGGCGCCACAGATGCAACCGATCCCCTGCGCCGACGCTGATGCGCGTGCTTCGTTCCATCCCTCGGTCGTGTCGTGGTCCGTGATCCCCCACCACGTCAGACCTGCACGGGCGGCCGCACGAGCGAGTTCGCTCGGCGTCAGCGTGCCATCTGAACAAGTTGAGTGGGTATGCAGATCGATCATGGTCACAGCGTAGCCCGCAAACGGGCAATTGGTGGAATAATGGATCGCATGACTGATGACAAACTTCAAAGCGAGATGGAAAAACGCGCACATTCGCGTACTCAGCGCCCGAGTTCTGCGGCATTCAAGGAGTTCATTGGCGAGAATTGGGGACCGCGCCCCGAAGGGCCCGATCGCATGGACGTCGCTGACTTCACTCCCGCACGCCGTCGTGCGCTTGGCGCCCAGTTCATCGGTGAACGCCTGGTCATCCCTGCAGGCGACTATAAAGTTCGCAACAACGACTGCGACTACCGTTTCCGTGCGCATTCGGCTTTTTCTCATCTCACTGGCCTCGGTGGTGAGGACGAGCCGGGAGCTGTCCTTGTCCTGAACCCGCTTCCTGATGCCCACGAAGGAGATGAAGAGACTCACGAAGCAACCCTCTTTTTCCATTTCCGAGCCTCGCGCTCGTCTGAAGAGTTCTACGCTGATTCACGTCATGGCGAATTCTGGGTGGGCCCGCGTCTCTCCGCCGAAGAAATGTCGAACCTGACGGGTTTGAAAGTTGATCACTCTGACAATCTTCGCGATGCCCTAGCCAAAGATCTCGGTACGATTCAAATCCGCGTGATGCCTCAGTCCGACCCAGCTATCGAATCAATGGTGCGCGAACTGCGTGAGCAGGCTTCACTGTCCTCAGGAATCGAAGAAGACCTCGGACTCGCAGAAGCCGCTTCCACTCTTCGTTTCATCAAAGACGCGTGGGAGATCCAGGAGATGGAGAAGGCAGTTGATGTCACGTTCTCTGGCTTCGAAGATATTTTGCGCTCGTTTCCGCGTGCTCGTGACCACTGGCGCGGCGAGCGAATCATCGAAGGTGCCTTCTTTGCCCGCGCGCGTGCCGAAGGAAACGGCCTCGGCTATGACACTATCGTCGGCTCGGGGAACCATGCGAACACCCTGCACTGGATCGACAACGACGGCCCTGTGCGCGATGGTGACCTCGTCCTCGTCGATGCCGGAGCAGAACTCGATTCTCTTTACACTGCAGACATCACCCGAACCTTGCCTGTCAATGGCAAATTCACTCAGGCCCAGCGCGAAGTCTACGAAGCTGTGCTCGAAGCCTGCGAAGCGGCACTAGAAGAGACCAAAAAGCCGGGGGTGCGTTTCAAGGATATTCACACGGCGGCAATGGCCGTTCTCGCCCGTCATCTCGAGGAATGGGGGATGCTGCCCTCCACGGCAGAAAATTCTCTCTCCCCTGAAGGCCAGTACCACCGTCGCTGGATGCCTCACGGCACCTCACACCACCTTGGCCTTGATGTCCACGACTGTGCGCAGGCAAAACGTGAGCTCTACACCGATTCCCTTCTTGAGCCGGGCATGATTTTTACGATTGAGCCTGGTTTGTACTTCCATGAGGACGATCTTTTGGTTCCCGAACGCTTCCGTGGCATCGGTGTACGAATCGAAGACGACGTGTTGATGACAGAAGAAGGCGGCAAGCGTATTTCGGAAAATATCCCGCGCACTGTGGCCGATATTGAAGCGTGGATGAAGCACGTCCAGGGCTGAGAACCCGCCTCACACATCAACGAACTGACACCCGAGGAGCTTTTATGAATGATCGCCAAGCCCGGCGCGTTTTCGTTGGCCGTTTGGCCGGAACCGATGTCTTTGATCCCATCGGGGATCGAGTTGGCCGCGTCGCCGACGTGGTGGTGGTCTTCCGATTGCGTGGCACTCCTCTCGCTATCGGTCTGGTGGTGGACGTGGCGGGAAAGCGTCGCGTTTTCCTGCCGCTTACCCGAGTGACATCGATTCGCGACGGTCAAGTGATTACTACCGGACTCGTCAACATTCGTCGATTTACTCAACGTCCCACAGAAACAATGGTGGTAGGCGAACTCTTCGATCGACCAGTGACATTCCGCGACGGTTCGGGAAAAGCCACCGTCGTCGATGTCGCGATTGAGCAGACGCGCACACGCGAATGGCAGCTGTCGCAGCTGTACGTTAAGCGCGATCGCAGCGCAAAAGACGCCGGCTCGTCTCTGACCGTCTCGGTTCGTGAAGTCTCCGGACTTGCCACGAAGGTTGAGAATCAGGGAGCAAGCCAAATTCTTGCGCAAATCAATGAACTCAAACCACCGGACGTCGCTGACGTCCTGCGGGATCTCCCCTCCGATCGCGTCCTGGCTATCGCAAACGAGCTTTCTGATGAACGTCTCGCGGATGTTCTCGAAGAGCTCGGCGACGACGACCGCGTCTCGATCGTCTCTGACCTGGAAGTGGACCGCGCTGCAGACGTTTTGGAAATTATGCAGCCTGACGACGCCGCCGATCTCGTGGCAGAGTTGCCTGATGCGCAAGCTGAAGTCCTTCTCGAACGCATGGAACCAGACGACGCCGCCGACGTGCGACGACTGATGTCCTACGGCGAGCGAACCGCTGGCGGTCTGATGACCACTGACCCCATCATCCTCACTCCGGATGCACCCGTGGCGATGGCACTTGCGCAGGCTCGACGGCCGGATATTCCGCCAGCCCTATCGACCACCATTTTCGTGTGTCGTCCTCCGTCCGAAACTCCCACAGGGCGTTTCATCGGCGTTGTGCATCTCCAACGTGCGCTGCGCGAGCGCCCAAGCCAGATGATCGGCACGATCATCGATTCCGATATCGAGTCCTTGGCACCTGAAGACGGAATCGGTACCGTGACCCGCCTGCTGGCAACCTACAACTTAACCGCGTTGCCAGTGGTGGATAACGATTCCCTACTCGGCGCTGTTTCTGTCGACGACGTCCTCGACCACCTCCTGCCCGACGACTGGCGAGAGGAAGACGAGGAGGTGCTTGACGCCGCAGTTGACGAACAACATAATTACGATTCCGACCATTCGGAGGTGACTGAATGAAGCGCTTTGATGAACCGATGGAAAGCCGATCTCGGCGATTTGCCTTCTTCCGCCCCGACCCAGATTTTGCAGGCGTGTGGGCTGAACGCATTGCGCGTTTCTCCGGCACCCCGAAGTTTTTGATTTATCTGACGATTTTCGTGGCGGTTTGGCTGGGGTGGAACACCTACGCACCGGAATCGGTGCAGTTCGACTCAGCGGCTCTCGGCTTCACTGCTTTGACGTTGATGCTCTCACTTCAGGCATCCTATGCTGCGCCTTTGATTCTTCTTGCACAGAATCGTCAGGATGACCGTGATCGCGTGGTTGCAGAAAATGATCGTCAAACCGCTGAGCGTAATCTCCAGGACACGGAATTCCTTACCCGTGAGATCGCCTCACTTCGACTGGCGATCAATGAACTTGCGACCCGTGACTTTGTGCGCAGCGAAATTCGCGATCAGCTAGAAGAAACAATGGAATTGATCGATCCGGTTCGCGACGACCGCGAGGAGTTGCGATCCCTTATTGAAGAAAAGGACCGTGAGATCGCTGCCTTGCGTGCCAAATTAGGCGAGTAATCCCACATCTTTTCTTTCTCCGTCACCCAGTAGAATGCAGATTATGAGTATTCCCAGCGTAGAGACTATTACCCAAGCACTGGCCACAGTGAACGATCCTGAAATTAGGCGCCCCATCACCGAATTAAATATGGTGTCAAGTGTAGAAATCGACGACGCAGGTTCTGCCACAATCGGTATCAAACTCACCGTTGCTGGTTGCCCGTTGCGCGACACGCTCACGACAGACATCGAAAAGGCAGTTGGCGCGTTGGACGGCGTCACGAACGTCAAGGTCTTGATGGGAGTGATGACTGAAGAAGAGCGTGAAACTCTCAAGACCGAGCTTCGTGGTGGTAACCCCGCACCACGTATCCCCTTCAGCGAGCCCGGTAACCTCACCCGCGTATACGCAATCACGTCTGGCAAGGGCGGCGTCGGCAAGTCAACCGTAACCGTGAACCTTGCCTCGGCGATGGCCGCGCAAGGTTTGAAGGTTGGCGTCATGGACGCCGATATTTACGGCTTCTCAGTGCCACAGATGCTCGGTGTTGATACTAAGCCGACGATGGTGAACAAGATGATCATTCCTCCGGTTTCGGGCGACATCAAGGTGATGTCGATCGGGATGTTCATTGACGAAAATCAGCCAATTGTCTGGCGCGGCCCCATGCTCCATCGCGCATTGGAGCAGTTCCTTGCCGATGTGTACTGGGGGGATCTGGATGTTTTGTTGATTGATCTTCCTCCGGGGACTGGTGACGTTGCTCTCTCTCTTGCTCAGCTGATCCCCAATGCACAAATTGTCCTGGTCACTACTCCGCAGGTGGCCGCTGCAGAGGTAGCCGAGCGATCGGGAATGATGGCTGCACAGACCAAGCAGCGTGTGGTCGGTGTAATCGAAAATATGTCCTACCTGGAAATGGGCGGAAATCGGATGGAAATCTTTGGATCTGGCGGGGGCGAAGCAGTGGCGAAGCGCCTCAAGGATGTCCTCGGGTACGATGTTCCTCTCCTCGCTCAAGTGCCTCTGGAACAGAAAGTGCGCGAAGGCGGCGATGCGGGTACTCCTTATGCCGGTGCTGATGGAGAATCGGCTGCTCAGCGAGAACTTCGAGCAGCTGCGTCAATTCTCGCACAACGCGCTCGTAGCCTTGCAGGTGTTCAACTGGGAGTTTCCCCGCTGTAAAACAGGCATTTTTGCGCGGGGATCGCTGGTCAGACAGCGATCCCCGCGCGTGCCATGTAGCATGGTGATATCTAACCGGGAGGATCAATGTCGAATAAGACTGCGTCATGGGCATACGCTGAGGAAAATGCTTATCAGAGCGAAATCGTCAAACGTGCACGTGGCGTATCCGAAGAGCTTGGAATCGAGCCGATCAGCCCGGCCACCGGCGCGCTCTTGCGCACTTTGGCATCAAATGCAAAAACCATCGCTGAGATCGGAACCGGAGCTGGCGTTTCTGGTTTATTCCTGCTGGAAGCTTCTTCTCACTCCAAACTCACCACAATCGACACCGACACCGAGGCTCAATCGCGCGCACGCGAGTTTTTCGCTGCTGCTCGTTTTGCTTCTCCGCGTTATCGCGTGATCAACGGAAGGTCCGCCGATCTCCTTCCCCGCTTAGCTGATCGCTCTTACGATATGGTCGTCGTCGATGGCGAGCCTCTCGAAGCAGAAGGTGATGTGACCGAAGCTATCCGTATGCTCCGCCCAGGCGGATTGTTGGTTGTTGCGCACGCCCTCTATGCTGATCGCGTTGCCGATCCGGCACGACGTGACGAACGAACCGTGGCATTGCGCAATCTCGGTGCTGACCTTCTCGAATCGCAGGCGCTGATGACCTCACTCCTTCCTGTTGGCGATGGTCTCATCATCGCCGTCAAAAAGTAACCAGAGCCATCTGCAGGCACCTGAACCACCGACGTCGTAAGACCGAAGAACGGATCACTGCTGCTACCTCACCACCAACGTCGGCGATAGCCAAAGAGACTGGGACGAACGCGTCCCAGTCTCTTTAATCTGTAAGACCTTCAGAGATGACGTGACGAAGTTCTTCTAACTCTTCAGCCGTCATCTGAAGTGCCATTCTCCCACCACCCTCGAGCGGAAGGCGGAGAATGTATCCGTGAGGATTCTTTTCTACTTCCAGTGGTCCATCACCGGTTCGCGGCTTCATTGCTGCCATGTGATCTCCTTCCCTCACATCTCTATGTTAGCTGTCTCAAGTGTCATTCTGTGGCGTTTATGCTCATAGAGACGCGCGCTTTGCCTCCGCGAGATCATGGACACCGCGCTTAATCGCGAGAACCGCATCCTTCGCCGTATCAACAATGGTGACTCGTTCAAGATCCTCGGCATTAATGTTGCCCTGTGCAAGCATTGTGTTCTTGACCCAGTCAAACAGACCGCTCCAATATTCGTTGCCAACCAGCACAATCGGAAACTGTGTTGCTTTACGGGTCTGGACCAACGTCAACGCTTCAAATAGCTCGTCCATCGTGCCGAATCCGCCTGGGCATACGACGAAACCGAGCGAATATTTCACGAACATCATCTTTCGCACGAAGAAATATCGGAAGTTCACACCGAGGTCAACGTACTCATTGAGACCTTGTTCAAAGGGGAGCTCAATTCCCAAGCCAACCGATGTGCCGCCAGCTTCCTTTGCTCCAGCATTCGCGGCTTCCATCGCGCCTGGACCGCCACCAGTGATGACAGCAAAGCCCTCTGAAGCGAGACTTTTGCCGACCTCACGGGCAATGGAATAATACGGACTATCGACGTCGGTGCGCGCTGACCCGAAAACGGAAACTGCAGGCCCGACTTCGGCTAACGCACCAAAGCCTTCAACGAACTCTGATTGGATACGCAACACTCGCCATGCATCGGAATGAATGAAATCAGCGTCGGAACTATTCGCCAAAAGACGCGCATCGGCAGTGGTGTTGGGAATCATTTCGCCACGCAGTGTCAGCGGGCCGCGTTGGTAATTGTCAAATGTCATGGACACTACGCTAGTCGCTGTAGGCAAATAACGGGTAAACATCGTTGACGAGCGAGCTGAATGGGCGTGTTTATGCCATGAGTTCATGGCTCTCCCATTTATGGAAAGGTTGGTACACGTAGCTCAAGGATGTGTACATCCCAAGTATCGGTGCGCATACGCGCAGTCACGCCGTATACAATGTTGTCAATTTTGCGCTATAAAAATCCCTCAGAATCGTGCTTTTACGCGGAATGAGGGTTAAGATTATGTGTATGGTTAACGCTTTGGAACTCGCGGCCCAAGCCGCAGCCGTCATCGCAGAACGAACCGGGGTTGAGCAGCACGATATCGCGCTGACACTCGGTTCCGGCTGGGGCGGCGCAGCAGACCTCATTGGAGAGGTTGTTGAAGAAATTGATGCTCAAGAAATTCCGGGATTCTCCGCCCCCTCTGTTGTGGGCCATGGAGGAAAGATCACCTCGATCCGTCTCAAAGACGGGCGCCACGCGCTCGTTCTCGGCGCCCGCACACACTACTACGAAGGTAAAGGCGTGGCTGCTGTCGCGCATGGTGTACGAACAGCCGCTGCAGCTGGTGCAAAAATCTGTATCCTCACCAATGGATGCGGATCGACCGTTCCTGAGTGGGGGCCGGGCACCGCGGTACTGATCAGGGATCACCTCAACCTCACCGCGACCTCTCCCATCGAAGGCGCAAATTTCGTCGATCTCACAGATTTGTATTCACAGCGTCTGCGTGACGTCGCACACACTATCGATTCCGCGCTACCTGAAGGTGTCTACACTCAGTTCCCCGGACCTCACTACGAGACACCTGCAGAAGTGAAGATGGCTCGTATCCTCGGAGGCGACCTCGTCGGCATGTCCACTGCACTCGAGGCAATCGCCGCTCGTGAAGCAGGGATGGAAATCTTGGGGATCTCGCTTGTCACCAATCATGCTGCCGGGTTCGCTCCTGGCAACCTCAACCATGAAGAAGTTCTCGAAGCAGGGCGCAATGCAGGGCCCCGCATCTCACGCCTCTTGGCAGACATCATCGAGGCAATCGAGGGAAAGTAGGAATAATGTACAACGCAGAAACAGTTCAGGACTGGATCAACCACGATCCGTCGGAAGAGACGCAAGCTGAGCTCACTGCCTTGCTTGAAAAGGCTGAAGGCGGCGATGAAGCTGCGCAGGCCGAATTGACCGATCGCTTTGCCGGCTCATTGCAATTTGGCACAGCAGGCTTGCGTGGTGCAATGGCTGCGGGACCAAACCGTATGAACCGTGCAGTCGTGCGCCGCGCTGCGTACGGCCTGACGTCCTGGCTCCACAAAACTGTGGGTAAGGATGCACTTGTTGTGATCGGTTTTGACGCGCGTTACCACTCCGACGAGTTTGCGGCCGATACCGCAGCAATCGTCACTGCTATGGGCTCGCGCGCAATGATCATGCCACGCCACCTGCCAACCCCGCTTCTGGCTTTTGCTGTGCGTCATCTTGGCGCCGACGCCGGCGTGATGGTTACGGCATCGCATAATCCCGCACAAGACAACGGTTACAAGGTGTACGTTGGGGCCCGCGCGGTTGAAGAAGACGGACGTGGCGTTCAGATCGTCCCACCGATCGATGCTGGCATCGCCGCTGAGATCGCCGCTGCTCCCCGCGCCGATGAAATCGAACTTGCTGACAGCGGTTGGGAAACCATCGGCGAAGATGTCATTGATGCCTACGTTGCCCAAGCAATTTCTGTTGTTCCGGCAGATGGACCGCGTGATCTTCGCATCGTTTACACGCCGATGCACGGCGTGGG
Source organism: Arcanobacterium canis (assembly GCF_029625435.1). Lineage (GTDB taxonomy): Bacteria > Actinomycetota > Actinomycetes > Actinomycetales > Actinomycetaceae > Arcanobacterium > Arcanobacterium canis. Next base: position 560,688 of record NZ_CP121208.1, on the reverse strand, counting down.
CGGAGAAATCATGAAGCGAGTCCTCGATGGTGCTGGTTTCACAGACTACGAGATGGTTCCCGAACAGGCACAGCCGGACCCCGATTTCCCCACTGTGTCGTTCCCGAACCCAGAAGAAAAGGGCGCTTTGGACCTTGCCATTGCTTTGGCAAAGAAGAACGATGCCGACCTCGTCATCGCCTCTGATCCAGATGCTGATCGCGCTTCTCTGGCAACGAAGATTAACGGCGAATGGCATCAGCTTTCAGGCGATGAAATTGGCTCATTGCTTGGTGAGTACATTGCGACCCGTGATGAAGGTAAAGATGTCGCACTGGCTTCGTCGATCGTCTCCTCACAGTTGCTCGGAAAGATTGCTGAGGGACACGGTCTCCACTATCAGTCCACTTTGACCGGTTTCAAGTGGATCGCACGCACTCACAAGATCACCTTCGGATACGAAGAAGCAATCGGTTTCTGTGTTGATCCGAACCACGTACGTGACAAAGATGGCCTGTCTGCTGGTGTTACGCTGGCAAACCTGGCAGCGACACTCAAGTCTCAAGGAAAGGATCTGGCTGACGAGCTTGACCGAATCCACACGATCTACGGTGTCTATCTCACTACCCCGGTCACGATCCGCGTTTCTGATCTCTCGATCATCCCGGCAACCATGGCGAAGCTGCGCAAGGAACCACCAACTCAGCTCGGCGGTTCCCCAGTGCGCTCCATCGAAGACCTCTCACAAGGTACCGATGAACTTCCTGGAACCGATGCTTTGCGTATCTTCACTGAGAATAACTCTCGCGTCATGGTACGCCCGTCGGGCACCGAGCCGAAGCTCAAGTGCTACTTGGAAGTAGTTGTCCCTGTAGACGGCGATCTTGCTTCTGCTCGTGCTGAGGCCACTGAGCGAATGGAAGCTTTCAAGTCCGATGTTGAGGCCATGACCAAGCTCGACTGATCACAGCTAACGTTTGGGGGTTGCGTCTGGTGTACCAGACGCAACCCCCAAACGTTTTTATCATGCAGTAAAGGAACTGGGGGTGAGCATTGCTCACCCCCAGTTGACTAAACACCAGCTAGATGAGTTGTCCTCATCATCACATGGTGTCGAGAACCTTTTGGGTGCCCGATAGTCCGAGACGAGTTGCGCCTGCTTCGATGAGTTCGAGCGCAAACTTTCCATCGTGGATGCCGCCTGATGCCTTCACCTGAAGTTCATCACCAACGGTCTTCTTCATCAGCTCAACAGCGTGAACCGACGCGCCACCAGCTTTGTGGAAGCCAGTGGAGGTCTTGACGAAGTCAGCACCGACAGCCTTGGCAGCCTCACACACATTCACAATTTCTTCATCGGTCAGTGCAGCCGACTCGATGATGACCTTGAGCACTGCGTATGGGATTGCGTCACGCACAACGGCAATGTCGTACTCAACTGCATCCCAGTCGCCTTCCTTGACGTTGCCAAGATTGACAACCATATCGACTTCATCTGCACCGGCAGCAACTGCACGAGCTGCTTCCATGGCCTTGATTTCCGAGGCCACTGCGCCCGACGGGAATCCAACAACCACACAGAGCTTCACATCGCCCAGATCAGCTTCTTCAGGAAGCGGAAGCATCGAAGGCGAAATACACACCGAGTAGGTACCCAGTTCCTTCGCATCTTCGATCAGCTTGAGCACATCAGCCGTGGTGGCTTCTGGCGTAAGGATCGTGTGATCAACGTACTTTGCAAGTTCGCTGCGTTCCATGTTTCTCCTTTGGATAGGTTTCTTACCAGTTTAATCGCTCATCTTATCTGGGAGAACTGCCCACACAATGCGCGACCAGTTGCCCAGGAATGGAGCAGGTGTTGTTCGATCAACCAGGAGGGGCAGTGGCACTTCATGTACCAGTCCCGAGGCCGGATCGTAGATTGACAATTGAGGAATGTTATCCGGAGTGAACGGGTTGCCGGGGATCGCGAGGACAACGTGTCGAGGCACGATTGCTCCAAATCCCTGATCAATATCACCACCGGCATAGAGTGGTACGGGAAGTCCCACCGTCGTTGCATGAGCTGCCCACTGCAGAATAGTCCATCCTCGTTCGGAGGAGTCATCCACCGCCGTCGAGAAGTATGTGGCTTTGTCCAAACGACTGAGTTCACGGGCTAACGTCCACGGAGGGGTGCCAAGCTTTTTTGGCCACTCCCACCGTCCTGCGACGGCTTTCCGTCGTAGCTGGTGGTACAACTCGTCTTCGATTTCACTGGCGAAGCCGGGATGTTCCTCAAGTTGTTCGCGCAGATCTGCTCGTAAGTATGCACGAGCAACCATCAGTACCATAGCGGCGCAAGTTGTCTCGGTCGTCTGGGTGAGTGTATGCCCACCAGCCTCCAGGGATTCCCCATAGGCTGCGTAGGTTTCCAACGCGGCTAGCGCCCGCGCGTCCAGCTCCTGCGGCTTCATAAAACTCACCGCTGTGGTCACTGGACGCGAAAGCGCCGACACGAATGACCCGATGTTGATCACTGAGCTGCAATCCTGTCAAGAACGACTGAGTGATCGGCGATAGTGCCGCCAATCTCGATTCCACCCTCAAGCGATTGCAAGGCGCGCTCAAAACGGTCAGGCTCATCAGTAAAGAGTGTCATGAGCTTGTCGCCCTTCTTCACTTGATCGCCCGGCTTGGCGAACAGTTCGATGCCTGCAGCGAGTTGGACCTTCTCGCCAGCGAAAGCGCGACCGGCTCCCAGACGCCAGGAGGCAACTCCAACCGACAGCGCATCAAGCTTGGACAAAACGCCATCTTCCTCGGCATAGATATCCATCGATTCCTTCGCGACAGGCATTGCACCGTCAGGATCGCCACCTTGAGCTTCGATCATCTTGCGCCACACATCCATCGCACGACCATCGTCAAGAGCGGCTTCAATGTCAGCATCCGGCTTACCGGCGGCGTTAAGCATCTCTCGTGCCAGGGCGATGGTTAGCTCACGGACGTCAGCTGGCCCGCCGCCTGCGAGCACATCGACAGACTCTTCAACTTCGAGTGAGTTTCCGATTTTCAGGCCAAGCGGAGTTGACATATCAGTCAAGAGTGCGACGGTCTCAACGCCGGCGTCGGTGCCAAGATCAACCATGGTACGAGCGAGTTCGCGAGCCTTATCGATATCCTTCATGAATGCTCCGGAACCGACTTTGACATCCAAAACGAGAGAGTGAGTGCCCTCCGCGATCTTCTTGGACATAATCGACGACGCGATCAACGGGATGCAGTCAACAGTGGCCGTGATATCACGCAAGGCATACAGCTTCTTGTCTGCTGGAGCTAAACCAGTGCCAGCAGCACAAATTACCGCTCCAGGCCCTTCAAGTCCGAGGATATGCATAATATCATCGTTGGACAGCGCTGCACGCCAACCCGGAATTGCTTCAAGTTTGTCGAGGGTACCACCCGTGTGGCCCAAACCGCGGCCCGATAGCTGTGGAACTGCCACTCCGAAAGCAGCAACCAAAGGTGCAAGCGGCAACGTAATTTTATCGCCCACGCCCCCAGTCGAGTGCTTATCTGCGGTAACGCGACCAAGACCTGAGAAATCCATGCGTTCACCGGAATTGATCATTGCAGTGGTCCATTGCGCAATTTCTTCGCGGTCCATGCCGTTAAGGAAAATTGCCATCGCCATTGCGGCCATCTGCTCATCGCCCACAACACCGCGCGTGTATGCGTCGATCGTCCAATCGATTTCTTCTTTTGTTAGCTTATGGTGTTCTCGCTTAGTGCGGATCACATCCACCATGTCAAACTTTTCAGCCATTCCTTCTCCTTCATTTCTGTGCTCGGCTCGAGCCTGTCAGGCGAGTTTCCGGGCGAATTTATGTCGTCATGCACTACAAAATATTGATTGCGCCTTTAACCTCAGCAAGATCTTTGGCACCGAAACCGTAGGGCAAGAGATCTTCGATCGTGACAGGTCCTTCTCCCATCTCAATCAGACAACCATCGGCTCCGTGTTCGCGAATGAGTTGACGGCAACGTCCACAAGGGCCGATGACGTCTTCATTTCCATTGACACATAAAACTGCGGCTAATTGTCCGCCGCCATCGAGAGTCAGGGCCGACACCATGCCACACTCAGCACACAGACCGAGACCGGTTGAAGCATTTTCGACGTTGCATCCCGAATAGTAGCGCCCATCTGTTGTCACTCCGGCAACCCCGACGGGATAGCCCGAATACGGGGCGTAGGCACGCTTCGATGCAGCTACAGCGAGCTCTCTCAATTTTTCCCAGTTGACTTCCATCATTTTGCCTCCGAAAAAGTGTGTGGGTGGGTTTCCCCACCCACACACTTACTCACTTGAGATACGGAATGTTCTCCGCCGCCGGCGGACGGGACTTACCCACAAAGCCAGCCACTGCAATAATCGTGATCGCGTAAGGGATCATGTTCAGCAAGCTTGACGGAATCGCATTGTTGAGGTTCGGCATCATTTGTGCCACCGACGTTGCGAAGCCGAACATGAGCGACGCAGCGAGCGCACCAAGGGGGTGCCACTTGCCCAGGATCATTGCTGCCAGAGCAATGTAGCCATTACCAGCTGAGATATTCTCAGTGAATGCCAGGCCTGAGCCGAGGGTGAAGAACGCGCCGCCAAATCCAGCAATGCCCGAAGCAAGGATAGCGTTGCGCGCACGCGTACGGTTTACCTTGATACCCACGGTGTCAGCAGCCTTCGGATGCTCACCGACCGCTCGAAGACGCAGGCCCCAGCGAGAGCGGTAGAGCATGATCGTCAGAACAATCACGACCACGTACATGACGTAGACAATGATCGTCTGGTTGAACAAGGCAGGACCGAGCACTGGAATCTCAGCAAGGCCAGGAATCTTAATCGGGTGCAGGGTGTACTTGTTTGTGTTGAAGATGGCCTGGTTTTCGCCAGACATCAGCGATCCAGCGAAGAACGAGGTCAAACCAAGTGCGAGCACGTTCAACACAACACCGGTAATAATCTGATCAACGCCATACTTCACCGAGATCAATGCCAGCAAGCAACCAAGGAAAGCGCCCGCAAGCGGTGCAGCAATCAAACCAAGCCATGCGCTATGGAAATACGACGCAACAAGGATTCCAGTGAAAGCTCCGATCAAAAGGTCGCCTTCAATAGCAATGTTGACGACACCGGCGTGCTCAGAGAGGACTCCCGAAAGGGATCCAAAGATCAGCGGAGTCGAGATCGCAACGGTCGAGACCAAAGCCGACGTTAACGTGATAGCTCCGCTAGAGCCTGCAGCTGCGAAAAGCAGGAAGCCGAAAACCGTTACAAAGCCCACTGCGATTGATGAGAGCGCTGTGGCACGCCCTGAGGGCTCAAAGCCCGTTGCATTGTGGCGAATGTTCGCCCACACAGCGTATGCCGTGGCAGCAAGAGCAATAACGACAAATACCCACAAGTAGAGTGGAGCATTCACGTGCCAATCAGCGATCTTGTAAGACTGTCCCGGTCCAGCGAGACGAACACGCGACACGCCGGAAGCATTGACTGCCATGGCAATGAGCAAAAGTGTTGCCAGGCCAAATGTGATGGGAAGCTTCCACGATGCTTTCTTCAAAACCTCAGTGTTTTCCTGAGAATGAGTCGTTACAGCGCTCATCGTGCGTTCTCCTTCGAATCAGCGGATGATTCATCGATCTCGGTGGATCCTCCGATCGCGTCGGCAACCTCACCCGGGTCCTCCACGTTTGCCACTACTTCGACCTTGCCCTTTTCATCGACAAAGGTAGCGGTGCCACCAGTCGTTGCAATACGCACGTACTCGCGCATCGACATCTTGTCGGGCTTAGGCAAGCGGAACAAGAAACGAACAAGTGCAGGAGCGGCGATCAGCAAAACAATGGCCGACTGGAGGATCAGAATCATGTCGATCGGAACATGGGCCGAAGCCTGCATCGTGTATCCACCAGCCTTGAACGCTCCAAAAAGAATTCCGGAGAAGAGGACACCCAGCGGAGTTGACTGTCCGAGGAGGGCCACAGTGATGGCATCAAAACCAACGGTTCCAGCGATATTTTGATCGACATAGCCCAGAGTTCCGAGTGCTTCATTCGCTCCTGCCAATCCAACGAATACGCCAGAGAGAACCATCGTAATGATGATTGTGCGACCCGTTGACATACCAGCGGTGCGAGCAGCATTGGCATTGGCCCCCACTGCACGGATTTCGAAACCAATCTTCGAACGCGAGAGCAGCCACCAGTACACGACCACTGCGAGGAGGGCCACGAGAATACCAGTGTGGAGATTGGCCCCTGGAATCAGAGTGTCGAACGCAGCGGATCTCTCAGCAACTGGGGTGCGGGGTTCACCCGTTCCCGGACGCTGCCATGCCTTTTGCAAAAGAATGTAGGACAGAGCCAAACCCGAAATCGAATTCAACATAATCGTGACGATCACTTCGTTGGCACCGGTCTTTGCCTTGAGGACACCAGCAATTCCGGCGTAAAGACCGCCTGCAACTGCCGCTACCAGAAGACAGATCAAGGTGTGAAGGTATGGCGGAAGATGGTAGTTAAAGCCAACCCAAATTGCTGCAAGCGCACCGAAGACAAGCTGACCGGTTCCACCAATGTTGAACAATCCAGCACGGAAGCCGATGCCCAGGCCAAGACCCGCAAGGATCAGTGGAGTGGCGTACATCAAGGTATCGCCCACTGGTTTAAACAGCGCACGTTCAATATTTGCAGCGTTGTAATTGAAGATCGCTCCGCGGAACATTGCCTGGTAGGCGGCGATCGGACTCTCACCGGAGAGCAGGATGAGCAGTGCGCCAATGACGAAGGCAATCAACACTGCAAGAAGTCCGACCAGAAGGCCCGAACGAGGAGCCGTGTGTAGGAAGGCCTTCAGCCACACTCCGAAACCGGGCTTTGCCGGCTGAATTTCTTTGCGAGACATCAGTTCTCTCCTCCTCGCACTTGTGCCAAGGCTTCCTCTTGTGGAACACCAGCCATCATCAGGCCAAGTGCATCACGAGAAGTGCCTGCAGGAACAATACCGATGATCTTTCCTCGATACATCACAGCGATACGATCAGCCAATGCCTCAATCTCATCAAGCTCAGACGAGATCAGAAGAACCGGAACGCCAGAATCTCTCACTTCGACGACGCGTTGGTGAATGAACTCAATTGATCCAACATCAACACCACGAGTCGGTTGGTTCACCACAAGGAGGTCAAGATCGCGTGACATCTCGCGTGCAACGACAACCTTCTGCTGGTTTCCACCTGACAGAGTCGAGATCGGATCGGTAATGGCAGTGAGACGAATATCGTATTCATCTCGCTTTTCTTCCGCGTTCTTCAGGATGACATTGGGCTTAATTGAAAGGCCCGACCCGAAGGGCGCATCGCGGTACTGATCAAGAACCAAATTTTCCGCAATTGAGAAGGAGGCAATCATGCCGTCTTTCATACGGTCTTCTGGAACGAAGCCGACGCCGGCTTCAAGAATTTCACGCGGATTCTTTCCGTGCAATTCCTTGCCTTCAAGGGTGATCGATCCAGCGTCCGGATGAATCAGACCAAGCACGGATTCAGCGAGTTCAGTTTGGCCATTACCTTGCACACCCGCAATAGCGAGAACCTCGCCGCGGTGCAAACCAAACGAAACGTGATCGAGCACATGCGTACCAACCGAATCAATGTACGTCACGTCTTCAAACTTCAGAGCTTCCGGCCCAAGATTTGCCGGCTTCTTGTCAACCTTCATCATCACAGGACGGCCAACCATCATCGTCGCCAGATCAGATTCTGAGGACTTAGGATCAGCCTTACCCACGACCTTGCCGCGGCGAATCACCGTGATGTCATCGGCGACCGCTCGAACTTCACGCAACTTGTGAGTGATGAACACAATTGAAGTGCCTGCGTCAGCAAGCTGACGCATAATCGCCATCAGTTCATCGGTCTCTTGCGGTGTCAGCACAGCAGTTGGCTCGTCAAGAATCAGAACCTTCGCATCGCGCGAAAGTGCCTTGACGATTTCAACTCGTTGTTGAGCGCCCACCGGGAGTTCCTCGATCAACGAATCAGGATTGAGGTTAAACCCGAAACGCGCTGAAACTTCCTTCACCTTCTGTGCAGTGGCCTTCTGATCAATAATTCCCGCGCTCTTGGTTGGCTCGTATCCAAGCGCGATCGATTCAGCTACGGTAAATACTGGTACCAGCATAAAATGCTGATGCACCATGCCAATACCTGCTGCTACCGCATCTCCTGGACCATTGAAAGTCACCGGCTGATCATCAATAAGAATCTCGCCACCGTCAGGCTCATACAAGCCGTACAGCACATTCATCAGGGTGGACTTACCCGCGCCATTCTCGCCAAGCAGAGCGTGGATACGCCCCTCCCCGATCTCCAAATTGATCGAGTCATTGGCGACGAGGGAACCGAATCGCTTCGTGATTCCTCTCAGTTCAAGCTTCATTGCTCTCCGCCTTCATGTCATTTCAGATGTTGGGGCCCAGCCACTGGCTGGGCCCCAACGTTGATTCCCAAGCTAGGGAACTAATTACTTCTTGTTCGCGGCCGGCGACTCAATCTTGAGTTCACCCGACTTGATCTTCTCTTCGAGCTCCTTGACCTTTGCCTTCAGATCCGCAGGAACCTTGGAATCGAAATCGTGGAACGGAGCGAGCGAGACGCCACCGTTCTTGAGGTCGCCGATGTACGGAGCGTTGGAGAACTTGCCATCAACACCCTGCTTCACGGTGTCAACCACGGAAGCTGCGATTTCCTTCTTCACCGAGGTCAAAACGATGTCCTTGTAGTCCGGAACAGCCTCGAACCAGTCGGAGTCAACACCGACGAACATAGCGCCAGCCTTGGCCTTCACAGCTGCTGCCGCACCGAGACCAACCGGCCCTGCCACTGGCATCACAATGTCAGCACCCTGATCAAGGAACTGCTGAGTCTGCTGCTTGCCCTTGTTCTGATCATCGAAGGAGTTGGTGAAGGCGCCCTTCTGAGCGTCCTTGTCCCAACCCAGGAGCTGAACATCCTTGCCCGCGTCCTTATTGTATGCCTTAACACCGTCAGCAAAACCGTCCATGAAGATCGTCACGGACGGAATCTGGATACCGCCGAAGGTCGCAACCTTGCCGGTCTTGGTCATGCCTGCTGCAACGTAGCCAGCAAGGTAAGCAGCTTCCTGAGTATTGAACAGCAGCGGACGGCCGTTATCAATCTCAACCGGCTTACCACCTTCAGTGAAGACAGAATCGATCAGGCCAAACTCGAGATCCTTGGTGCTCTGAGCAACCTTGAGGATGGCGTCATTGAGGTTGAAGCCAACGCCGATGATCATCTTGCAACCGTCGTCGACCATCTTCTCAACGTTCGGCTTGTAATCGGTGGACTGCTTAGATTCAGCAGTGTTGATTTGAACCTTCAGATCCTTCTCAGCCTGCTTTAAACCGACGAATGCGGACTCATTGAAGGAGTGATCGTCCCAGCCGCCAGCATCAGAAACAAGGCAGGCCTTGAAATTAGATGCGTCGCCGCCCTTTGCGTTCTTACCGGTAGATGCGCCGCCACAAGCGCTGAGGAGGAGGGTTGCCGATGCAGCAACCGCGAGAAGAGAAGTCAACTTTGATTTCACGTGGGTCTCCCTATGATCCGTGCCCCGCATTGCCCGGGGCAAATTCGGTTGTCTCCATAGTATCCTGCGTCACGCAAAAATGCTTCTTCAGGATTGAACTATAGAAACGTTCATTCGCCTTTGAATTCCTGGAGTACCCGCAGCCCTAACGAAGATCGCCCCGGCCCGCTTGTTCAAGCGCATCCGGAACATTCTTGACGTTCTGTGCGTACTCATTGCAAGTCACGAAGATCGTGTCTTGCGTCTCTATGATGATAGCACGTTTAACGCCCGCGACAACTATTGGTTTCGAATGTGTGAAAACAAGACTTCCTGGCGAATCTACGGCCACAACATCTTGTGGTTGCCCACCGCGAGATACCCCTATATGGCCGTCTACCATAGCGTATAGAGATGAGTAATCACCCACATCTGACCACCCCATCTGCGCAGGAACGACCGCAACACCACCCTCACGAGCGAGAGGCTCAGCGATCGCATGGTCAATGGCAATCTTCTCAAGGCTATTCCATTGGGCGAGGAAGGTTTCATCATCACCCCACGCCTTGACAATCTGGTCAATACCGTGAGCGAGATGCGGGCGATATTTCTTGAGCGCATCAAGTAGCACGTGTGCACGCGCAACGAATATTCCTGCGTTCCACACATATTCACCACTGTCCACATAATGCTGAGCAGTGGTTTGGTCAGGCTTCTCAACAAATTCGCTGACTGCTCGCACGCCAGGAGCAATCTCGTCCCCCTCGTGGATATACCCGAAACCCGTGGCTGGTGAATGAGGTGTAATACCGATTGTCACCACGTATCCACGCTCTGCCGCACCAATCGCACAGCGGACAGCCTCGCGAAAGGCATCATCGTTCTCGATTGCATGATCCGCAGCAAACGATCCAATCACTGCATCAGGATCACGTTGGGCAATCACGGCTGCTGCCAAGGCAATCGCTGGCATCGAGTTTCGCGCGCTCGGCTCAGCGATGACGTCACATTCACCGCTCTCACCATTGAGCGCGTCCAGTTGTACTCGAACCGCGCTTTCATGCGCGACGCCAGTCACCACCGTCGTCGTTGCCGCAAGGGGTGACAAGCGCATGACTGTGTCTTGGAGCATTGAGTGACCACTGCCGGTCAGATCCACAAGAAACTTAGGGAATTTCGCTCGCGAGAGCGGCCATAGGCGTGTTCCTGCACCGCCTGCGGGAATGATCGCATGGAAACTCACGATGCTGCTCCCAGAGTCGAATAGTGTGTGCGCTTGGCGTATTGAGCTCGCGCACCGTTTTCGTATTCTTGCTTGGCATTTTCGTAGGCATAGTTCGCCTCAGCAAGTTGTTCTTTAGCCCGCAGCAAAGCTTTGCGTTTACGCTCGGCACGCCAGCCCTCCCATCGGGGAATATCTTCAATGGCCGTCTCTTTGAGAGGCATCACGACTCCGGTGACGGAATCATGCTCCCAGTCTTGAGTTTGCGGAGCTGAAAGCGTGACGTAGTTTGGAGTGTCAGCGAGATGCGCATAATTTTCCTCGGTCACATCAAGCGGTTTTGGCGGATTTGCACACACTGCTGCTGCAAGCAACGTGATTCGAGCAACCAAATTCACCCAGAGCATCACTGTTGCGAGAGCTGCAAAAGGAGCGAGGATGGGGTTATTTGCAACTGAACCCACCGCGGCCGTTCCCAGCACACGGATAAGAGACGATGCCAGTGCTCCGACCGATGTGCCGATGAGGAGATCTTTTGCCGGCACGCGCGCGCCAGCAACAACGCGGATGAGAAAGGCAAATACTGCCATATCAGCTACCCCAGCCAACACAAGCGAACCCACCTGAAGGATGCCTTGAGCGACAGAACCTGAAATTCCTAATGCATCGAAGACAATCGTCGAGAACTGCGTGGCTCCCGAAACGAGCAGAATGCCTGCCACTAATCCCACAGCGAGCGTGACAATCCCGGCAAGGTCAATTGCTTTAGTCACGATGAAGGTCCGAGGAAGGGCAGACAGTCCGAACATCGCTTGGATCGATGTCCGCAAGGATCCCATAAGAGAAAGAGTGGACCACAGCATGATGAACAAAGCAGTCAAAGTGACGAAGTTGAAGGGGTTGTCCACAACTAAATCTTTCGCCGCCACTAATCCGTTGGGGTGATCTTGGGTTTTCAAAATCCCGGGAAGAGCAGAGTTAATACCAGATTCAAGACGAGCCATAAGTGACGGATTTTGTCCGAGCGTATAGGAAAAAATCGTCAGACCAATGGTCAGCGCGCCACCGAGTGCGAAAAGCGCCGAATACGCGATACCACCTGATAAAAGCCACCCGCGCTGATAACCATAGCGTGTGTTTGCTCGAACCGGACGGAGGTTCATTACCCAGTCGATGACCGCCCAGAGTTTGTCCATGAGGCTAGTCGTCTGCGTTGGGGCTGATGCGTGAGAGTCAGCAACCTGTGTCTTATTGCTCATCGTAAATCACCGTCAATGCTGCATGGTCGGACCAACGCGCATCGTAAGAGGCTGCGCGGTCAATAGTGTATGTGCGTGCTCGTGCTGCGAGTGTAGGTGTCGCCATTTGGTAATCAATGCGCCAGCCGACATTGTTGTCAAAAGCTTTGCCGCGCTGTGACCACCACGTATACGGGCCTTGAGAATCTGGATCGAGGTGGCGCTGAACATCCACAAAACCGTTGCCAAACCACCGATCGAGATAGGCAATCTCCGGATCCAAAACACCCGAGGTTTTATTGTGATTCGATTTCCAATTAGTGATGTCGCCTTCGGTATGAACGATATTGAAATCACCACACACCACGAATTCGCCTGTCATTGCCCCGAGGCGCTCACTGACCTTATCGAGATGTGCATATTTGGCCGCCATTTTCGTCTCATCGTCTGCCTTACCTGAGTGCAAGTACGCGCTCACCACTGTCAGGCCACGTTCAGGCAAGTCCACTTCCAACCACCGCCCAGTATCAACTGGCACTTCATCATCGACGACGCCGGTGCGCACCTGACCGACCTCAATGCCGTGACGCACCGCGACCGCGACCCCGGCTCGGCCTTTGATCTGGCACTCATGAGGGAAGACTTGATAGTCCTCGCCAATGAGCTCAGTGATGATGTCTCCAGGAGCACGGGTTTCTTGGCACAGGAGAACATCGGGTGCAGTATCCGACAACCACTGCCCCATCCCCTTACGGTAGGCAGCTCGGATCCCGTTAACGTTGACGGTGGTGATCTTCATGCTGTCCTCTCTTTGGCGTCAACAACATTTGCAAGCAACATTGCGCGAGTCATTGGCCCGACCCCGCCGGGATTGGGCGATAACCATCCGGCATACGCATCCACGCCAGGAGCAACATCGCCGACCACCGTCGATTTCCCTGTCGCCGGATCGTTGACACGCTTAATACCCACATCGAAGACGGCGGCTCCAGGTGTCACCATTTCAGGTGTCAGAAGATGTCCCGCTCCTGTTGCCACAACGATGATGTCAGCTGCGCGAGTGTGATCGCCAAGGTTACGTGTTTGGAGGTGGCATAGGTCAACACTGGCCCCGACGTCGTCACGTGACGCGACGACGCCGAGGGGACGACCGACTGTTGCGCCTTGTCCGACGACACACACGTTGGCCCCTTCCCATTCCACTCCGTAGTAACGGCCAAGCGCAATAATGCCTCTCGGAGTACACGGGATCGGGATATCAAGCGTGCCGCTGACTTTTCCCACAAGCTTGCCGAGGTTGAGTGGATGAAGTCCGTCAACGTCTTTACGGGGATCGATTGCCTCAATCACTTCCTGCGTATCAACGTGTTCGGGGAGCGGAAGTTGAACAATGAACCCTGTGCAGTGTGGATCAGCGTTAAGACGATGAACAGCGGCCAACACATCGTCAGTCGATGCTGTCTCGGGTAGCTCCACACGAATCGATGCAATACCCACTTGCGCGGAGTCACGGTGTTTACCGTTGACGTACAGCGCAGAGGCAGGATCAGCACCAACCAGAATTGTTCCCAGGCCAACAGTGAGTCCTCGTTCGCTGAGCTGTGCCACGCGCCCCGTGAGGTCAGCCTTGATTTCGGCGGCAACTCGCCGCCCGTCCATCACAATCATTCAGCTCCAAACTGGCCAAGGCCCGGGTACAGAGGGAAAGCATCCGTCAGCGCAGCAACTCGCGCACTCGCGTCGGCAACTGCCCCCTCGCCTCCGGCGAGAACGGTGGCGATGATGTCTCCCACTTCACAAAACTCTGCATCTCCAAATCCACGCGTTGCCAGAGCAGGCGTGCCGATGCGAAGACCCGAGGTGATTGCCGGCGGTCGTGGATCAAACGGCACAGCATTGCGGTTGACGGTGATATGTGCCGAATCGAGGAGGTGTTCTGCGGTCAGACCATCCATTTCACATCCACGCATATCAACCAATACGAGGTGAACATCAGTGCCGCCAGTGAGAACATTGACGCCTGTTGAGGCCATATCCGGGCGCATCAGCCGTTCAGCGATGATCTTTGCGCCATCGAGAGTGCGCTGCTGACGCTCCTTGAATTCTTCTGTTGCCGCGATCTTCATCGCTACGGCCTTCGCTGCGATGACATGCATCAGAGGTCCGCCTTGAGTGCCAGGGAACACTGCGGAGTTAAGCTTCTTTGCCAGAGTCTCATCACGAGAAAGAATCATGCCTGAACGCGGGCCACCGATCGTCTTATGAATTGTGGTGGTGACGACGTCGGCGTAGGGAATTGGTGACGGGTGCAAACCTGCAGCAACCAGACCGGCGAAGTGGGCCATGTCCACCCACAGATATGCTCCAACTTCATCCGCAATTTCGCGGAATGCCGCGAAATTGAGATGACGAGCATAGGCTGACCACCCAGCGATAATAATGCGAGGTTGATATTCCAAGGCGCGCTGGCGCACCTGATCCATATCGATCAGAGAGGTCGCGGGATCCACGCCATAAGTCACAGCGTTAAAGTACTTGCCCGAGAAATTAATTCGCATCCCATGAGTGAGATGACCACCGTGAGCGAGCTCAAGGCCGAGCACGGTATCGCCAGGTGTGGCCAGAGCATGGTAAATCGCAGCGTTGGCCTGCGCACCTGAGTGGGGTTGAACGTTGGCGTATGCCGCGCCGAAAAGACTCTTGGCGCGCTCGCGCGCAAGTTCTTCGGCTACATCGACGAATTCACAACCGCCGTAGTAGCGCCTTCCGGGGTATCCTTCAGCATATTTATTCGTCAGTACAGAACCCTGAGCCTCAAGAACGGCTCGCGGGACAAAATTCTCTGACGCAATCATTTCCAGGGTTGAACGCTGTCGGTTCAGTTCCTGATCCATTACCCTAGCGATCTCAGGATCGACCTGGCCAATCGGCATTGACATAAAATCCATGGCCACCACCTTTCTGTATGTCATTCTACGACATCGGTTCACGGTGGCGTCACGTTCAGTATCGCGCCAGGAGGAACCTCACCGAATCAACCATTGTGTCGCGCAACCTTTCCATTTTCACGCGTCCCGTCGATACTTGGAGAAAATCCATATACAACGAGCCGTAAATCGCGTGCGCGAGAGGAGCCACCTCGTCAGCGGAGATATTGAGAACGCCGGCTTTACGAGCACGACTGAGTGCGCTTCCGATCGATGCTTCAAAGGACTGCACGTAAGAGATAAAGTCTCGTACGCGCGGCGACGAGCCTCCGATAACTTCTCGTTGGAGAGCGATAGCGTTGTCCGGTCGAGAAGCGGAGATGGCGACGAAGGGGTCAACGACGGCGATCACCTGCGCGACGGCGTCGTCCATCGTGAGAATTTCGCCGTCAGGAAGCTTGCGATCCTTGAGCGATACGAGGAAGAGCTCGATGAGCAGATCTGCTTTACACCCAATCTGGCGAAATAGCGTTCCCGTCGAAACTCCTGCGACACGTGCGAGCTCACTCGTTGTCACGGCGTCAAAGCCGTCTCGCTGCATCAATTCACTCGCAGCGGCCAAGATTTTTTCGTGATCATCACGCTTGCGATCTTCACGTTTTCCCATCAGTTTTTCCTCTCTAGGGTGACGATGGCAGTGGCGTAATCTCCGTCATGACTAATCGAGACGTGGGCGACGACGTTGCCGACAGCTCGCGCAAGTTCACCGTCAAGGACGAGCCGGGGGCGGTTCCATGCATCGGCATCGACCCACACCTGTGACCAATCGATCGGATCGGGGATAAGAGGGGGGTGGCAAAAGTTTTCCTCTGACCACGCCTTGATAAACGCCTCTTTTGCGGCCCAACGTCCGGCCAGGTGGTAGGCCGCTGGGCGTCCTGTGACCTGGCGACGTTGGGCCGCAATGCGCAGCTCGCGCGGGTGGAACACGCGCGCGAGCTGCGTTCCCGGCTCATCCATCTGGGCGATGAATGCGGGAATGTGAACGAGATCGATCCCAACACCTGAGATCTCAGGCATAATAGCCGTTCTCCCCTAGTCGGGCTGATGGGTCGAGAAGCATTCGCGCCTCAGTTTCATGGGCATTGGAGGCGAAGCGTCGATCTTCGATCTCTTCGAAGAAGGGTGCGTGTCCCATCATCGCTGCCTCTATTCGCTCATGACCAGCACGACGGCGAGCAAGCGAGCGTTCACGCCAGATCGCCAGCACCTCGTGACCGTGCTCATGGGCCACGGCTGCCTCAAATGCACCCGGATGAACAAGCGCCACAACCGACGACACATGCCCAAAGCCGAGAGAGGTGGCCAAAGCTGCTTTAATCGTTTGGCGCTTGCCAAGTGCTAGCGGATCGCGCAGCCAGACGAGGTAGTCGTCATCTTCGAACACCGGATCGAGATTATCCAGCGCACGGTTGGCTGGGATGATTCCCGTGGCAAAAACCTGTGTCAAGCCCGCAATCTGGAAGAGCGCTGCTCCACCCTTTGCATGGCCGGTCAAGGTCTTCTGCGAAATCACATACAGCGGATTTCCCTCATGTCGGCCAATTGCTTTCGCCAAGCGAACATGAAGCTCTGCCTCGTTCGGATCGTTCGCATTCGTCGATGTATCGTGCTTAGATACGACAGCGAGATCGTCAGCTTCAACTCCCAGAGGGCGCAACTGACGCATCAACGACGACTCCGTGCCTCCCAAACCTGCGCCGAGCGCTCCGAGTCCTGGTGCCGGGATCGAGGTGTGAGCGCCATCGGCAAAGCTCTGCACGTACCCAACCACCGCGTACACCGGTAACCCGAGTTCAAGAGCGAGATCACCGCGAGCTATCAGCACGGTGCCGCCACCTTCAGCTTCGACGAATCCGCCTCGGCGAAGATCGCCTGCGCGTGAGAAGAAGCGGTGGTTAATTCCCTTTTCTTCCATCACAGCCGACGACGCGGTGGCGTTCATCAGCCCAAAGCCTTCGAGCGACTCGGCACTGAGAGCATCGATTGCACCTGTCACGGCAAAGGTCGCCTTACCCAGACGGATCTTGTCCACGCCCTCTTCAATGGAGACCGCAGCAGTTGCACATGCTGAGACCGGTTGAACCATCGATCCGTAGCCTCCGACATAGGCCTGCATCGTATGAGCAGCGATGACATTGGCTAAGGTCTCCTGGAGCGTATCTTGGGGGATATTTTCTCCGCGGAAACGTTCGAGGAAGAGCTTGCGCATCGATTCCATGCCACCAAAACCGGTGCCCTGAGTTGATGCAATCTGTGTGGGGTGGATCGCTGCCAGCAGTTGTGCTGGCGTAAACCCTGATGACAAGAAAGCATCCACCGCTGTCACAAGATTCCACGATGCCATGAGATCGGCATTTTCAAGCATCGACGCCGGGATGCCCCAGCGCTGCGGATCGAAACCGGCAGGCATCTGTCCAGCGACGTAGCGGCTGATCGTGGTGCGCTTTGGAACGAGTGCAGTCGCACCCTTCGCACGGGTCACCTGCCACTCACCGTCCACGCGCGCAGCGGTCGTGAATTGTGGATCCGCAGCAACGTAGGCGTTGGCCTCGTCCTCGTCGGCAACGGAGAACGTCACCGGTCGGTCGAGGAAGACGGTAGCGGCATCGTTCACGCCCTGATCGGCTATCGTGTCGCGATCAGTCAACTCACGGATCCCACAGCGTGCCACCACTTCATCGACGTAGCGTTCGTAAATATCGGCTTCGTCCACAAGCTCATCGTCGGTGTTATACCAGCCTGCCTTCGGTGTGTCATGCCAGGTCAGTAGGCCCATTCCCCAGGCAAGTTCAAGAACACCTGCTGCAGTGAGTTCGAAGGAACCGTCGGCTTGAACACCGAGCTCAGCGGCGAAGCGTGTGCGCGAACTTCCCCACGGCCCCACCTCACCGTAGCCAACAATGACGATGGTGTCCTGTGGGCGGGCAGTCACCGAATCCCAGTCGCCCTCGCGGGAAGTGGGAAGGGAAACCGACGTTGCATGAGGCAGTGCCTTGAGCGTAGTCGTGGTCTGTGGAGTCGTCTGGGTTGCTCCGTTGCGACTTTGCTGGAGAAGGGCGGCAAAGTCGATGTTGCCCAGACCGCCCGTGAAATCGACGTCGAGCGGCGCGTCCAAAGCGTCCTCGCGAGCCTCACGACCAGCGAGAGTGATGATCTTGTCGGCCATTTCGTCGGTTGAGTACGTCGTCACCCCTTGGCTCTCCACGTACGTCACTAGCGGGTCATTTCCCCCCATCAATCCGGTTCCTCGAACCCATCCGATTCGAGCGCGAGCCACCGTGGTGCGCTTACCCCACGGCTCAACTCGCCACTTATTCAAAATCGCATCGAATGCAGCCTTGACCTCTCCGTAGCCGCCGTCACCGCCGAAGAGACCGCGATTGGGTGAGCCTGGAAGCACCACGTGCATACGATGTTCGGTGTCCCATTGTTCACCGAGGACAGCCAGACGGGTGAGCAAACGCTCCACGCCCCACAGCATCACTCGTGCATGAATTTCTGTTTCGGCTCCGGCACCGTCCATGGTTCCATAAACAGGTGGCGCAGCAAAGGGGAAGAACAGGTCAGGTGTCAGAGCTGGTTTAATTTCGACCGACTTTGCATTCACTGTTTGCGTTACCTGCGTGCCGATCCACTCCGCGAGCGCATCGATGTCACGATACGAGGCAAGGTTGGCAGGCACGAGCCACAGCTCAGCTCCCCCACGTGCATGGTGTCGGTACATCTGGCGTGCTGCAAGCAGACGTGGTGTGGAGATGTTTGAGGCAGTCGCGATCACGGTAGCGCCGCGAGCCAGGAGCTGACGGACAACACCACCTGCGATCGATGCTGGTGTCATGCCCGTTACCACAGCAACCTGACCTGCAAGTTCACCAGGTTGGGTGTCCCGGGCATCCCGAGCAATCATCAGCAGACGTGATCGCAGCGAATCGTTGATCGCTCTGTCAGCTTCGTACTCTGCCTGGCGAGCAACGGCCTCACCCGTTCCGATGAAGTTTGCTTCGACTTCTTCTCCGAGCGCAATCCGTGCCACGTCCTCGCGGGCGGTTGCCCAACGATCGTTGAGACGCACAGCTTTGGCAGCGTCGAATCGTGGCTGAACAATCTCAGGCCACTTCGACCCCAGTTCGCCGCTCACCGTTTCCATCAGAGTGTCAGCAGGCTCAAGATGATCAGCCTGGACGTTGAGCTTGCCGAGGCGATCAAGAAGATCACGGGCATTGGCTTCCAGCGCAGAAGTAATCGTCTGTGAGAACGCGTCAAGTGCCGCTGAGTCTACGACGCCACCTGAACTTGCCCCTGCTGAGGGCTGAGCTACCGCGATCGAGTGCAAGGCGCCGACCCGTTCCACAGCCGCATCAATCAGCGCATCAACCTCACCTGCCGACGTCGGTGTCTGGGTTGACAAGGTGGCAAGTTCGCCGCCACGCGTCGATGTCCCTTCGCGGGTATCGAGCAAGAGCACCGCGCTCGTCCATGCAGCCCATCCAGCTCCCAAATTCCACACGTTCGACAGACGTTCAGCAACCTGGGTTGGCTTGACTCCGGCAGCACCGAAGAGCCTGCGCAGGCGCTGAGCAACGGCGTCAGACAGCACCGGGCCAAAGGGGCGGTAGGAATGCGCAAGCGTCGCAACTTGCGATGCCAGCTGTGCGAGCGGAAGATCTGCCGCGCCGTCGATGGACGGCAACGTGAGCTCCGCGGACATATCCATCAGCACCTGGTTGCGCTTGGATGAGACGCCACCTGTAAGGATTTCGAGCGTATCCGCATCACCGATTTGATCCAACGTGACCTTGTTTTCCAACGCCAGAAGAATACGCAGGGCATCAGGAGCGTCAAGTGGAAGATCTGCGATCGGACCTGCCGACGCCGACGGTGCCGGCAGCGACGGAGCGCTCACCTGCGCAGCTGCTTGCGAAGCTGGCTGTTCTTCTACAGGAGTTTCTTCCTCAGCCTCGCTCATGGCAGGGGCGGGAGGTTCCACCACGTCGTCATTCATCACGCGAGCAGTGTCTCGGCCGAGATTGAGAACCTCGACCTCGCAACCACGCATAGCCGGTTTCTTCAGGGTTTTTGCAGCCATATTCGCCAGTGTCGGCGACTGGCCAAGTCCCACTTCAACGAAACGTTCGACGCCTCGCTGACGCAAGAGGAGATCTTGGGTTTCGATCCAGCGCACCGGTGAAGCGAACTGGTAAGCCAACAGTTCAATCAGTAATGCACGTGTGAGCGAGTCACGCTGTCCCACAAGGTCAATCGATTCCCAGTGCGCAAGCGCATCGGCCACGAATGGCGAGTCACATGCTGATAACACAGCCTCGAAGAACTCACGTGTCAGGGCGAATGGTCGGGCCACGAGGTTCGGCACATATTTGTTTTGGAGCGATTCGCAGCTGATGTGCTCAGGAAGGAGCGAGTCGAGCAGGGTACGGAATTCATCCACACCCTCACGCAAAGCACTTGAATGGAAGGGAACATCAATACCAGGAATGAGCATAAACGCGCCCTTACCACCAGCGGCAAGTGCCCGAGCCTGAGCATCGGCCGCGAGCGCGTCGAGTCCTGCCACTGTCCCTGCCACCGCGTATTGCTCATCAAGGAGGTTGTAATTGACGATTTCGAGGAACTCGCCACTCGCCTCTGCCACGGAAGCAACATAGGCAGCCACGTCGGCGTCGGTGAGACCGAACTGATTCGGACGAAGTGCCCCCAGGCGATAGTTCGATGACCCATCCTCATTTCGGGGAACGAGGTTGTGCATCGTCGAACCGCGGTAGAACACAATGTCGAGTACCGTTTCAAGATCCATAATCTGGCCGTAGGCGCACAGCGCGTTGTACTCACCGAGTGAGTGACCTGCGAAATAGGAACCATCTTCGATTGCACCGGCAGCGCGCAACTGTTCGGTTTGAGCGAAGGCAACGGTCGCCAGCGCCACCTGAGTGAACTGGGTCAGATTGAGGACCCCCTTGGGGTGGCGATACGTCACTCCCTTTGCAGTAATCGAGGCAGGGTTGTCGCGGACAACTGCGAGAATCGAGAAACCGAGAGCAGTTCGAGTATGGGCATCAGCGCGCTCCCACACGGCGTTGATGGGCGCACTTGAGGCGCGCAGGTCAAGTGTCATCCCCTGCTTTTGGATGCCCTGACCCGGGTAGACGTAAGCGGTCGTCGGGCCGGCCACAGCGGCGCTCGCTACCGAGACAACATTGCCATCCACTTTCGAGGTGACTTCGAGCATGAGGCCACCGCCGTTGATGCGTCCGATACGGTCGATTGCGATCTCAATAGTTGCGCCAAGGTTGACCATACCGAACATTCGATACGTCCAGCCCAGGATCTGCCATCCGTGCTCAAGCCCTGCGCCCATCACTGCGTGCTGAGCGGCGGCGTCGAGCCACATGCCATGAACAATCGGAGCGTCAAGACCTGCCAAGCGAGCTGCGACTGAAGACGTGTGAATCGGGTTGTAGTCACCCGACACCTGCGCGAACGCTTCCATCGACGTCGGCGCAGTCACTGTGACCGTGCGCAGACGTGAACGCTTCGTTTCGCGGACGTCCCAGTTTCCCCCTGCAAGCGATGGCTCATCGACAGCATCGCGTCCTTGTGCTCGGCCACGGATTGCGAAGCGATCAGTGAATGAGCCCAGGTCACCGCGTTCATCGCGCAGTTGTGTTACCACTGTGACAATGCGGCCAGCGGATGAATCAACGACCTCAAGCGCACGTGAGAGGGCTTCGATGCGAGCGCCTTCACGCAACTGGCGAGTATCGAGTAGTTCGGCGTGATCGAGATGGACGACACCAAGGAAGCCTTCCAGGACACTTGCGCCCTCATAGGTTGCTGAGCCAAAAGCTGCATAGATTGCTGGCCATGCCATTCCCAAAAGTGCGGAGGGAACGATGGGAGCCGCAGCAACTGCGTGCAGTGTATTTGCTGTCACTCCGGCATGAAGCACACCCAGTCGCTTGCCGTAGGTAAAGGTGTGGCAAGCCTGACCAAACGGGATATTGACCTGCGGTAGCGCGCTAATTGTCTCTCCCATGGGGTTAACGGCCCCCACGCCGGCAATCTGGGAAAGAAGCGAACGCATGGTGTGGTCAAGTCTGCCCTCATCGACAACGGGAACCCCGCCGTCGGCGACAGCATTGGGCAGGATCAGCGGAATCGTCAGGCTTGTTGCACTGTGAGCCATGCCCTGAGGCTGATCGAATGTGATGATCAGATCAGCGCCAAATTCAGTGTCAACCAGTTCATAGGAATCGACGACCCTCACCGGGTTAGGAACGAGACGTCCGTGCCACAAGATGTGGGGAACGTCGGCAAGGAATTCTTTGGGAGTTGCCGACATGCGAGTGAAGCGATCACTGACGTCTCCCCCGACGGCGTCGATGGCGACAGACTCGAAACGCCTCAGGATCTGTGCCACCGGCTCATCGACGCGAGTAATTCCAGCAACGGAAACAGGGCCAGGAATGATACGCACCGAATCGGCGTCGTACCGCTCATCGTGAGATTGCCAGAGGTTATCTGATGCCCACCACCGAAGCAAGGAATCATCGAGTGCGGGAACGAACGGCACCGGTTTAGGGTAAGTGCGGCATTCTTCGATGAACCATGACGCATCCGCCTGCGTGACGTATGTTGTGGCTGCGCCAGGGTATCGCTCAGACAATCGGTCAAGGGCAGCATGAGGATCACGCGCGCTGTCAAGGTCGGGGAAGATCGTGTCGATGAGGCCATGGTCTGCCTCATTCAAACGCGCTTCAACGCGCTGAAGCATATCGTGGAAGCGCTGAATAAAGATCACATCCACCCATGGATATGCCAATTCGACGTATCGACGAAGCATCCCGTCATAAGTCATCGTCGTGACATCGCCGAAATAGGGCTTCGCTGTGTGGGACAGCGCCTCAATAATCTCATCCCGGCGAGCCTCGCGTTCCTCGGGTTTGCCTTGAACCGACAAGATCAGACGCCCAGCACGAGCAGAAGCATTCTCTACCTCGTGAATATCAGCAAGCAAATGCGAAAGACCCGAGGTGATGGCCTGGTTCTCACTTCCGGAGGCCACCCAGCCGTCATTTTCTGTGATTCCCGGCAAATCGACGAGGAGCTGCTTCACAGAAGGCGACGTGTGAGCCTCTTGTGCAGCCATCGCTGCCGTCCCGACGAGGATTGCGTCCACTGGCATACGCTGGGCACCGAACTTTTCTGACCAGGTGCCTGTGAGGAAGGTTGCCGCGTGCTCCGGGACGCCAAGGCCACCGCCAACCACCAACACTGTGTTGGGTAGCTGACGGATCTCGCCGTAGGTCGGCGCAAGCAAACCCTCCATGTCTTCCCAGCTGTGATGGCCACCTGCACGGCCATCCTCAACTTGAATAATGACGGGAATATTGGGGATCTCCTTTGCAATCGCCAATACCGTACGAATCTGAGCCACCGTTCCGGGCTTAAATGACACGTACGGGAAGCCTCCCTGACGCAGTTGATCGACAATATCAAGCGCATCCTCTACCGGCGGGATACCAGCTGAAATCACGACGCCGTCGAAGGGCGCGCCATTGGCACGTTCACGTGACACAATGCGCTCACGTCCAAAATGCAGTCCCCACAAATACGGGTCCATGAACATGGTGTTGAACTGGACTGCACGCCCTGGCTCAAGTTGCTCACGAAGCTGGCGAACATGCTCAAGGAAAATTTCCTCTGTGACCTGCCCACCACCGGCAAGTTCAGCCCAATATCCAGCGTTCGCAGCAGCCGCCACAATATCGGGTTCGACCGTCGTCGGCGTCATTCCAGCAAGCAGAATTGGTGAGCGTCCAGTAAGCCGAGAGAAACGTGTATCAAGAACGGTTTTACCGCCCACACGTGCCACGCGCGGAGCGAAGACTGACCAGTCAGCCCCGCGTTCCCATTCATAGCCTGGGGTTGCGATACGGTCACGAGCCATCGCCGAACCAGCGTTTGCCAGACCAATTCCACGTCCTGCGATGAGTCCCTGAGTGATGGAATTCAATGCCTGACCAGGGCCAAAATCGATGATCCAGGTAGCGCCAGTTTCAAGTGCTTCACGCATCTGGTCATCGAAGCAAATCTGGTCGGTCAAAACGGCACGAGCAAGTCTCTCAACGTTGATCGTCAGGCCACAGACACGCGCCCACTGGCACACCTGGTCAACTGCTGGCTCAAGCAGACGAGAGTGGAACGGAGCAGCAACGGGCAGGTACTCGACGACGGCCGTGCGGGCAGTGCCCCCGACTTCCTTGTTATCCCGACGTACACGTGCCTGAGCAGATAGCTGGTCAAGATCGGCTTCGAGCGCAGCGAGATCCTCTGGGCGCCCTGAGACAGTGAAGAAGCGGTGACCGTTACGAATTGCAAGGTCAAGATCCGGGTGACCGGCCAGTGCAGGCTGCAACTGGTCTTCCGTGATCCCTCGAATGGATGCCATTGGGGTGTGCCCAGCCTTCGCCGAGGCATCCGCCATGCGCGTGGTGAATGTGGCAGCGGCACCAATGAGCCGAGCCAGTGCAAAAAGTTCACCTTCGTCGTCGCCACGGACAAAGTCTGCCGCGAGGACACCTTGGGAATGGCCAATCGCCACGGCAGGGGCCGGCAACGCTAGCTCGTGATATGCGAGCACCTGAGCAGCGAAGATACCCGGAACCGAAGCGAATGGCTCATTAGTGTCGGCGCCAAGAAGATCAAGTGGTCCAGCACAGATTGAGTTCACGTCATTGAGGACGGGAGCAAGAATCTCATCCGAACGTTGCATCATATTCTCGAGGCGATGAGCCGCAATCGGCTCCGCAACAGCCTCACTTAGCGCCGTGTGCCACGGGGTTGCTTGCCCGCCGAAAAGGGCAATGTAGGGGGTGTTTTCACAGTAAGTCTTTAATGATTCCATGTTTACTCCTCATCACATCGGCATGTTGCCATGCTTGCGTTCATGAGCGGGGGCCGTTTTCTTTGTGGCAAGAGCTGCCAGAGAGGCCACGATGGTGGCGCGAGTTTGGTCAGGGTCGATGATTGCGTCAATTTCTCCGCGTGCCACCGACAACAGGGGGTTAACGTTCTTTTCCGTGTACTGAGCCATCAGGGAGGCTCGCACCTGAGCTTCATTGCCGTTTTCGCGCGCGGCGGCAAGCTCCCGTCGGTGAAGAATCGACACAGCACCGTCAGCTCCAAGCACAGCGATTTCGGCACTCGGCCACGCATAGACCATGTCGCCGCCGAGAGATTTGGAGCCCATCACGATCTCTGCGCCGCCATAGGCTTTGCGTAGGACGACGGTGACGAGCGGAACCGTCGCTGAGGCGTAAGACCAGATGAGTTTCGCACCACGTCGAATGATCCCGGCCTGCTCTTGCTCGGTTCCTGGTCGATATCCTGGCACGTCAACGAGTGTCACCACGGGAATATTGAACGCATCGCAAAACTGGACGAAACGGGCTGCTTTTTCTGAGGCATCAACATCGAGTGTGCCAGCATCAACCATGGGTTGGTTGGCAACGATGCCGACAGCTTGTCCTTCAAACGCTCCAAAGCCAGTCAAAATCGAACGAGCAAACCCTTCGTGAACCTGCAAAAACTCGCCATAATCGGCCAGCTGAGCAATCACTTCACTCATATCGTATGGCTGCTTCGACGACGCCGGCACAAGATCGGCGACTTCAGCGGAGACATCCTCCGAAACATAGTCGTAACGCGGAGCCGGTTGACCCGAATGCGACGGAAGGTAGGACAACAGAGCGCGTGTAAAATCGATCGCGTCAGCTTCGTCGTCGGCAAGGTAATGAGCCACGCCGGAGCGGTGATTGTGAACCTCAGCGCCGCCAAGATCGGCAAAACTGACTTCCTCGCCCGTAGTAGCGCGCACGACATCAGGACCGGTAACGAACATATGCGAATTCGCCTTCGTCATGACAATGAAATCCGTCAGAGCTGGCGAGTAGACCGCTCCCCCAGCGCAAGGACCGAGAATCAGCGAAATCTGTGGGATCACTCCAGATGCTTCAACTGAGAGTTTGAAAATCCTCCCGTACTGTCCTAGCGCTACCACGCCATCTTGAATACGTGCGCCACCTGAATCAAGCATCCCAATCACAGGGATACGCAGCGAAAGCGCCGATTTCATAATGGCAATAATTTTGTCGCCTTCGGCTTCACCGAGCGTCCCTCCATGCACGGAAAAGTCTTGCGCATACACGGCTACCTGGCGTCCGTTGATCCGAGCAAGACCAGTGATAACCGCTGCCCCTGAAAAGCCTTCGGCAACATTGCCGCCCATGAATTGACCGGTCTCGACAAATGATCCCGAATCAACCAACGCCGCAATGCGCTCGCGAGCAGTGCCTTTGCCTTTGGGGTGCTGGCGAGCCACGGCCTTCTCTTCTGCCGCATCAACAAGTACTTGAAGTTGGGCCACGAATTTTGCGCGGTCAGCAACGCGGTCAGAGGTATCGATGGAAATTTTTTCATTCAAAAATGGCTGGGTACTCATACTTATCCAATCTTGACCAGGATCTCGCCAGCGGACACTGTTTGGCCATCGGAGACCGTCACGGATTCGACCACACCGTTGTGAGGGGCGCGCACGTAACTTTCCATTTTCATGGATTCGAGGACAACAAGCAGGTCTCCTTCGGTAACCTCGTCGCCTTCGTTGACGAGAACGCGCACAACGATTGCCTGCATTGGCGACGCCACCTGACCGTTCGTCGTCTCTCCCAGGACGGCACGACGCGCAGGTGACGAGGAACGACGCCGACGCGGTTGGGACGGCGACTGTGCGCGAGCAGCACCCCCGAACATCGCTTGCGGCAGAGTAAGAGTGACGCGTTTACCGTCGATTTCGATTGTGAAGGTTTCACGGCGCTCGGTGGGCGTCTCAGGCATGATGTCTTCCGGCGCCGATGGGTGCGATTCCATCCACCGAGGCAGGAATGTTGACTCGAACCACCGAGTAGAGAAGTTGTTCGAGACGAACGCATCATCGTTGAGAAGATCGCGATAGAGCTGGACACCGTTTGCCACACCATCGAGGACCAATTCAGCAAGTGCGCGCTTCGAACGTGCAATCGCTGCCTCGCGTGTGGGGCCAGTAACGATCAGTTTGGCGAGCATCGGGTCAAAATCGGCTGTGACGACGTCACCCTCACAGACACCCGACTCAATACGAACGCCGTGGCCGAGTGGCCACACCAGGTGACGGATCTTGCCGTAGGCAGGTCGCATCCCAAGAGACGGGTTTTCAGCGTTAATGCGGAACTCAATCGAGTGCGCACGAGCTGGCCCGACGTCGGCGCTCGGTTGACCTTGAGCGATGAGGATTTGCTGTTCAACGAGATCGACGCCAGTGACTTCTTCGGACACTGTGTGTTCCACCTGAAGGCGCGGATTGACTTCCATGAAATACACATGTCCATCTTCCACGAGGAATTCACATGTACCCACGCCGCGGTAATCGACCGATTCGAAAAGTGCGCGCGAAGCTCGCTCAAGCTCAGCGACAACATCCTCAGATAGCCCCGGAGCTGGTGCTTCCTCAATCAGTTTCTGGTTACGGCGTTGCACCGAGCAATCACGAGTGGAGACGACGGAAAATTTTCCGTCTGAATCACGCATCGACTGAGTCTCAATGTGGTGTGCTCGCTCAAGGAATTTCTCAATGAAAAACGCGTCAAGATTGTGTCCGTTGACAGTGAAGAACATCTCCACATCGTCCACTGAACGAATGATACTAATACCGTGCCCGCCGCCACCGTCGGCTTTCTTGATGACGACGGGGAAACCGTAATCGGAGATGAAATTCTCGACCTCTTCACGGGAACGGATCGAATGGGAGATCCCTGGGACAGGCGACACATTGGCACGCTGTGCGATTTGGCGGGCCGAGATCTTATCGCCAAGAGCTGCTAAGACTTGTGAGGAAGGACCAATCCAGATGATGCCCGCTTCCTCAACCGCAGCTGCAAACGCCGCCACCTCTGAAAGGAAGCCGTACCCCGGATGAACGGCGTCGGCGCCTACTCGCGTGGCCAACTCGACAAGCTTCGTAATATTCATGTACGTCTCGGCCGTCGAGGTGCCCCCGAGAGCGAAGGCTTCGTCGGCCATGCGAACAAAACGAGCCTCACGATCAGAGTCGGAATAGCCCACTGCAACCGTGTGACCGAGATCGTGGGCGGTACGGATCACACGTTCTGCGATTTCGGACCTATTCGCCACAAAAATTTTCATTTCTGTTCCCAATCTTCAGCCGCGAACATCGAAACGTCCGCGGGAGTAATTGCTACTGGTCCGGAGGGAGTATCGAGTTGAAGTGAGCCGTCAATCCTGATGGTGCGAGCGTAGCCAGAGATTTCTTCGCCACCGGCAAGATTCACCGTTAGGGCATGACCGATGTCTGCACTGTGGTCAACGAGTTCAGCGCGCAATAATTCGTTTCGCACTTCCCCACCGCCAATCCATACCGGCAACATCGTCTGCAATCGAGCAAGAATGTCAGCCAAGATACGATCAGCGCTTCCTGTCGCCTGGGGGCCGAAAGCCAGACGCATCGACGTGGCGAGCGGAGGAACGTCCCCAATCCCCTGGTCAACGTTGATACCAATACCGATTGCGCAAGTGATCACACCGTCACGCACACCAAGAAGCTCACCCAAGATGCCACCAATTTTGAAATGGCGGTGTGCATCCCTGCAGGCTTCACGGTTGATGACGATATCGTTTGGCCACTTGATCTGTGCGATCGCACTTGCGCCTCCTGCAGTTTGCACTGCACTGCGTGCAGCGAGCGCAACCATGAGGGTGAGCCAGCCAATCTCTGCGCGGTTTGCAGCAGTATCGGGAATGGTCAGCACGAGTGTGGAAAGTACCCCGCTATCAGGGCGGTCTTCCCACACACGCCCAACACGTCCGCGACCTGCAGTTTGATGCCCAGCAGACAGCACTGTAAAGGACGGGATGTTGTCATCTTCGTACCACGCGCGTGCATCATCTTGGGTGGAGCCGGTCAGAGGCGTATACAACTGCGCGAGCGCCTGTTGGGACGTCAACGAGTTGTGGACACGCTCGTATGCCATTGTGGCTCCTTCCTCTCAAATTGCGTCTCGATTTGAGCTGGTGACGATCACCAAACACAAATCGGAGCGCACTCCGGATTCTTCCACTTTAACACCAACTTACCCAACCGTAAGTTAGAAGACTAGTTTTCGCGAAAGCTCACCAATTCAAGGAGTGCGCTCCGCTTCCATCTTCCGTGATGCCCGCATGAGCACTTTTCCCTCTGCCACAATGGAATGTCATACTCACCCGAAAGAGACGAATACTCCACTCGCGATCCATCTGACGATCTTCGCAATGAGACGCTTGCCTACTCCCTCATCGACGAAGTCCCCCGAAAATCCTCCTGGGCTCCCTGTGCCTCTCAAGCGACAAAGTCCTGGGTCACTGTCGCTCTTATCAACTCCATAAAACGGTGGGTGGGTTGCGCGAAAAACTTCACGCAACCCACCCACCGATGAATACACAGCCTGTTCATTAGCATGTCGCCTCACGCAATATCTGCGCATTCTCGCACATCGGCGTCATGCAACATGATTCAGCGGCGATGCATACGGTAGTACTCGATCAGTCCACGCGTAGAGAGATCTTGAGCCTTGATGGCTTCTTCATCACCAGCTACTGCGCCAGCGAGTTGCTTGGCCATCGCCTTGCCGAGTTCAACGCCCCACTGGTCGAATGAATCGATTCCCCACACAACACCTTCCACAAAAGTGATGTGTTCATACAGGGCAATGAGCTGGCCGAGCACTGACGGCGTGAGCGCAGGAGCCATGATTGAAGCCGACGGCTTGTTACCCGGGAACACACGAGCCGAAACGATTTCTTCAGCTGTACCTTCAGCGCGAACTTCTTCGGCGGTCTTGCCAAATGCAAGAGCCTTCGTCTGAGCGAAGAAGTTACCCAAGAACAGCTCATGTTGATCACTCTCGCCGTCCTTCAGTGCGAAGGTTGGATTAGCGAAAGCAATGAAATCAGCTGGGATAAGCTGTGTACCTTGATGAATAAGCTGGTAGAAAGCGTGCTGACCGTTGGTGCCCGGCTCGCCCCAGAAAACCTCGCCCGTAGTCGTGGTTACTTCGCTACCATCAGCCTTAACACGCTTACCGTTCGATTCCATCGTCAGCTGTTGAAGATATGCAGGGAAACGATGCATGTACTGTGAGTACGGAAGGACAGCGTGGGTGGGCGCACCCATGAAGTTGGTGTAGAAAACGTTAAGCAGGCCCATGAGCAGCGGGACATTACGACGAGCCGGAGCCTTTGCGAAGTGAACATCCATCATGTGGAAACCAGCAAGGAAATTACGGAAGTTCTCCGGCCCGATTGCAACCGCAAGGGAGGTTCCCACCGCAGAATCGACCGAATAGCGACCGCCGACCCAATCCCAGAAGCCGAACGCGTTGTCCGGATCGATGCCGAACTCAGCAACTTTCTCCAAGTTCGTTGACACAGCGACGAAGTGCTTTGCAACCGCACCGTCAGCGTCGATGCCGCGAGCCTTGAGACTCTCAAGCAACCAGGTACGAGCCTGACGGGCATTGGTCAGCGTTTCCAACGTGGTGAAGGTCTTCGACGCCACGATAAACAGCGTTGTTTGCGGATCCAGATCCGACACCGTCTCACCGATATCTGTTGGATCGATGTTGGAAACAAAACGCACTTCCACACCAGGCTTGACATATGGGCGCAGCGCCTCGTAAGCCATCACTGGGCCGAGATCAGATCCGCCAATGCCAATATTGACAACAGTTTTGATTGGCTTACCTGTGATACCGACCCACTCACCGGAGCGAACCTTCTTCGCGAACGCATCGATGCGATCAAGAACCTCATGGACATCTGCGACAACATCGCGGCCACCGACTATCAGCGAGTCTTCACGGGGGCGACGAAGTGCAGTATGAAGAACCGAACGCCCTTCCGTCACGTTGATCACGTCACCGCGATACATCGCCTCACGCTTGCCATCAACATCGACTTCTTCAGCGAGCTGAAGAAGAGCATCAACGATCTCATCGGTGAGGTAGCTCTTAGTCAGATCCACATATAAATCGCCAGCAGTGAAGACAAGCTTTTCGCCGCGCTGCGGATCGTTTGCGAACCACTCACGGAAGTTCACATTGAGGCCATCGCGGAGCTGCCCAAGGCGGCTCCATGCTTGGGTTGCGGTAACGTCCAACTTTTTCTCCTTTGTGTCAGTTCCGGCCAAATTTTAGCGCATGTGAGGTTACTGTGAACGGGCCGAACGTCCGCGAGCGCGAACGACCAACCCGCACTTGAGCCTCATTTCCTCTGACTTGCCTACTGCTGATCCGGGCCACCGAGAATATGGATCACCGATGTCCCGTCCGTTCCATTCGTCGCCCGATACTCGACCACCAAATTCTCTTTTTCGTCACTGA
This sequence comes from Arcanobacterium canis, assembly GCF_029625435.1. Classification (GTDB taxonomy): domain Bacteria; phylum Actinomycetota; class Actinomycetes; order Actinomycetales; family Actinomycetaceae; genus Arcanobacterium; species Arcanobacterium canis. The sequence continues at coordinate 529,135 of NZ_CP121208.1, read as the reverse complement.
TATCGTGAATCACGGTTGCTCCTGGCGTGTAAGCGGATCCGAGCGAATGCCATTGATCTGTGCCGACAGCGCGCCACGCAAATGACACCGGTGCCACCCCGCCTTTGAGCGTTGCCTTCAGCGTCACCGTCTTTCCGTCGTCGGCAGTCGTCAATACCGGCGCACCAGTGGCGACGGGGACTTTAGCTTGAGCTTTGTACACAACTGCTCCCTTTTCGGGAACTTTCACGTCTGCGCCTTTGTCAGAGGCATTCACCGACGCGGGCGCGTCACCGAGCGCCCATACCCGACTAAACTCACCACTGGTCAAAGTCGGAACGGTCACCGAGGTCGCCTCAGCATTGTTAACAATAACGAGGTATTCGATCCCCTCACGTGGATCAAGCCGCGAAAATGCGTACACACCTGCGTCGTCGAGCTGTTCGAACTGAGCCCCGTCGGAAAGAGCAGGATTCTCGCGCCGCAGCTGGCCCAACGTTGAGATCAGCTTGTACTGCGCAGTGCCAGTGGACATGTGGGCGCCAGCGCCGAAGTCGGATCCGTCAAGTAACTTTTGAGAGCGATAACCCTCCACCTGCGTTGCAAAGAGAGGCTGGCGGGCAACTTTGTCTTTCCCTGCGCCGACGAAGCCCTGCTCATCTCCGTAATAGACCACCGGCTGGCCACGCGTTAAGAACATCAGCGTATAGGCAAGATTAAAGGCCTTCGGATCCTGCCCCACCATCTGGGCAGCTCGGCCCATATCGTGATTTCCCAAGAAAGTCGGCAAGTCGCCCGCTGAAGAATGCGCAGTAGTGTAGAGCGCGTCATCCTGAAAAAGGCTCGATAGGCGCGACGCCGGCCCTCCCTTTGCCCACGACGTCACGGCAGCTTGGAAAGCAAAGTCGAGGACAGAATTCATTGCGGTTTTGCGCGGATACGCGGCAAGAGTTGCTGGCTGAGTTTCATAAACCTCACCGAAAGAAAAGAATTTCTCGCCGCCGACTTTTGCGATTTTTTCCGTGAATTCTTTCCAGAATTCGAAATTCACGTGCTTGACCGTGTCAATACGGAATCCATCGATTCCGAGTTTCATCCACTCGGTATAAATATCAACCATTCCTTGAACGACTTTGGGATTCTCTGTCATCAAATCATCAAGCCCACCGAAATCACCCATCGTTGACGATTCTCCCTCAAACGTCGAATTTCCACGATTGTGATACAAGGTCACATCGTTGAGCCAATCGGGGATTTTCTTTTCCTTGGCCTGTGGTGTGTAAGGGAAGGAGTGGTTCGGATCGAGGCGAGGGAAGGTTTTGCCTGCAAGTTTCGGCACATCAATCACGTTGCCATTGGCATCTTTATAAGGAGACACCTGAAGCGGGACGTAGGTAGTGTCCTTTTCCTTATAGGAAATAATGTCGGCGGTGTGATTGGTGATGATATCGAAGTAAACCTTCATGCCCTTCGAATGCGCAGTGTCAATGAAATGTTTCATCTCCTGCTTTGTCCCATAGTGAGGATCAATGGAGGTAAAGTCCTGGATCCAATAGCCATGGTAAGAAGCCGTATTACCTTGAACTGGCTTATTTTTAAACGGAGGAGTGATCCAGATCGCCGTGGTCCCAAGCCCCTTAATATAGTCCAGGTTTTTCTCAAGTCCTGCGATATCACCACCAAGGTAGTATCCCATGTCGGTTGGATCAAAGCCCGTCTGATTTTTATCGCCTGAAACACCCCCGCGATCGTTGGACGGGTCTGCGTTAGCGAATCGATCAGTCATGACGAAGTAAAACTGCTCATTTCCTGCCGGAGATTGATACGGTGCAGTGGCTCTCGGGGCACCGTGGCCAATATCCGGGGTAACGAGTTGGCCATCTTTGACTTCGATGTGAGCGGGTGCTGCCAGATGAACGAGGTAGCTCACACCGTCGATCATAATTGTTTGATCTCCCGCTGAAAGTTTCGTTCCGCCAGAACATGCCGCGAGCACACAGGTGACAGCGGCGACGACGGCGAGGGACTTCTTCATTATTCCTCCTTGAATATACTGCTCCTATTATGACTGAGAACACGCCGTGGAGCATCTGCGTCGCGTATTGGTCGCAGGCATGTCATTGGGTATCGATGCTCGGCTCCACGAGCTAGGCCAATGAGCACATATCCCACTTCACTGTTGACGGTAATATGAGTTCACATGAGTGATATCAAAATTGGCTTTCTCACCTCTGGCGGTGATGCCCAGGGGATGAACGCCGTTGTCCGTGCTATTATCCGCACAGCCCACAGCGCAGGTGCCACCGCCTACGCCATTCATGAAGGCTGGAAGGGCGCAATTGCAGGCGGCGATTATATCCGCCCGACAACGTGGAACGATGCCTCCGGGATCCTCCCTCGAGGAGGCACAGCAATTGGCACTGCACGAAGCGACGAGTTCCGCACCCGCGAGGGTCGCAAACGAGCGGTGGCAAACTTTGTTGAGCACGGAATCGATCGCCTCGTCATCGTCGGCGGAGACGGCACACTGACAGGCGCCGACACGCTCCGAGCTGAATGGCCATCGCTTTTGGAAGAACTTGCCGACGCCGGCGAGATCACTCGCGAACAAGCGACAGCTCACTCCAAGCTCCATATCGCGGGCGTTGTCGGTTCCATTGATAACGATCTTGTCGGCACTGATATGACGGTCGGCGCCGATTCGGCCCTGACGCGAATTATGGAGGCCTTGGACGCTATCGCCTCCACCGCTGCGTCGCATCAGCGAACGTTCATTATCGAAGTGATGGGACGCCACTGCGGCTACCTGGCACTGATGAGCGCGATCGTGGGAGGGTCAGATTACGTCTTTATCCCAGAAAATCCCCCAGAGGCCGGATGGGAATCGGCCATGTGTGACAAACTCCGCCAAGGCCGCGCCTCGGGACGCCGCGATTCGATCATCATTTTGGCTGAAGGAGCAATCGATCGCTCGGGTCAGCCGATCACTGCCACCCAGATCGCGCAGGCAGTCAAGGATGGCCTCGGTGAGGATGCACGTATCACGAACCTCGGTCATGTCCAGCGCGGTGGCACACCGTCCGCCTATGATCGCTGGATGTCCACTGTGCTGGGTTACACCGCCACTCTCGACATGGTCAATGCCACTGATAACGATGAACCAACGATTATCGGCACTCAGCGCAACCGTATTATTCGACTCCCCATGATGGATGCAATCGCCTCAACACGTAAGGTGAAGGACTACATGGCCTCGGGCGAGTGGGAGAAAGCCATCGAATCACGTGGACGCGGATACGGGCAGATGATCACTCTCTTTGAAACTCTCTCCGCACCCTCCGCCCCGACGGTCAACGGCGAACGCAAGCGCGTGGGTATCCTTCACTCGGGTGGCCTCGCTCCGGGCATGAATCCCGCCGCTCGAGCAGCCGTCAAACTTGGGCTATCTCGCGGTTGGGAGATGGTGGGCATCGAGGGAGGTTTCCCTGGGCTGCTCGCTGGCTCTTTCCGCTCACTTGAGTGGGCCGACGTCGAAGGATGGGCAACTGAGCCGGGTGCGGCACTTGGAACACGACGCACTATCCCCGAACCAGATGAATACTATGCATTGGGGCGGGCAATCGAAAATGCCAAGCTTGATGCACTTGTTATGATCGGTGGGTTCAAAGGATACAAGGCCATTTACAACATGGTCTTAGAACGTACCCACTACCCCGCATTCAATATTCCGATGATTTGTGTCCCGTCGTCTATCGACAACAATCTCCCCGGATCAGAATTGTCCATCGGAGCGGACACGGCACTCAATGTGAACGCAGAAACAATCGACGCCATTAAAGCTTCGGCTTCGGCTTCGCAACGTGCCTTCGTGGTCGAAACGATGGGACGCCAATGTGGCTACCTTGCTTTAATGAGTGCCATTACCACAGGTGCCGAGCAGGTGTATTTGGCAGAACAAGGAATCACGCTTGCCCGCCTCGCCGACGACGCAGCGCGGATGGTGCGCTCATTCAGCGAGGGACGCCACCTATACCTGTCGATCAGGAATGAGTCGGCCTCGGAGTATTACACCACTGATTTCCTTCGCCGGACGTTCGAGGAAGAAGGCGGCGGTCTCTTCGACGTCCGCTCCCATATCATCGGGCATACGCAACAAGGTGGACGTCCTTCACCGTTTGATCGTACGTTGGCAGTTCGCCTCGTCGATCGTGCTTTGGCGGTTCTGGACGAGCAGCTTCAGCAAGGAAAAACTGGCGCTTTCCACGTCGGGCATCTTGATGGACAGATGACTGCGCTGCCCGTTGCCCATATGCCTGAGCTGATCGATATGGACTCACGATTGCCTTACGAGCAGTGGTGGATGGGGCTAACCTGCATTGCCGCTGCGATGGCAGACGCCCACTATGACCAACCGTTGACGAACCTCTCGGTCGTCCTCCACGACGCATAAAAATGAGACGGGCTGGAATAATCGTGTTCCAGCCCGTCTCATCAACGAGTCACGCTACTCAGCAGTCCCTGGCTCGTCGGCCAACAACTGCGGAATAACTGTAATTCGATCAATGCGGCGTCCGTCCATCAATGCTACCTTGAGCAGAAGCGATCCGAACATCACCTCATCTCCCTTCTGCGGCATTCGACCCAGCTCATCAACGATGTAACCAGCAAGAGTATCAAATGGACCATCGGGGAGTTCACGTTCAAGAACTTTTTCGACATCAGCGCGTGAGAGCAAACCTGAGACCTCGCCTCCAGACTCCGCAGAATAATCAATATCCGCTTCAGAATCGTATTCGTCCTGGATTTCTCCCACGAACTCTTCGACAACGTCTTCAAGAGTGATGATTCCATCGGTTCCGCCGTATTCGTCGATCACGATGGCAAGGTGCGAATTTTGGGCACGCATCTCAGTCAACGCAGTCAAAACAGGTTTCCCCTCGGGGAAGAACTGGACAAGGCGGACGATATCTCGCACACGCTTCACTTGTGGTTCAGGGACGAGGAGATCACGGATGTGGATGAATCCGATTACTTCATCGTCATTTTGATTATCTCGAACCGGGTACCGCGAGTGATCGAGCTCGTTGACCATCAGCTGCGCTTCATCAATCGGTAAGTCTGCGTCGATGAAATCAACTTCTGTACGCGGAGTCATGATCTCTTCAACGGTTCGCTCGCCCACTGAAAGCAGGTCAACAACCATATCACGTTCAGTTGCTGGAATTGCCTCGTAGCCGGCCACATAAGAACGCAATTCCTCAGCGTCCATTTCTTCACGTTTGTTTTCCGGATCGCGTCCCATCAGGCGCAGAACAACATTGACCGATAGGCCGAGGAACCAAATCACGGGAGAGAGCAGCGCGGTGATGGCGGTGAGAGGGTAAGCTACAAGTTTTGCAAATGTTTCTGCACTCTGCATCGCCAGGCGCTTGGGCACAAGTTCACCGAGGATAATCGAGATATAGGAAATCACGATGGTCACAACAATAAACGCTGTCGTTGCCGCGCCACTTTCCCCCATTCCCCAGCCGACGAAGAGCGGGGAAATTTCCGGAGCAATAGTCGAGGCTCCAAACGACGCCGAGAAAAATCCCGCGAGGGTGACGCCCACCTGGACTGCTGAGAGAAAACGATTCGAATCATCGGTCAGCTTTTTGATTTTTGCACCAGATTTTGATGTCAGAGCCATCGACTCAATCTGCGTATCTCGCAGGGTAACAAGAGCCATTTCCGACGCAGAGAACATTGCTCCAATGAGTGTGAACAGCAGGACGAACAAAATGTTGACGACGAGCGAACTCAACATATTCCTTTCTCAGACCGCTAAATTTGCGGCGTATTTCCAAAAGAAGCAAAGAATGCAATGACGCCTGCAAACGCTAGGCACCAAAAAACATCGACTGCCCTCGTGCGAACCTGAGGAACTTTCCCGGCAGGTAACAGCACACGGGCAAGAGCGTGAGCAACAAATCCGGCGGCAAGAACATCTGCCGCCCATCCAACATCAACCACGAAGGCTACCGCGATAACAGCCAGGAGCCACAGTATAAGCGCTGCGTAGTACCCAACCGGCGGAAGTTGATAGTCGTTCACTTCGTTTTGTCAGCCTCCTTGGTGCAGGATTCATCGGTCACGATGGGGATTTCGTGTGTATCGAGAGTATCCTGATTCTCTTCTGAATCGCCACAGAGATCGAGATTTTCTTCGCTCGGCACGTCATGTTGCTGCTGATTGAGCTTTTCTTCAGCTGCAGAAATTTTGTCTTTCGCGCGAGTATACGCGCTAGCGGCCTGTCCCCTTATCCATGACAACGTCGCACGATGCGCCAGGACACTGGCAAGAAAGAATGGCAATGCAATTTCAATCAGAGCAAGACCAAAAATCAGTGCGCCATTCGCGCCGACGGTGGACATACGCCCAGGCCCAATTGCGCCGGAGGCAGCGCTCGTAAGTGCAGACATTATCAACGCTGCCATCACACCGCCCAGTGCGCTGTGAAGTGCCGTTGCCCCGAGCGACCGGTGGCGGTCCTGACGTACGCGCCATATGCCGCTAATCGCAACGATGCTGACCATCACCGCGATCAGCCACGGGGCATGCCAGCCGACTTGGGGCAATGCCCCGAAGGCAGGAAGTGCTGGCAGGGGAAGCGACGTCACTGACAAGACGGAGAAACTTGTCCCTTGTCCCACTGCGAAACCTGCGCCTGTGAGATACGCAAAACCCCAGATCGCAGCATTAGGGAGGTACGCAAGCTGAAGAAGTGTCAGCCCAACTGCGTCAAGCATTCCGCCGATAAATGACGACTGAATTGCTGCAATGCGCGTCGCGCCACCAATGATTCCTGCGATGACGCTCAGGAGGGAGAAAATGGTCATGATGGTCAGAAGCAGACGCGCTACTTTGGCTGTGCTTGTGACAATTTCGCCGCAAACGGCGGGAACGAGACTTTCGCGTCCGGCAATGATTGCCATACAGCCGAACCAGAGGATGCTTCCGATCAGTGCCACCCACCAGGATCCCCCAGGTTGAGCGATTAATCCTGCGCATCCTACCAATGCCACTGGCGAGAAAGCAGCAACAGCCCACTCGCGCCAGTTCAATACCCCACAACGCCGAAGTGATGTATAGGTGAAGCCAACGGTCATTGCTGTGATGGTCAATGGTGCAAGGGTGAGAAAACCAGTCCCCACTCGAACGGAACCACCGAATGCCGTGAGAAAGAACCCACAGGCAAAACGTGCTGCGTCGGCCCACGTTGCCTCACCCAAAGCAGGGGCTTCAGCCTCGACAACATAGAAAACAAGTGTCCCCAGTGTCAGAACGAGCCACATCAGTGCTGAGGGTAAAAGTGCGCCTTTGGCTACGATCGTCGCTCGCTGAAGCGGCGTCAGTTCGTCATCCATTGCAGTCCTTTCACTGGGCACAGCACTACTTCCCTTCATTCTTTCCCGAGTGGGAATGCGAACTCAACCGTGCAGAGAATTCTTTCATTGTCTGATAGGACAACTGCGCGAAATCAACCGCGCCTTGAATCGAGGGATGAGTCTGATCAACTTGCAACAGTGCAGGCTGAGTTGACACATAAGAGTTCCAATCGGCAAGAGTGACATTCGCGTATTCATCAGCCACGGCCGCCAGCTCTTTATTGGCGGAGGTGATAAACGTTGACGGAGAATAGAGGTTCATCAAGACAATCATCCGATGCGGACCAAGAAGGTCGAGGACCTCACGCACTGCCTGGGTATCAGGAACTCCTGCATTTGTTCCGAAAGAGAGGATGACCCCACGGCCAATGAGGTTTTTGTTCAGGCCATCAGCAACCATCTGCTTGGCGTCTTTCCACTGGGTACTCGATTTTGCAATAAATCGAACGCCAGGCATGACATGTGTGAAGCCCGTCTTTGAGGCCGCAATCATCGAATCGCCAATCGCTGTGATCTCCTCAGCGCGAGGAAGCGATGAGTTAAAACCCTCCACGAGGCGCGCACGATCTGTCTGCTTGAGCGCAGAAGACTCTGACGCTGATGGGTTCGGTTCAGTGGGGTGCCCATCCACTACCGACTCACCATTTTCAATCGCAATCGTCGTTGAACTCTTTGCTGGGGCCGTCGCAATCGCAATGACGGTGGTCAGGAGAAGAACGGCACTTACTCCGGCAGCAATTTGCCATTCAATGCGATTTCGAATTGCCCCTATGACATCCGCAATTACCGCACGAAAGCCTCGATGTCGTATTGGGTATTCGATGAAACGCAGTGACAGCTCACACACACCTGCAGTCAGAAGGAGCGCAATGAGAGCACGAATCCAGTACCCGAGTGAGCCGACCGCAAGAGGATATGCCGCGCTAACGATCACAAGAACTGGCCAATGCCACAAGTAAAGTCCATATGAGCGTTCACCGATCCAACGCAATACTTGATTATCACAAATCCTGGCCAGAAGTGAGTGGGGTTGCAACATCGCAGCGATCACTACAGCACTTAACACGCTGATGAGAAAAATGACTCCGCGGTATGCTCCCGGCGCAGTATCAGGAAGAACGCACATAGCGACGATGATCACGCAAAGCGCACCAGCACCCACAGGTTGCGAAAGTTTGACCCATTCGGAAGAACTCAAAAGCGGAGCTCGTCGATCTGCCCAGCAAAATGCCACGATGATCCCGACAGCAATACCGAAAAGATGGGTGTCTGTTCCGTAGTACACACGAGTGATATTTTGAGGATCGTAGAGGATCCCCATTGCACTAGCTGAACCAACGGCCAGAATGCTTGCAACGCTCAGACGTTGCCAGAACCTCCGCGCACTGCCAACAAGCAACAACATTGCAAGCGGCCATAGGACGTAAAACTGTTCCTCAATCGCCAGTGACCAGAAATTTTTGAACAACAGTGGCGTAGTCTGGTCAAAATAAGAACTCCCATGTGCAATTTCTAGCCAGTTAGTGGAGAACGTCAATGCACCGAGAACCTGCCTGCCGATCCCGACCAGCAAATCACGGCTGACGACCCAGGCTAAAGGCACCACAATAATGATCAGTGCGAGGAAAGCAGGCAAGAGCCGCCTGGCACGTCGAACCCAGAATTGGCCAAGATTTATCCCACCAGTTTTGCGTTTTTCACGCAAAACGAGCGTCGTAATCAAAAAGCCCGAAATCACAAAGAATACATCAACCCCCAGAAATCCACCATGGAAGACACCGGGAGCGATGTGATAAAGGATGACGGCGAGAACAGCAATTGCACGCACCCCATCGAGACCTGAGATATAACCGCCTGGGTCCGAATATGCTGACGAGTTTGATCGTGGTTCTTGGGAACGTCGGCCTGTCCGAGCGGAGTGAGCAACGGGCCGTTTCATGAGATTTTCTCCAATGGAGCAAATCTCAGCATCAGGCGTTTCGTCGCTCCGTTGGTGAACTTCACCTTGGCAACTGTTGATTTTCCAGCTCCTTCAAATGACACCACAGTGCCCGTACCGAACGATTTGTGCCGCACTCGATCACCCACCGAGAGCCCGCCCGTCTTTTGCTCCCCTGTAACAGGTGTAGACACAGATTGTGCTTCATCCAATTTTCCTGGAGTAAATGACGTTTTCCCGCCGAATGCTGGCGCAAAATCATCATCATTCCACAAGTCCCTCGAACGCGATGACCAGCGTACACCGCCCCACCCTCCTCGCAACGATTCAACCGAAGCCTCAGATCGCCTCCACGTGATGATCTCCTGAGGGATCTCCTCCAAAAAACGCGACGGAGGCAAAGACTGCGGCGCACCGTATTGGGAACGCGTCGCAGCGCGAGTAACGTAGAGACGTTCGCGCGCTCGTGTCAACGCCACATATGCGAGACGACGCTCCTCTGCCAGTTCGCGCCCAGATCCGAGAGAGCGGATATGCGGGAATGTCCCATCCTCGAGTCCCGTCACAAACACCACAGGAAATTCAAGACCCTTAGCAGTGTGGATAGTCATCAGGACGACTTGTCCTTCACCTTCCCCATCGGGAATTTGATCAGTATCCGACACGAGCGCAATTTGATCGAGAAATTCCCCCAATGTCCCCTGCGGATTCAGCACGCGAAAATCAGACGCTACCGAGTGAAGTTCGGCCAGATTTTCAACACGCACTTCATCTTGGGGATCGTTCGATTTTTGCAGGACATCCAGGTATCCAGACGCATCCATGAGATTGTCGAGAATATCTGCCGGAGATTGTCCCTCCTCCGATTGCTTTCGCATATCCTCGAGCATGAGGACAAATTCTGTCATTGACGCTCGCGCTCGTGGTGTTAGCCCCTCGACTTGCCCTAATTCAGGATGTGCCACCGCGCTCAGGGCAGCTCCGAATGAGATCCCGTGACGAGCAGCATGGAAAGCAACCGCCTCTTCAGCTTTAGCGCCAAGCCCACGCTTGGGTTCATTGAGAATACGACGAATCGATACCGTGTCATCAGGATTGACCACAGCGTGCAAGTACGCAATCGCGTCCTTGATCTCTTTGCGGTCATAGAACTTCGTACCACCAACAACTTTGTATGGAATTCCTGATCGGACGAACATCTCTTCGAGTGCGCGCGACTGAGCATTCGCACGATAAAAGACGGCGAAATCGCCATACTTATACCCATTGGTGCGGAGTTTATCGATCTCTTCGACGACGAAGGCACTTTCGTCCGACTCAGCGTCCGCAACGTAACCCACGAGCGGTTCGCCACTGCCGGAATCTGTCCACAGATTTTTGGCACGCCGGCCATCATTATTGGAGATGACCGCATTGGCAGCTGACAAAATATTCTGAGTTGACCGGTAATTTTGTTCAAGCAAAACGGTTTGCGAATCAGGGAAATCCTTTTCGAAATCTTGGATATTTCGTATGGTTGCCCCTCGGAAAGCGTAAATCGACTGATCAGCATCTCCCACTACCGTTAGCTCGCCGTGAACTGCCTCAGCAGTATCCCCGACAAGGGTGCGAATAAGCTCGTACTGGGCCACATTTGTGTCTTGGTATTCGTCTACCAGGATGTGGCGGAAGCGCCTGCGGTAATGTTGCGCAATCATAGGATGCGAACGAAGGACCTCTACTGTTTTCATGATGAGATCGTCGAAGTCCAGAGCATTCGCACGTGCGAGACGCTTTTGATACCCCAAATAAGCCCGAGCAAGAATCTGTTCATCTTTGCCGCTCGCCGCCCTGTCAAATTCGGCCGCACTGACAAGCTCATTCTTGAGATCGGACACCGCACGAATAAGTTTCTTCGGTGGGTGTGCCTTCGACTCGATCCCCTCTTCCCGAGCAACGATCGTCATCAAGCGCAAAGAATCAGCTGAATCGTAGATAGTAAAGGTCGATCTCATTCCGATCGCTTCATGTTCAGCCCTGAGGATCCTCACACACGCCGAATGAAAGGTAGAAATCCACATATAGCGCGCTTGTGGACCGAGCAGTCCTTCGAGACGCTCACGCATCTCTTTCGCGGCTTTATTTGTAAAGGTAATCGCAAGGATCTCACCTGGAGCAACCCTGCCTGTTGCGATGAGGTAGGCAATACGGGTGGTCAATACTTTTGTTTTCCCTGATCCCGCGCCAGCAACAACCAGCATATATGGAGCTTGGGAGGTGACGGCGGTCTTTTGCGCGGGGTTGAGTCCCGCAAGCAAACGCTCAGCTCCCGACGACACCGATGTGTCATTGGGTGCGTTCGACGCCGCTACCTCGGTGGATGGGGACGAGGTGGCCTTCGCGGCGTCGATTCGTGCTCGAAGCCGCGCCATTGCTGCAGAAAAATCATTTTCACTCATACTGCCAGCAAGTCTAATAGGCGCCTATGACAGTTTTTCGTGTCCGCTTTCGGCGCGTCGGTCACTGTGTCTATTCGCTGGGCGGTCACGTGGCCGTCCATATCCAAACGTCGGCGTCCGTAAGCGGAGGAAAAAGAAACGGCGGCCTTGCCAGGCCGCCCCTTCACCTTTTGATCATTCCCACTCGATAGTTGCCGGGGGCTTGGATGTCACATCCAAAACCACGCGGTTCACGTCAGGAACTTCGTTGATGATGCGATTGGAGATCTTTGCCAGCAGCTCGTAGGGAACGCGTGTCCAATCCGCCGTCATGGCATCTTCAGAGCTCACTGGGCGCAAGACAATCGGATGACCGTAGGTACGGCCATCACCTTGCACACCAACGGAACGCACATCAGCGAGCAAGACAACCGGGCACTGCCAAATCTCACGATCCATGCCAGCAGCAGTGAACTCGGCGCGAACAATCGCATCGGCAGCACGCAAGGTCTCCAAGCGATCACGGGTCACTTCGCCAACGATACGAATACCGAGGCCAGGGCCAGGGAATGGCTGACGCCAGACAAGATTCTCTGCAAGACCGAGTTCACAACCAATTGCACGCACCTCGTCCTTGAAGAGATCACGCAACGGCTCCACCAAGGAAAATTCGAGATCCTCCGGCAAACCTCCCACATTGTGGTGCGACTTGATATTGGCCGTACCCTCGCCGCCACCAGATTCAACGACGTCGGGGTATAGCGTGCCTTGAACGAGGAAGCTGATGTGACGACCCTCCGCACCTTCTTCAGCGATCAGACGCGCCTGAGCGGCTTCGAAGGAGCGAATAAATTCGCGGCCAATGATCTTGCGTTTTGTCTCCGGATCCGACACACCATCGAGAGCAGAAAGGAAACGCTCCGACTCGTCTACAGCGAGGATACGCATACCGCGAGCGCCCGCATAGTCGCGAATGACCTGCTCAGCTTCGCCAGCGCGCAGGAGGCCGTGGTCCACAAAGACGCAGATGAGCTGCTCGCCGATTGCGCGGTGAACAAGTGCAGCAGCAACCGAGGAATCAACACCGCCGGAAAGCGCACAAATGGCGTAGGAATCGCCAACCTGAGCACGGATCTTCGCGATTTGGTCTTCGATAATCGATGAGGTGTTCCAGTTCTTTTCCAGGCCGGCATGAGTGAGGAAGTTTTCGATCATTTCCTGGCCGCCTTCGGAGTGCTTCACCTCCGGATGCCACTGAACGCCGTAGATCCGACGCTCAGGGTTTTCGAATGCAGCAACCTTGGCGCCAGCTGACCGTGCGGTGACGGTGAAACCTTCAGGTGCCGTGGTCACAGCATCACCGTGGCTCATCCATGCATTCACATGACGTCCCTGCTCTCCGGTGATCGCGCTATCAGCAAGCATTTCAACATCGGTCGAACCATATTCAGAGGTTCCCGTATGTTCGACAGTTCCACCCATGGCTTGGGCAAGCTGTTGGAAGCCGTAGCAGATACCAAACACCGGAACACCGGCGTCAAGAATCTCAGTGGCGAGCGACGGAGAACCCTCTTCGTACACAGAGGACGGGCCACCAGAGAGAATAATTGCGGCGGGGTTCTTGGCGAGGATCTTTTCCCCACTCCAGGAGTGAGGAATAAGTTCGGAGTAGTAGCCGGCCTCACGGACACGGCGTGCGATGAGCTGGGCGTACTGTGCGCCATTATCGATGACAAGAACAGGCTGAATATTTTCCACGAACCCAGCCTACTAAGCTCATGACGCTATCGCGAGTCCCTACTCGTTCAGTAAGACGCAATCGTCCGATTGTTGAGATTACCTGACGATGTCGATGGCTGTTTTACTCTCATCGCTCCCGTTCCGCTGGTAGTCACCCCAGTGCGAGACGCGCTTTGGATGTCACCTCCACCATCTGTCCGCTGAGCGGATCGCGAAAACGTAACGTTCGCGCCAAAAGCTGGACAGGACAAGGCAAACGCTCAGCCTCCTGGGCATCCATCACACGGGGGAAGAGCGGATCACACACAATCGGAGCACCGAGATAGCTCAAGGTTGCACGTAATTGATGGGTTTTACCGGTGTGCGGAAAAAGGCGCCACCGGGCATACTCCCCCAGCTCCTCGATAGGAGCAAGATCGGTGATCGCATTCGGTTCGCCATCAACCACACGGGCAGCGAGTTCACCGTGTTCTTTTTCCAATCGCAATTCCACACGGCGCCACTGACCAATTTCTCCTACGAGGGGAGCAACTGCTTCATATTCTTTTTCGACGTTGCGCATCTGGAACATGCGTTGGTAAGCACCACGAACTTCAGGATTTTTCACCAGGAGAAGTACCCCGGCCGTTCCCGCGTCGAGTCTGTGTGCAGGGACGAGATCATCGTTGGAAAATTGCCGCCTCGCTGCGACCACCACGCTGCGTGCAACGTACCCACCTCGAGGAATCGTTGCGATTCCGTGAGGCTTATCGACAGCAATATAGTTGTCGTTCTCTGCCAGAACATTCAACACAATCGGTTCGGCAGGTTCGTCCGGAACCGCTCGAAACAACCACAGCCGTTGTCCAGGAACGTAAGGGGCGTCGGAAGAAAGCTGCACACCGTAGTCGGCAAAAATATCGCCTTTGTCTAGGGCTTGCGCGCTCCCCGAACCGAATCGTTCGTCAAGCCATTGCGCTACCTTGTTGTATTCACCCGGGGGAAGAATCACCGGACTTGCCCCAAGTCCGCCGCGCATCGGCGGCCGCAGTTCTTGCTCACGACGACGTTGACGCTCGGTTCTCCGTTTGCCCACGTGACCTCCCTCATGTGTGATTTCCCCAAAAATCTTAACGTTCAGATACATAATTGCGCGAAAAGTGGGACGATAGAACTAGTCCTGTTGTGGCAGGTACGCAATGAGGCATCCGAACTAGATTGAGGAAAAACTCGTGACCAAAAGCGTCTATTTTACCGCGGCGGAGGGAAACTCCGGCACCCGCACTACAGCCCTCTCTTTTGTCAAGCAGCTTAAGGCTGACTACCCAAACCTGGGCGTCTTCCGTTCCTTCACCAACGGCCCAATCGAAGAAGATGCGGCCTTTATTGAGCTCCTAGAAGCAGCAGGTCGCCTGGAGGATCTTGACCGCGCATGGGGTTCTTCACGTCAAACCTATGTCAATGACGAAGAAGAGGCGATGAACCAGGTCGTCAAGCGCTACACGGACTACGCAGAGGGTTTCGACGCCGTTTTGGTCCTGGGCATTCTCGACGGCGATCCGTTCAACCCCGGCACACTCGACCGCGCAGGCCGCGCTACAGCCAAC
The DNA here is from genome assembly GCF_029625435.1 of Arcanobacterium canis. Lineage (GTDB taxonomy): Bacteria > Actinomycetota > Actinomycetes > Actinomycetales > Actinomycetaceae > Arcanobacterium > Arcanobacterium canis. The sequence goes on along the minus strand of NZ_CP121208.1, from coordinate 514,047 downwards.
CTTGGCACAACCATGGTGCTCGCAATTTCGGGAGCTCTGCGTTCCCCTGCACAGATCACGACGATCTCTAAACTCGCCAAGTCTGTTGTCAACGAAGAGCACGCACCAGTCTCCGCAGTCGTCGTTACTGACGCACCGGGCGAATTTGATCAGGAGCGCTTCGCTCACGAAGTTGCCCCTGTCATTGCTTTCCCCGATGGCGGTTCGCGTGAGCTCACTGAGCCAATGTCTGCCACCCTTCGCGACGCGATGGAAGAGGAATCGGACGTTATTACGCCGCTCGCTTTCCAGTCACGCCTGATCTCGCGCGCACGCGCTGATCGCAAGCGAATCGTGATGCCGGAATCAAGCGATGATCGTATCTTGCGTGCAGCTGATGAACTGCTGCGTCGCGAAGTTGCTGACATCATTTTGCTTGGTGAAAAGGACGAGGTTTTGGCGCGCGCAGGCGAACTTGACCTTGACCTGTCAGGTGCATCAATCGTGTCTATCTCTGATCCTGCTCTCGTGGAAAAGTACGCAACTGAGTTTGCACGTCTGCGTGAGAAGAAGGGCGTGACTTACGAGGCAGCAGTTGAGAAGATCAAAGATCTATCGTACTTCGGCACGATGATGGTTCATATGGGCGACGCCGACGGTATGGTGTCCGGTGCTGTGAACACCACTGCAAACACCATCGTCCCGTCCTTCCAGATTATTAAGACCAAGCCGGGCGCTTCGATTGTGTCCTCGTGCTTCCTCATGCTGATGGAAGACCGCGTGTTCGTGTACGGCGATTGCGCCGTGAATACCAACCCCACCCCAGAACAGCTCGGCTCTATCGCAATTTCTTCGGCAGAAACCGCAGCTCAGTTCGGTGTTGAGCCACGCGTAGCGATGCTCTCTTACTCCACCGGCACCTCCGGTAAGGGGCCAGACGTTGACGCCGTCGTCGAGGCAACTCGCGTGGCGAAAGACGCTCGTCCCGACCTCCTCATCGAAGGCCCCATCCAGTACGATGCCGCCGTAGACAAGGCTGTTGCTGCGAAGAAGCTCCCTGGCTCGCCAGTGGCCGGCCATGCAACAGTATTCATCTTCCCGTCGCTGTCGGCTGGAAACATTGGATACAAGGCTGTTCAGCGTTCTTCAGGCGCTGTCGCTGTTGGCCCCATCCTTCAGGGTCTGAACAAGCCAGTCAATGATCTTTCCCGTGGCGCACTTGTTGACGACATCGTCAACACGGTGGCAATCACTGCCATTCAGGCGCAGGGCTAAAAACTTGCCGACGCAGGTGGAACCTCCCTCCTGCGTCGGCAAAATAACGAAACAAACAAAAAGGAGAATACGTGTCTGTACTCGTCATTAACTCGGGTTCGTCATCGATCAAGTACCAGCTGGTGGACCCGGAAAGCGGCGAATCGCTCGCATCCGGACTCGTAGAGCGCATCGGCGAGGAGACCTCCGCGCTTGAGCACAAGGTGAACGGCGAAAAGCACACCCTTGATCAGCGCATTGCCGATCATGGTGAAGGTCTTAAGCTCGTTCTGGACATGTTCAACACCTATGGCCCGAAGCTCGAAGAAGCTGAAATCAAGGCTGTTGGCCACCGCGTCGTTCAAGGCGGTAAGTACTTCGATAAGGCTGCCATCATTGATGACGCCGTCGCGGCCAAGATCGAAGAGCTTATCCCGCTCGCTCCGCTGCACAATGCCGCCCACCTGAAGGGCATCGAGGTTGCACGCGAGCTGTTTGACGTGCCGAATATTGCCGTGTTCGACACGGCATTCTTCCAGAATCTTCCGCGCGAATCGGCCACCTACGCTCTCAAGCGTGATGTGGCTGAGAAGTATGAGATCCGACGCTACGGCGCTCATGGCACGTCCCATATGTACATCTCGCAGAAGGTTGCCGAGCTGCTTGGGCGCGATGACCTTAAGCAGATCGTCCTCCACGTGGGTAACGGCGCATCGGTGTCCGCCGTTGTCAATGGCCACGCAGTGGACACCTCGATGGGGCTAACCCCACTTGAGGGCCTGATGATGGGTACCCGTACCGGCAATATCGATCCAGCAGTTGTTTTCCACCTTGCACGCGTTGGCGGCATGTCAATCGACGAAATCGACACGCTATTCAACAAGGAGTCAGGTCTGAAGGGTCTCGCCGGAGACAATGACATGCGCATGGTGTGGGAGAAGATCGAAGCTGGCGACGAAGACGCGAAGGAAGCCATCGAGGTTTACGTTCACCGCATCATCCACTACATCGGAGCCTATGCTGCAGTGATGGGTGGACTTGACGTCATCACGTGGACCGCTGGCGCAGGCGAGAACGACGATCTCCTGCGCGCAGCCGTGGCTGAGCGCCTGGCTGGATTCGGTGTAAAGATCGATGCTGAGAAGAATGCTGTTCGTTCAAAGGAAGCACGTACGATCTCGACCGAGGATTCCTCGGTGCGCGTGATGGTGATTCCGACTAACGAAGAGCTCTCCATTGCACGCCAGGCAATGGAACTCATCTGATTCTCATATCAGCGAACGCGGCGGGCTGGGGGCTTTCCAGCCCGCCGCGTTTTACGTTTACACTAGAGGTATGATGCTATTTTGGGGCATCCCAAGTGGCACGATATTTGTTCTGTGAAAGGAAAATTCATGGCCGTTGAACTCATCACCGATGCCACCCCCGAGCTTGAAAAGGCATTCGCGCGTCTGATCCCTCAGCTCTCGAAGTCCTCAACTCCTCTTGATATGGAAGGTCTGAGCCGCATCCTGTCCTCGGACGCTCTGTCGTTACTCGTTTTCCGCTCTGAAAATGACAACTCAATCGTAGGAATGCTGTCTCTTGTTCTGTTCGAGATTCCCACTGGCGTACGCGCCTGGATTGAGGATGTGGTTGTCGATGAAGCCGCCCGTGGCCAAGGTGCTGGCCGCGCGCTAGTTGACAGCGCTGTTGAGCTGGCGAATAAGCGCGGCGCGAAGTCGATTGATCTTACCTCTCGCCCATCCCGTAAAGCAGCAAATCGGCTCTACCAACGCAGTGGTTTTGAAATGCGCGAAACGAACATCTATCGTTTCAAAGCCCCATCCCTTGATTGATCCTGATTCGCATTTCCCTTCGCATTTACCCAAGGTATAGCGCTCGTATTCTGAACGTGAATGCTTCAATTGCTTGAGGAGGCAACATACTTCTCAGTACATGACGTTCGCAAGCAGATCTTGACAGTGTGGCTCCGAGGGGGCGTCCTATCGCCTTTCTCAGAGCCACACATTTCATTTCCACCAGCCCTCATGCCGTAAATATACCGCGAAGAACTGCACAGAATTTCATAGCTTTCATCTATATGATTCCAGTTCAACAGATATTTTCAGCGGATTAGCAACGCCAGCGAGATGACAAGATTCGATCGCGCCTCGCGTAGCAATTCCGGCGAAAATCGGATTGAAATCCGGTAAATACCCTCGAATGCTTAAACGGCCAACTTGTTGTTTCTTATCATTTTCTGAGCGTGTTATCGTCCACTTATTTGCCCCTACACCAACAAACCCATCTAAAACAGGTTGCTCGGGGCTGATATAGCCAATAAACAATTGAGCTACGCGCTCAAGTTCACGCTCTGTACCCTGCTCGTACAGTGTTTCCACAGCTACTTCCACCGGCGTCTTGCCTTCCACCTGTTGCCTGAGAATCTCCATGCCCGCACCAGGTCTTACATCAGGACAATATGGGATTGGGGAACATGACAAATTCTTCTCAGAGATGTCACCACAAAAACGACTCAACTGTTGACGAAAAAACCGCGCAAATCGAGAAGGTTGATCTTCCCTCAATCTGCGATACCACACTGGTGTCTGGCTTTTCCCCAGTGCAAACGAACCAATTTCCACGAAATAACCTCGCGTGTCGGTAACGCGCAAGTAATCAAAACACACCTGTAAACATTGGTACAACAAAGCGATAGGGATATTCCGATCAGAGCAAATATTTGTTATGACGCACCCCATGATCTCATCAGAAAGGGGATCTAAATCCTCATCTTCGTAGAAGGTATGCCAAAGAGAATAACCTTCGACTTCTTCGTTGAGCCATTCATTGCTCAACTCGTAGAAAAGCTGTTGAACACGATAGCGAAAATTGGCTGCATCTGTTGGCGATAGCGAATCGACACCCGCACCGGTTGCACCAACTACCACAACCTCAACCGTATGAGGACATGCCTTTACCATGGATAACAATCCAGATCAGATGTTACTAACAAATGGCGCCCCTCCACTTTTTCTCCAAAATCTTACTGACTTGTATCCAAAAGTTTAAGTTTGTTGACCATCAACAGTGGCAACTTGACGAGATGAGAACGCCTGCAACATATCTCCAGCATACCTCTCATGAGGATCAGACCTCAGCGAGTTCGCACTCTTCTCAAAAATGGCGACACTAGAAGCGAGGGGTATCGGCTCGCCATCATTTTTTGGAGGGGCAAGATTATCGCGATTCTCACCCGTTTGAGTTCTATGCAATGCCCCCCTTAGAAAGATCTGGAGAGAAATGTCATTAACAAACTCCTGCTTGGCGAATTGAAAATCCGAACAAAGGCTTCTCCTGCACTCTGTACTACATATATTGGTGCTATATTTTTCCTCAGCGAGCATCGCTGTTGGATACGCTACCCAATTCGCCGGTTTCTTCGCTGCATCCCTTATTTCATCCGCCATTATTGTTATTCTGTGGGCAGTACTCACATTCGGCAAGAAAAACGCAACGGAGACTTCACTGTGAACTCAGCTCTTGGGAAAGACCAAACGCAGGCAATCAAACGCGTGCGCATTATCACCTCATCAATCGCAAACCCGAATTTTCGTGCCAAACTTGCTCGTTTACTCATGAGCCACGAAAATTTCACTTCCTTCAGCAATGACAATCTTCCATTTGACTGGGCACACAATGGAATAATCGATACCACGTGCCTGCGAAATACCATCGCAGAACTTGAAAACGTCCTATCTGAAGATCTCATTGCACACGTCAAAAGAATTGATACTCTTCCACAAGACGAGGATCAAATTCTTGTTCTTTCCCGCAAGCTCGTTACTACTGTTTTCACACGCATTCACCCACGCACTAAACTCAGCGAATCAGAATTAAACTGTGCTCTCGCAATGTTTGTTCGAGATGTTGCACGTGTGCGCAGAGCGTGCGTAGATGCAGGAATACTCCAACGCAGTAGGGACGGAAGCACCTACCAGCTCAACACAGAAAAATAGAAAACACCACTATCCAGAACAACTGCCGCAAATCTCAGTTGCGCAACTTAGTCCAAATGCCCTGAGAGTTTGCGTAAACGATCTTGACTTGCCCCGTGCAGCCCCCGAATTTCAACCAGTTTGCCACGATTGCGATACTTGCGCGTCACAGCGTCAAGAGTTGCAACCGTAGAGGCATCCCAGATTTCCGCATCAGATAGATCAATAATGATTGTCTGCGCACGGGTATCAAAATTGAAATGTTTCATCATCGACGTCGCGGAAATCCAAAAAAGTTGACCATGTACTGTGTAAATACGGATCTTGCCATCACCCTCTGGAGCATCTTCAAGCACAGTCTCCACATGAACCATGTGGGTGATTCTCCGCGTGAAACCAATGATTGCCGTCACCACACCCACTCCGACGCCAATAGCCAAGTTTTGCGTCACGATTGCGGAAATCATCGTGGCAAACATAATGATCGATTCGGTCCACGGCATGAATTTAATCGTCGCCGGTCGCATGACGTTCCAGTTCACGGTCTTGATACCAATAACGAGCATCACAGCCGCCAAGGCCGACGTCGGAATGGCGGCAACCACCGGCGCAAGGCCAAGGCTGAGAACAAGAATGAAAACGCCACCCATCAAAGTGGCCAGTCGTGTGCGAGCGCCAACTTCTCGGACAGAGATTAGCGTTTGCCCCATCATCCCGCAACCAGCCATTCCTCCGAACAGCCCCGACGCCACATTCGCAATTCCCAAGCCGATTGTCTCGTGAGTTTTATTCGACTCGTTGTCTACAACGTCGTCAGCAAGTTTCGCTGTCATGAGTGAAGTGATGATCCCGATGAACGCAACCGCGAGCGAGTACGGCGCAATAATGCGCAACGTTTCGAGGTTATAGGGCACATCTGGCAGTCCCGGGAGCGGGATCGCTCCCCCGATCGGCCCCATCTGGCCCACGTTGGGCACGTGCCAGCCTGCGAGCACTGCGATCAACGTCAAAAGCGCCACAGTCACAAGTGGTCCTGGCAAAGCACGAGTAATTTTTGGCCAGAGAAACATCACGGCGATACCGATCGCCGCCAACGTCCACACCTGCCAATTGCCTTGTGTGAACACTTTGGCTTGCGTCCACATGAGCATCAACCCGAGGGCGTTGGTGAAACCGAGCATCACCGAACGACCGATGAGCTTTTCGAGATTCGCTATTCCAACCAGACCCAATACCGCTTGTATCAGACCGCCGAGCAAAACTGTGGCCATCATGTACTCGGCGCCGTAATGCAGTCCGATCGGAGCGGTAACGATTGCCACCGCGGATGTCACACCTGTGAGTACAGCCGGACGCCCTCCAACGAACGCCATCGTTATACACATGACAACCGAGGCATATAAACCTGATGTTGGCGATACCCCTGCGATGATTGCGAAAGCGATTGCCTCCGGAATCATCGCGAGAGATACGGTGAGTCCGGCGATCACTTCCTTTCGAAGGCGCGTCGGGGTAGCAAAAGCGTATCTTAACGACCCAAACACCGACGTCGGTGCATATAGCCCCTCGTTGATCTCCCTGCGCGCGAGTATTCTTTCGCCGTGATCGCCGAAAACTTTCATCTGTTTGCACCTACCGATACTGACACTCGCTGGAATTCCTTCACGTCTGAGTAGCCTGTCATTGCCATGGCACGTTTGAGAGCTCCGATCAGGTTAGTGCGTCCAGATGCATCCGACGCAGGCCCGTTGATCACCGTCTCCAGGCTCCCTGCTCGCTCAACTTCTACGCGCTCCCCACGCGGAAGCGTCGAATGACGCGCCTCCGCGCCCCAATGGAAACCGCGTCCGGGAGCTTCTTCAGCGCGTGCAAGTGCCGTGCCGAGCATCACGCCGTCGGCGCCACACGCAATTGCTTTGACAAGATCGCCTGATGTCGAAATTTGGCCGTCTGCAATTACGTGTACGTAACGGCCACCGGTTTCGTCCATATATTCACGTCTGGCGGCAGCAACTTCCGCGACGGTGGTTGCCATCGGAACGGCGACGCCGACGGTGCGGCGGTTCGCCGACGTGGCACCCCCGCCGAACCCTGCCAAGACACCAGCGGCTCCAGTACGCATCAAGTGAAGAGCCGCTGTGTATGACGCAACCCCACCAACAATCACCGGAACATCGAGATCATAAATGAAGCGCTTGAGGTTAAGAGGCTCAGCATTTGATGAGACATGCTCAGCGGAGACGGTCGTGCCACGGATGACGAAGAGGTCAACCCCGGCGTCGGCGACAAGATCCCAATACTGGGATGTTCGCTGCGGCGAGAGTGCGCCAGCAACGGTGGCTCCCGCTTCGCGTATCTCACGAAGACGCTGAATGATCAGTTCAGGTTTAATTGGCTCCGAATACACACGCTGGAGGACTGCTGTTGCCTCATCCTCACTGGCAGTGGCGATCTGCTCAAACTGATCGGTGGGATCGTCATAGCGAGTCCACAAACCTTCGAGATCGAGAACACCAATGCCGCCGAGTCGGGAAAGCTCGATGGCTGTTTGCACGGAAGTCACTGAATCCATCGGTGCGCCCAGGATAGGAACTTCAAGGTAATTAGCATCAAGTTGCCACGTCACAGAAACGTCTGCCGCGTCACGCGTTCGACGTGAGGGAACAACGGCGATGTCATCGAAGGAATAACCCGCAGTGGCGCGTTTGCCACGCCCAATCTCAATTTCGTTTGCCACATACCAAGCCTAGCGCCTTCCTTGATGTGGCATCCAAAGTGTTCACGAAAAAGTGTCGTAGGCTGTTTCTAGGATTGAATGAGGACAACACAGTTCCGCCGAAGGAAAACAAGCGATCCCCGCAGTGGGAAGAAAAAGGGGCAGAAAAATGTGGACGAATAACCCAATTATTGGATTTGACACAGAAACAACCGGTGTCGATCCACTGAACTCTCGCCTCGTGACGGCATCGGTAGTTCTGGTGGAAGAAAGCCGAACAACACGCCACTATTGGCTGGCAGATCCCGGAGTAGAGATTCCTCCCCAAGCACAGCGCGTGCATGGAATCTCCACACAGAAAGCCCAGGAAGAAGGGCGCCCTATCGCACAAGTTCTCGATGAAATTGCCGACATACTGTGTAACCATATGCAACAAGGATTCGTGGTAGTCGCGTTTAACGCTTCCTACGATCTGACTCTCATGGAGTGCGAGTTAGAACGTCACGGACTCGACACGATGGCGAAGCGGCTCGGGCGTGAAATCGGCCCGATCATTGACCCGTACATGGTGGACAAAAGCTGTGATCGCTTCCGAAAAGGAAAGCGTCGGCTAGAGAATTTGGCACAGCACTACGCTGTTGACCAAGATGATGCGTTCCATAATGCGGAAGCTGATGTATTGGCGACGCTGCGCGTGCTGGGAGCGATCTGTCGAAAGTATCCCCACGTGGCACACATGGATCTTCGCGAGCTGGCGCAGCTACAGGAAGAGACCTACAACGAGCAGCGTGACTTCTTTGACCGGCTTGACCGCGAGAAGGGAAATCCGGTCCCTCCCCGCGGTTGGCCAGTTGTACGACCTTAATAGTTTGGAGCTTTAACGGTGATCTGCACGTCATGCGGATGGGATTCACGCAGGCCGGCAGGGGTGATTCGAACAAAACGTCCGCGACGAGCAAGCTCATCAATAGAACGAGCACCCGTGTAGAACATCGTCTGATGGAGACCACCCGTAAGCTGGTAGAGAACTTGTTCGACTGGTCCCTTCGATTGGACTTGACCTTCAATTCCCTCCGGCACGATCTTCTCGTCGCTCTTGACATCGGCTTGGAAGTAACGGTCCTTGGAATAGGAGACTCGTCCGCGAGAACTCATTGCACCCAGGGACCCCATGCCACGGTAGCTCTTAAAGCTCACACCGTTGATCTGGTACGTTTCACCCGGTGTTTCATCGGTTCCCGACAGCAGACCGCCGAGCATGACGGTTGAAGCGCCGGCGACGATAGCCTTGCCAATATCACCAGAGTGAGTCAAACCGCCGTCGGCGATCAATGGGATACCGGCAGGTTTCGCAGCCAAAGATGCGAGGTAGACGGCAGTCACCTGCGGCACGCCAATACCTGCAACGATACGAGTGGTGCAGATCGAACCTGGGCCAACTCCAACTTTAACGCCGTCAGCTCCTGCATCGATAAGCGCTTGAGCACCTTCAGTTGTCGCAATATTGCCACCAACGACATCGACACCGTCGAATTCCTCAGATGACTTGATCTTCGAGATCATTTCGAGTGCAAGCGCTGCTTCACCATTGGCAGTATCAACGAACAGCACATCAACGCCGGCCCGAGCAAGTGCGAGTGCGCGATCCCATGCATCGCCCCAGTAGCCAATTGCCGCACCTACACGAAGGCGTCCTTGCGTATCAAGCGTCGCTTGCGAAACATCCACGGCGTCAGTTGAGGCAGCTTTCACCGTGGCAACATGCTGCGCTTGATCCTCAATCGACAGATTACGGTGGATAACGCCCAGACCACCCAGGCTTGCCATTGCGATTGCCATACGTGATTCAGTCACGGTATCCATCGCTGCCGAAAGGATCGGCATCTTTAACGTGATATTTTTTGTCAGCGGGCTGGATGTATCCACCTCCGACGGGATCACATCCGTCGCGTTCGGGAGGAGGAGCACATCATCATAGGTCAGGCCAACCAGGCCGAAAGGATCGTTGTTCATGTCCCTAGTGTAGTGCGCACATTTCGACATTGTTGTGGGCCACGGCTCACCATATCGCATAGCACTACGCAAGCTGATCAAATATATCAATCTTCTTCAAGAAAATGACGCTTTTTCATATCACACAACAGCTAGCAAAAATGAGAGTGAAGATCAACACTGTTTCTCTACGCATTTGCCAGTTACACTAGTTGAGGTTTCGCCACAGGCGATCAGCCTAACGTGGAACCTATGCACATGGATTTAAAGGACGTGAAATTTTGGTAGCTCGCATCAAAGATGTTGACGGTGCCCTCGTGGATTTTTGGGACTGGCAGCTTCTCGGCGCTTGCAACTCGATGGATCCGGAATTCTTCTTCCACCCCGAAGGCGAACGCGGTGGCCCGCGTCGTCGTCGCATCGAGCGCGCAAAGCGTATTTGCCAGGCCTGCCCTGTGATTGAACAGTGCCGCGAATATGCCCTCTCCCACAATGAACCATATGGTGTTTGGGGTGGCATGTCGGAAGAAGAGCGTAACCGGGTTCTTGCCCGCCGTCGCCACGCGCCGACTGCCTGATAAACGCATAGAAGAAAGAAGTGGAGGACCACCTTGGGTGATCCTCCACTTCTTATACAGAGTGCGATCAGCGCTCGACTACTGCCAGAACGTCACGCTGGGAGAGAATGATGAACTCATCGTCACCGTACTTAACCTCGGTGCCACCGAACTTCGAGTAAATGACCTTGTCGCCCACCTTGACGTCCATAGCAACACGGTTGCCATTGTCATCAATACGACCCGGACCAACTGCCAGTACTTCGCCTTCCTGCGGCTTTTCCTTCGCAGTATCGGGAAGAACCAGGCCGGAGGCTGTGGTCTGCTCAGCAGAAACCTGACGGATGACGATACGATCGTCAAGCGGCTTAATGGAAACCGACATTCGGATTTCTCCTTTGACTTGTCAAATTTTTGGTGGAACGGAGCGCCGTCGCGGGGGTCACCTCGTTCCCAGAACACTTCCTAGATTAGGCCGATTTTGGCACTCGGTCAATGCGAGTGCCAACTCATCGCCAGGTGCGAACGCACGAACGCATGGCAAGATAGAGAATGTGATTTCTTCCCTCCTGTCCCCACAAGGCATCGCCCTCCTTGAAGCCATTGGCGACTACGATACCGCCAATGTTTTTTCCCTGACTCAGCGTCTACGCAGCGAGGGGTACGCTCCTGAGCTTGTCTCAGCAGCACTGACTCAAGCGCGTTTGCGCGCTGCGGCCACAGCAAAGTTTGGGCCGTTTGCCCAGTCGATGCTGTTCACTCCCGACGGGCTAGAGCAATCCACCAGGTTACGGGTATCGGCCCACCACGCCAAGCGTTTCCGCGACGTCGGCATGAGGAGCGTTTTAGACGTCGGTTGTGGTATCGGCGGCGACTCGCTCGCATTTTCTGGGCTGGGAATGGATGTCATCGCCATTGATATTTCCCCCGACGCCGCTGCGGCAGCAGCTTTTAACCTCGCGCCGTTCCCCAACGCGAAAGTCTATCGTGCCGACGCCTTCTCGCTTAATCTTTGCTCGTTTAACACCAATGCTGTCTGGCTCGATCCCGCACGGCGGGCGAATGGAAAGCGGCTGACCCGTCCTGACCATTGGATGCCACCACTGAGCACAGCAATCTCGATCGCACGGATGTTTCGGGCTGCAGGTATTAAAGTCGCCCCAGGGATCAATTATCAACACCTCCCCCAAAATTCGCGAGTGACATGGATTTCCGACGGCGGAGAACTGGTGGAAGCAGTGATCTGGCTGGGTGAATTGGCAGAGCAACCCGGGCGTGAAGCGCTCGTCCTCTCAGATGGCGTGCAGATATGGGATCCTCACATCGGCGACCCAACCCACGAGGCTCCGATGGCACCGCCACAAGAACTCGGAGAATATCTATACGAACCCGATCCGGCGATTATTCGATCCGGATCGGTAGCCTCGCTTGCTGACCACCTCGGGTTGGCTCCGGTGTCCCATGCGATTGCTTACCTGACTGGTGGCAAGGTCAGCTCAGGATTCTTATCGCGTTTTCGGGTGCTCGATGTACTCCCCTTCGATATCAAAGCAATTCGCCAAGCCTTGACTCAGCGAGATATTGGCCGCGTCGAAATCAAAAAACGGGGCACTGACGTCGTCCCTGAAACCTTACGAAAGAAGCTGAAACTCGACGTGAAGCGTCCCGGTTCTGCCACGATCATTCTCTGCCCGCTGTTGGGTAAGCATCGGGCAATTGTGGCCGAACGAGTCTAAGTAATTGAGGGGCGTGCTTGGCACGCCCCTCAATTACTCTCATCGTACGACGATAACGTCTCGCGACAATCCGGTATCGACGGTGATGCCTAAATCGCTTGGTTCCACACCAGCCATCGCTAACGAGTATCCGAGTGCAGCGATCATGGCGCCGTTATCAGTACAGTAACGAATGGGAGGAATTCGTACCGTTACTCCATGCTGAGCAGCGCGCTCCTGAGCCATCGATCGCAAGCGCGAGTTTGCTGAGAAACCCCCACCAATGACCAGCGTGTCGCAACCGAAATCTTCGCAGGCCTGAAATGCCTTCGCCGTGAGAACATCGGCGACAGCCTCTTGAAAACCTGCCGAGATATTTTCGCGCTGAAGTTCTTCTCCACGCGCAAGTGTGCCCTCGATATGTCGAGCGACAGCAGTCTTCAAACCCGAGAAAGAGTAGTCATAAGGGTGATTCACCTTATCTTTACCTTTTGACAGTCCCCGTGGGAAACGAATGGCTGTCGGGTCACCCGCCTGAGCCAATTTATCGACGTGCGGACCGCCCGGATACGGTGTGCCGAGCAGACGGCCGACCTTGTCAAACGCCTCACCTGCAGCATCGTCAAGTGTGCCACCGAGTTCCTTGACATCGGTTGCAATGTCATTGACGAGCATCAGATGCGAGTGACCGCCTGACACGGCAAGTCCGACGAACTTATCTGGAAACGCACCGTGAACCAGTTGATCGACGGCGATGTGCCCGATGATGTGGTTAACACCGTACAACGGCTTCCCGAGCGAAAGCGCAAGAGCCTTCGCAGCCGAAACGCCCACCGTGAGCGAGCCGACCAGACCTGGGCCAGCAGTCACAGCGATAGCATCGACATCATCAAGAACCACACCCGCCTTCTCGAGTGCCGCGTTGAGTGTCGGCACAAACGACTGCAGGTGCGCACGTGAAGCGATCTCCGGAATGATGCCACCAAAACGCGCAAATTCATCCATCGACGTGGCCGTCACATCCGCAAGAAGTTCCCCACCACGAACCAGTGCAACACCGGTTTCATCGCAGGAAGATTCAATTCCTAAAACTAGTTTTTCCACACTCATATCCTACCGCGCCCGTGCCATGCTCTTTTCCCACACCACGCACGCTCACCTTTCACTGCTTCTTTGTGTCGTCTCCCGACGCCGGCGCCTCAAGTTTCATAATGAGGGCATCGTCATCGGAGTAATAGTTCTTTCGCCGGCCCACCACCGTGAAACCAGCTCGTTCATAGAGTCGTTGCGCCGTCATTCCACGCGAACGCACTTCGAGGAAGATTGCTTCACTGCCATCAGACCACGCTGCATCGATGAGATTTTCGAGGAGCTGTCGTCCAAGACCTTGACCACGTGCCTGAGGAGCAACAGCGATCGTCAAGATTTCGGCATCGGGGCCGAACCCCACACCGCCTACCGCTACGACATCGCCTGCGGGTTGTCCGAGCTCAGGTTCGCTCTCAGCAAGGAGGTAGAGCTGGCCCGGCGCTTCGACCGCTTGTTGCCACACGGGCAATGGCCACGCATCAGATCCGAAGATAGCGCGATCAAACCGTGCAAGACGCGCAGCATCACCAGCGCGAACCGGGCGAAAACTCACTGGTACGGGTTACCCTCAGCCTGTGGTTGGGCATGTGCCCCACCGTGAACGTCAGGGCGGCGCAAATACTGTGGCTCTGTCCCCAAATCCAGTTCCTCACCGGCTTCGACACGCGACTTTCGCGAGGCGGCCAGACGTGCCATCACTGCCGGATCTGCGAAAACAATGATGCGTTCGCCAAGTTCAGACTCGAACAATTCCTGTGAAGGAGAGGCAAGCACTGCCGGTTCCTGTGCCAGTTCTTGAGCGAGAACGGCAGGCTTGAGGACGCGTGCCGGAGTAATGACGGCGACGTCGTCCGCCCCCATAGGGCGCGCGCGCAACGCGTAGACTTCCTTGCGGCGGGCGTCAATGATGCTGACAATTTCCTGGGCACCGGCGTCGGCAGCTGCAAGTGCCAAAACTTCCAGCGACGAGACCCCTTCAAGGGGGACTCCCCATCCACGTGACAGAGCACGAGCCGTCATCAAGCCAGCACGCAAGCCGGTGAATGCGGCTGGGCCGGTACCGGCGACGATGAGGTCTGGGCGATCGACACCGGCCTCTGCCAACACCTTGGCAACAAACGGAGCGAGATGCTCAGCATGGTGACGTGAATCTGTTTCATGAATTGCGCAAAGAACGTCGAAATTCTCTCCCACCAGGCCGATAGAAATACCGGCAGAGGTATCAATCGTCAGAATTGTCATTATTTTCCTTTTCCGAATTCTCATTTGTACGTGGCAGCTGATAGACAGCTACCTTCGGGGCTGCATCTTTGAACGACGGCTTATCGTGAGCAGTCTCAGGCTCGGGAGGCGGCACTGCCTGCGGCAATTTTTCGAGCTTTTCACGGTGGTTGAGATCCCAGCGTAACCACAGCAGAGAAAAGACCACCAGGAGGCCGACGGCCCACCCCACAGTAATCATCGCAAGAAGTGAATGGCCGTCTTTGGACTCGTCGGTTGGAATACCTGAGGTCGAGTGCTGCCTTTTTTCTCCTGCAAGAGCACCACGATTAGCAAGAAAATCCTTGAGCGGGATCTCACCGAGCACGAGTTCAGCACCTGCCTTCGATGCCGGGGAAATCTCCTGATCGCCCAGAGCAAACCAGGCGTCGAGCTCCGAGTCCGCCACCAAACGCGTCTGCGGACTTCCCGCAGCACTGCCCAAACGAACATCTGCGCTGACTGTAATCGCCTTGGGACGACGATCATCGAAATTCGCTTCGATTGCACCAACCACTGCACCGTTCTTCGACACCGGCGCAACCCAGTTATTTGTCTGCACCACTTGTGCGTTCGAACCCGATCCAGAGAAGCGGAAAGAACGCTTCGGAGAGCCCACCGTGATAATTGTTGGACTATCCGCGGCGACCCCAAATACAGTCGGTGCTTGACGCTCAGATTCGCGTAGTCCGTCGTTTTCAAACCAACGCGCGATATCAGCAGCAGGTGGAACATCGAGGACGAAGGTCGGCCCTCCCCCTGGGAATAATCCCAGGAGCACCAACACATACGCCACGATTCTCATCGGCGTTCCAGGGCCTGAACTCGCTTGTCAGCAAGCACCGCATCAGCAAGTTGTGCAGAGCGGATGCCATGAGTGATGAAGGTCAGTGTTCGAGGAGCATCTTCGTACAAGTCTTCAACTTCTTCACCTGCGTCGGACCCCTCAGGACGCATAATCTGAATTTCGAGGCGATCCTCTGCCAACATCTCAACCTTGCCACTACCCCACTCAACGACAGTAAGGGACTCTTCAAGCGAGGTATCCAGATCGAGCGCGTCGATCTCCTCAATTGAATTGAGCCGGTAAGCATCAACGTGAACTAAATCAATACGACCATGATGAATCTGTGCGATGACAAATGTTGGGCTGGCAATTGCGCCGTCAATTCCAAGACCGCGCGCGATACCCTGTGTCATCGTCGTTTTGCCAGCGCCGAGTGGCCCGTTGAGCATCACAAGATCGCCAGCCTGAGCTGCTTGTCCAATTGCATATCCAACCGCCTGAATATCGGCGGCGAGGGGAACCAGTAGAGAAACCATCTCTCTCCTTTCGCGCATTTATTCTACGTTAGAGCTCGGGGATACGTGCCACCCGCGGCCCAATCCTGGTGACTATCTCATATCCAATCGAGCCTGCAGCGCGCCCCCACTCATCAGCGGTTGGTGTCTGCGGGGCTCCAAAGAGCACCGCAGTTTGACCTGCTTCTACACCCGGCGCGTCAACCATGAACTGATCCATACACACCGTGCCCATGATTTTCGCCCGCTGACCGTTCACTGAAACGTAGGCGTTGCGCGACGCCGACCGAGGAATGCCATCCCCATAGCCCAAGGGGACAACTGCCAGGTGAGTTGGGTGCGTGGTCACTTCAGTGTGACCGTAGGAGATACCCGTGTGCTCGGGAACGTCACGTACAGCCATAATATCCGCTTCGAGGCGCATCACTGGTTCAAGTCCCAGGTCAAACGCACTGGCTCGCTCAATATTCGGTGAGAGTCCATAGAGGATGATCCCCGTGCGAGCCATGTCGTAGCGTGATTGGGGGAACCACAGTGCGCCACCTGAAGCAGCCAAGTGGCACATCTGTGGAACAAGCCCGTGACGTGAAAAAACGGATCGCGCCGCTTCGAATGCTTCAATCTGCGACAGTGTTGGCCTTGGATCAGTACTGTCAGCATTTGCCAGGTGACTCCACAGCCCGACGATGTCGATTACACCTTCTGCTTCGTATGCAAGCAACCGACGCGCAATCGCGTCAACCTCGCGCGGGCACACACCTCCGCGCGCCATTCCTGTATCAACTTCAATATGTACTCGGGCTGGTATTCCTGCCTGGCGGGCTGCGTCAACAAGCTCCGTCAGTGCCCATGAACTGCCGACACTGATATCGATTCTGTTCTCGATTGCGCTGCGCAGGTTCGCTCCAGGAGAATAAATCCACGTAAAGACGCGGGGCGCTGGGCCGATGAGGTGGCGCAGATGCATCGCCTCCTCAAGTTGTGCAGCACCGAACCATTCCACTCCCGCCCCGAGAGCCCAGCGAGAAATCAATTCAATTCCGTGCCCATATGCATTGGCTTTCACAATCGCCATTGCCGGCCCAAAACTCTGCGCGACGTCAAGGTTGTGTAGGAACGCGCTCTTCGAGATATACGCGCGCGAAGGGTAGCTCATGATTCTCCATTCAAAATCTCATCAATAACGTCACTCATTGCGTCGGCAATCTCATGAGCACGGATGGGGTGTCCAATTCGTCCCTCAGCACGTGAGGCGCGCAGCGCTGCACGAGCATGAATGTGCGATGCCGCTGCTGCAGCCAGAGCCGCGTTTTCACGACGTGGCGAGGCGAGTTCTGCAAGAAGACCTCCCACAACGCCAGCGTACGTGTCTCCCGCTCCGGCAACGGCACGCCATCCCGGGGCACCGCCCTGAGCGTAGGCCGTGCCTGTGGGTGGCACAATCACATCGACATATCCTTTGGCGACGACGATTGCACCGGTCTTTTCTGCCGCGAGACGCGCGGCTTCCATGGGCTGAGTTTCAACGTCACGTCGGCTCATTGGCTCACCAAGTTGTCCAAGCAGTGACGACAACTCTCCAGCATGTGGGGTCAAGATCGTGACGTCCGGTAAGTCTTCTTCAGCCGCGAGCGCAATGGCACCTGCATCGAGCACCACCGGAAGGCAATCGGCCCGAGCACTGCGAAGAATCTGACGTGCATCGTCAAATGTATCAAGCCCCGAGCCGATCACCCAGGCCTGCACACGCCCGGTTTCTGTGACGATTTCAGGGAAGTGGGACGTGACATTGACAGAACCAACGTAGCGAACCATCCCCGGCCCCACGGCAAGCGCCCCTGCAATTCCGAGTAAGGCTGCCCCTGGGTATCGATCAGATCCGGTGAGCATCCCCAGCACACCGCGAGTGTACTTGTGGTCATGATTACCTGGGATCATCCACAGGTCGGCAACGTCGGCGTCGGATAGAGAGCACACGTAAGGGTGACGAGGAAGATACGGTTCGATTCCGAGAGGAACATCAACAATTGTTCCGCAGTAAGACGACGCCGGTGGCACTACATGCGCAGGTTTTCTCACGCCCATCGCAACAGTGATATCGGCACGCAGGACTGGGCCTGGCACAGTTCCTTTGGAAACGCCGACTCCACTAGGAACATCAACTGCCACTACACGAGGCTCGTCAGGGCTGATCGCGCGTTCATGGTTAAGCACATCAATCCAGGTAGAGATGGGCGAACGTGCAGCGCCGGTCGCACCGATCCCTAATAGACCATCGATCCACGTTCCGCCCCAGGTGGCCAGATCGCGCAGACGCGCGCAGTCGCTGGCAGAATCTCCGATTTCTTCGGCTCGCGCCCCATTGGCAATTGCAGCAGCCAGACCTTCCCGATGAGCACCAGCACAATGAACGATTCTCACCTGAGCTCCGCGTCGAGCAAGCGCGGCACCCGCAAACAGAGCGTCACCTCCGTTGTTTCCACGTCCGGCGAGGACAAGTATTGTTGAGCCACTCACCCGCGCACCGCGTCGGTGGAGATCAGCTACCACCGCTTGCGCGCAGGCGAACGAGGCCAGCGCCATCAGCGGCTTACCGGCGTCGAGAAGAGGCTTTTCCGCCACGACAACATCATTAGGTAGATACGATCTGTCCATATCTCAAGCCTAACCCTCGGGTATGACAAAAATGAGAGCACACTACATTTGTGAACGACAAAGCGCCGGCATCGTTTAAGACGCCGGCGCTTTGGTGACTTTTCTATTCCACGGTGACTGACTTTGCCAGGTTACGGGGCTTGTCAACGTCGTATCCCTTTGCCGTCGCAAGCGCGCCAGCGAAGATCTGCAACGGGACAACCGTCACCAACGGCATCATCAGCGTCGGAGTAGAACACGGAACGCGAATGACAAATTCTGAAATGTCATCCACTGCACTATCTCCTTCCTCCGCAATCGCGACGACGCGAGCACCACGAGCGCGAACCTCAGCAATGTTGGAGATCACCTTCGAATGCAGAAGCGGCCGGCGCGGAGTCGGCACAATGAAGAACACTGGCAACCCCTCCTCAACCAAAGCAATCGGCCCATGCTTGAGCTCGCCGGCTGCGAAACCTTCAGCGTGAATATACGCAAGTTCCTTGAGCTTCAGAGCGCCTTCGAGTGCAATCGGGAAACCGACGTGACGCCCCAGGAAGAGAACCGAGTCAGCGTCCTGCATCTTGTTTGCCAGGCCCTTGATTTTATCTTCCTGCTCCAGCACTGCTTCGATGCGTTCAGGCATCAGTGCCAGCTCATCGAGGTACGTTGCCACTTCGTCAGGGAATTTATTTCCACGTAGTTGGGCGAGGTAGAGGCCGAGCAGATACGTTGCCGTAATCTGCGCAGTGAACGCCTTCGTGGACGCAACAGCAACTTCTGGCCCGGCGTGAGTGTACAAAACGGCGTCTGATTCTCGGGCGATGGTTGAACCGTAAGTATTGACAATAGCCAATACGCGCGAGCCCTGTTCACGCGCGTGGCGGATCGCCATCAGCGTGTCCATAGTCTCCCCCGACTGCGAGATTGCGACAACCAGTGTTCGAGGCGTAAGGATAGGGTCGCGGTAGCGGAACTCGTGGGCAAGCTCGACTTCGACGCCGATGCGGCACCAGTGCTCGATTGCATATTTGGCGACGTGCCCCGCGTAAGCTGCGGTTCCACACGCCACAACGATGATTTTGTCAACGCTTCGCAGTTCTTCCTCAGTAATGCGAAGTTCATCCAACGTCAGCGCGCCATCCACCATGCGTCCGCGCAACGTCTCAGCCACAGCAGTGGGTTGTTCATGGATTTCCTTTTCCATGTAGGTGTCGTAGCCCTCATGCATCGCCATTTCAGCGTTCCATTCGACTTCGTATGTCTTCCCCTGAACCAGATTTCCATCAAAATCACGGATTTCGACGTTGTCGGCGTGCAAGGTGACGATGCGATCTTGATCGACTTCCATCGCCGTCGTCGTCGAACCGACGAACGCCGCAACGTCCGAGCCGACGAAGTTCTCTCCATCCCCCAGCCCGATCACAAGCGGAGAATTACGGCGCGCGCCTACCACGACGTCGGGGTATTCAGCACTCACGGCAACCGTGGCAAACGAGCCTTCCAAGCGCAACGCCACGCGACGCATTGCTTCGGTGATGTCGGCACCGTCGGCAAGCTGTCCAGCCAAGAGATGGGCGATGACCTCCGAGTCTGTATCGGAGGCGAAAGTGATGCCGTCCGATTCCAATTCACCACGAAGCGATCGGTAGTTTTCGATAATTCCGTTGTGGACGATGGCAACTTTGCCGTCAGCAGACGCATGTGGGTGCGAGTTACGATCGCTCGGCACGCCGTGCGTGGCCCAGCGGGTATGGCCGATGGCGGCCTTCCCTTCTCCTAAGGGCAGTTCCTCAAGCGAGTGACGCAGGTTGTCCACACGCCCTTGCCTTTTGCGTAAATTGACGCCACCGCCTGCAGCAATAGCAACGCCGGCCGAATCGTAGCCGCGATACTCCAGACGCGATAGACCTTCAAGAACAACATCGAGTGGGCGGGCCGAAACAGCCTGGCCAATATATCCAACGATTCCACACATGCCACAAAATATACGTTGAATGAGTCAAAAGTTCTGCGACACACGACGCATCGATTGTTTCCGGTGGTGGGGTGTCACGAATTCCGTGCCATCAACGTGGCAAATGTAACGCGCATTCACACGCTTCCACCAGCCTCAGACACAGAAAACATGTCACACTTATGTCATGCCATACGTGACTTTTGACCACGATCAATGGGCCGACCTTGCCTCCTCCACTGCCCTTCCGCTGACAGATCGAGATCTCACTCGGCTCTCATCCCTTGGAGATCCCATCTCGTTGACCGAGGCAGATGCGATTTACCGTCCGCTGGCTGCAATTATCCAGATGTACGCACAAGCTCAAGGCGCACTCTTTTCACGAGCAAAAGAATTCCTCGGTTTTTCGCAGGCCCGCACGCCATTTATTGTAGGAATCGCGGGGTCAGTTTCTGTCGGAAAATCAACCTCTGCGCGTCTCCTGCGCGAATTGCTCTCACGTTGGCCTGGTACACCAAACGTTGCTTTAGTACCCACCGATGGGTTCCTCATGCCCAACGCACAACTCGAAGCCTGCGGACTCATGGGACGCAAAGGTTTCCCCGAGTCTTATATTCCTGGTGCGCTGACGCGCTTCCTTGACACGATCAAATCCGGGCGCGACGCCGAAGTGCCGGTGTACGATCACATTTCCTACGACATCGTGCCTGGGGAAACGATCACGGTATCTCAACCAGATATTTTGATTGTCGAGGGGCTGACGCTCCTCCAGCCAGCAAAATTGGATGCCACCGGCCAATATGCCGGGGTCTATGACTACTTCGATTTCACCATTTACCTCGATGCCCCAGAAACAAGCCTTGAGCAGTGGTACGTGGATCGATTCTTAAAACTGCGCACCACAGCATTTTCTGATCCGCGTTCATATTTCACCACCTACGCTGGTCTCTCTGATGAGCAGGCGATCTCCACTGCGCGCGATATCTGGCGTGCCATTAACCTGCCTAATCTGCGCGAAAACATCGCTCCCACGCGGCCACGTGCCACAGTCATTCTGACAAAGGGCGAAAACCACCGTATCGAGAAGGTTCATCTCAAGCGCATCTAGTGCTGGCGAGACAACACGCGCCGACGTCGAAGGTTTGCCCTACCGACGTCGGCGCGTTGATGTCGCTTCAGTGTGCTACAAAGCCAACTTCTCTTCCACAACAGCCGCCAGACGCTTGGCAACATCATCAGCTTGCTTCTGTGTCGCAGCCTCAACCATCACGCGAACGAGGGGTTCAGTTCCTGACGCACGCAGCAGCACGCGGCCTGTTTCTCCGAGTTCCTTCTCAGCTTGCGCAACTTCGTCAGCAATCTTGTCGGTTGCGGTCTTGTCCACGCCACGCACGTTGATCAGGGTTTGTGGCAAGCGCTTAACGAAGCCGACGAGTTCAGATAGCTTCGGTGCACCCTTGCGGGCAACGATGGACGACACGAGAATCGCTGTGAGCGTTCCGTCGCCAGTAGTTGCGTGCTCAAGATCAATGACATGGCCTGATTGTTCGCCCCCGAGCACATGGCCTTTGGCTAACATTTCTTCGAGAACATAACGATCGCCGACGCCGGTAATCGCGACGTTGATACCCTTTTCTTTCATTGCCAAACGTAGGCCGAGGTTACTCATGACCGTGATCACGAGGGTGTCGTTTGCAAGCTTACCCTGTTCATGTAAGTCAACAGCAAGCAGCCCCATGATCTGATCTCCATCGACCATATTGCCGTCTTCATCAACAGCAAGGCAACGATCTGCGTCGCCGTCGAATGCAAATCCCATATCCGCTCCCGAGGCCACAACCATCGCTTGGAGAGCCTTGGGGTGGGTTGAGCCAGCATTGAGATTGATGTTACGGCCATCAGGCTCAGCGTTGATCACCACAACGTCGGCGCCGAGTTCGCGGAACACCGTCGGCGCGACTTCGGAGGCGGCACCATTGGCGCAGTCCAACGCGATACGCAGACCGTTGAGTGGTGCGCCACACGAGACGAGATGGTCCATGTAAGCACGATCGGTGACCACAGCGTTTTCCGTCACACGTCCCACGCCTTCACCGGTTGGACGTTCCCATTCTTGGCCCAGAACAGCTTCAATTTCATCTTCGACTGAATCATCAAGTTTGAAACCATTGGACGAAATGAACTTAATGCCGTTATCCGGCATGGCATTATGCGACGCCGAAATCACCACGCCGAGATCATAGCCCTTTTCTGCCGTCAGGTAAGCGATACCCGGAGTCGGAATTTCACGGGCGTGTTCCACGTCGATACCGGCCGCTGCAAGGCCAGCGCCGAGAGCGTGCGAGAGCATTGGAGAGGACTGACGCGTGTCACGGCCAATAATCGCCTTCGGGCGTCGCCCTTCAACGCCTTTCGCCAGGACACGGCCACCAGCCTCTCCTAGCTTCACCGCTAGGTCAACGGTGATGTCCTTATTCGCCAGGCCACGAACGCCGTCTGTACCGAACATGCGAGCCATAACGCCTCCTTCATTAAGATTTTGTAACTCTGCCATTATTCCACTTCGATGTCACTAGCGTCGCCAGGCAAGCCGGGAGAGCCGGGAGAGTCGGGATCATACTCAACCACAGAAAGAAAAAGCATCCCCGCCTCGGCGGGGATGCTTTTTGAAAAGTAATCGATATCGATCAGCGCTTCGAGAACTGCGAAGCCTTGCGGGCCTTCTTCAAACCAGCCTTCTTACGCTCGACTGCACGAGCGTCGCGAGTGAGGAAGCCAGCCTTCTTCAGTGCTGGACGATTCGACTCACGATCGATCTCATTGAGCGCGCGGGAGATACCCATGCGCAAAGCTCCTGCTTGACCGGACGTGCCACCGCCGTTGATACGGGCGATCACGTCAAAACGGCCTTCGATGTCGAGAAGAACGAACGGTGAATGCACGAGCTGCTGGTGCAGCTTGTTCGGGAAGTACTCCTCAAGTGTGCGACCGTTGATCTTCCATTCGCCAGTGCCCGGCACGAGGCGGACACGAGCAATCGCTTCCTTACGGCGACCCAGGCCTGCGCCCGGAGCCGTCAGCGAAGCACCCTGACCCGTGTGCTCAGTTTCGCTCACGGTAGTGTACGAGGTTGGGGTCTCCTCGAACTCTTCAGTTGCAGTGGTTTCAGCCACAGCTTCTCCTTAAAATCTTGCGGGCAGCGCCCGGGCCTTACTGAACGACCTGCTTGAGCTCGTAGGCCTCCGGCTGCTGAGCAGCGTGCGGATGTTCCGCACCGCGGTAAACCTTGAGCTTGGTCAGCTGCTGACGTCCGAGGGTGGTCTTCGGGACCATGCCCGCGACAGCCTTCATGACAGCCTTCTCCGGATTCTCCTCCAGGAGTTCGGCGTAGGACGTAGCCTTCAAACCACCCGGGAAACCAGAGTGGTGGTAAGCCTTCTTCTGTTCGAGCTTTGCACCCGTGAGCGCCACCTTCTCGGCGTTGATCACGATGACGAAATCGCCGGTGTCAGCGTTCGGAGCGAAGTTGGGCTTGTGCTTCCCACGGAGCAGGTTGGCAACTTGAGCTGCCAGACGGCCAAGGACGATATCGGTGGCGTCGATGACGTACCACTTCTTCTCAACGTCCCCGGGCTTCGGTGTATAAGTGCGCACTTGCGTAGCCTTCGTTTCTGTTAATCGTGGGCTTCACGCTTCAAAAATGGCTTATTTTAAAGCGGTTTGCCCCTGGTCAAAGTTAACGGTGGGAACCTCTCGCGCGACGAGTGGGAATAAGCATCGACGCATGAGTTTCCACAGCATTTACCCACTCTAGTCGGTTCAGGTTACTCCGTCAAAGGAAAGATGGGGCTGTGAGCGGCTTCATTCCCCACAATTGTCAACGTTTTGCGATGTTGACCCACGGAACCTACGCGCCAATGTGGCCTGCGTTCCATATTCGCTTTCGCACGGATATCCAATCTCTTCAAGAGTGAGAGGGTGAGGAGGCGCAACAATCACCTCACCATCACGAGAAGCAGCCTTGAGCCGTTCGAGCGGCCACTCTTCTGAACGCGCCTGACGGCCGACCTCGATCATTGTCCCCATGAGTGTGCGCACCTGTGAATGGCAGAACGCATCGGCACGTGCATATCCAAGCAGAAGAGAATCTGTGCGCTCAAAACGCAATTCATGAAGTGTACGCACGGTTGATGCACCTTCCCGCGGACGGCAAAATGACAAGAAGTCGTGTTCACCGAGAATGGTTTGAGCAGCCCGATTCATAGCATCGATGTCCAGTTCCTCTGGCAGCCACAGCACGTCACGACGTTTAGGATCCCAGGCTCGCGGCCCCTCAGCCATACGATAGGTATACGCTCGCCACAGAGCAGAAAAACGAGCATCGAATGTCGCGGGTACTTCCTGCGCACTTGTCACGACGACGTCGGTGTAACCAGGAATCCCCGCTTCCCTCGCTCCCGCCGCAGTGACAGCATTGAGCCGACGTACGAGTGACTGTGCTGGAGAAAATGTGGAGCGACCGGGCAACGTCTGCCACGTGGATGACGATACATCGAAATGCGCTACCTGACCACTGGCGTGTACACCAGCGTCGGTACGCCCTGCAACGGTCAACGTGATTGGCTCTCTCAAGATGCGCTCAAGGGCCTCCTCAAGGACACCTTGCACCGTGCGCAGCTGAGGTTGGCGAGCCCAACCGTGAAAAGCCGCACCGTCATAAGCACAATCGATGCGAATTCTTGTTGTGTGCGATACCGTCGAATCCATGACAGAAGTTTCCCACGAACTGACGTTGACCGTCGACTGCGGCGGCGGCGGAATCAAATCAGCTTTACTCAATAGCGGAGGTTTTCAAATCGGTGATTCTCTGCGGACGCCGGTGCCCTATCCTTTTTCCCCTGACGACCTCATTGAGATTATCGCCGATCATGCGCGCACACATGGAACATTTACCCGAATCACAGTGGGCCTGCCGGGAATGATCCGACACGGAGTCGTCGTCTATACCCCGCACTATATCCGGCGCTCCGGCCCGCACACCCGGCCGCTTCCGCAGCTCGAACAGATGTGGAATGGCCTCGATTTACAAACAGCGCTTGAAGTACGCTTTAACGTCCCTGTCCTCGTACTCAACGACGCCGAAGTCGCCGCAGCGGGCGTTGTCCGCGGCCACGGCCTCGAACTTGTCATGACACTTGGCACTGGGCTCGGGACAGCATTTCTCGATAACGGACGCCTAGCTCCACATCTCGAAATCTCTCATGCTCCGATGAAGTGGGGCCTAACTTACGATGATGTTGTGGGCGAGGCAGAACGCCTGCGTCTGGGTGATTCCGCGTGGTCGCGACGAGTCTTGAAAGCTATCGACTCACTCATGCCGGTATTTCGTTGGGACCAGCTATATATCGGCGGAGGGAATGCTGCACGGATTACCGATTCAGTCCGATCACGCCTGACGCCAGCAATTTTTGTGCCCAACATGGCTGGGACGTCGGGAGGTGTTCGCGCATGGTCAATGGCAACCCCTCATCCCACAACTGTGCTCAGCAGTGATACTGACGAAAAGCCAACCCGCTCATAATTTTGGCTATCTGTGCTCATCGTGAACAGTGAGAGTAAGGGTGTGGGCCGGAAGGATTTCCTTCCGGCCCACACCCTTACTTCAGATCACTCAGCGGACTTCAGATCACTCAGCGGACTTCAGATCACTCAGCGGACTTCAGATCACTCAGCGGACTCGGCTGTTGCCGAGGACTGTGAGGAAGCTGACGACTCTGAGGAGGCGGACTCTGCTGCCTCAGTAGAAGCGGCAGGCGTTGCGTCCTGAGCAGCCTTCTTCTTCGACGGCTTCGGCGAAACCTTCTCGGTAACGAGTGAAATCTCAGCCATCGGCGCGTTGTCGCCCTTGCGGTTGGCAAGCTTCACGATACGGGTGTAGCCACCGTTGCGGCCTTCGAACTTCGGAGCAAGCTCTTCGAAGAGGATGTAGGCAACTTCGCGGTCACCGAGGGTGCGCAGCGCGAGACGACGGTTGTGGGTATCGCCCTTCTTCGCCTTCGTGATGAGCTTCTCGATGTGCGGACGCACGCGACGAGCGCGGGTCTCGGTGGTCACAACAGACTCGTTAGTGATGAGCGCCTTGCAGAGGTTAGCAATGATCTTGCGCTCGTTCGCCGGGGATCCTCCCAGGCGTGGACCCTTTGCGGGCTTCGGCATGATGTTCTCCTATTAAAAGTATTTCTCGCGGGCTCAGGCCTGCGAATCGTCGCTGAACATGGCGTAATTGTCATCACCGAAACCAGCATTGAAGCCGGCCGGAGAATCCTTCAGGTGGAGGTCGAGCTTCGCAAGCTCATCCTTAACGTCCTCGATCGACTTCGCACCGAAGTTACGAATATCGAGCAAGTCGGCCTCCGAACGCTGAACAAGTTCGCCAATCGTGTGGATTCCCTCGCGCTGTAGGCAGTTCTGTGAGCGCGCTGGGAGGTTGAGAATCGTGATCGGGCGGGCAAGGTCAGACGACTGCATCTCAACAACTGGAGCTTCCTTCAGTTCCAGTCCTTCAACTTCCTCATTCAGCTCGGTGGTCAGACCGAACAACTCAACGAGGGTCTTACCAGCAGACGCAAATGCGTCGCGCGGAAGCATCGAAGCCTTCGTCTCAACATCAACGATGAGCTTATCGAAGTCGGTGCGCTGACCAACTCGAGTTGCTTCAACCTTGTAGGAAACCTTGACCACGGGCGAGTAGATCGAATCAACCGGGATACGTCCGATCTCGTCATCCGGGGACTTATTCAGCGAAGCAGATACGTAGCCGCGGCCACGCTCCACCGTGAGGTCCACTTCAAGCTTGCCCTTCTCATTGAGCGTGGCAAGCACGAGATCCGGATTGTGGATCTCCACACCTGCTGGCGGAGTGATATCGGAGGCAAGAACTTGACCCGGGCCTGCCTTGCGCAGGTACATCTGAACAGGCTCGTCGTTTTCTGAAGTCACGACCAGATCCTTGATGTTCAGAATGATCTCAGCAACGTCTTCCTTGACGCCCTCGATGGTTGAGAACTCGTGAAGTACACCGTCGATATGGACGGAGGTCACAGCAGCTCCCGGGATCGAGGACAGAAGGGTACGACGGAGCGAATTGCCAAGCGTATATCCGAAGCCCGGCTCAAGCGGCTCAAGAGTGAAGCGAGAGCGGGTCTCGGACAGCTGCTCCTCACGCAGCACTGGACGCTGTTCAATGATCACTATGTTTTCCTTTCACATGACGCCCACTATATGACGCCTATTACACGATCCTCTCAGGTGGCGGCGGCGCCGCCGAGGAAAAGCCCGAAGGCCAGTGGATCAAACGCGACGGCGCTTGGGCGGACGAACGCCATTATGAGCCTGAGGGGTCACGTCCGAAATCGACGTCACTTCCAGACCAGCGGCGGTCAGCGAACGAATAGCGGTCTCGCGGCCTGAACCCGGACCCTTCACGAAAACGTCAACTTTCTTCACACCCTGCTCGATTGCGCGGCGTGCAGCGTTCTCAGCAGCAAGCTGAGCTGCATATGGGGTAGACTTACGCGAACCCTTGAAGCCGACCATGCCCGACGATGCCTGAGCGATAACTTCGCCCTTGGTGTCGGTGATCGAAACGATCGTGTTGTTGAAGGTGGACTTGATATGAGCCTGGCCGTTGCCAACGTTCTTACGAAGGTTACGGCGCGACCGGTTCTGAGACTTTGGTGGCATTTTTTGTCAATACTCCTGAATATCGTCGATTCTCGCTAAAAAGCGGAACTACTACTTCTTCTTACCCGCAACCGTACGCTTCGGGCCCTTGCGGGTACGAGCATTGGTCTTCGTGCGCTGACCGTGAACCGGCAGGCCCATGCGGTGACGACGGCCCTGGTAAGAACCGATTTCAATCTTGCGGCGGATGTCCGCCTGGATCTCACGTCGAAGATCGCCTTCGACCTTGTAGGACTCGTCAATGTGGTTCTTCAGCTTGACGAGGTCATCCTCAGTGAGGTCCTTAACGCGGGTATCAGGGTTGACACCGGTAGCGGCGAGGGTTTCAACCGCGCGAGTGTGTCCAATGCCGAAAATGTAGGTGAGAGCAACCTCGATACGCTTTTCGCGAGGGAGATCAACTCCAGAGAGACGTGCCATTGTGTTGGCTCCTATTTTTCATCCGAAGGTGTGGAACATTGCTTCCCAAACGGGCCCCGGCCTTCGGACCGAGGGTTGGCTTTCGCCTGCAATGCCTCTTTCAAAATGTCAGTTTCAGCCCTGACGCTGCTTGTGTCGCGGATTGTCGCAGATGACCATGACGCGACCATGCCGGCGAATGATCTTGCAGTTTTCGCAGATCTTCTTAACAGACGGCTTGACCTTCATAGTTGTCGTTCTTCCTTGCCCGCCTCGAAAGGCGGAGTTTTACTTGTAGCGGTAGACGATTCGGCCACGGGACAGATCGTAGGGAGTCATCTCCACGACCACGCGGTCCTCTTGAAGAATCTTGATGTAGTGCTGGCGCATCTTGCCAGAAATGTGAGCGAGCACGACGTGCCCGTTCTCCAACTCGACTCGAAACATCGCATTAGGCAGGGCCTCAACGACCGTGCCTTCTACCTCGATGACGCCTTCTTTTTTCGCCATATTCTCCGCTTACGTTGATTGCAATTTGGCACTGCCCCGATGGAACAGTGAGTGATTCTGCGCGCAGAATGCACCAATAGATAAGTTTACGCCCGAATACTTTGTTTTGAAAAGTGACAATGCGGTGGAGCACGTCACTACTACGTTGTTCGATAGTGCCCCCTCGTCGGGAAGTCCGCAACGCAGAAAACAATCGGGTGGCAGAAAACCCTGCCACCCGATACGTCTCAATCGAGAGGAGCAACCTCGACTCCGAAACGCGCAAGCTCGCTTGCACCGCCGTCGGGAGAGGTAATCACCCAGATACCACCCTCGTGGAGGACAACTTCGTGTTCCCAATGGCACGCATCTTTGCCATCAATGGTCACTACTGTCCAGTCATCGGAAAGCGTCTTATTGTCCTGCTTGCCAGCGGTAAGCATGGGTTCGATACACAAGGCCATTCCCGGCTTCAGTCGTGGCCCGCGATCCCCAGTGTTGTAGTTCGGTACGTCGGGAGGCAAGTGCATTGACGTTCCAATTCCATGACCGACATAGTCAAGGACGATGTCCGGCCGCTCACTAGAGGGAAGCGACATGACGTAGTCGTCAATCGCTTCTCCAATATCGCCAACGAAACGTCCCTGAGCCATCGCAGCAATGCCAACCCACATCGATTCCTCGGTCTGAGCACACAACCGCTGGCGGTCAGCTCGAACCTTTGGATCGCCACCAGGCAATACTACAGAAAACGCAGCATCGCCATTCCATCCATTCACGACTGCTCCGCAATCAAAGGAAACAAGATCTCCAGGTTGCAAAACGTAGTCGTTCGGGATGCCGTGTACGATCGTCGAATTCACTGAAATACATGTTTGCGCCGGATATCCGTAGTATCCAAAAAAGTTCGACTTTACGCCGGCTTCATCGAGAACCTGCAAAGCGACGTCGTCGAGCTCTTTGGTGGTCACGCCCGCACGCACGTTTTCACGCAGAGCCTGATGGATTCGCGCTACGACGAGACCAGCCTCGCGCATCGCACGAAACTGGTCATCTGTCTTATATTCAATCTTGTCGCGTACGCGCATCAGGCAAGATGCTCTTTCAATGCAGACAGGATGCGCTCGGTCACATCTTCGATACTTCCGTTACCATCCACTTCGAGAACGAGTCCGCGCTTTGCATAGACGTCCACAAGTGGAGCAGTCTCGGCGTGGTAGACCTCAATACGGTGCTTGATAACCTCTTCAGTATCATCGGCACGTCCCTCGATCTTTGCACGATTGAGAAGTCGGCCGACAATATCCTCATCCGGAATAGCAATTTCGACGACGACATCGATTGCCTCGCCCTTTTCTGCCAGCATCGCATCCAATGCGTCAACCTGGGCGAGATTGCGGGGGTAACCATCGAGAAGGAAGCCATTCTTTGCGTCATCTTGCGCAAGACGATCGCGAACCATCGCATCGGTAATCTCGTCAGGAACGAGGTTGCCTTTCGATGTGTACTCCTGAGCCTTCTTCCCCAGCTCAGTTCCCTCAGACATATTCTTTCGGAAAATGGCACCAGTGGAGATGGCGGGAATTGACAACGCTTCGGAAATGAATGTTGCCTGTGTGCCCTTACCTGCACCAGGAGGGCCAACAAGAATAAGACGAGTCATCGCAAGAATCCTTCGTAGTGACGCTGCTGGAGCTGGGCGTTAATATCCTTGACAGTCTGCAGACCAACTCCAACGAGAATGATAATTGACGTGCCACCGAAAGCAGCACCTTGGACGCCCATGCGGGCGAAGACGATCTGCGGAATCAGCGCAACAATCGCAAGATAAATCGCTCCGACCCAGTTAATGCGACGAACAACGTAACGCAGGTAATCCGCCGTCGGCGCGCCGGCACGGATACCCGGAATAAAACCGCCGTAGCGCTTCATATTGTCCGAGATCTCTTCTGGGTTGAAAGTAATCGACGTGTAGAAGAACGAGAAGAAGATGATCAGCACGACATAGGTGAAGATGTACCAGAAGGACTGGTAGGTGAAGTTATTGTGAACCCATGCAACCCACGTGGAATTCTGGTTTCCAAACTGAGCGATCATCTGTGGCAGCGACAAGATGGAGGACGCAAAGATCACGGGGATCACGTTTGCCATATTGATCTTGATCGGAATGTACGTTGAAGTGCCTCCGTATGTGCGACGGCCGATCACGCGCTTTGCATACTGAACCGGGACACGACGCTGGCAGGACTCAACATAGACAACCACAGCAGTAATCACGAGGAACATGGCAACCACCAGGATCATCCAGGTCAGACCACCGTTACCCTGGTACACCTGTCCGAGGAGTGCGGGGAAATTCGCTGCAATGCCGGTGAAGATCAAAAGAGACATACCGTTGCCAATACCGCGTTCAGTGATCACTTCTGCAAGCCACATCACGAGGGTCGTTCCAGCAGTCATCGCAAGGATGATCATCAGAAGACGGAACGGGCTCGAATCCGGAACCACGGGAAGCTGGCAGGCCTGGAAAAGCTGACCGGAGGCAGCAACCGAAGCGAACACCGATGACTGGACAATCGCAAGAAATACTGTCAGGTAGCGAGTGTACTCGGTGAGCTTATTCTGACCAGTCTGGCCTTCTTTGTGTAGTTCCTCAAAACGAGGAATAACGACACGCATCAGCTGGACGATAATCGACGAGGTGATGTACGGCATAATACCGAGCGCGAACACTGAAAGCTTCAGCAGGCCACCGCCAGCGAAGATGTTCATCATGGCAAGAAGATCTGCAGTACCAGCTTGCGTCAAACATGTCTCAACATTCTTGTATGAAACATACGGCGCAGGAACATAGGTGCCGAAGCGATAGATCACCATGATGAGGATTGTGATCAGCAACTTTCGCCGAAGATCCGGCGTGCGGAATGCAGACACTAGCGCTCTAAACAAGGAATCTCCTCCTGGATTGTGGCCACTCGTGGCGGGGGCTCTGTAATGGCGCACAGAGCGCCAAGAAAAGACTATACCCGGCGGCAAGGAATTGCACACATACTTGAACATTGGGCGGCGTATCTCACTCATTGAGAACGTTTCTTGATCTTAAAAGCACGATAATGCATCGTCAAAATGAAGATGGGGCCCGCACTAAGTGCGAGCCCCATCGTGAGTATTACGATCAGCGAGCGTTCACGGAACCGCCAGCTGCTTCGATCTTCTCCTTAGCGGAGCCAGACCAAGCATCGACAGTGACGTTAACCTTCACCGACAGATCGCCGTTGCCGAGAACCTTCACCAGGTGTCCGCTACGAACGGCCCCCAGGGCGACGAGCTGCTCAACAGTGACATCTCCGCCATTCGGGAAGAGATCGTTCAGTGCTGAAACATTCACCACCTGGTACTCAACGCGAGCCGGGTTCTTAAAACCGCGAAGCTTCGGGAGGCGCATATGCATCGGCATCTGACCACCCTCGAAGCCCGGACGAACCTGGTAACGAGCCTTCGTACCCTTGGTACCGCGACCAGCGGTCTTGCCCTTCGAGCCCTCACCGCGACCAACGCGGGTGCGAGACTTCTTGGAGCCCGGTGCCGGGTAGAGATCGTGAATCTTCAGGATCTTGCCTTCGTTCTGCTCTGCCATCAGTCAACCTCCTCCACTTCAACGAGGTGTGCCACGGCGCGGATCATACCGCGAACCGCTGGGGTATCTTCGCGAACCACGCTCTGGTGAATCTTGCGAAGCCCGAGGGTCTTCATGGTTTCCTTCTGATTAATCTTCGAGCCAACGAGGCCCTTAACCTGAGTAATCTGAAGCTTCATTACGCACCAACTCCTGCTGCCGCAGCCTCGTTCTCAGCTGCTGCCTCAGCGGCCTCAGCATCTTCACGAGCCTTCTTCTCGAACTCAGCACGAGCACGGAGCATCCCAGCTGGCGCCACACGCTCAAGCGGGAGACCGCGGCGTGCTGCCACTGCCTCAGGCTGCTCAAGTTTCTTGAGAGCCGCAATGGTTCCACGCACGATGTTGATCGCATTGGAGGAACCGAGCGACTTGCTCAGCACGTTGTGGATACCAGCGGCTTCCATGATCGCACGGACCGGGCCACCGGCGATAACACCGGTACCCTGGGAAGCCGGACGAAGGAGAACCACACCAGCGGCATCTTCACCCTGCACAACGTGCGGGATGGTGGTGCCCAGGCGCGGAACCTTGAAGAAGTTCTTCTTTGCTTCCTCGGTTCCCTTAGCAATTGCTGCAGGAACTTCCTTTGCCTTGCCGTAACCGACACCAACGGTGCCGTTGCCATCGCCAACCACTACCAGAGCGGTGAACGACATACGACGACCACCCTTGACGGTCTTGGCAACGCGGTTAATGCTGACCACGCGCTCGACGTACGGATTCTTCTCCTCGGCGCGGCGATCGTTGCGGCGGTCATTGTTGCGGCCACCGCGGCGGCCCTGACGCTGTTCGCGTCCGGTGCCGTTCGCTTCATGCTGCTCTGCAGTCATGTCTTTATCCTCTCGCTTAGCCTTACAGGGTCAGTCCGCCGTCGCGGGCGCCATCGGCAACCGCAGCAACGCGACCATGGTACTTGTTACCACCGCGGTCGAAGACCACTGCAGTAATTCCGGCCTCAGTAGCGCGCTTGGCGATGAGCTCGCCAACCTTGCGCGCCTTGTCCACCTTGTTCTCGGAGCCCGAGCGAAGCTCGGCCTCGAGGGTGGAAGCAGACACCAGGGTGCGGCCGACGGTATCGTCGATAACCTGCGCAACCATGTGGCGGTTGGAGCGGGTGACAACGAGACGTGGACGCTCGGTGGTACCCGAGATGCGCTTGCGCAGACGCATGTGGCGGCGTGCGCGAGCAACAAACTTGCCCTTGCCCTTGATTGATACTGCCATCACTTACCAGCCTTTCCAGCCTTGCGGCGGATCTGCTCACCGGCGTACTTAACGCCCTTGCCCTTGTAGGGCTCAGGCTTGCGAAGCTTGCGGATGCGGGCAGCGATTTCGCCAACCAGCTGCTTGTTGATGCCATTCACCGAGAACTTCGTCGGACCATCAACCTGGAAGGTGATGCCCTCAGGAGCTTCGACGAGGATGGTGTGCGAGTAGCCGAGCGAAAACTCGAGATCCGAACCCTTGGCAACGACGCGGTAACCAGTGCCGACGATTTCGAGAGCCTTGGAGTAGCCTTCAGTCACACCAATCACATTGTTGTTGATCAGTGTGCGGGTCAGGCCGTGAAGCGAACGCGAAACGCGCTCATCGTTCGGACGGGTAACGACGATTTCGCCGTCTTCGAGCGCAACCTCGATCGGAGCAGGAACCTCATGGGTGAGTTCACCCTTGGGGCCCTTCACCGAAACGGTGCGACCATCAATCTTGACCTCTACGCCAGCTGGGACGGTAACAGGGAGCTTACCAATACGAGACATTGTGAACTCCTTCCTTACCAGATGTAAGCGAGGACTTCCCCGCCTACGCCCTTGTCCTTGGCCTCGCGGTCAGTGAGCAGTCCCGACGAAGTCGAAAGAATCGCAACGCCGAGGCCACCGAGGACCTGAGGGAGATTGGTGGACTTCGCGTAAACGCGAAGACCCGGCTTCGAGATACGACGCAGACCAGCGAGCGCACGCTCGCGACCCGAACCGTACTTGAGGGTGAGGGTGAGAGTCTTGCCGACTTTCGCCTCCTCCACCTCGAACTTGGCGATGTAGCCTTCGCGCTCAAGAATCGAGGCGATGTTGGCCTTCATCTTCGAGTACGGCATAGACACCGACTCGTGGAACGCCGAATTGGCGTTGCGCAGACGCGTGAGCATATCTGCAATTGGGTCTGTCATAGACATTGGGCTTCTGCCCTTCCTCGTCGTGGTTTCCCTTACGGACCTACGACGTAGTTTCTTACCAGCTGGACTTCTTGACGCCCGGGAGCTCGCCCGCAAGGGCCATCTCACGTAGGCAGACACGGCAGAGACCGAACTTGCGGTAAACCGAGTGCGGACGGCCACAGCGCTGGCAGCGCGTGTAGGCACGAACGGCAAACTTCGGCTTACGAGCAGCCTTTACCTTCAGAGACGTTTTCGCCATTGTCAGTTCTCCTTAAACGGGAAGCCGAGGTGCTTGAGAAGCGAGCGACCCTCGTCGTCGGTCTTAGCGGTGGTGACAACGGTGATATCCATGCCACGGACACGATCAATCTTGTCCATGTCGATCTCGTGGAACACGGACTGTTCCGTCAGACCGAAGGTGTAGTTGCCATTGCCGTCGAACTGCTTCGCGGACAGACCGCGGAAGTCGCGAATACGCGGCAGAGCGGTCGAGAGCAGACGATCAAGGAACTCCCACATACGATCACCACGAAGCGTCACGTGGCAGCCGATCGGCTGACCTTCGCGAAGCTTGAACTGAGCGATCGACTTGCGGGCCTTCGTCACCTGCGGCTTCTGGCCAGTAATCGCGGTGATGTCAGCGATAGCGCCGTCGAGTACCTTCGAATCACGAGCGGCGTCACCGACACCCATGTTCACGACGATCTTGGACAGACCCGGGATGAGCGAGACGTTCTCGTACTTGAACTCCTCCTGGAGCTTAGAAACGATTTCGTCCTTGTACATAGCCTTCTTGCGAGGGGTCACAGCTCGATCTCCTCTCCTGCGCGGCGGCCGATGCGCTCGCGCATGATCTTCTTACGACCATCACGCTCCACTTCGACCTCACGGAAGCCAACGCGAATCGGCTTCTTGTCCGGGCCAACAAGCGCAACATTCGACACGTGGATCGGAGCTTCAACAGTCTCGATACCACCGGTCGCAGCACCGCGCTCGGTGCGGGACACCTTGGTGTGCTTCTTGACACGCTGCACGCCCTCGACGACCACACGATCACGCTTGGTGTCAACTTCGAGCACGCGGCCCTGGAGACCCTTGTCGCGACCAGCGATAACCTGAACCAGGTCACCCTTCTTGATCTTCGCCATCAGATCACCTCCGGAGCGAGCGAGACGATGCGCATGAACTTCTTGTCGCGCAGTTCGCGTGCCACGGGGCCGAAAATACGGGTTCCGCGGGGCTCGTTGTCGTTCTTCAGGAGCACTGCCGCGTTCTCGTCGAACTTGATGTACGAACCGTCAGCGCGGCGCGTGCTCTTCGTTGCACGGACGACAACCGCCTTAACGACGTCGCCCTTCTTCACATTTCCGCCAGGAATAGCATCCTTGACGGTGGCGACAATCGTGTCGCCAATTCCGGCGTAGCGCCTCTTCGAGCCACCGAGAACACGGATGGTGAGAATTTCCTTCGCACCGGTGTTGTCGGCGACTTTCAGCCGCGACTCCTGCTGGATCATTTATTATCTCCTGTCGTCGTGCCGGTTCTCTTTCGAGCCTTGCCGAACGGATGGGTTACTTCTCGGAAAACCGAGATCACTTGGCTCGCTCGATAATCTCGACCAGGCGGAAATGCTTGGTCGCAGACAACGGGCGGGTCTCCATGATACGGACGAGATCGCCGAGGTGAGCCTCGTTGTTCTCGTCGTGAGCCTTAACCTTCTTGGTACGAGTCATGACCTTACCGTAAAGCGGGTGCTTACGGCGATCATTAACCTCAACCACGATGGTCTTGTCCATTTTCTCACTGACAACGTAGCCCGTGCGAACCTTACGGTAATTGCGCTGGGTCGTTTCAATCTGCTCGCTCATTGAGTTCCTCACTTCTTTGCCGACGGAGCGGTGCGGATGCCCAACTCACGCTCGCGGGCAACGGTGTAGATACGTGCGATTTCGCGGCGAACTTCCTTCAGGCGACCGCTGTCCTCGAGACGGTGGGTCACGGCGGAGAAACGAAGGTTGAACAGTTCTTCCTTCGACTCTCCAAGGCGCTCTGCGAGCTGCGCATCGGTGAGCTTATCGAGCTCTGCGGTGCTGATGCCCTTAGCCATCATTCACCTTCCTCTCGGGTAATAAAACGGGTCTTCATCGGAAGCTTGTGCATTGCACGAGACATAGCCTCACGGGCCAGGTTCTCGTCAACGCCGCCGAGCTCAAAGAGAACACGGCCAGGCTTGACGTTTGCGATCCACCATTCCACAGCGCCCTTACCGGAACCCATACGGGTACCGAGTGGCTTCTGGGTCAGCGGGCGATCCGGGAAGATGTTGATCCACACCTTGCCGCCACGCTTGATGTGACGGGTCATCGCAATACGTGCTGCTTCGATCTGGCGGTTGGTGACGTAGGCCGGCTCAAGAGCCTGAATGCCGTATTCACCAAAGGCCAGGGTGTTGCCGCCCTTGGACATACCCGAACGGGTGGGACGGTGCTGCTTACGGTGCTTTGTGCGGCGGGGAATGAGCATTTAACTCAGGCCTCCGTTTCCTGGGTAGTAGCGGGCTGCTCGGCCTTAGGAGCCTCAGCCTTGTTCACGTTCTCCTGGCGGTTGCCGCGGCCACCGCGGTTACCACGGTCATTACGACGGCCACCGCGACCATTGCCACGGCCACGGCCACGCGACGACTCGTTGAGCTGACGCTCATACTCGGCGTCGGTCATGTCGCCACGGTAAACCCAAACCTTCACGCCGATACGTCCGAAGGTGGTCTTAGCCTCATAGAAGCCATAGTCGATGTTCGCACGGAGCGTGTGCAGCGGCACACGACCCTCAAGGTAGAACTCGTTGCGCGACATTTCAGCGCCGCCAAGACGACCCGAAACCGACACGCGGATGCCCTTCACGCCAGCACGCTGAGCCGACTGAATCGACTTACGCATTGCGCGACGGAACGAAACACGAGCTGTAAGCTGCTCAGCAATACCCTGTGCAATCAGCTGGGCATCAGCCTCAGGGTTCTTCACATCAAGAATGTTGAGGTGAATGCCCTTGCCGATGAGCTTCTCAAGATCAGCGCGAAGGCGCTCAGCTTCAGCTCCGCGGCGACCGATGACGATTCCTGGGCGTGCGGTGTGAATATCCACAACCACGCGCTCCGAACGACGCTCGATCTTCACGCGAGAAATGCCCGCACGATCAAGGTTCTTTTCAACCATCTTGCGGATCTTGATATCTTCGCCGATGAAATCGGCGTAGCTCTGACCCGGCTTAGACGAATCGGTGAACCACTTGGCGCGGTGCTCGGTGGTCAGACCGAGGCGGAAACCGGTCGGGTTAACTTTCTGTCCCATTATCAGGCTCCCTTCTTCTCGGACTTCGTGCTGTTCGAGACAACGACCGTGATGTGGCTCGTGCGCTTCAGGATGCGGTTTGCGCGACCCTGCGCACGCGGTTGGATGCGCTTCATGGTCGGGCCTTCGTCAACGTAAGCAGCCGAAACCACGAAATCACCATCGACAAACTTCTCACCAGCTGCATCCGCAGCGTAACGAGCGTTCGCGAGAGCCGACTCGAGAACCTTCTTCACGTCCTTCGCAACCGCCTGCGGTGCGTACGTGAGCAGATCAACTGCTGCAAGCGCACGCATACCACGGATCTCGTTGACCACGCGGCGAGACTTCTGCGGAGTCACACGCACGTAACGCGCCTGTGCTTTTGCTTCCATAATTCTCTCCTCTTGCCTCAGCGGCGACGGCCCTTGCGATCGTCCTTGACGTGACCCTTGAAGGTGCGCGTCGGGGCGAACTCGCCGAGCTTGTGACCAACCATGGATTCGGTGACGAACACCGGAACGTGCTTCCGGCCGTCATGAACTGCGAACGTGTGGCCAAGGAAGTCCGGCGTGATAACCGAGCGACGCGACCAGGTCTTAATAACGTTCTTGGTGCCCTTTTCATTCTGATCGTCAACCTTCTTCATGAGATGGTCGTCAACGAACGGGCCCTTCTTCAAACTACGCGGCATAGCTCATATCCTCCTGATCAGCGCTTCTTACCGGTCTTGCGACGGCGAACAATGAGCTTGTCGCTGTGCTTGTTGGCATGGCGGGTACGACCTTCGGGCTTACCCCACGGAGTAACCGGATGGCGACCGCCGGAAGTCTTACCTTCACCACCACCATGTGGGTGATCGAACGGGTTCATCACAACACCACGGACAGTTGGGCGAACGCCCTTCCAGCGCATACGTCCGGCCTTGCCCCAGTTGATGTTGGACTGCTCTGCATTGCCAACTTCGCCAACAGTGGCGCGGCAACGAGCATCAACATTGCGGATTTCACCTGAAGGCATACGCAGTTGAGCGAGCTTGCCTTCCTTCGCAACGAGCTGTACCGACGTACCGGCTGAACGTGCGATCTTGGCACCGCCGCCCGGACGCATCTCGACAGCGTGAATCACGGTACCAACCGGGATGTTACGCAGCGGGAGGTTGTTGCCCGGCTTGATGTCAGCAGACGGACCGTTCTCAACCATGGAACCCTGAACGAGCTTGTTCGGAGCCAGGATGTAACGCTTCTCGCCGTCGGCGTAGTGCAGGAGAGCAATACGCGCGGTACGGTTCGGATCGTATTCGATGTGAGCAACGCGTGCTGGCACGCCGTCCTTGTCGTGACGACGGAAGTCGATCACGCGGTACTGACGCTTGTGTCCGCCACCCTTATGACGAGTGGTGATGCGGCCGTTGTTGTTACGGCCACCAGTCTTGTGAAGCGGGCGAAGCAGTGACTTCTCCGGAGTGGATCGGGTGATCTCGGCGAAGTCGGCAACGCTCGCACCGCGACGACCCGGGGTCGTCGGCTTGTACTTACGAATTCCCATGAGTTCTTTTCCTCTTAGTCCTGCCGGCGTCAGCCGACGATGTCACCGTAGATATCGATCGAGCCCTCGCGGAGGGTCACGATAGCGCGCTTCGTTGCCTTGCGACGGCCAATGCCGTTGCGAGTACGACGAGTCTTACCGTAACGGTTCTGGGTGTTCACCGAATCAACCTTGACCTTGAAGATCTCCTCAATCGCGAGTCTGATCTCGGTCTTGTTTGAATCCGGGTGTACGAGGAACGTGTACTTACCCTCGTCTTCCAGACGGGCGGCCTTCTCGGAGGCTACCGGCGCCAGGATGATGTCGCGCGGGTTCTTGTTCTTGAAAGCTGCGTACTCAGTCACTTCGTGGTCTCCTTCGAGTTAGCGGCAACCCAGTTGTTCAGAGCAGCCTC
This sequence comes from Arcanobacterium canis, assembly GCF_029625435.1. GTDB lineage: Bacteria > Actinomycetota > Actinomycetes > Actinomycetales > Actinomycetaceae > Arcanobacterium > Arcanobacterium canis. The sequence goes on along the minus strand of NZ_CP121208.1, from coordinate 473,880 downwards.
GGTGAAGATGACGTCGTCGGCAACGAGCACGTCGTACGCATTGAGCTGATCGGCGTAGAGCACGTGCGCCTCAGGTGCATTACGCAGCGAGAGGGCCGAGAGCTCATCCGAACGCTCGATCACAACGAGTGAGTTACCGGACTGTGTAACCTTGTTCAGCAGAACGAGAGCTGTCTTAGTCGATGGCTTCTCGCCACCGAGGAATTCGGTCACGACGTGGATGCGGCCGTTGCGTGCGCGATCAGACAGCGCCTGGCGCAGAGCAGCAGCAATCATCTTCTTGGGGGTGCGCTGAGCGTACGAGCGCGGCTGAGGACCGTGAACGGTTCCACCACCGGTGAAGTGCGGCGCACGGATCGAGCCCTGACGAGCGCGGCCGGTGCCCTTCTGCTTGAACGGCTTAACGCCACCGCCGGAGACTTCTCCACGGGTCTTGGTCTTGTGGGTGCCCTGGCGTGCAGCAGCAAGCTGAGCAACGACGACCTGGTGGATCAGCGGAATGTTGACCTCGAGATCAAACAGATCAGCTGCCAGAGTCACATCGCCGGTCTTCTTACCGGTTGCATCGAGCACGTCTACCTTGAAGTCTGCCATTTAAAATCAGGCTCCCTTCACGGACGAACGAATAACGACCACGCCGCCCTTGGGGCCCGGAATTGCACCGGTAACGAGAAGCAGGTTGTTCTCGGCGTCAATCGCGTGAATGGTCAGGTTCTGCACAGTGACGCGGGCCGAGCCCATGCGTCCTGCCATGCGCATACCGCGGAACACGCGGGACGGTGTGGCGCAGGCGCCAATCGAACCCGGCTTGCGGTGATTACGGTGGGCGCCGTGCGATGCCGAAACACCAGCAAAGCCGTGGCGCTTCATCACACCGGCGAAACCCTTACCCTTGGACTTGCCGATAACATCGACAACTGCGCCAGCTTCGAAGGTCTCAACACCAAGCTCCTGGCCGAGCGAGTACTCGGCAGCATCTTCGGTGCGGATCTCAGCAACATGGCGGCGCGGAGCAACTCCGGCCTTCTCGAAGTGACCAGCAAGTGGCTTGGTCACGTTCTTGTTCTTCAGCTCACCAGAGCCGATCTGAACGGCGGCATATCCGTCAACCTCAGGGGTACGGATCTGCGTCACAACATTCTTTCCAACAGACACCACGGTGACAGGAATGAGGTGACCCTCTTCGTCCCACACCTGGGTCATGCCCAGCTTGGTGCCCAGAAGCGCCTTGTAAGCAGGCTTCTGCGGCGCAAAAGTAATTTTCTTGGTCATAATGCGTTACCTCAGAGCGTAATATCGACGCTGACATCGGCCGGCAAGTCCAGACGACGCAGAGTATCGATGGTCTTCAGGGTCGGATCGACGATGTCGATCAGGCGCTTATGCGTACGCATTTCAAACGCCTCGCGACTGTCCTTGTACTTGTGGGGCGAGCGAATGACCGTGAAGACATTCTTCTCGGTCGGCAACGGAACTGGTCCCACAACAGACGCTCCAGTACGGGTAACTTCGTCGACGAGCTTTTTCGCTGCGTTGTCGATGACCTCGTGGTCATAAGACTTCAGACGGATGCGGATCTTTTGTCCCGCCATGGCGTCGTCTCCCTCTCTCTACCGCGGCTAACCAAAATCCCATATGCATGGGCGTGCCGCACGATGATGAGTCGCAATCCGTCAAGCCCTATGTGATTTTGATGAACCATTCAATGTACCGGTCTGCTTTTGCAGATCGGCCAAGTTCTTAAAGCCCTCCCGGGCAACTAAACCAGTATGTCAGAAATTTACCCCAAGAGGCAATTTCAATAACAACATCGTGTTCAAACACACGAAACTGCGCACTGGTTAGTGCCGTTTTGGCATGAACCTGGAACATACTACCAGGATCATCAGCCATTCTCCAACATTGACGTTGTGGCTCCGCCATCATCTCGTTACAAGTATTTGTCATTATGCATAAACAGGAACCCCGATGCAGTGCATCGGGGTTCCTGAGGTTTTTGAACCGGTCAGATCATCACTTGATGATCTTGGTGACGCGGCCTGAACCAACGGTGTGGCCACCCTCGCGGATAGCGAAGCCGAGGCCCTCTTCCATAGCGATTGGCTGGATGAGCTCAACGGTCATCTCAGTGTTGTCGCCAGGCATGACCATCTCGGTGCCCTCTGGGAGGGTGATGATGCCGGTCACGTCGGTGGTACGGAAGTAGAACTGCGGACGGTAGTTCGAGAAGAACGGGTTGTGACGGCCGCCCTCTTCCTTCTTGAGCACGTAAACCTGTGCCTCGAAGTTGGTGTGCGGGGTGATCGAACCCGGCTTGGCCACAACCTGGCCACGCTCAACGTCCTCACGCTTGGTGCCACGCAGGAGGAGGCCACAGTTTTCGCCAGCCTCAGCGTAATCCATCTGCTTGTGGAACATCTCGATACCGGTAACGGTGGTCTTCTGAGGAGCGCGGATGCCGAGAATCTCGACTTCCTCGTTCAGGTTCAGCTGGCCACGCTCAACACGACCGGTAACAACGGTGCCACGGCCGGTGATGGTGAAGACGTCCTCGATCGGCATGAGGAACGGCTTGTCGAGATCGCGAACCGGATCGTCGAAGTAGGTGTCAACAGCTTCCATGAGCTCTTCGATGGAAGCGGTCCACTTCTCGTCGCCCTCAAGAGCCTTGAGAGCCGAAATCTTCACGACTGGAAGATCGTCGCCCGGGTAATCCTGGGACGAGAGAAGGTCGCGAACCTCCATCTCAACGAGCTCGAGGAGCTCTTCGTCGTCAACCATGTCAGCCTTGTTGAGGGCGACGATGATCTGCGGCACGCCCACCTGGCGGGCGAGCAGAACGTGCTCACGGGTCTGAGCCATCGGGCCGTCGGTAGCAGCAACCACGAGGATTGCGCCGTCCATCTGAGCAGCACCGGTAATCATGTTCTTGATGTAGTCGGCGTGGCCCGGGGCGTCAACGTGAGCGTAGTGACGCTTCTCGGTCTGGTACTCAACGTGGGAAACGTTGATGGTAATTCCGCGCTGGCGCTCTTCTGGAGCGTTGTCAACCTGATCGAACGGGGTGAACTCGTTCAGATCCGGGTACTTGTCAGCGAGAACCTTGGTGATAGCAGCGGTCGTCGTCGTCTTACCGTGATCGACGTGACCGATGGTGCCGATATTCATATGCGGCTTGGACTTGTCGTACTTGGCCTTGGCCACTATTCCCCTCCTGGGATTCGATTGTTTGGTTGTACAGCTTTGGGACGGAAGCACACGCTCCCTGACCCGAGGCTAGAAACCTACTGGTTACGGTTTATTGTAATCTACCTGTTGGCTCACTCGCCACGGGTCTTCTGGATGATTTCGTCGGACACAGCCTTCGGAACCTCCTGATACTTTGCGAACTGCATGGTGTACACTGCGCGACCCTGCGTCTTCGAACGCAGATCGCCGATGTAACCAAACATCTCGGAAAGCGGAACGAGAGCGCGAACGATCTTCACACCCGTCGCATCCTCCATCGAGGAGATCTGACCACGGCGAGAGTTAAGGTCGCCAATCACATCTCCCATGTACTCCTCAGGAGTACGAACCTCCACGTCCATCACAGGCTCGAGGATAACCGGCTTCGCGCGCTTAGCGCCCTCGCGGAATACCATCTGGCCTGCAATCTTGAACGCCATTTCGGAGGAATCGACGTCGTGGTACGCACCGTCTTCGAGGGTGGCCTTCACGTTCACCATCGGGTAACCGGCGAGAACACCGTTCTCCATGGCGGCCTGAATACCAGCATCGACTGACGGAATGTACTCGCGCGGCACACGGCCGCCGGTAACGGCGTCGATAAACTCGTAGGTCTTGCCTTCTTCGTTCTCCTCAAGGGGCTCGAAGGTTACAAGCACCTTTGCGAACTGACCGGAACCACCGGTCTGCTTCTTGTGAGTGTACTCAACGGACTTTGCAGTGCCGCGAATTGTCTCACGGTAAGCAACCATCGGCGAGCCAACGTTCGCATCCACCTTGAACTCGCGGCGCATACGGTCCACAAGAATATCAAGGTGAAGTTCGCCCATGCCGCCGATGACGGTCTGACCGGACTCGTCGTCAAGGCGAACCGTGAAGGTCGGATCCTCTTCAGCGAGCTTCTGGATAGCAAGACCCAGCTTCTCCTGGTCAGCCTTTGACTTCGGCTCGATGGCCACGTGGATCACTGGATCCGGGAAGGTCATCGACTCAAGCGAGATCGGGTGGTTGACATCGGTCAGGGAATCACCGGTGGTGGTGTCCTTGAGACCGACGACGGCGTAAATATGGCCTGCGTGTGCAGCATCAACCGGGTTTTCCTTATTCGAGTGCATCTGGAAGATCTTTCCAATGCGCTCCTTCTTACCCTTGGTTGCGTTGAGCACCTGGTCACCCTGCGAAACCTTACCCGAGTAGATGCGGACGAAGGTCAGGCGGCCGAAGAACGGGTGGACGGCGATCTTGAAGGCAAGAGCGGAGAACGGAGCGTCCTCTGAAGGCTCACGGGTGAGCTCAACTTCTTCATCCTTCGGATCGTGACCATGCACAGCACCGATATCGAGCGGCGACGGGAGGTAATCCACGACAGCGTCGAGAATTGGCTGCACGCCGATGTTCTTGTAGGCCGAACCAGCGAAGACTGGGAACGCCTCAGAAGCAATCGTCAAACGGCGAATAACTGCCTTCATCTCTTCCATGGTTGGCTCTTCGCCACCGAGGTACTTCTCAAGCAGTTCTTCGTCGTTCTCGGCGATAGTCTCGATAAGCTCGTTGCGGTACTCTTCCGCCTTCTCGAGCATATCGGCCGGGATTTCTTCTTCCACCACGACAGAGCCGAGGGTATCGTTACCCTTGTCGTCCTTCGCGGGGAAGCGGATTGCCTTCATCTTGAGCAGGTCAACGACGCCGGAGAGCTCCGACTCAGCGCCGATCGGCAGGTTGAGAACGAGCGGCTTCGCCTTGAGGCGATCCTTAATGGTCTGCACGGAGAAGTAGAAGTCCGCACCCATCTTGTCCATCTTGTTGATAAAGCAGACACGCGGAACATCGTACTTGTCAGCCTGGCGCCACACAGTCTCCGACTGCGGCTCCACACCTTCCTTGCCGTCGAACACTGCAACAGCGCCATCAAGGACGCGCAGCGAACGCTCCACCTCAACGGTGAAGTCAACGTGGCCAGGGGTGTCGATGATGTTGATCTGGACATCCTTGCCCTGAGCGTTCTTCCAGTAGGAGGTCACAGCAGCCGACGTAATCGTGATGCCGCGCTCCTTCTCCTGCTCCATCCAGTCGGTCGTCGAAGCGCCGTCGTGGGTTTCACCGATCTTGTAGTTAATACCGGTGTAGAAAAGAATGCGCTCGGTCGTGGTGGTCTTACCGGCGTCGATGTGCGCCATAATACCAATGTTACGAACGCGGCCGAGGTCTGTAATAACCTTATGCTCTGCCACTTGGATAGCTCCCTTCGATTACCAACGGTAGTGGGCGAAGGCACGGTTGGCCTCAGCCATACGGTGCATATCCTCGCGGCGCTTCACAGCAGCTCCGAGGCCGTTTGCGGCGTCCATGATTTCGTTCATGAGACGGTCTTGCATGGTGTTCTCACGACGCTGGCGGGAGAAGTCCACGAGCCAGCGCAGAGCGAGCGTGTTGGCGCGGTTCGGCTTCACTTCGGTGGGGACCTGGTAGGTTGCACCACCGACGCGGCGTGAACGCACCTCAAGCTGCGGGCGGATGTTTTCCATCGCGCGCTTGAGAACGTCGAGCGGCTCCTGGCTGGTCTTTGCGGCGACGCCTGCGAGCGCACCGTAAACGATAGCCTCTGCCTTGGTCTTCTTGCCGTCGAGCAGAACGCGGTTAATGAGCTGGGTAACGAGCTGCGAGTGGTGAACTGGATCGGCCACCAACGGGCGCTTCTTGATTGGGCCCTTACGTGCCATTACTTCTTCTCCTTCTTCGCACCGTACTTGGAACGTCCCTGCGAACGGTTCTTCACACCCTGGGTGTCAAGCGCGCCGCGGACGATGTGGTAACGAACACCCGGGAGGTCCTTCACACGGCCTCCACGAACGAGCACAATCGAGTGCTCCTGGAGGTTGTGGCCCTCGCCTGGGATATATGCGGAGACCTCGATACCCGAGGAAAGACGCACACGGGCAACCTTACGAAGAGCTGAGTTCGGCTTCTTCGGGGTGGTGGTGTAGACGCGGGTGCACACGCCTCGACGCTGTGGGGAACCCTTCAGCGCACGAGTAGAGGATGCACTCGACTTACTTGAGCGGCCCTTACGAACCAGCTGCTGAATAGTTGGCACTATTACTCCTATGTCGAATGATTTCGTCAGTTTTGCCCGCCTGCCAAGCCCTTTTCACTTCAGCCTGCGGTCAGAGGGACACCGTCCCCTCATCACGTCCGTGGGCTTCAAGTTGGAAAAATTCATTGCGTGGAGGCAATGACTCTTTCCAAACAGGGCAACATAAAGCCCCCGGAACGGGCACCATTGTCAAGAATAATGCCCACGAGAGCGAAACGTCAAAAGTATGTATTCACCATTGCAGGTGGGGTGCGGCACATTTTCAATAGTTGATCGGACAACCTCACAGCGATGCCCAGCGTCGTTCAATCGGTGACAAAAAAACCCGCGCCCAACACGTATACAGAACAGAAACTCAGCGCCGCTACGACGTCGGAGCCGTCACGAAGTGGTAGCGCCCACGAGTGGGCGATCTGCGAATAATCTGGTACTCCAAGAACCCAACATAGCCCGGCATACGTCACTGGTAGTACCCACGAGTATTCCATTGAGAAGAAATGCCTTGAGACAAGGATGATACCCAGCCCTCCAATAACATTTCGGGCGGCGATAGCTAAAGCCCCAAACGACAGCCCAAGGAGAGGAACAGCGGCAGCCAAACACAAAACTGCAGCCAATGGCACACATAATACAAGCAACAAGCGATAGCGGAACCGGGGTGAAACAGGGAAACATTCCTCAATCTCAAGACTTGGTGAAGTGAAGCTCGGAATAAAACCGACAGGCACGAGGAATACAAGCACATAGAACGGGACGAACTCTGCCTCATATCTGAATAACACGTCAAGCGAATACGTATCCCCCATTCCAGAAATAAAGAATGTTGCCACTAAAGTCGCAACGAAGCTTGGAATGCGTATCCAAATTTTAGCAAACGTCCACATCTCAGCCGTCACATGCACTTGTCATCAACATGTAGGCCTTGCGAGCTCGAACGATATCACTTTCGCCGAGCAACCATCGTGCGACTTCTTCTCGTGCATCCGTCATCTTGAAGCGCGTTTCGGCCGGTATCTGGTCTCGTACCTGGTCAGACATCTTTGATACACATGAAAATTCCCAAAGGAAATTCACAGCAGTCGCAACGTCCAAGGAAGACGGAGTGAGGATGTCTCCAAAGCCAACGGATCCCGGTATTGTCACTTTCGTCCCTCGCACACTTGGATCTAACTCCACAAGGCGATTCACCGGTATTTCAAGCTTTCGAGTGATATGAACCAACGTATGCTTTTGTTCGGTTGGAACACAAATACTGATATCCGAGTGGCCTACGTTAGCGCATGATACGAATGGACGACTCTCCCATAGGGGGATATCACGTTGAAGGGATAGCGAAGAGAAAGCCATGACGAACAGAACAATGCCTATCGCCGAAAGCGTCATATTCTTGTATGCATTCGCCGTGAGTACCGCGAGCCCACCGATAATGAAAGCAAGAAATGATACAAGGAGGAAAAGTAACGCACGTGTCGAATATTGCATCTGCCCCAACCATTCGACCGATGCACCCGCATAATCTCCCGCAACCGATAAGCCTCCGACATCGAAGGCAGTCGCAACATAAAGCGCAATAACAACAAGCGGTCCGGTGAGCAAATAGGGAAAAATATACCCCAATCCTGCCCCCAAAAAGATCATCGCGATGATATGTGCGATTGCCACGGGTAGAGGAGCAAGTGCTAACCATGCAAAAGCGTTACCGTGCGCCAAGCTGATCGCAGTAACAACTGCAGATGCTAATGCTAAGCCAAAGATAGCTCCACCAGACATCGCGATGGGATCGGCAACGTATGCGAGAAACTGACCTCGTGCAGGAAAACTCGATACGATTTCTGCTCGTGATTGTTGCACCCATGACCGCACCGCAGCGAGCCCCGCTAAGACAGGAGCGACAATAGTGGTTACCGATAACGCTGAGTCAATCTCCCATATATAGGAGATATGGGTTTGCGAATATGAAAGAAAATAGGACAGGAGTGTCAGAGCGGCAGTGATGCCGAGCGCTAGAACAAACCAAAGATGTTTAATGGCCCAAGACATACAGATACCCCGCTTCCAAATCGGACATCCCGTTCGCTCCCTCACCATATGAACGCAGAGCGTCAACAGTGCCATTCCAGATCACTTTGCCCTCGTTTAATACGCTGATTGCGTGAGCTATTCCGCTGAGGTCTTCAATGATATGGGTTGAAAGTAAAACCGTACTCTCAGTGGCAAGGTCTTCCACCATCTGTCGGAAATGGATACGTTGCTCAGGGTCTAAACCCACTGTGGGCTCATCAAGAATAATGACTTCAGGACTGTGAACAATCGCTCCTGCAAGATACACTCGGCGGCGCTCTCCCCCAGAAAGCTGACCGATCTTACGATCTCTCAATTGGTACACATTCGTGGCTTCGAGAGCGAGAGTGACTGCGCGGCTTACTTCGTTGCGACCGCCATTCATCCGAAAACAATACTCGACAAAGTCTCCAACAGAAGTCAACGACGTCCACGTCGGATTTTGTGGGAGATATCCAGTTTTCTGACGGAGAACTGACCGCGAACGAGCCGAGAGAATTTTCTCTCCGTCGTGCATCACATACCCTGATGACGGCTTTATGATGCCAGCTAAGATGCGCAAAACAGTGGTTTTGCCTGCCCCATTGGGTCCAACCAGTCCAGTTAACCCTCGTGGAAGTTCAATATTTAAATCAGAAAAGACTTCACGGGAGCCATAGGAAAATCGGAGGTTCTTGCCTTCTCTCACGATCATGGAGCATCGCCTCTCGCTCAGATTATCGTGTCACCGTTAACAGCTTACTGCACCGATCCCATGACCATTTCACATCTTGGCAAATCCGTTTATCCTTATTTGTCAGCTCAAAACGCGCACCCGTATGAAAGTTAGTTTGTTTAATCTCCGCAGACACCCGTGTCGCAGATACTCCAACAAGCCTCCCTGAGGAATAGACGTTTTGTGTCTCCGATTTCGAAGATGCTAACACAATATTTTACCTACATGGTGTATGGAGAGAGCCCCACTTTCGTGGGGCTCTCTCCATACAGGTGATATCAGAAGTTGTTGAATCCGTAGCCGAGGCCGGAGTCAAAATCCATCGATGAGTAACCGTAAAGATCGTCGTACTCACCGGAATTTCCAACGAAGGAATTCACCGACTCATACTCCGAGCGCGCTTCAGGTGTGGGCTCAACCGTGGCGTGGCGTAGCATCTCCAGACCGGTACCAGCCGGGATGAGCTTACCGAGGATGACGTTCTCCTTCAGACCCGCGAGCGGATCAGACTTGGAGTTCAGCGCTGCTTCAGTCAGAACCTTCGTGGTCTCCTGGAACGATGCAGCCGACAACCACGAGTCAGTAGCGAGCGAAGCCTTGGTAATACCCATAAGCTCTGGACGGCCCGAAGCTGGCTTTCCGCCGTTCGCCAAGGTTGCACGGTTGGCGTCTTCGAAGACGGAGACGTCAACGAGCTCACCTGGCAGAAGCGTCGATTCGCCTGAGTCGAGAACCGTGACACGGCGTAGCATCTGGCGAACGATCACCTCGATGTGCTTGTCGTGAATCTCCACACCCTGCGAGCGGTACACGTGCTGAACCTCGGAAACGAGGTGAAGCTGTGCCGTACGACGACCAGAGATGCGCAGAACTTTCTTCGGATCAACCGAACCCTCAACAAGCTGCTGCCCAACTTCGACGTGCGATCCTTCAGGAACGAGAAGCTTAGCGCGCTTCGCCACAAGGTACGTGATGTCCTCGTCGCCGTCGTCGCGCTTGATGATCAGGCGACGCGAACGCTCCAGATCCTCAATCTCCAGCTTGCCAGCCGCCTCAACGATCGGTGCCTCACCCTTTGGTGTACGGGCTTCGAAAAGCTCCTGAACACGCGGAAGACCCTGGGTAATGTCCTCTGCCGATGCCGCACCACCGGTGTGGAAGGTACGCATCGTCAGCTGAGTACCAGGCTCGCCAATCGACTGTGCCGAGACGATACCGACGGCTTCACCGATATCAACCAGCTTGCCGGTTGCCAGCGAGCGGCCGTAGCACATTGCGCAAGTACCCACGCGCGAATCACAGGTGAGAACGGAACGAACCGAAATCTCCTTGATTCCTGCTGCGAGCATCTTCTCCAGCGCAACGTCACCAATATCGGTACCGGCAGCGATCACAACGTTGCCCTCAGCATCGATCGCATCCTTCGCAAGGGTACGAGCGTAAACCGAGGTGTCGATTTCCTCGTGTGGCAAGACTTCTCCAGCTGCCCAATCAGCAGCGGAAACTTCCTTTTCTGTCACACGCTGACCGTTCACCAAACGAATTTCGTGACGATCAGCGTCGATTTCGACGATCGACTTGGTCAAGCCGCGGCGTGTGCCACAGTCTGCCTCGCGGACGATGACGTCCTGAGCGACGTCAACCAGACGACGGGTGAGGTAACCCGAGTCAGCAGTACGTAGAGCGGTATCGGCCAGGCCCTTACGAGCACCGTGCGTAGCCGTAAAGTACTCAAGAGCGGACAGGCCCTCGTAGTAGTTCGACTTAATCGGGCGAGGAATAATTTCGCCCTTCGGGTCAGCCACGAGACCGCGCATACCAGCCACCTGGCGAATCTGCATCCAGTTACCACGAGCACCCGAGGACACCATCTGGTTGATGTTGTTGAAGTCGTCAAAGTGGGCGCGCATTTCGTCAGCAACTGTATCGGTCACTTCGGTCCACAGGCTCACCAGGTCACGACGGCGATCCGAATCGCGGATGTTACCTTCCTGGAAGTCCTGCTCAATCTTTGCAGCGCGAGCTTCAGCCTTCTCCAGGATCTCTGCCTTGTTCGGCGGAGTTGCAACGTCAGACACGGCGATGGTGACGCCGGAACGACCGCCCCAGTAGTAACCGGTGTTCTTCAGTGCGTCAAGCGACGCACCGACGTCAACCTTCGGATAACGCTCAGCGAGCTCGTTCACGAGCGAGCCGAGAACCTTCTTGTTGACGACCTTGTTGACATACGGGAACGTGGTCGGGAGCGCTTCGTTGAACAGAGCGCGGCCGAGCGAGGTCTTGAGGATGATGTCGTCGCCCTCTTCGTAACCTTCCGGAGCTTCCCAGTCACGCGGCAAGGTGATGTCACCGGCATGGAAGCGAATGTAGCACTCAGCCTCGAGATTGAGCTTGCCCAAATCCTTGGCCATCTCAGCCTCGGCCATGGACGTGAAGTAGTGGCCTTCACCTACGGCTCCTGGTCGGAGCATCGTCAAGTGGTATAGACCAATAATCATGTCCTGAGCTGGAACGGTGACCGGGCGACCATCGGATGGCTTGAGAATGTTGTTAGCCGAAAGCATAAGGATACGAGCTTCAGCCTGCGCCTCAACAGACAGCGGAAGGTGAACAGCCATCTGATCGCCGTCGAAGTCAGCGTTAAACGCGGAACACACGAGCGGGTGGAGACGGATTGCCTTACCTTCAATCAGCTGTGGCTCGAAGGCCTGGATACCCAGGCGGTGCAGCGTTGGCGCACGGTTGAGCAGGACCGGATGCTCCTTAATGACCTCTTCGAGCACGTCGAAGACTTCGTCGCGCTGACGATCGATCAGGCGCTTTGCTGCCTTGATGTTCTTCGCAAGTTCGAGATCCACAAGACGCTTCTGAACGAACGGCTTGAACAGCTCCAGAGCCATGGTCTTTGGAAGACCACATTGGTGAAGCTTGAGGGTCGGGCCCACGACGATAACCGAACGGCCCGAGTAGTCCACGCGCTTACCCAGAAGGTTCTGACGGAAACGACCTTGCTTACCCTTGAGCATGTCGGACAGCGACTTCAGTGGACGGTTACCCGCACCCTGAACAGGGCGGCCACGGCGGCCGTTATCGAAGAGCGCATCGACAGCTTCCTGAAGCATACGCTTTTCGTTATTCACCATGATTTCCGGCGCATTGAGATCGAGCATACGCTGGAGACGGTTGTTGCGGTTGATCACGCGGCGGTAAAGATCGTTGAGATCCGAAGTCGCAAAGCGGCCACCATCGAGCTGAACCATCGGGCGCAGATCCGGCGGAATCACCGGAATCGCATCGAGAACCATGGACTCAGGAGCGATACCCGAGTGAAGGAACGCGTTGACAACCTTGATTCGCTTCAGTGCGCGAGTCTTGCGCTGGGCAGTACCAGTCTCGATCTGCTCAACAAGAAGATCGTGCTCAGCCTGGAGATCGAAGTTCTTCAGACGCTTCTGTACGGCTTCTGCACCACGCGAAGCTTCAAAGTAGTCGCCCCACCGAAGGTTCATTTCACGGTAGGACTCTTCATCGCCTTCAAGATCACCGACCTTGAGTTTGGTGAACTTATCCCACACCGACTCCAGACGGGCAAGGTCTTCTTCGTACTGACGGCGCACACGGCGCGTGTCGGATTCAGCATTACGCTTGATCTTGGCGCGAGTTGCAGCATCGGCGTCGGCGGCTTCAGCCTCAGCAAGAGCCGCCTCTTCAGCCTTGAGTGCTCGCTCAACAGCAGCGTCGCGATCCTTGATGATGTTTTCGCGCTCAAGCTCGTACTCGGCCGTGAGCGATGGAAGGTCGTTATGACGACGCTCCTCGTCTACGTCTGTCACCATGTAGGCGGCGAAGTAGATGACCTTTTCCAGATCCTTCGGAGCGATATCCATGAGATAGCCAAGGCGCGACGGAACGCCCTTGAAGTACCAAATGTGAGTCACAGGAGCAGCAAGTTCAATGTGGCCCATGCGCTCACGGCGCACCTTGGAGCGAGTAACTTCCACGCCACAGCGCTCACAGACGATGCCCTTGTAACGGGGGCGCTTGTACTTACCACAAGCACACTCCCAATCACGGGTCGGGCCAAAGATTTGCTCACCGAACAAGCCGTCTTTCTCTGGCTTGAGGGTGCGGTAGTTGATGGTCTCCGGCTTGGTCACTGTGCCGTGCGACCACTTGCGAATGTCTTCCGACGTCGCAAGAGCAATATGAAGCTGATCGAACAGATTAACGTCGAGCAAGATTCCTACTTCCTCAATTTTTACGCCTGATATCAGTTCACTCGTTGCGGGCGAGCGGCGCGGCCCGCCCGCAACAAGTTTTCAGTGGGATCAGAAATCCGCACCCGTGGTCAGGCCTTCGAGACCTGTAGAGATTCTAGCCGACTGCGGGGCACGGAACGCATCCTCGTCCGAATCCTGCAGATTGATCGGATTGCCTGCGGCATCGAGAGCTTCAACGTTGAGGCACAGCGAACGCATTTCCTGTACCAAAACCTTGAAGGACTCCGGGATACCCGGCTCGGGCACGTTGTCGCCCTTCACGATTGCCTCGTACACTTTGACGCGGCCAACCGTATCGTCGGACTTGATGGTCAGCATTTCCTGAAGGGTGTGTGCAGCGCCGTATGCTTCGAGCGCCCACACCTCCATCTCGCCGAAACGCTGTCCACCGAACTGTGCCTTACCACCCAGTGGCTGCTGGGTCACCATCGAGTACGGGCCCGTGGAACGAGCGTGGATCTTGTCGTCCACCAGGTGGTGGAGCTTGAGCATGTACATGTAGCCTACCGAGACGCGCTCAGGGAACGGCTCACCGGTACGGCCGTCAAACAGACGAGCCTTACCAGAACCATCGACCATACGATCACCGTCGCGGTTCGGGAGGGTGTTGGCCAGGAGGCCCGAAAGCTCATCATGGCGGACACCGTCGAATACCGGAGTGGAGACGAGACGGTTCGGGTGACCGATCACAGCTTCCTCTGGAATGCGGTTTGCCCACTCTTCACCATTGGCGCGCGCTTCGGTTGCATCCCAACCCTGCTTAGCGATCCAACCAAGATGGAGCTCGAAGACCTGGCCGAGGTTCATACGGCTCGGCACGCCCAGCGGGTTCAGAACGACGTCAACAGGCGTTCCATCCTCAAGGAACGGCATATCTTCGAGAGGAAGAATACGCGAAACAACACCCTTGTTACCGTGACGTCCTGCCATCTTGTCGCCAATGACGATCTTGCGTCGCTGAGCAATCAGCACGCGTACGGACTGGCGAACGTCAGCTGCAAGTTCGTCGTGGTTCTCAGCGGAGAACTCGTGAACGCCAATGACGATACCCCACTCACCATGGGGAACGCGCATCGAGGTGTCGCGCACTTCCTTCGCCTTCTCGCCAAAGATTGCGCGAAGCAGTCGCTCTTCAGAAGTCAGCTCAGTCTCACCCTTTGGCGTGATCTTGCCGACGAGGATGTCTCCAGCCTTGACTTCAGCGCCGATACGGATAATGCCACGCTCGTCGAGATTCGCCAGGGTATCTTCCGAAACGTTCGGGATATCGCGGGTAATCTCTTCCGGTCCAAGCTTGGTGTCACGAGCATCAACCTCATGCTCCTCGATATGAATCGAGGTGAGGATATCTTCGGACTGAACACGTTGGGACAGGATGATCGCGTCCTCGTAGTTGTAGCCATTCCATGCCATGAAAGCCACGAGGAGGTTCTGACCAAGAGCAAGTTCGCCACCGTCGGTCGCCGGACCGTCAGCAATGAGCGAGCCCTTTTCGAGGCGGTCACCCTCGTTTACTGCCACCTTCTGGTTGGTGCAGTTACCTGGGTTGGAACGCTCGAACTTTGCCAGTCGGTACACGCGGTGCTTCCCGGAATCTTCTTCCACGTGAACAGCGTCAGCAGAGACTTCAGTGACAATGCCTGGTGCGAGTGCCACGGTGACGTCGCCGGAATCGACGGCGGTGCGGATCTCGACGCCAGTACCCACGAGCGGAGCAGTCGGGCGAAGCAGCGGCACAGCCTGTCGCTGCATGTTCGCACCCATGAGAGCTCGGTTAGCATCGTCGTGCTCAAGGAACGGAATCGATGCCGTACCGACGGACACCATCTGACGTGCAGACACGTCCATATAGCCCACTTCATGAGCTTCGATCAGCGCTGGCTCGCCACCAGGCAGACGCACGAGGACTTCTTCATCACGGAAGGAGCCGTCAGCGTTCAGCGGAGCTGATGCCTGAGCGATGGCGTAGCGATCTTCATCGGTAGCGTTGAGGTATTCAATCTCATTGGTCACCTTGCCATCGATTACCTTGCGGTACGGGGTCTCGATAAAGCCGAAGGAATTGACACGACCGTAAGATGCGAGCGAGCCAATCAGACCAATGTTCGGGCCTTCTGGTGTCTCAATGGGGCACATACGGCCGTAGTGAGACGGGTGAACGTCTCGAACTTCCATCGAGGCGCGGTCACGGGACAAGCCGCCCGGGCCCAGAGCAGACAGACGACGCTTGTGAGTCAGACCAGCCAGCGGGTTGTTCTGATCCATGAACTGCGACAGCTGCGAGGTACCGAAGAACTCCTTGATCGCGGCAACTATCGGGCGAATGTTGATCAGCGACGACGGGGTGATCGCTTCCGCTTCCTGGGTGGTCATGCGCTCACGAACCATGCGGTCCAGACGTGACAAACCGGTACGGACCTGGTTCTGGATCAATTCACCCACAGCGCGGATACGGCGGTTACCGAAGTGGTCGATATCGTCGTTCTCAACGGGGACAGCGGTAGCACCTTCGGCAGTGACGGTCTCAGCCTCGCCCGCGTGAAGCGCAAGGAGGTAACGGATCGTAGCTGTGATATCGGCAATTGTGAGCTGGCGCTCAGTTGCGGCTGTGTCCAGACCGAGCTTGGTGTTGACCTTGTAGCGGCCAACCTTAGCGAGATCGTAACGCTTGGGGTTGAAGTAGAAGTTGCGCAGGAGGGAACGGCCCGCTTCCGCCGTCGGCGGCTCGCCCGGGCGAAGCTTGCGGTACAGGTCCGTCAGAGCCTCTTCTTGGGTGTGGACGGTGTCCTTCTCAAGGGTATCGATGAGAACCGGGTAATCAGCAAATTCCTCACGGATCTCCGACTCCGACATACCGATTGCCTTGAGGAAGACCGTGACCGACTGCTTACGCTTGCGGTCCACACGCACGCCAACGGAATCGCGTTTGTCGATTTCAAACTCAAGCCATGCACCACGCGACGGGATGATCTTGGTTGAGTAGATCAGCTTGTCGGAGGTTTTGTCAGCAGCGGTTTCGAAGTACACGCCCGGCGAACGAACGAGCTGGGAAACCACAACGCGCTCGGTGCCGTTGATGATGAAGGTTCCTTGCGGTGTCATCAACGGGAAATCACCAATAAAGGTGGTCTGGGACTTGATCTCGCCAGTCTCGTAGTTCTGGAATTCAGCAGTCACGTACAGAGCCGCCGAGTATGTCAGATCCTTTTCCTTGCACTCCGCCATCGAGGCTTTTTCTTCCTCAAGATGCGGGTTGGAAAGGACGAGGCCCATGGTTTGGGCAGTGTTCTCAATCGGGGAGACTTCTTCAAAAATCTCTTCAAGACCCGACTTCTCCCCCGGTTGGGCGTTCTCACGCCATTCGGGGGCGCCGATCAGCCAGCGGTAGCTGGAGGTCTGCAGACCCAGCAAATCCGGCACGGCGAGAGGCTCGTGAATCTTTGCAAACGAGACGCGGTCAGCAGCGAGGCGGCCGTCAACAACAGTAGGCTTAGAGGTGCTCGAAGCAGCCAAAGGGGCTTCCTTCCCTTGATCCGGTAAGGCTAAAAACCGCGGGCTTTACGGCCAATCAGACGTGTAACGTTCAATTTTGGGCACAAAGATGCCACGGCAAGTTTCAAATTTACACGTTGAGGATACACAAGTCCAGCCCTCACCCATGTGGAGAGGGTCACGACACCATAATGTCTGAACAATCCTCGAAGATCCGCCACCGGTGCTGGCGACGGTTTCATCGATTGCACAGAATGTAACTGAGGAAAACCTCGGGTATGACTTTCCCACGAACTGCCTGTCTTCGCAACCCGACCCGCCGCCCGACGTCGGTGGTCACGGCGTACACCCTGCTGCCCCATTCGGGCAAACGTGGAAAACAAAGGAACGCCCCAGCTCATGCTGGAGCGTTCCTGAAGCGAATAGCGGCTACGCCGCGTCAATCACTTGAGCTCGATGGTGGCTCCGGCACCCTCGAGAGCTTCCTTAGCCTTCTCGGCGGTCTCCTTGTTAACACCTTCGAGAACAGCCTTAGGAGCGGAGTCAACGAGCTCCTTTGCTTCCTTCAGACCGAGGGAGGTAAGAGCGCGCACCTCCTTGATGACCTGGATCTTCTTGTCGCCTGCGGATGCGATGACAACGTCAAACTCATCCTTCTCTTCGGCAGCAGCGGCTTCGCCGCCAGCAGCCGGAGCAGCAGCAACGGCAGCAACCGGAGCAGCAGCCTCAACGTCAAATTCTTCTTCGAACTTCTTCACGAAGTCCGAGAGCTCAACAAGTGTGAGCTCCTTGAAAGCTTCGATGAGCTCTTCAGCAGTGAGCTTAGCCATGATGGCCTTCCTTCCTTTTGCCTACTTGCGAGGCAGATAACTATTGGTTTTACGCTGCCGATCAGGCAGCTTCTTCCTGCTTCGCGCGCAGGGCGTCCACGGTGCGCACTGTCTTGACCAGCGGCGCGGTGAACATGTAAGCAGCCTGGTAGAGCGACGCCTTGAGGACGCCAGCGGTCTTTCCAAGCAGAACCTCGCGAGATTCGAGATCGGCGAGCTTCTTGACACCTTCGGCATCGAGAACATTGCCTTCGAGAACGCCACCCTTGGTGATCAGGGCATCGTGCTCCTTAGAGAAGTTCTTAATAGCCTTAGCTGCGGAAGCGATGTCACCGGAAACGAATGCAAGTGCAACGGGGCCCTTGAGGTAGTCGTCGAGTCCTTCGACGCCAGCTTCCTTAGCCGCGATGCGAGCGAGGGTGTTCTTCGCAACCGTGTAATGTGCTTCCTGACCAAGAGCGCGACGAAGCTTCTTCATCTGCTCCACAGTCAGTCCGCGGTACTCGGTGACGAGAACGGCTGCAGAGTTCTGGAACAGATCCTTGAGCTCTGCAATCGCTGCAGACTTATCGGTCCGTGCCATGGGACCTCCTTCCGTTGTACGCCGCAGAGCAAATAAAAAACCTCGCACAAACAGGTGCGAGGCCAAACTCTTCCCAGCAAATAAAGGAAGTATTGAATTCTCACCTGCGCTGGCTACGTTTCGTATTTATCCCGAAGTGGGACCTGCGGTCTTGGGCGTTCTTTAGCGTACCGATCACCGTCGAGCATGTCTAGCGCGAGTTTCGTTTCGTGGCACACGCCACGACGACGGAGTGCGACGAATCGACAGATTTCATATTAAAGACGAGTGATCGATATGGTTAGGGGCTGACATGACGGCACAGAGCTTGCCTTAGTCAGCGCGGTTCCACTCCCAGCTCATGAGCGATGCGGTGAAAAAGCATATCGAGCGCTACGAGGTTCTGGCCTCCCTCGGGAATAATGAGGTCAGCGCGACGCTTCGACGGTTCAACATAGAGTTCATGCATCGGTTTCACCGTTGTCAAATACTGAGCTTCCACTGATTCAATGGAACGCCCACGCTCAAGTACATCGCGCTTGATTCGGCGCATGATTCTGACGTCTGCGTCAGTGTCCACGAAGATTTTCACATCGAACAAATCGCACATGCGCAGATCGTGGAAGATGAGGATACCTTCCACCAAAATCACGGGTGCAGGCTCAACATGCATCGTATCAGCAGAGCGATTATGAGCGGCGTAATCATAGACTGGAGACTCGATAGCGCTGCCGGATACTAGCGCACGCAGATCTGCAATCATGAGGTCATTATCAAATGCGTCTGGGGAGTCATAATTCAGCGCAGCACGGTGCTCATAATCAAGATCATCATGGGCCTTGTAATAATTATCGTGGTATACCACGGCCGTTTTGCCTTGATAGCGATGTGCTATCGCATTTGTCAGCGTCGTTTTACCGCTTCCTGTTCCGCCTGCAATTCCGATTACGAACGGTCGATTCATGGCGCCTCCCTCAAATTTTCTCCACACAATTGTAAAGCAATGGGTCTCACACCATCGGTGCGAGGCCCATTGCTTTAACCCATCTTCGAAAATCAGGCTTCGGTGCGAGTCTTGGTGGCATCCAACGGGATACCCGGACCCATCGTCGTTGACACGGTTGCCTTGGTGATGTAGCGTCCCTTTGCCGAAGCAGGCTTCAGGCGCAAGATCTCATCAGCAGCAGCGTTGTAGTTCTCGATCAGCTGATCAAGCTCGAAGTCGGTGTTGCCCACGATGAACGCGAGGTTACCGTGCTTGTCAACGCGGAACTCGATACGACCACCCTTGATGTCCTTGACCGCCTTCGCCACATCCATGGTCACGGTGCCGGTCTTCGGGTTTGGCATGAGGTTACGCGGACCGAGCACACGACCCAGGCGACCAACCTTGCCCATCATATCGGGGGTTGCAACGGCGGCGTCGAAGTCGGTCCAGCCATCGGCGACCTTCGCAATCAGATCGTCATCACCAACGACGTCGGCGCCAGCTTCGAGAGCAGCCTGTGCCTTCTCGCCAACAGCAAAGACAACGACCTTGGCGGTCTTGCCGGTGCCGTGCGGGAGGGAAACGGTGCCACGAACGAGCTGATCGGCCTTACGTGGATCAACGTTCAGACGGAACATCACCTCAACGGTGGAGGCGAACTTCGTTACCGAAGTCTTCTTCGCGAGGTCAAACGCCTCGCTCGGCGAGTAAAGCTCGCCGGACTGAATCAGCTCGGCCGCCTTACGGTAATTCTTTGAGCGCTTTGCCATTCTGCTTGTCTCCTTCTTAGCAGCTGTGGGGGAACGGACCAGCTCAGGGCCCTACCACGTGCCAGATGTTGCTGGCTATCAGATTTCGTCGGTGGTAACGCCCATCGAACGAGCGGTGCCAGCAATGATGCGAGCAGCGTTGTCGATGTCGTTAGCGTTGAGATCCGGCATCTTGGTCTTCGCGATTTCACGAAGCTGATCCGCGGTGAGGTGCGCGACCTTCACAGTGTGCGGAGTAGCCGAACCCGACTTGATGCCAGCTGCCTTCTTGATGAGACCTGAGGCCGGCGGTGTCTTGGTGATGAAGTCGAACGAGCGGTCCTCATAAACGGTGATCTCAACCGGGATGATGTTTCCGCGCATCGATTCCGTCGCAGCGTTGTACGCATTGACGAACTCCATGATGTTCACGCCGTGCTGACCCAGAGCCGGGCCAATCGGCGGCGCCGGTGAAGCAGCTCCAGCTTCGATCTGAAGCTTGATCAGTCCGGCAACCTTCTTCTTCGGTGGCATGTTTGATCCTAACTGTTAGTTTCCGCCATATGGCAATAATGGCGGTTTTCCTTCGAATCGAGAAGCGGGTTAGTCCATCTTCTTGATCTGGCCGAAGGACAAATCGACCGGGGTTTCCTGGCCGACAAGTGTCATGAGAACGGTGAGCCTGCGGTTCACCGGATCAACCTGAGAAATTGTAGCGGGCATTCCGACCCAAGGCTCGGTGGTCAAGGTGACGACTTCGCCGACCTCGTATTCGACCTCATACTCCGGAGTGCCGGAAAGTACTGGCTTTCCAGCCGCTATAGCCTCTGCAGCAACCTGCTGCTCAACAACAGGCGTGAGCAACTGCACGGCTTCTTCGAGCGACAGAGCGACCGGATCACGGCCGTTACCCACAAAACCGGTCACACCATTAGTGGACTGAACCACTCGCCATGAATCATCAGTGAGATCCATACGAACAACGGCGTAACCAGGCATACGAACGCGCGAGACCAGCTTCTGCTGGCCCTTCTTCACTTCGTACACCTCTTCCATCGGCACTTCGACCTGGAAGATATAATCTTCCATATTCATCGAATGCATACGGGTTTCAAGCGACTGCTTCACGCGCTTCTCGTAACCTGCATAGGTGTGGAGCACGTACCAGCGTCCAGGCAGACCTCTAATCTGATCACGGACCATTTCTTCGGTGACGACGCCTTCGCGAACATCTTCCTTGACCGGAACCTCAGGCTCTTGTGCGACCTCAACCTCGGTTTCAGGGGTAGAGACGACCTCGTGCGTCGTTTCCTCGGCCACGACTTCTGGTGTCGCTTGCGCTTCGGAGAACAGCGGATTCACATTCTCTTCACTCATATAAGCTTCCTCACTTTGGCCTGAATTTAACCGAAGATCCAGAACATGGACTGGTTGAAGACCAGATCGATCGCGGTCACGAACACCATGATGATGGTCACGAATATCACGACCGTGACGAACATCTTCCACAGCTCTTCACGTGTTGGGCGCTGTACCTTCTTGAACTCAGCGATCACTTCCTTGAAGAAGGTGATGATGCGAGCGAAGAAGCCTTCCTTAACAGCAGAGCTACGAGCTTCGTTCACGGTTGATCCTTTCGGTTGATATAAGAAACGGCCCAAATGGGCCGCTTTCTAGCAGGGCAGGAGGGACTCGAACCCACAACCGCCGGTTTTGGAGACCGGTGCGCTACCAATTGCGCCACTACCCTATTGACACAAGCCTTGAGTATTATCGCAAAAAATACGTCACAAAGCCAATGTTTGCTCGATCAAGCATAGCGGGCGCTGACAACAATTTCCAGATCAGACAGAATTTGTCAGTGTTATCCACACCACGACGGGCCGGCTCACCTCCACTGAATCTCCGGCCCGACGTTACCCAATGTACCGACGTCGTCAGCTGTTGCCGGCGTAGCAACAAACTTGGCCAACGACAGGCAAAAGTGCCACGATTGAACCATGCGTCTATCTACACACGTCTCCTCACTCCAGCCTTCCGCAACGCTCGCTGTCGATTTGCGGGCAAAGGAACTTGCAGCTGCGGGCCGCCCCATCATCGGCTTTGGTGCAGGCGAACCAGACTTCCCAACCGCGCCCTTTATCGTGGATGCTGCGGTTGAAGCTGCCAAAGATCCCAAAAATCACCACTACACGGCGGCTGCGGGCCTACTTGAGCTGCGCGAAGCGATCTGCGTCAAGGCAAGGCGTGACTCAGGGACTTCAGTAAACCCCAACAATGTCATTGTCACTAATGGTGGAAAACAAGCGGTCTATCAAGCGTTTATGGCGACCGTCTCCCCCGGTGACGACGTTCTCCTCCCAGCTCCTTACTGGACAACCTACCCTGAAGCGATCCGTCTGGCCGGTGGCACCCCGATCGAGGTATTCGCACCAGCCGAAGCTGGCTACAAAGTGACAGTGGAACAACTTGAAGCCGCCTACACGCCAGCAACCACAACCCTGCTCATGTGTTCGCCGTCGAATCCGACCGGCGCGGTGTACACGGCCGACGAACTGCGCGCGATTGGTCAGTGGGCAATATCGAAAGACCTGTGGGTGATCTCGGACGAAATTTACGAAAACCTCGTCTACGAAGGCGAAATGTCCTATTTGTTGGGCGTTCTTCCGGAAATCGCAGACCGGCTGATTAGTGTCAATGGTGTCGCAAAATCGTACGCAATGACGGGCTGGCGTGTGGGATGGATGTTCGGCCCCGCGGATGTCATTCGTGGCGCGCGAATTCTTCAGGGGCATCTGTCCTCGCATGTCAACAACATTGCCCAGCGTGCAGCCCTCGCAGCTCTGGAAGCTGACCAACAGTTTGTGGAAGAGATGAAGGTTGCCTTCAATCGCCGCCGTCTCACACTTTTGGACAAGCTCCGTCAGATCGACGTCTTTTCAGTGCCGACGCCGTCGGGCGCGTTTTACGCTTTCCCCAACGTTGAACATGCACTAGGCAAGGAAATCAATGGCAAAATCGCCCACACCTCGGCACAGCTTGCTCAGCTCATCCTCGAAGAGATCGACGTCGCCCTCGTTCCGGGCGAGGCATTTGGCGCACCTGGGCACCTGCGCTTATCCTACGCACTCGCCGATAAGGCTCTCACTGAGGGGGCTGATCGCCTCGTGACGCTTTTCGCGTCGATTAAATAGTGTCACTGGCACCTTGTGCGTAGCTGAACCACTGGCGCGCGATATCGAAGCGAGCCTGGCAGTGGCCCTGCCACCCTCGCTTGCGCGCTTTCGCTGGTCCTGCGACGAGGGACAAGACAACACCGGCGGCGCTGGCCCCCAGCGCCGCCTGGCCCACCTCTTGGGCGGCCAGATCACGCCAGCGCTGCACAATTCGCGCAACCCCGTGATAACGCGCAGGAGACAAATCTTCAAGGACCGACATATGCCCCAGAAGACATCCCCAATCATGGGCACGATGTCCGGGCCCTAAGGTATCGAGGTCGATAATCCCTGAGATCTGCCAATGCTTTGGATCAACGAACACATTGGCTTCATAAAAATCCCCGTGGGTCGGCACTACTGGCCCATAATCGGTCACCTCAACGAAACGTCGAATAGCCTTCCCCAGCTCAATAGCGTCATCGCTGATCGCAGGAAAAGCTGCCGCCGCTGCAACCCCATATGCGTCAGCTCGTTGTGCCCAGGCTTTGCGTGGCTTCAAGGACACAAGACGATGTGACATCGCATCAAGAAGGCTGCGCAGATTGACAAACATTGCATCGATATCCTGTGGTGTTGGGTCAGATGCAAGGAAACGGCTCAACGGTACGCCTGGGACTTCACGACTCACGACGACGCCGTCGTCGGTGGCCCGCACAAGCTCCGGCGTCGGAAGGCTCTCGCTGGCGAGTGTGAGCCTCGCGACGACGCCCTGCACTGACGTGCGCGGAACAACTTTAACGAAGTACGTCTGTTCGCCCGTCGCCTTCACCACTGCACGTCTCGTCGGGCGATACGCAAGCAATTCCACTTCGACGTCCGTTCCAAGAAAATCTGACAGTGCGCTGGCTTTACATGCCAAAGCAAGCCCGGGAAGTTGTGGGTCAAAAGGAAAACGCCACACGAAGTAACGTCGCCCTTCATAGTCGAAAATATGCCCTGCATTCTCAGTCAAGCTCGCTTCATCCACACGTGCGCTCGACGCGACGACGTATGCATCCTCACGATGCCCGTGTACAGAATAGCCAACCGACACTCCTCCACCCACACGGTGGTGAATCGCATGTACACGCCACGATGTCAGACCAAATTCTTCCCCCAGAAATAATGTGAGCATACTACCGGCAGCCTCATCGGTTAGTGCGGCCAGATCTGCTCTCTCAATCGCGGTGGACGTCATATGTTTAGTTATAGAAAGATTTCGCGCTTGCTTCAACGCACCACTACACTGAACCGCATGAGAAATCTCGCGCTGCTACCTAAAGCTCACCTCCATTTGCACTTCACTGGTTCAATGCGCGTCTCGACGCTCGCTGATATGGCAGCGGAAGAAGGAATCCGTCTCCCCGAAAACCTCACCGATAATCGTGCGCTCTACGTTCCCGCCGACAAGCGTGGATGGTTCCGTTTCCAGCGCAACTATGACGCTGCGCGAAAGGTCGTTCGCACAGAAACTGCGATGCGCCGAATCGTCCTCGAAGCAGCTGCGGATGACGCCCGCGAAGGTTCTCGCCGTCTCGAAATCCAAATCGATCCCACGTCGTATGCACCATTCGTGGGAGGCCTCACCCCCGCGCTCGAGATCGTCCTCGACGCCGCCATCGACGCTTGGCACGCCACCGGCGTCCAGGTGGGTGTGATCGTCGCAGCTTCGCGCATGAAGCATCCCCTCGATGGGCGCACACTAGCGCGTCTGGCTGCTAAGTATGCCGGTGACGGCCCCGGCGAAGTCATCGGCTTCGGATTGTCGAACGATGAACGCCGCGGAAACACTGCCGACTGGGAAGAAGCATTCGCGATTGCAGCGCGCGCCGGCTTAGCTTCAGTTCCCCACGGCGGCGAGCTCCTGGGCCCAGACCATATTCGACAGGTCATTGACCATCTCCATCCTGCACGACTTGGCCACGGAGTACGTTCCGTCGAAGACCCCCGGCTCCTCGACGAGATTATCTCGCGCGATATCGCGTTGGAAGTGTGTCCCGCGTCTAACGTGTCCCTAGGCGTCTATACCGCGTCCGATCAGGTTCCATTGCGCACGCTCCTTGACGCCGGTGCCACTGTTGCGCTCGGCGCAGACGATCCGCTGTTGTTCCTCTCACGCCTGACTGACCAGTATGAAATCGCACGTGCTCAGGGACTCAACGACGAACAAATTGCTCAACTGGCCAAGGGCTCTATTCGAGCATCTCTTGCTTCACAGTCGGATAAGCGAGCATGGATCGCTGAAGTCAATCAATGGCTTGAAAGCGAATCATGAGTGCGGGGTGGGAACGTCCTCGCACTCATGATTCACTTTTCAGTTTTCATTAATAGTGTCCAGGCCAGAGCCCAGGACAACGGGTTCGGGCTGCAAATCGACCCCGTACGTCTGGCGGACGCCGTCGCGAATGTGGCGAGCCAAAGCGCGAATGTCATCACCCGTCGCCTGGCCTCGATTGGTCAGTGCGAGTGTGTGCTTTGTGGACAAGCTGGCATTCTCCCCTATTGCGAATCCCTTATGGAACCCCGCATTGTCGATAAGCCACGCTGCTGAAGTTTTCACCATTCCTTCAGGCGCAGGGTAACGCGGAGCGTCGGGGGGAAGTTGCGCCGCAGCGTCGGCGCTGAGAATGGGGTTGGTGAAGAAGGAACCGCACGAGTACGTATCACGGTCGGAATCGTTGAGAATCATCCCTTTGCCGGCGCGCAGAGCAAGCACAGTTTCGCGAACCTGCCATGCGGGAGCACTTTGGCCGACATCGACACCGAGAGCACTAGCGAGCTGCCCATATTTGATTGGCAGAGACATTGATCCTCTCAACATATGGAACAGAACATCGAGAACAATCCAGCGCGGAGAATACCCCCACTGCGGAATCGATTGTTTCAAGATAGAGTCCCGGTAGGCGAATTTCATGTCGCTGAGAAACAGCGTCTTAATTTCTCCGGTCTGGCGGTCATACGTGGTGGCAGCCGCAAAAGTATCTGATAATTCCTGCCCATAGGCTCCAATGTTCTGAACCGGTGCAGCTCCCACCGCACCTGGGATTCCAGACAGCGCTTCGAGACCACGCCATTCATGTTCAATGGCGTAGCGTACGACGTCATCCCAGGGGGTACCGCCGAGGGCACGCATTTGTGCGCCTCCACACCCGTCTTCCATAACTGTTTCGCACCCCACACGCATATCACGCACGACGATGCCGTCAAAGGGCTCATCGGACGCCAGAATATTCGACCCTCCACCGAGCACGAGTAGTGGAATCTGAGCCTCGTCCGCCTGGCGGATCACGTCGATCAGTTCCTCACGTGTGAAAGCCTCGACGTAGCGGCCAATTTTCGCGCCGACACCAATCGTCGTCAGCTGCGCCAATGACGACGCAGATGGCGCAATTCTGTTCGACTGCGCAGGAATCAAATCTGGGATGTCGCCGCTGGGCGGCTCAGGAAAAACTTCACAGGACATAGATGCTATGTTACTCGACTGAGGCGACACTGCCCTGAGCGTGAAAAATAACCAGGCATCAAATCCAAAAATGGACAGCAAAAAGGCCCGCACTGCGGGCCTTTTTTCATCGCCTCAATTCAGCGAGTCTCGCGATGCGCGGTGGACTCGTTGCACTTGGGGCAGAACTTCTTCAACTCAAGACGATCCGGCGTATTGCGGCGGTTCTTCTTGGTGATGTAGTTACGCTCCTTGCAAACCTCGCATGCGAGGGTGATCTTAGGGCGAACGTCTGCTGACTTGCTAGCCACGGTGTTTTCCTCACGTTCGGTTTGGCTGGAAGCGGGATTGCTTTCCGGCAGTAGCGGGGGCGGGGTTTGAACCCGCGACCTCACGATTATGAGTCGTGCGCTCTGACCAACTGAGCTACCCCGCCGCATCTTCATTTCGCTTGGGAAATGAATGGAGCCCCGAAAGGGAATCGAACCCTTGACCTTCTCCTTACCATGGAGACGCTCTGCCGACTGAGCTATCGGGGCAACGCCGGAAATCGTAACAATCTTTGATCGCTATTTTCCAACTGAGAGAGTTTTGTAATTCGTGAACCACATCACTCTCTTGATCCGGCGAACCGGACTGTGGCAGGTGAGGGATTCGAACCCCCGAAGGTTACCCGTCTGATTTACAGTCAGATGCATTTGGCCGCTCTGCAAACCTGCCGTTGCGCACTGTGTCGTGCACGAGTCAATACCTTAACGGGCGTCGCCCAAACGTGTCAAACTGAGAGGGAAGAAATTTGTCTCGTCTCACACTCGAGCCTGAACGAAAGGAATCATCATGGCCGATTCTTCCTTCGACGTTGTGTCGAAATATGACCGCCAAGAGGTTGATAACGCAGTCAACCAAGCCGCAAAAGAGATCTCGCAGCGCTACGACTTTAAGAACGTTGGAGCCTCAGTAACACTCGCGGGCGAAACAATCACGATGACCGCAAACTCGCCTGAGCGCGTCTTGGCGGTGTGGGATGTGCTTCAGTCAAAGCTCATTCGCCGTGGACTTTCACTCAAGCAGGTCGATGTCGGCGATGGCGAGCCAAAAGCTTCTGGCAAGGAATTCCGTCTCGTTGGATCCCTCAAAGAGGGGATCGATCAGGGCAATGCGAAGAAGATCACCAAACTGATCCGCGATGAAGGCCCTAAAGGAGTCAAGGCACAGATCCAGGGTGACGAAGTCCGCGTCAGCTCAAAGTCCCGCGATGCACTCCAAGAAGTGATCGCACTGCTCAAGAGCGCCAAACTCGACGTCGCGCTTCAGTTCACCAATTACCGGTAGAAATTGAGGGGTGAGAGCACCGTGCAGTGTGCTCTCACCCCTCAATATTCAGCTCGTGAATTTCACTCAGTACAGTTTTCCATCGTGCTCTTCGCCACGCGAGATTGCTGTCATCGTTTCACGTTGAACAACCTTAATGCGCTCACGTCCAACAGCAGCTCCCAAGGACTTCTCAAATTCTTCCAAGAGTCCCCATCCAGCCCATGATGTGTAGCGAACGCCACGCCCATCCAGGACTTCCTTCGTCGCATCCCAGCCGACGTTCTCCGTCGTCGCATGGAAAACGCCTGCCTTGTAGTCAGTGATGAGGTTGTCGATCGTTTCTTTCGCATCGGACTTGGTCGAACCAATCAAGCCCACCGGGCCTCGCTTAATCCAACCCGTGGCATACATTCCCGGAATCGGCTCTCCATCGCGAAGAACACGTCCACCTGCATTAGGAACAATCCCTGCAACATCGTCAAATGGAGCATCGGCAATTGCGGAAGACTTGTAGCCAGTGGCTGTGTACACAGCTTGAACTGGATAATCGATAAATTCGCCCGTGCCTTCCACACTTTGATCCCCGCGAAGACGCGTACGCTCCATACGAATACCGCTCACGTGTCCATTGTCACCGAGCACTTCAACAGGCTGTTGGAGAAGGTGGATATGAATGCGATGTGAAGCCGTGAGCTCTTCGGGATCCTGGAAGACCCAATCGGTGAGGATATTCGTCAGCTGGCAAGTCATCTTGTTCGATGCCATCGCTTGCTCCGAACCCTCATCATATTCAAAGTCCTCTGGGTACACGATGATATCGACGTCAGGCACCTGGCCTAGTTCACGCAATTCCATCGGGGTGAACTTCACCTGCGCCGGGCCACGGCGTCCAAAGACGTGTACGTCCGTCACCTGTGAGGCACGCAGACCTTCCTCAACATTTTGAGGAATTTCAGTCACCATCATGTCCTCAACATGCTTTGCCAACACGCGAGCAACGTCCAATGCCACGTTCCCCACCCCAATCACGGCCACTTCTTTTGCCTCAAGAGGCCAGGTACGCGGGTAATCAGGATGCCCGTCATACCACGCCACAAAGTCTGCAGCTCCGTAAACTTCGGGTAAATCTGCACCAGGGATAGTGAAAGGTCGATCCTTGTCAGCTCCCGTCGCAATCACCACAGCGTCATAGTGTTCGTGGAGCTCATCGAATGTGATATCTCGACCAATCTCCACATTGCCAACAAAGCGGATATCGCCGCGCTGAAGCACGTTGTACAGAGCATTGATGATGGTCTTGATACGCGGATGATCTGGAGCCACGCCGTAACGTACCAAGCCATACGGTGCCGGAAGCTTTTCGTACAGATCAATCTGGACATCGACGTCTGACTTCGCCAAGATATCCGATGCGTAGATACCTGCCGGTCCTGCACCGATCACTGCCACCTGGAGTGGGCGTTCGCTCACGTTACTACCTCTTTTACTCAAACAATTTTTGTCACTCCATAGTAGCGAAAATGCCAAAGGTCTCCCCAGACAAAGTGACCGGGGCGACACGTATTCGTGTCGCCCCGGTGGCCTGTCAATTCATCGTTGTGGCGTTTTATGCTTCGCCCGGTCCGAAATCGGCGGTGGTAGCGTCAAGACGAATAATTCCGTACGTCCATCCACGACGACGGTAGGCAGCACATGGTTGCTTCGTCTCTTCATCAATGAAGATGTAGAACGGATGCCCCACGAGCTCCATCTCATCAATCGCTTCTTCAATGCTCATCGGACGTGCTTCGTAGAGCTTCTGACGAACGATCGCCGGCGAATCCCCCAACTGAGTTTCGATTGCTTCGCCCGGTTCAGTGGGAATCGTTCGCTCGGTTTCCGGCTCTTCTTGAGGTTTCTTCGACAGGAGATCGTCCAGCGGAAGATCCGCGGGTACCTCATCCTTTGCGACAGAGCGACGACGGCGAGCCTTCATCTTCTCATGCTTGCGGCGCAAGCGCTCAAACAACTTCGTGGAAGCTAAATCGAGAGCTGCCAAACGATCCGAGGCGGCAGCTTCAGCGCGAACCACAGGGCCCTTGTCAATAACAGTAATCTCTACCCGCTCCGAGGTTTCTGCTTGTGCGGGGTTGGATTCATGCGCAATCTCTACCTCAACACGCTGTGCGCGCGGAGCAAACTGCTCAACCTTTTCAAGCTTCTCTTCTACATGGGTACGGAAACGATCCGAAACGTCCGCGTTGCGACCTTTAACTACGAATTCCACGATGACCTCCTTGTGGTCATTTAACTGAGCGGGCAACACCCGCTAGGGACTCTAAGCTCGGTGTTCACGAGCTGTCACCACCCCCCTTCGTTTCAGCGTTGCACCATTGCGACGCTAGGTAGTTGAACTGACCTTTATAGGTAACAAAAATTATACCGGGCTAGGCCACAAAGTGGTAACCGTTACACTCTGCGCGGATTTTTTCCACTTGCCAAAACGAGTGCGCCCACAACTCGGCCACCGGCGTCGGCCACGGCGCGCGCCGCACCAGCCAGCGTTGCTCCTGTAGTGAGGACGTCGTCTACCAGCACGACGTCGCCAGTGATTGACTGACAACTGACCGCCCGCTTTTTCGCCGCCCGCTCCTCAATACGGAGCCCGCGCCTGCGCCTTCCGAGGAGAGTATCGATTCGTCGCTCAATATCGGCCCGCCAATGGCGTTGCGCCTTGCGTAATACATTGGCCTCATTCCACCCATTGTTTCGTGCAACTTCAGATGCAATCACCCCAGCAACGAACATCCCTCTTTTCGTGCGCGCTGGGGACGACGGTGCTGGAATCACGCTTATTCGACCCCCGGCGTCGGGGAAAAGTGAAGGCGTCACTGCAGGGATCACACTGGCCACCGCACGATCAAGCGGAGCACTCGTGACGTTTTTCCATGTAATGATGACCCGGCGTCGCACACTTGAATATTCGCCCAGGCAATAGGTCATGAATGCTGGGTAATCACCATCCTCGCCGACCAACATGAGGTAGGGTGCTTGAGATGAACACTCAATCCAGCGAGAGGAAAACGCCGCACGGCAGCGGCTACACAAGGCAGTATCCCAGCAGCCACATCCGGCACACCACAAAGGAAAAATGAGGTTCAGTAACGATCTCCACATACAGCTTAGATTAGTGGCAGCACGCCCACGCACCGCTGCGTTATCCACACCTTAGCCAGGAAAGGCGGGTTGCGTCAGAACCGGCGTGATTTTGCGCCATGCACCCGAATCAAACTCAAGCAAGGCGTCGGGAGTTTCGACCACCACCGAGTCAAGTCCGCGACCAGCAGTAACTGACTTCGGGATAAAGGTGCCCGGTAGGCGTCGAATTGGCCCAAAGATTGGCACGCTGTACAGAGCCGGATCATTCGCTCCAGCCTCAAGTCCAATCATGACAAGCGTGGAGGCGTCAACCCATGCGACATCAGAAATTGCCTTCAGACGCACGCCCATTTGCGCTGCATCTGCGAACCCTAGCGGTACGCCGTTCGCATCGCGCAAGATTCCCACCACAAAAACACTCGGTGTCCCAGAAGCATTCGCCACAATGATCATGCGTGTGCCGTCACGCGACACTCTCACACCGATAACCTCCGTACCCGCGAGCGCGGAAACAGCGAAGGACATCACCGGGCCTCCCCGCACAGGAGTCGCTAAAATCTTTCCGTCAGATTTGATTGCCCCGCTCCATACGTACCCGCGTCGGTCTGTGGATGGCGCCACAAGCGAAGAACGTGAGTTCATCAGCAAATGAGCTGCTCCCGATTGGGAAATGGAATAGACGGAGTGAGAGCCATTGCCGAGCGCAATCACTGGCCCATGCGGATCGTAGGTTTGCGCCAGGTGGGTCAGTTTCAAGGCCGGATCCACTGCAAAAGCGATACTGCCTGAATCACGCACACCGCGTTCGTGGATCTCATTGTTTGCCATTCCAAGAAGCGGGTATTGACCATAGGGGTAAACCGGTACATCTGCACTCGCTGACATATCGAGCTCAGCACCACCGGAGGACACCTGAACCTCAGAAATACCTCCTAGGCCTTTCAACGTTGCATTGACCTGCGCCGCCATCAGACCCAACTCTGCATCATGCAAGCCCGCAGCCTCGGCTGTCAGGCTCACTCTGGCCACTTGATCGACAACATCGACTTGCGGAGTAGCGAGGGCGGTTCCCTTGGGCAGCGCGCTTTTGACGGCGCCTGCTAACCACGACGGCGGGCCAGACAGAAGCGCCGATAAAGCCGAGGTCGCAGCGCGGTCTTCTGGGAAGTAGTACACCACGGGCACAAGAGCGTCCGAATTCAGGGACAGGAAGTAGACCGACACGGAGCGGAAGATCGAGGAAAAAAGCGATTCGGGCATCATCACACCGTCATCGAGAGCCGCGATTCGCCACTGATTCTGCGCATTCTTGACGAGTGAGAATTCGGAGACGATTGTCGAATCGGGAGCGGAAGATTGATACTCGCCGTCGGTATCCAAGGTGGCAGAAGCCGACGCAGTAAAACGAACAGCACCCGATTTCGCACGCGAAAACGATTGATTATCGACGTCGGGGTAAATACGTACTTGGACGCGCGGATTCCACTTGGACGCAACAGATTGGGTCAGGAACTCACGCGCAACCGAAAAGTCATTAGAAAATCCCACGGCAGAGGCAGCTAAAAACCCTTGAACGATCTCTTCAGGAGTGGCATTTTCGGATGGAGATTGTGCCTTAAAGCCCACCTTGCCGTTCGACGCCGACGGTTTCGCTGTCACGTACACCGGCCCCGACGTCGGCAATGCTGCACACCCAGCGAGAACTAGGCTAAAAACGGCCAAGAGCACACAGAGCTTTTTCATTGTTCCTCCTCATCGTGCATCGTCAGTGCAGTGAGGTCAGCTGTTCGGGGTTCCGGCGCTACCAGCTCAATTGGCGCCACAAAGGGCGCATGAGGAGTCTTAGGGATCGTCAGGAGGAAGGTCGATCCAACTCCCATCACACCTGTTGCTTCAAGCGTGCCTCCGTGAATCAGGGCGTCCTCTTTCGCAATTGTCAGGCCGAGTCCGGTCCCACCGGTTTTGCGCACACGCGAGGAATCTGCACGCCAGAAACGATCGAAGACATGCGCTGCTTGTTCTTCGTCCAGCCCAATTCCCCAGTCCATCACTTCGGCGGCCACAGCCGTATCGTTGCCAACGATCCGTACTGATACAGGGTTTCCTTCAGCATGTTCGAGCGCATTGACAACAAGGTTACGAAGAATTCGTTCGATTCGACGAGGCTCGATTTCCGCTTCTGGATTTCCCTCCACGCTGATCGATACCGCCACTCCATTATCTTGAGCGAGCGGATCGGCCAGTTCGATCACGGTTCGAGCGAGTTCGCCGACGTCGGTCGGCTTTGTGGCAAGTGAGGTGCCACCGGCGTCGTAACGGGAAATCTCCAACAAATCGGACAGCATCATGTCCAGATTCTTCAATTGATCGTGCTGAAGCTCAGCGCTTCGTCGCAACGCCGGCGACAGTTCTTCTCGTTTATCGAAGATCAGTTGGCCGGCCATGCGGATCGTCGTCACCGGAGAGCGTAGCTCGTGCGACACTGCTGAAACAAAGTCCGTCTGGACTTTCGACATTCGCTCCATCTTTGTGAACTGATCCTCAAGCGAGGAAGCCATCTGATTGAACGATCGTGCCAACTGGGCAAGTTCATCCGTTCCCCGCACTTCCATCCGCGCTTCAAATTCACCTTCGGCGAGCTGATGCGCACTTGCGGATGCTTCTTGGACAGGTCTGAGGACTAGACGCATGATCAGCCACGACACAAATGCGAGAAGCACGATTAATGCCACGACAGAGAAGGTCAGGACACGAAATGTTGAACGGATCAGCGATTCTTGAGAGGACAATGAATACGCAGCGTAAAGCTCATACTGGCCGGCAGACGGAATATTGAGCGCTGTGCCCAAAATCAGACCGGGAGACTCGCTCTCTTGGCCAGGAACTGCCACAGACATGTAGCTCACCTGCCCGGCCGTCGTCTTTGAGCGCAGCTCGGAGGTAAGCAACGACCGTATTTGGGTTGAGGTCGCGACCTGCGGCTCAAGAATCTGGACCGATGGAGCACCTTGTCCATTTGAGCGCACTAGCACTGAGCCGATCAATCCGCGGGTGGGATCGTACATTGAGGACACGACACTGTTTGCCACCTGCTGGAGCTGCCCCGACGTCGGCGACGATGTTTGCGTGAAGCGATCTTGAGCGATCGTCGCATCGGCAGAGAATTGCTCAATATTCGTCTGCAGAGCAGCATTGAAAACCGCTCCGCGAATCTGACTCACGACAATTGCACCAGCAATAAAAAACCCGAGGATACCGCCGACCACAATGATGACCATCGTTCGAGTGGAGAGCGATGATTGCCAGCGTTCACGCAACGACGCAATTCGGTGCGAGAGGCGGCCGAAGAATGCGTTCGACGATTGTGGGCTCACTGAGCCGCAGCCCCCGCACGGTACCCAACGCCACGGACTGTCAGCACAACCTGAGGATCGTCAGGATCATTCTCAACCTTTGCACGCAGACGCTGAATATGGACATTCACGAGTCGCGTATCCGCGCTATGGCGATAACCCCACACCTGCTCAAGAAGCTCTTCACGGGAGAAGACCTGGAAGGGCTTACGCGCGAGGACGGCGAGAAGATCGAACTCAAGCGGAGTCAGATGCAATACTTCTGTTCCCCGCCGTACTTCGTGGCCTTTGAGATCAATAGTGAGATCGGCAACTTTGAGAACATCCGCTTCCGGTTCTTGCCGACGCAGGCGCGCTTTGACACGTGCAAGAAGAACAGAGTTTTCGAATGGCTTAGTGACGTAGTCGTCAGCTCCTGCTTCGAGACCAGCGATAACATCCACTGAATCGGTTTTTGCACTCATCATGATGATGGGAACATCAGATTCTTCGCGCAGCTGACGGCAAACCGAGACGCCATCGAGCCCAGGCAACATCACATCGAGAAGGACGAGATCGGGGTGCTCTGCCCGGAAAAGTGGCAACACATGGGCACCGTTTGCACACACCGTGGCTTGGTATCCCTCAGACTCCAGCAAAATTGCCACCATCTCCGAAATACCCGGATCGTCGTCAACGACGAGGATGCGCAAGCTCATTCCTTCTCCTTTCGATCACTGTTTCCATTATCCACGTTTGCGCGAACTTCGACTAGGGCAAACGTACGATAGAGCCCGCACCAGGAGGTTTCTCAATACGTCGATCACATGCGATGCATATGTGTACCTACGCTACGATGGTGGCAGATAGTGTCAAAAATGTGTCACCCAGACATAAAAGGAACCACCATGACAACGCCCCCATCCAATAACCCTTTTGAATCAGATTCAACCCCGCACTGGGATCAAAATCCGTATCAGTCAGATGGCCCTACCCCATCTGCGCCCTTTGGTTCCTACAGCCAACCGCAGGAAAACGCAGGTATGGGCCAGTCCTATCCGCAGTACAGCCAACAACCGGCACAATCTCTGGGCGCTCCGACGTCACTCTTTCCGCTACGCCCCCTCGGAGTAGGCGAAACATTCGACGCCGCGATGCGCACGATCCGTTTTAATCCGGCAGCACTTATCGGCGTACCCATGTTGATTTGGCTTGTGGGCCTCGTCGTTGATTCTGCAGCTTCCTATCTTCTTAATGAATCACCTGCCGCCACCACAACGCCTGAAATGGCGCAGGTATTGGATGGAACAAGCATGTGGTCAATCCTCATCGGGCTCTTCATCGGAGCAGCGTTGGTTGCTCTGATGACCGGTGCATCAACGCGTGCCACTATCAAAGGCGCTCTCGGACGCAAAGTTTCCTTCTCTGAAGCTGCAGCTGACGCCGGGCGTGGGGCCGGGAAAACGGTGCTCCATGCTTTGATTTTCCAGGTTCTCGCCACAGTCGTTGTGACCACCGTGGTTGGACTTTTGCTCTTCGCTACGGTGATCAACGCACTGTCACGCGTCAATTCGTCCAACCCGAATGAGGTCGCTACCGCTATCGGCGCAATCTTGGGTGTCTTTGCTCTCGTTTTGCTCCTTTTCATTGCTCTCTACCCGCTTTACGCGCGACTGTTTGTGATTTATCCCGTCATGGTTGTCGAGCGCAAGGGTGTGTTCGCCGCTATGGCACGCTCGTGGAAGCTCACCCGCGGCTCAACCGGGTACTTGTGCCTCTTGGGGCTGGGAATCATTGGCATCGTGATCGCGGTTGCTGTGGTGTTCGGTCTGATCTCCGTGATTTTGACCGCTGCCTTCGCGCCAGACAGCGCATCGCCGCTGACTGGCGCGATCGTTGGTTTCATTTCCTCAGCGATTCTCTCAGCATTCTTCGTTCCTTTCTTCCTATCGATTCAGGCGGTGTTGTACATCAACATGCGCATCATCCGTGAGGCAGTTACTCCGGCTGCTTACGTGGAGAACTGATGTTGCGGCTGAGCATTAATCCTTCCGACGCGCAGCGCGCCGCGGAGGCGGAGCTCGCCAAATCGAAATACCACCCGCGCGAGAGCTGGCTCTCGCGCGGGTGGCGTTGGTTACTTGAACAATTTTCTTCTGGCGACGGCGATGGCACAGGTTCGTGGCTGTCACCGCTATGGATTGTGGTTGCCATTGTTGTCGCTGTGTTAGTGATCGCTCTCATTGCTCGATCATTGCGCCGGACACCGCACCCACATGCATTGCTGACATCTGAGTCACCTCCTGCCGACACGGCTGCTCTTCTGTTGCAAGCCGCTGATTCACATAACGATCCTGACCTGCAGGTATTGACTTACTTCCGCGCCGCAATGACGCGACTCGATGAAATCGGTGTCATTCGCCTGTCATCAGCCATGACAGCTACTGAAGTAGCAACAGCAGCCAGCGCCACTTCCATTGACGCCAGCGCAGTGGCCAACACTTTTAACGCCATCGCCTATGGACATGCACACGCACATGATGAGGACGTCGCCGCTGCTCGTCACCTCGCACGTGCTGCTTGGGCGGTGCATCCATGAGGAAACGTCATTTCGTGATCATTGCCGCGATAATCCTCATCCTCGTCACTGCGGCGTTACTTCTCTCACCCAGGCCGGCCAATCAGGATGCTTTGGCACCCGACGCCGTACGCCCGCAAGGAGCGGGAGCGCTAGGCGCTTTGCTCGAGGACAACGGCGCATCAATTTCCTACACCACCTCAATTTCCGACGCGGTGGCTCGCTTGTCCCGCGATTCCACTCTTGTTCTCCCCTGGTCCGTCGCGTCAGCGATGACTCCCGCCCAAGCAAGACAGGTGAAAAACACGCAGGCACATATCGTCATTATCTCCGACGAGACCACCGCCTCCTTAAAGAACTGGGGCTACGACGTCGCACCATATTGGATCGACGCAACAACAGCGACTTCTTCCGACACCCACTTTGCTGCACGCACAATCGGCCCTCTTCGCCAAGTCATCCCCGGCCCGGGATTTTTTGCTGCCGACGGCGGCGTGGCAATTTCTCAACGTTCCAACGTCACTTTGCTTGCTGATGGCTCACTACTGACAAATGCACATCTGGCAACCCACCACAATGCGGCGCTCGGTCTGGATATTGTTGGCTCTCACCGCAACATCATATGGGTGAGTGTACGAGGTGTCTGGCACACGCCCACGCCGAAAGCTGACCAACCTCTGACCTATCCGTGGCTTATTCCTGCTCTAATTGGAGCTGGAGGAATCGCCGCCTTCGGCGCAGTTGTCCTCGGACGGCGCTTTGGCCCCCTCGTTCCTGAACGTCTGCCCTCCATCGTCGATGCGCGTGAATCACGCCGTGGATTAGCACTGGCCTATTCCCTCTCACGTGACCCTGGCCATGCAGCAGCCATTCTCCGGGCAGCATCAATTGCACGTGTCGCGAAAACAGTGGGGCTTAACCGACATGCCACCCCAGAAACGGTGGTCACAACGCTGGCGCATCACACCGCACGTGATCCTCAGCAACTCACCGAACTTCTCTACACACGTCAGATCACCACCGACAGCCAGTTAGTGGAACTACAACGCGAACTCGAAGGAGCGCTATGAGCCAAGCACACGAAAAATTTGTGGCCATTCGCCATGAAATCTCCAAGGCAGTGGTGGGCAATGACCATGCTGTGACAGGTGTACTTGTCGCACTCCTCGGATCTGGTCATGTCCTGCTTGAAGGAGTGCCGGGAACTGCGAAAACATTATTGGCACGATCGCTCGCGATGGCGACGGCTCTCCCCCATACTCGTGTCCAGTTCACGCCAGACCTCATGCCAGGTGATTTAACAGGCTCGCTCATCTTTCACTCTGGCGAGTTCACCTTCCGCCCAGGGCCAGTCTTCACCTCGATCCTCCTCGCCGACGAAATCAATCGAACGCCACCGAAAACCCAAGCAGCTCTGCTCGAAGCGATGGCTGAACGCCACGTCAGTGTGGATGGCCACATCAAGCTTCTTCCCGATCCCTTCATCGTCATTGCCACTCAAAACCCCATCGAACATGCCGGAACGTATCCTCTCCCGGAGGCACAGATCGACCGCTTCATGATGAAGATTCAGCTCCCTCTACCTTCGCGCGACGTCGAATTCGAAGTTCTGGCACGTCATGCGGCCCGCTTCGATCCCACAGAGCTGTCCAGTGCGGGAATCACGGCCGTGGCAAATGCTGATGATATTCGCCAGGCTCGCGATGAAGTGTCACAGGTCGAGGTCTCCGAGCAAGTCCTGGGCTACATCGTGGATCTCGTTCACACCACACGATCTCTCCCGACGGTGATGGCAGGAGCTTCACCTCGCGGATCAATGTCCTTGCTCGCAGCTGCACGCAGTTGGGCGTGGCTCCAGGGACGTACTTACGTCACGCCCGACGATGTCAAGGGATTTGCACTCCCGACCCTCGCCCACCGAATAGTCTTGCGCCCCGAGGCAGAACTCGACGGCGTTCGCCCACACGACGTGATCTCACAGATCACGGCTTCCGTGGCGGTACCGCGCTGATGTATCTGCGATTACCTGCTGTGCTCGCAGCCAGCGGAAGTATTATCGTGGCCGTCATGAGCACATCTTGGATGGCGGTGGTGGCATATCTGCTGCTCCTTGCGCTGGTATGCGTCGTGGATGCGCTCTTGGCTCCATCGCCGGCACAGATACATATCGAACGTCATGCTCCGGCGTCGGTACGGCGAGGGAAATGTGCTCAGGTGGCATACACCGTGACTTCAAGAACACGGATCGTTGGGGAATTTCGCGACGCATGGGTGCCATCAGCTGGTCTTACTCCCACGCGTCACTCCTTCGATACTCGCACCTCAACGCTAGCTCAGGCCACGATGTGTCCGACACGCCGAGGAACCCTGTCGTCTTCTGCAATAACGGTACGCACCCGTGGCCCACTTCATCTCGCTGGTAGACAATCCACACGGCCAACCGCATGGACAATTCTCGTGTTACCTGCCTTCACTTCCGCTCGTCTTCTTGGCGCAAGCCTGGAGCAACTGCGCCAGCTCGACGGCCACTCACTTTTGCTCCACCGCGGCGAAGGCACTGAGTTTGATTCTCTGCGCGATTACGTCGCCGGCGACGACGTGCGCGCGATTGACTGGCGTTCCACTGCTCGGCTCGGGCGCACTCTTGTGCGCACCTGGCTGCCGGAGCGAGACAGAAAGATCATGGTTGTTCTCGACGCCGGACGAGGACTCTCCTTGCGCTCTGGCGATTCACCGCGTTTCGATGCGGCCATTGACACTGCTCTTCTGATGAGCGCCCTTGTCTCCACAGCAGGTGACGCACTCACAGTCGTCGCGCTAGACAATGCGATCCGCGCATACGTCAGTGCCCAGCACTCCCACAACCCGGTGGCCGATGTCGGCGCCGCACTAGCGAACGTTGAGGCAAGTGCAGCGGCGACAGATCTTCGCCTTCTCATACCACTAGTGCGTCAGCAACGGCCCTCCGTGATCATCGTGATCACAGACCCGACAACCGTCAATCTCGACCATCTCGTTGCGTTGCGTGCAACCTGCCACGTCGTCGTCGCAAATGCAGTCATTGAGGCACTTGAAACCTCACCTGACGCAGTCTGGAACGCTTATCTTCGAGCTGCTGACGCACGTGAATACCTCGATTTGTTGGGATATCAAGCCGAACTCGCACAGCGTGCAGTGCGTGTCGTGAATGCGCCCGCATCTGAGCTTCCGGCTCGAATCGCCAATGAATATCTCATGCTCAAAGCGGCTGGAGCACTCTGATCAGGCAGAGTACTGGACTGAGTGACGAACCTCGCAGCGCGCACGACCTCCGATTTCGTACCAGGCGATAAAGGTGATCAGAACAATCGCTCCGATGGCCACCTTGACTAATGCAGGCAAATTGGACGGCGTCACGAAACCCTCCACGAGACCTGAGATACCAAGGACTCCCACCAGTCCCAAGCCGACGAGGAGCGTCTGCTTTCCTTCACGCGCAAGGGCGACGGATCGAGGGTACGGACCGGGAACAAGGATCGTCCAGAACAATTTCACACCAGCACCAGCAGCGAAGAAAATCGCTGTCAGTTCCATCAGACCATGTGGCAAAATCAACCAGAAAAATGTGTCGAGGCGTCCAAAGTGAGCCATAATCGCGCCCATGATTCCCAAGTTGAGTGCGTTT
Source organism: Arcanobacterium canis (assembly GCF_029625435.1). Classification (GTDB taxonomy): domain Bacteria; phylum Actinomycetota; class Actinomycetes; order Actinomycetales; family Actinomycetaceae; genus Arcanobacterium; species Arcanobacterium canis. Next base: position 433,216 of record NZ_CP121208.1, on the reverse strand, counting down.
TGCCAGATCATATAGATGGGAAAGACCCCCGTGAACCCCGCACCCACACAGACCAGGGCAATCCAGGCGTTGTTCGTCCATACCACTGCGGTGAAATCAGCATGAGAATGCTCGGTGTAGTACTGAGCAAATTCAACCGTCGCAATTTGTTCGAGCTCCTGCTCACTACCGAGCGCAGCGAAAGCCTGCGTGTGCGTGGACAGAAAGACCCCCGTCGCGAGCGCGATAACGAGCGTTAGGGCAGCAAATCCTGCTGCCCACCACCGGACTCGAAAGAATGCGCGAGGAAGTTCGTGGCCAAAAAATTGTGCCACACTTGCCCAATTTGACCGGCGCGCTCCGGTCAGCCGAGAGCGAGACATCGCAAGGATGCGCGAAACTTCAAGGGTGTACACCTGCGGTGCATTGATTGTCCGCAGGTAGGCGAGGTGGCCGGACACTTCTCGGTAAAGGCGTAAAAATTCTTCCGATTCTAGCCCATTGCGGTGTCGCAGACGCGCCAGTTGTTCTAAGCGCTTCCACTGAGCATCGTGAGCACGGGCAAATGCGATCGGGTACATATTCGCATTTTCGCATAAAATGCACGATTCGATAAAATATGCGGTGTGAACACACCATCCCCATTTCCCAACGATTCCATCACCACTGGCGATGGGGTGGCACTCGAATTGCCTCCGGCCACCGTGCTTTCGAGGATGTTGTCGGGTTTTATCGACTACGGCCTTCTGTTCATTGTCCTGTGTGGCGTCCTGATTTCTTTGTCAGTCACCGACGTTGTCGATTTCACTGCACCTGAGTCGAAAGCGATCAGCATCGTTGCTGTTGCGACGGTGATGTTACTCATCCCAGCTCTTGTCACAGCGCTGACAAACGGCCGTAGCTTGGGAAAACTTGCCACCCGGACACAAGTTGTCCGCACCGACGGCGGAGCGATCACCTTTCGTGAAGCGATTTTGCGCTCGTTGGTCGGAATCGCAGAAATCTGGCTCACTTTTGGTGCTCTTGCGACGATTGTCAGCGCACTCTCTCGCACCGGAAGTCGCATGGGGGATTTCCTTGCTGGCACCCTTGTTATCCGTCGAGTTTCGTCAACCGCAGCCACAGCACAATTCGTTTGTCCGCCCCTCGAGCAGTGGGTGTCGATTGTGCAGGTTCAGGGCACACCGGCGTCGTTAATCAACGATGCCACCGAGCACCTGACGATCATGAACAAGCTTGAGCCTCACACTCGCGCCCAGCGCTCACGGGCACTCGCTGCCGCATTGTGGAACTACGTCAGTCCTCCTCCCGACCAGAAAATACCTGCGGAGACGTTTATTGCAGGAGCCCTTCACGCAGTGGCAACTGCTCAGTCCACACGCGCACTCGACGAACTCGACCGAGCTGAAAGTGTCAGGAAACGAGTCGCGACGTTGCCGTACTCAGTGGAGTAGTTATTCTTCAACCGGATGAATTGACAACCCCGAGTGTGACTCGATGTCCTCAGCCTCGCCCTCACCGTCGATCACAGCGAAACGTGGGCGCGGATTTTTCTGGATAACATCGGTTGGCCGGCGAACTTCTCGCTTCGCAGGGGTGGGCGGAGGAACCTCAGTGCGCGAGGCTTCTCGGATCGCGTCAGCGAGTGCAAGAAGGTCATCGGAAGACGGCGGCGCCTCTTCGAATTCTGTTTGGAGTCGGATAACCTGCCAGCCAACTGGCATCGTCACTGATTGTGCATGTGATTGGCAGAGGTCAATCGTTCCTGGCTGGATCATCGGAGAAAGCGGCCCGATAACAGCTGTTGCCTCGTCATACCCGTACGTCATTGTTGCCACGGCCGGATTGGGGCAATTTTTACGTGAACACCTACGAATTCCTTGCACGATGCGAAGTTACCACCTTTTTTGTGACCACGATAGGATGAACGCGTGATGAGACGCAAATATCGAGACCGCCACGGGCGAGGGATCCGTGGTTTTCTCCTAGATCCTGCCCTGCCTGCCTGGCGCACGCGCGCTGATAAGTTCGATGACCTCATCGCCGCTGAATTTGCGGCCCTCAATGAGCATCTTGGTGGTCGCCTCGCGGACCTTGATGTCGCTGTTCTCGATGTTCCCGAATCTGATCCTGCACCATGGGAAGATGGAATTCCCTTGGCTCGTTTCCTTCCCTTCGATCGCGGAATGGGTAAGCGCGGCCGACTGATTTTTTACCGCCGTCCGATTGAAACCGCAGCACAGCGCAGTGTTCAACCACGGCTCGTCGTTCACGATGTCGTCGTCGACCAAGTGGCATCTGTGCTCGGTGAACGTGCCGAGGATATCGATTACTTTTAGTTCAGGAGTTGGACATCGAGTGAGGTTGCACTTGAACCAGACGCAGACAAGGGAACCCATTCAATTCCGGTATCAGATTTCTCTGCAACTGCTCCGCGCATAGGTGTCGATGCCACCACGCTCACAGCCGCAGCATCGGTAATGTCAACTGTGGCGAGAGCCTTCACATTAACTGAACGCGTGGCAAGCACACTGCCGTCTTTTTTATAGGTCGTCACCTCGGCTCTCCCCTCGCCAACTAAGTGCAAAGTCCCTGATGCCACTGCAGCTGAGCGCGAGAACTCTGGCACCGCAGCTGCCCATGCTGTGTCTGTGCCGCCCGAGGTCGTGATTGATGTTCCCACCGCCGCACTCACCGGCGAGTTCGACGCCACCTGGAGCGCATAATCTCCCGGCCGGAGACCATCGAGTGTCAGATCGAGAACTCCGCCGGGGACGATCTCAATATCCTGGGCACCTTGAAGCGGACGCCTACCTGATACAGAAATTGTCGAAAGGGCAACTGTTGCTGGGTGATCGGTCGGATTGAGTAGTCGAACGGTGCCGCTCCACCCACGATCTGGAAGCAAGGAGTCTCCTTGCGCCGGGACACTGAGCCCAGGAATAACAAGGTTTCGGCCGAAGGAGGACGCAGAAACGAAGGAAACACCCGCAGGTTTGGCTCCCTCAAGGGCAGACGTCTGGATGACGGCTCCAAATTTCCCTGATTTCGTTGACAGGTGAAGAGCTACTTCCTTTTTCGCCTCAATCAGACCATCGAGCCAGATTTCCTGATAACCACCGGGAGCGAGAACAACTTGGCTCGCCCCACCTAGGCGTATCGGCCCGCGTGCCGAATACCCCTGGATATCAATCGCAACAGCTGTCGGTGACGGGTTGGATAACACTAAGCGATTGGCAGAACCAACCCCGCCTGATCCGCCAACAAGATACATATCTGAGGTCGCCCACATGCACGGGCTGACCGCCAGCGAACGCAAATCCCCCGCTGCCGCTTCGTGCGAGGAAGATCCCGCAACGACGGCGTCATGAAGTGCATTCGTATCAAACGTCGCCACCCCCCGTGCATCACCGACACCGAGCACTGACTTCGTTGGATCTGTCAACGCTCCGACGGAAATACGACGCTTTCCTGACGAATCGCTCCATGTCCCGCCTGCTGCTGTACTCAGAACTAGTCCCTGGCCCGAAAGTCGTGCATCGGTCTTCGATGCGGACACCCCTGCTTTCACTCCAGGAGTCACGCCTCCCAGGCAGACGAGGGAGGCTGTACCTCCTTGGGTCGGAAGTTCCTTCGGCCCAAGTATTTGCGACTGACTCGGCTGCAGGAAGAGCGAAGCCGCTCCCAACGCTGCCAACGCAGTGACCGTGACCGTGGCGATCAGTTTTTTCATTCAGTCACTCCCTTACGACGCCAGATAGGCAATGCTCCAATGACGGTGAACACAAACATAGTGATCGTCACCGCAACGAGCGCCCGATGAGCGGGATTGTCGTACCTGATCTCAAGTTTTCCAGGGCGGGCCGGGACCGTCCACGCATTGGCCCACGGATCGTCGGCGCGTTTCAACGGTTCCCCATCAAGGGTGGCCACGAATCGTGGATCAGTCCGCTCTGCCAAACGAACGATTCCTTCCCGTGAAGGGCGAATATCAGTATGGACATTAATAACACCAGAGCCAATTGGCTCTCCGTCAAGGGTGACCCGGGCAGGCGCGGGGAACACGCGCCAGAAGGTTCCTACCTGAGTCTGAGCGATAAACTCTAGGCCCGAGTTCGCTCCTAATGACGCCAACAGTCGTGTATGCACAGTAGTTTTGCTCGCAGGAACGAGCACCAAACCGATGTTGTGACGCTTGAGCGTGTTCATCGCCGACGTCGAGCCGGCCGCAAGATCTGCAATGGCCTGTGCTAATTCGGTGTTCGCTGTGTCCGCAACCGGACGAGAAAGGCGAGAGTATTGGCTCATTTCAATACCATCACGTCGCCACACTTCTCCACGCACCGCGTTGTCGGTGGCGATCAGAGCCAGCACGCGCTGTTTGTTGTTTCCAGATTGTAGCGGTTGTGCAATGGCAGGCAACCGCTCCGACGTCGAATCCAGAGCGTCTGCGAAACGATGGGTGATCGCCCACGTCGTCGCCGTCACCAGCGAGGAACCAACAAGCGCGACGACGAGGGCGAGGGCACCGGCCTGTGCAACGCCGAACGCTCGACCGCGGCTCATTGAACGCAACTTGTAAGTACCGGCCAGCACCGCGAGCGTGAACCCAAGCCACGCAACGGAAAGGCCCACCTGTGGGAGCGTTCCCGTAGTGACAAACGATGACGAAGAGGCAACCCACACGCCATTGACCTGCAGCGATAGACCAGCGAGAGCAAAACCAACTGCCGCAATCACCCATCCCCACCGTCCAACAGCAGTGTGTCGCACCAGGCACAGCACGCTCGTACAGACGACAACAATGGGGCCGCAAAGCAAAAGCCACGAGGAAGGCTGAGATGTCACCGAGTTGGAAGCGAAAAAGTCCCACAGCGTCGTCGCTGGTTGTCCCCCTCCGGGAAGAGCCGGGACGCCCGGAGTTGAGAGCCAGAACGCCGCTGGGTGATCCGTGGCGAGTGACCATGATGAGGCAAAGACCGTCAACGACGGCAATGCAACCCACCCCCAGCGCAACCGTTGTCTGCGGCGAGCTGCCAGACCAGTGATCGACAAGACAATGCCGATCACAACAAAAATGGGCGTGGCAGCTGTGAGGACCGCGCTGACCAATGCCAAGGCAAAAATTTGATGGATTTGTCCCCGCCAAGCACGCACAAAGGAACTGACAGCTAGTGGCAGAAGAACGTGAATCACACTTGCGGCGAGGAACCCAAAAGTCTGGGCTTCAAGGAATGGCGGCGCGGTGATCCACACCACAGCAGCAATGAGACGCATGGGTGCAGAGGTCGTCAAAACGCCGGCGACACGGAACGCCGCGAGCGCAGCCAGAACCGGCGAAATCACGTGGATGAAGGTCGCAACCCCTGCCAGAGTCCCGCCCAAGGCACCGGCGATCCACACAAACGGAATCATCAGTGACCAGAACGGATCCAAGCCACCAGAACTGCCATCACCTACCGGACTCCATCCCAAGAACATGATCTGCCACAGCTCCGACGCCGTATGTGTGTCTTGCGCTAGTGAACCACCGACAAGTACCCCGCTAGTGAGATTTTTCAGATGGAGAATACATGTCACAGCTATCCCAAGGATGAGAGCGAGAACTGCCATCCGGTGAGTGCGTTCTTTGAGCTCCGCACGAGCCTTGAGCTCCAGGGATGAAGGACGCAAGGCAAGCATCTGAGCTTCTTCAGCCGAACGCTTCGCTTCACGTCGGAAAGCACGCACGTCACGTGGCGAATCCTCAAGCTGTCCAAGCGGACGCACGGTGTGGGAAGGCAGAGCTGCCCGGCCTCGCGATACTGCCCCAAACGAACCAAGAAGCCCCACCCCGGCACGAAGTTCAGCGACTGCGAGTTGAGGTTCTTTCATTGCCAGTCGGATCATCGCCCGGATCGGCGCCCCGAGGATATATCCCAGCCATAGCACAGGCATGAGCGCGCTGGGCGCTGCAATGAGTGAATTGACTAGCTGTGCCCGACGTCGCTGGGCAAAGGAACGCGGAAGGGACAGTTGCGCATGACGAACCACAGCCGAGGGAACGACAACGACGCGATGCCCGGCAAGACGTACTCGCCGCGAAAATTCCAAGCCATCACCAAAAGGACCAAAGTCAGGATTCAAACCGCCCAGTTCATTCCACACCTTCGCGCGAACGAGCATCCCGGCAGTTCCCACAGCCAATACGTCGCTACGCGAATCGAGCTGGCCCTGGTCACGCTCATCTTGGACGACTTCCGGTACACGTCTCGCACTGCGCGTGGCTCGGATCCCCACTTCAAGGAGGGTATTTGCATCCCAGCTGACTTGTTTCGCTCCCACGATTGCGGTTGCAGGAGAGTGCTCACCGGCACGCAAGAGGTGGTCAAGCGCCTCGCTCTGCGGAGCGGAATCTGCGTGAAGGAGCCAAATCCAGCCGTCATCACCGACGTCTTTGAGGCCAACATTCACCGCCTGAGCAAAGTTGTGTACACCTTGGGCTGAGATAAAGGAAAAATTTGGAAGCACCTCATGGCGCGAATTATCTGATAGATCCCGCGTCAGGGGTGCAGTGGCAACCAGGATAGTCTGTGTGGGCAAATGGCTCTGGTGTGCGATCGCATCGAGGGTTGAACGGGCATAAGCAAAATCACGGCCGCTGGTGACTACCACGGCCGTGACCTTTTCACGTGACGCAAGGCTCATCTACTGCCCCGCTACCCGCGCTTTTCGCTCACGCGACATGCGCTTGCGGTCATTGTCAGAAGTTCCGCCCCAAATCCCGTGCCGAATATCATTCGTCACGGCATAGTCCAAGCACTGAGCTTGAACGGGGCAGTTACGGCAAATCGACGTCGCCGGAGCCGTGGAGCCACCCTTCTCAGGGTAAAAGATGTCGGGATCGGTTTGTGCGCAAAGGGCATCTTCCATCCACGACAGATCTTCGACCTTATCGGTGGTTCCGTAACCGAGATTAAAAATTCCTGCCATCAACTTCTGTGCCGAGCGCGGATCAGCGGCAGAGGTTTCACCTTCGGTACGGGCGACCTGGAGCCGGGTGTCATTCCGTTTCCACATGCGTTGTGGCCTCCTTGACTATTTGCTTACCCTATAAATTACACGTGTGTTATCCACCAAAAGTCAATTCTTTATGAGAAACTCACCCCCACGATTTTTGCCACATTGACTAAAAATTCCGCAAAAGCACCAAAACCGATGAATTTCACTGAAATTACGCCATTTCTCTGCACTTCACGTTCGCCACCCGCCGAAGTCCACGGCCCCTCGGAGCCGCAGCGGCTACTCTCAGGGAAGATATCGGAAAGGAACACCATGTCGCACCCAGATTTGATGTATCAGCAACTGATGAAAATCGGCGCCTCCCCGGCACTGACGGTGTACGGCGAGGACCGAATCGAACTGTCAGGAAAAGTCTTGGCAAACCACGTCGCCAAGATCGCTCACTTCCTTGTTGATGAAATCGGTCTTGAACCAGGAAACCGAGTCGTCCTTGATCTTCCCGTCCACTGGAAAACCATCGCGTGGGGATTGGCAGCACTCATCGCAGGTGGCAACCTTGTGGTGGGCCGCGCAAAAATCGCAGATGCTGAACCGGGCACAGTTGTGGTCACGGCAAACCCGCGAGGAATCGAACGCGATCCCGACGACGCCGTCGTCGCTCTTGCACTGGGGTCGTTAGCGATGTCGTGGGCCGGCGATCTCGAATCTGACGTCTATGACGGCGTAGCAGATGTGATGTCGTTTCCTGACACGCTGATGTTTTCGGGACTGGGAGAGGGTTCCAACGCATTCTTCTATTCGCGCGCTATCGGCGACATTCCCGCCGGAAGAATTGCACTTCACAAGCCGAGCGTGATCGAATCTCTTTGCGTGGCATACACCGCGTTTTCTCGCGGTGATTCTCTTGTGATTACTAGCGGTTCGACGGCCGAAAACGTCCTAGAGATCGAACACGCATCGCTTTTTACTCCTGCCATACGCCTTTAACATGAGACAAACAACAGTTTCGTCGCCTGTGGGCGCACGCACCGAGACTCAAATGGAAGTAGAGTTGCCAAGGTGAACACTCTTTACGAACGCGCCGAAACTCATCGAAGCGCCGATGTCCAGCGATTCCACTGGGGTCGCGTCATCGGTTTGACCGTGCTCGCCATTGTGCTTTTCCTCGGTTCCGCATTCGGTGTGATCTATTACAACTTGGTGTCGTCGATTCAAACGCACGAACTCGACTCCTTAATTTCGGATAGCCGTCCCACCTTACAGAATGCAGATAAAAAGAACCGCGCGCTCAATATTTTGATTTTGGGCTCCGATTCTCGCGAGGGCTACACCACACATTCAAAGGTGACGGGCATGCGTGCCGATACGACGATGCTCCTGCATATCTCCAAGGATCGTCAGCGTGTCGATGTTGTCTCGATCCCACGTGACATGCTTGTCGAAATCCCCTCGTGTACTCTTCCCAACGGTTCAAAGACGGATCCGCGCAATATGTCAATGTTCAATAATGCTTTTGCGCTCGGTGGAAAAACAGGCGACGTCGGTGCTGCTGCAGCGTGCGCTGTGTCCACAACTGAGAAACTGACGGGTCTGTACATCGACGACTACGCCGTGGTGAACTTCAACGGTTTCCAAGACATCGTCAATTCACTCGGAGGCGTTGACATCTGCGTGGCTGAGCCAATCGATGACAAAGCCGCCCACCTCAAGCTCCCCGCCGGATGTCAAACACTCGGAGGCGAAGACGCCCTCGCGCTCGCTCGTGCGCGCTACTCCATCGGAGATGGATCCGATATCGGACGTATCGACCGCCAACAGCAAGTGGTGATGTCGATCATCAACAAGGCACTGAAGCAGAATTCAGTGTCGGACTTGCCTACTCTCTATCGCACTGTCCAATCAGTGCTTAAGCACCTTGACGTGTCCAGCGGTTTGGGTGACGTGAGCTTCTTAGCATCACTCGCCTCAAATTTGACGGGATTGAAGGGCGACTCACTTCATTTCTACACAATGCCGTGGGAGTGGGCTGGAGCGCGCGTTGTCCCAGCGGCAACAGCTCCTCAAGTCTGGCAGGCACTGAAAGCGGACCAACCGGTACCACAAAGCGCGATCAACAAGACCCCCAAGAACAACGCTATTTCTTCAGCAAATGGTGGCCTCGGTGAAGTTGCTGGCAGTGGGTGGGCAATCTTGAAGGAGAAGAATTGACCGACGCACGTGATCGTCGTCACCATGGCGAAGAGCCGATAGCGCCGCGACGTCGGCAGCCGTCTGCTCCTCGCCGACGTTCAGCTTTCGACGCTTCCGATCCGAATGTCACGACGCCGGTGCGTCGAGAATCAAGGCAAAATACCGCCTCTGAATCGACACAAGGGCGTCCTGAACCAACGCGCGTGATGCGTACTGCGGATTTCCGTTCCGCTCAGGTTCCTTCCCAGCCACCGTCGTTCGCTCCTGCTCGGCGCACATCGCAACCGGTGGTAGAGGAGTACCGTGAACAGCTCCCGTCTCATACGGCGATTCCTCCCCGGACACCTGTTCCTCCTCGACTGTCTGCTCGCCGACGCCGGATGAGCTGGAGAAAGCGCATCGGCATCCTTCTTCTCGTTCTCATCCTGATCATCGTTGGCTGGGGAGCATATTTGTATTCCATGGGTAACGCCAAGATCAATCGGAAAGATGCGCTCTCGGGCGCCACAGATACACCGGGAACTACCTACCTCATCGTGGGCTCCGATTCGCGTGCCAACTACGCGCCGACCTCGAAAACGAAGGGCCAACGTTCGGATACGATCATGTTGCTCCAGGTTCCTGAATCTGGAAACACGTCATTGATTTCGATTCCGCGAGATTCTCTCGTTGATATTCCTGGACACGGCAAGGGAAAGATCAACGCAGCGTTCTCCTTGGGTGATGCCGCTCTGACGGTGAAGACGGTTGAGAAGCTCACTGGCCTCACCATTGACCATTACTTGGAGATCGGTATGGGTGGTGTTGAGAACCTGACCGACGCCGTCGGCGGAATCAACCTGTGTTGGGATCAGACGTTCAACGATTCGCACGCGAAACTTGCGTGGGAAGCGGGCTGCCACGACGTTGATGGCGTCACAGCTTTGAAGTTCTCGCGTATGCGCTATTCCGACCCGATGGGAGATCTTGGGCGTGCTATGCGCCAACGCCAGGTCGTGTCGAAGATTTTGTCCAAGGCACTGACACCAGCCAATTTCCTCAATCCGGCAACTCAGTATTCTCTGGTCAATTCCGTCGGCACTGTACTGACAGCAGACCGATCGACGTCGCTCATTGATATTGCACGCGCTGGCCTCGCTCTTCGAAGCGCTACGAGCGCGAAGAACATGGGTACTCCCCCGATCGAAGATACAAACTACCATTACGGTGCTCAATCGACTGTGAAACTCGTTGACGATCCATCATTCTGGGACAACGTCCGCGACGGAAGCATCACGCCCGAGAATTTTAAGTAAGCGATTATCGTGAACAATCCCCCCATCGTCTCCAAGTTGCTCCGCGGGCAAACCTTTGGTCAGTGGCTGATTGAGTTCATCCAGTTTTGTATTGTCGGGCTCGGAAGCTATGTCGTGGACGTCGGGCTATTTAATGTGCTTGCCTACTCGGGATGGTTCTTTACCCCGGGACACGGACAGTTCATTGCCAAAACGATTTCGGTATCAATCTCGGTGATTTTTTCATGGGTCGTCAACCGATTCTGGACTTTCGCAGGAAAATCACACAAGGAGGCTGGTAGCGAACTCCTGGCTTTTATTGCAGTGAATGTCGCCGGCCTGCTCATTGCTCTGGCGTGTTTGTGGGTGTCTCGTTACGTCCTGGGTTTCACTAGCCAGCTCGCCGATAACATCTCTGCCAACGGCGTCGGCCTGGTTCTGGGAACTGCATTGCGCTACATCGGTTACCGTTACTTCATTTTCACGAAGTAACTCAGCGTCGCTTCCTGCGTGGAGTCGCGAAGACGAGCGAACCGGTAGGAAGAACTTGAGCTGGCGCAAGGGAAGTGGGAACGCACATCAGCGTAATCGTAAATTCAGCCGGCGCCATCGACGTCAACGTTAACCGGCCACCGTCAGCCTGGGCCAGTTCACGCGCGAGCGCAAGGCCAATACCAGTTGATCCTGCACCCGAATATCCTTTGTCAAAGATATCGTCAGCGATTTCGGGGGCAACTCCCGCACCTTCGTCACTGACTTTGATATTCGTATGCCGTCCAGAAGGCGTGGCGCTGACGCGTGTTTCACCGTCACCATGAACGAGAGAATTTTCGATGAGAGTCGCCAGCACCTGGGAAAGCGAACCTGGCGCCGAGAGGACGGAACACTGGCCACCGACGAAGGTCAGCGTGCGCCCCTCTGCGGCAAACTTTGAGCTCCATTCGGCTTTCTGCTGAGCGAAAATGGTACGCACATCGGTGGGGCGGGTCGATACCTCACGTTGTGCTCCCCGCATCAACTCATTGACGACGCCGGTGAGACGTTCAATTTGTCCGAGTGCAGCATCCGCTTCCTCACGCACCTCATCGGAATCTGTCAGATATTGGATTTCTTCCAGGCGCATCGAGAGTGCTGAAAGTGGTGTGCGAAGCTGATGAGCGACGTCGGCAGAAAACTGGCGCTCTGCGCAAAGACGAGCGGCCAGACGATCCGAGGTCCGCTCGATCTCCTGGTAGACCAAGTCGATTTCTTCGATTCCCGTGGTCGCCACATGTGGACGGACATGGCCTCCGCCGAGCTGTTCGGCACTCGCCGCCAAATACACCAACGGAGCAGAAAGTTCGCGAGCGCGGCGCACCGCCATCGTGATCCCGACAGCAAGTGCAAGGAGCGACAGGATAACCATTCCCAGCACAAGTCGGCCAATTTCCCAGATCATCTGGTAATGCCAGTTATTTTCAACGAGCTGGGCCGAAAGATAGCTGGAGGCGAAAAGCGTGGCTGGAATGCCCAGGATCAAAACGGTCACAGCAACAACAGCCGTGATCTGGCGAACCAGAATTTTACGCATTTTCGAACCGGAATCCCATGCCGCGGACAGTCGAAATATAGTGCGGATGAGCAGGAGTGTCGCCGAGTTTACGACGCAACCAAGAGATGTGCATGTCAAGCTTCTTGGTGGACGTATCCGCGCTGTCTCCCCAAACTTCTGCCATCAGGGCGTCGCGGGAAACAACGCGTCCGGCATTACGCACAAGAATCATCAGAAGCTCAAACTCTTTTCCTGTCAGTGACAGTTCCGCGTCAGCGAGGTAGGCGCGGTGTGCCACTGGATCAATTTTCACGTCCTGGGCGCTGAGCGTGCCGACGGAGCTTTCCGACGGCGAAGAGCGGCGCAGCAATGCACGCACGCGAGCGAGTAGTTCTGCCAATCGGAATGGCTTGGTGACGTAATCATCGGCGCCAGCGTCGAGCCCCACCACCATGTCGATTTCTTCTGTCCGGGCAGTGAGAATCAAGATTGGTACGGCGAGTCCGGCATGGCGAATACGCCGTGCCACATCAAGGCCGTCCATATCAGGTAGCCCGAGATCGAGGATCACGAGATCGACGGGAGCCGCGGTAGCAGCAATTCCCTCTGCTCCACTCGACGCGGCCACCACTTCATAGCCTTCGCGCGTGAGAGCACGAACCAGTGGATCTGAAATCGCTGCGTCATCTTCTACCAGCACTACTTTTGCCATACTGCAACTCCTCTCAGCGCATTTTTCTAGTTTACCGGTGAATACGGAAAACTAGGCCAACTCACGCAAAGTAAAAGTTGCCACGGTTCCAATTCCACGCAGATCAACATCGTCGGAGGACTCAACTGACAGCCCCGGCTGCCCAAGTTTGGCGACGGCGGTGGCCGTGGCATCGTCGAGGAGGACGCCACCTTGCGGAGCGATCGAGCACAAACGCGACGCAAGATTCACATTTGGTCCAAAGACGTCACCGAAGCGCGACAGCACCCCGCCCCAAACCAACGATGCACGGACGTTAGGTATGTCCGGAGCGTCGTTCAGAGCACGAATGAGTCCGGTGACTGCACGTACAGCCGTGGGAAGATCGTCCGCGATGTAAAGCACCGCATCGCCCACCATTTTTACTGTGCGCGCGCCATAAGACGAGATCACATCGCGGCACGTGAATTCGAAGGTTTGGATCAGTTCGGCGAGTTCGTGGGGCGTGAGCTTTTCCGATGTGTGAGTGAAGCTCACCAGATCGACAAAGCCAAGTGCGCGCATGAGAGGCATCTCTATGCCCTCATTGAAGTGCATGTTCTCAAGTTCGACTTCGGTGCGTCGCAAAAAGGCCGCCACGTGGCGGCGCCACGCGTATTTCATCTGATACATCAAGAAGTCTTCGTATTGGCCGAAGTGATCGAGCACGTAGTAACGAGCGGAGATTTCGTCCACCCCAAAGCGTTTCGCTGCCATCTCAACGAGCGCTTCATACTGCCACAGCACTTGACGATCCGCGAAGTAGGACTGGGCACGAATGAGGGAGTTCATGGCCGTAGAATCAGCACTGCCCAGGTTCGCCATTTCCTGGTGTGCTCGGATCACGTCAACGTCATAATTGGTGAAGATCATTTTCTCTTCGTCACCGATGGCGGGGAAACCCATCGAGCGCCAAAACATCCGAACAACGTGTTTTGAGGTGCCTGCGCGTGCTGCAGCTTGAGCGAGGTTGTACTTCGGCGCTCCATCAGTGAGGTGACGCGTATAGCGTTCCACCTTGCTGATCTCCGGCTCCTTATCATTATCTGTGGCTCCCATCACAGAGCAATCTTAGCAACTGAGACACGAGTGTCAAAGGCATACCCCGAGCACGCTAAAATCGTCATATGACTTCTACTATTGACCATTTCGCAAATGCTTACGTTCAGAAAATCCTGGACACTCAGCCTGAATATGTCACCAGTCTCGGGCGTGCTGGTGCCGATGAATCCACGTTCTCCGACCTATCATACGCCGGCGAAGAAGCTCGCGTTGATTTTGCCCGCTCAGAACTAGCTGAGCTGGTAAAACTTGAACCAGAAAATGAAAACGACGAAATCACTAAGGCAGCTCTTTCTGAATCTCTCGCGCTTGAGATCGAATATTTTGACGCCGGCGAATACGCCGACATCAATAACATCGCTTCAACCATTCAAAGTACTGCAGAGATCTTTGATCTGATGAATCACGAGACGGACGAAGATTGGGCAATGATCGCGCGCCGTCTTGCCGCAGTCCCCGATGCACTGGCCGGATACCAGGACGCCCTGGCGCATCGTGCCGCTCACGGAGCTCCGACAGCCGCCTACCAAATTGAGCTTGCAATCAAGGAAACCGCCCAAAAAGCTTCCGAGCAGAGCCAGTTTGTCGAGCTTGCACAACGTGGCGCTTCGGCGTCGCCCATCAACGCCCAGCCACTGAAAGAAGGAGCCGACGCAGCACGCGCAGCTTACGCACGTCTGTCCGATTTCCTTGCCAAAGAGATCGCTCCACACGGCACTGAGAAAGATGCTTTCGGCTACGAACGCTACGAACGCCGGATCCGCACATCGACAGGCGCACGTCTGGATCTTGATGAAACGTATGAGTGGGGCATCAGTGAGCTTGAGCGTATCGTGACTGCACAAGAGGACGTTGCGCGCACACTTTATGGCGAGGGAACCACCATTGAGGAAGCAATCTCGCGTCTGAATGCAGATCCAGCTCGCCAAGCGCATGGAACTGACGAACTCCAGCAATGGATGCAGCACACCGCGGACCAGGCTCTGGCTGACCTCGACGGTGTCCATTTTGATATCCCCGGCCCCTTGAAGACGATCGAATGCATGATCGCACCATCAGGTACCGGTGCAATCTATTACACCGGCCCGACCTCAGATTTCTCTCGCCCTGGTCGCATGTGGTGGTCAGTGCCAGACGGCACGGACACATTCAATCTCTGGCAAGAGAAGACGACGGTCTATCACGAGGGCGTTCCGGGCCACCACTTGCAAGTTGGCTTGGCGACGTACCTTGCCGACTCACTCAATGACTGGCGCCGAGAGCTGTGCTGGAACTCGGGTTCTGGGGAAGGATGGGCTCTGTACGCCGAAGGTCTCATGGCCGAACTGGGCTACCAGGACGATCCAGGCGACTACATGGGCGTGCTGGATTCCGAGCGTCTGCGCGCGTCTCGGGTGGTTCTTGATATCGGCGTCCACTTGGAAAAGCCTTCCCCCGCGAAGTACCGTCACATCAACCCTACGTGGAATCGTGAGGTGGCATGGGAATTCCTCAAGGACAATGTGGCAATGGATCGCTCTTTCCTCCAATTTGAGCTCAACCGCTACCTCGGATGGGCCGGTCAAGCTCCGTCATACAAGATCGGACATCGCCTGTGGCAGCAAATGCGTGCCGAAGCTGCAGCAGCGGCAGGCCCTGATTTCGATCTGAAGGCATGGCATATGAAAGCACTCTCGCTAGGCTCTGTCGGTTTGGATCTGACAGCGAAGGTCCTGCGATGAGACTTCTCCTCGCTTCCGCGTCTCCTGCCCGACGTCAAACTCTCCTCAGTGCTGGTATTGACCCATGGGTGGCAGTGTCCGATGTCAATGAAGATGCAATCTTGGACGCTTTGAAGAAAGACGATCCTCATGTCGATCCTCAAACCCAGGTTCAAGCACTTGCGAAGGCCAAGGCAGACGCAGTTTATGAGCTAGTAAAGGAGCGCGCCGCTGCTGGCGATACCGTTCCCGATGCTCTGGTGGCATGTGATTCGATGTTTTCTTTTGACGGCGAGGTGGTCGGAAAACCACATTCCGCGAAGGCCGCCTTTGAGCGTCTGCGGAAGATGCGCGGACGCAGCGGTGAACTGTTCACCGGACACACGGTGATCGACATTGCGAGTGGGCGTTACGCATGTGCAGTGTCGAAAGCTGTCATTCATATGGGCTCGATGAGTGATGTCCAGATCAAGGCGTATATCGCCACTGGTGAACCATTGGAGGTGGCCGGTTCCTTCACAATTGACGGTGTGGGTGGCCCCTTCATTGACTCCATCGAAGGTGACCACCACGGTGTCGTCGGAATCTCTCTTCCAACCGTGCGTAAGCTCATGGCAAGCCTCGGACTAAACATCATCGATTTTTGGCAGACAGATGCCGGGCGTCCACGCCCGGTTGATCCACCTGTTCAATATTTCGATCTCGCATGACAGTGTTAAGCATGAATAACACTGAGGGGAGCAACTCATCGTTGCTCCCCTCAGGACATCTCAGGCATTGGGTGGCAGGGCCTCAATAAAAGGGTGATCCTTGCCAGTTGGCCCAAGCTTGGCAGCGCCGCCAGGCGAGCCCAGCTCGTCAAAGAATTCCGAGTTCACCGCCATATATGGCTCCCATTCTTCGGGCACATCGTCTTCGTAGTAGATCGCCTCAACTGGGCAGACTGGCTCACATGCGCCGCAATCGACACATTCACCAGGGTGAATGTAGAGCGTACGCTCGCCTTCGTAAATGCAGTCCACAGGGCACTCATCCACACAGGCGCGATCCTTCACGTCCACGCACGGTAGCGCGATAATGTACGTCACGTTGACCATCCTTCCACTAAGTCACTGCGCTCAAGTCTAAGCGGGAAAACTGCGCCTCCCAAGCGCTCGGCATGATATTTTCGGCAGAATTTTCTTCCCTATTTCATCTCAACCAGCCCATTGACAACGTCGCACACCGACGTCGGCGGAGAAATCAACCGCAACGAACGGCATCGACAGGCTGGTAGGTCCACACGTACGAAGAATTCTCCGCAACCTTGCCGGCGCGTGAAACGGTACGACCGACCTTGACTGAGAATCCGGGGCCGCCTGCTCCTGATGCTTCGCAATCGGCCGCCTTGTTCACGCGAGTCGTTGGTTGCTTGTAGGCATAGGGCGAGCCTTGATGAACCTTGACGTCCCAGTACTTTGTGGACCACAACTTCGTGTGAACCTGACCACCGGATACCCAGGTATCGATTACGGCTCCGTAGGGAGTGTTATTTTCCCAGATCATCTTGATCGTCGGCTCCCAGAGCGTGGCTTCGAGACCCATCGGGTAGCGCGAGAAATACTTCGAGTGCGGCTGGTGCGAGATGTCTTTCATTCCGGAACGGTATCCCACATTGAATGTGTTGGTTGACAACTGGGATAAGCCACCGCCCATTGCCGTTGAGTTAAAACCATTCGACACTACACCAGAAGACACAAAACCGTGCGCTGCATCAACATCGCCGAGCGCTTTTCCAAGATCGAATCGTTCACCGGGCTTAATGAGCGTCCCGCTCACCTTTTTGGTGCCGACAATAAGATTTGTGGTGCGCACAGAGTCTGAGGTCAACGGGGTCGAAATTTGTGAGACGACTTCACTCACGCCAAGTTTCTTCGCATCCTCAGTGGTGAATTCTGCTTTCTTAGTGGATACCTTCGCCGTGAGCTGACGTTTGCCATCCACTGCGAGGAGATCAGCAGCAAGAGCCTTCGCATCGACCGTCTGACCATCCTTCGAGGGAACGATCCTCACACTTGAGTGATCAACAATCTCGATACGTGCATCTTGAGGAGCACCAAGGGAATCGCCAACCTTGCTCACGACGAGTTTTTCTAGGGCAGCCTCATCTACCGAGAGCTGCGGATTCGCCCCCTTGCTCACTTTAAGGACTGTTGCAACTGCTGCCGGATCGAGGTCAGCGGACTTCTGCCCCACCTTCACGGAGACATTCGACCCCAGCAAAGGCGAAATTTTTTCGTCCACGAATGCATTCAGCTCTTGAGCTGTCACCTTCGGCGCAAGTTCATCAACCGGCAAAGTGATCGGCCCACTGGTTCCGAGCCATCCCCGCAAGACTTCTGTCTTCGCTTCGCTGAGCTTGATCTCATGCCCCGGCTTGTCGGGAGTAACGTGAGCTTTGCCTCCCTCAAGTGAAAGGGTGGCATCAACGGGGTTTGCATTCGTCTCTTTTGCAGCACCAGCGAGGACCTTCGTGAGCTTTTGGTCGTTTGCACTCAGCTGTGCCGGGACATTTTTGACACCGGAAAACTCGGCAATGATTCTCGAAGGATTCATCGTAAATCCAATAAGCGGTTTCATCGTGGCGTCGTAGTCAATCGCCATATCCATCGCGACAGGATCAATTTTGGTGGACTTCTTCCCTGCGATAACTTCACGTTTGCCATGGAGTTGATCGGAAAGCTGGGCACCAATTTTCTCCTTGGCATCCTGCTCCGACAGCCCACCAACAGGGACACCTGCCACCACCGTTCCAGAGGCGATGTGCCCGCCTAGGTAGGCTTGGGTGCCGACGTAAGCAGCTGCCACAACTGCTGCAGCGCCGACGACGAACGGCCATTTGCGTTTCTTCGCCACGGTCATGTTGTCCTGATTCTCTTGAGCCGGGTGTACGTCAGACGATGTGTACTCGGACTGTGGTGCCGTGTCACGTTCAAATTGCTCGCCATCGTCTGCTGGCGTTGCTGATCCGTCACTGTACGTGCGACGACGCCATGCGTCGAGAAGATTATCGTTCTCAGACACGTGTCTTACCCCCGTTTCATGCACATTAGGCGTGGATATGTGCGTTATAGTCCGTCTTTTTTGTTGAAGAGTTTAGCAATGCTGAGTCCAGCGATGGATGCAAAAGCAGACAAAATGATCCATGCAACCGAAACGCCGGCAGTGGCCGAAGCGTAAATATCGTTTGCCGGTGGGGCCAACAGCAACCACCCTGTTACTGCCCAAACACCAAGTCCGTATCCAACCCAACCAGCGATACGCGCACGCTCAGCAACGGCCCATCCACCCGCTGCCACCAAAAAGAAACCAACAACGAGGCCCACCCAGGGCGCGCTCAGAGTCCCAGCATGAGTGACCACACCGATTCCACCTGTTATCGCCCCAAGGAGGGCCCCGATCATAAATTTCACTTACCGGCCGCCCGCTTCTTACGCGAAGCCTCGCGGAAACGATCTTGAGAATTCAAGATCACCTTACGCAGACGGATCTTCTCTGGCGTGACCTCGATGCACTCGTCGTCGGCAGCGAACTCGATCGACTCCTCAAGCGTCATATGATGGCGTGCCTGAAGAGTTTCGAAAACATCTGCAGTCGCCGAACGCATATTGGTCATTTCCTTGGCCTTAACGATGTTGACATCCATATCTTCATCGCGCGAATTCACACCAACGATCATGCCTTCGTAGACTTCGTCACCTGGATCGACGAAGAATGTTCCGCGATCTTCGAGGCGCTGCAACGAAAACGCCGTCGCCTGGCCCTGGCGGTCCGACACAAGAGAGCCGGTGGTACGCGATTCGATCTCGCCCGCCCACGGCTTGTAACCCTCAGAAATTGAGGCAGAGATGCCGGTTCCACGTGTTTGTGTCAGGAATTGAGTCCTAAAGCCAATCATTCCGCGGCTCGGCAGAAGGAACTCCATGCGAACCCAGCCTGTGCCGTGGTTCGTCATAGTTTCCATCTGGCCTTTACGGGCAGCCATGAGCTGCGTGACGGCGCCAAGGTACTCTTCAGGAACGTCAATCGTTGCACGCTCCCACGGTTCATGCACTGCACCATCGATCACTTTACGCACAACCTGCGGCTTACCAACAGTGAGTTCGAAGCCTTCGCGACGCATGGTTTCAACCAGAATTGCAAGCGCAAGCTCGCCACGATCCTGGACTTCCCATGCATCTGGGCGGTCAGTGGGAAGCACACGAATCGAGACGTTACCGATGAGTTCCTGCTCAAGGCGGTCACGAACCTGCGAAGCAGTGAGTTTGTGCCCCTTCTCCTTGCCTGCGAGCGGCGAAGTATTGATTCCAATCGTCATCGAAATCGAGGGATCATCGATGCGGATCTTCGGCATGGGGCGCGGATCTTCGAGATCCACAAGAGTCTCACCGATCATGATGTTCGGCATCCCTGCAACGGCGACAATGTCGCCCGGGCCAGCTTCCGTGGCGGGGATACGCTCAAGACCCTGCGTGCGCAAAAGTTCAGTGATGTGGACGCGTTCCATATCCGAATCTGGGCCGTTCATCAAACCAACCCAGGCACCCTTGGTCAAAGTTCCGGAGTAGATGCGAACCAGAGCAAGGCGTCCCAGGAAAGGCGAGGCATCGAGATTCGTCACCTGAGCAACAAGCGGAGCTTCTTCGTCGTACTCCGGAGCTGGAACGTATTCCAAAATCGTACGGAACAGCGGCTCAAGGTTCTCCGACGCCGGCAGCTCGCCGTCGGCAGGTTGCTCCAGATCCGCACGCCCAGCCTTCGCCGACGCATAAACAACTGGAATTTCAAGGAGTCGATCGAGATCAAGCCCCTCAGTATCTTCGATATCAGAAGCCAAGGAAAGGAGGAGATCTTGAGTTTCATCAACAACTTCGCTGATGCGAGCGTCTGGACGGTCAACTTTGTTGACCACCGTAATCACCGGCAGGTTAGCTTCGAGAGCCTTGCGCAGGACGAAACGGGTCTGCGGCAACGGTCCTTCTGAAGAATCGACGAGGAGCACCACGCCATCAACCATGGACAGTCCGCGCTCAACTTCGCCAGAAAAGTCAGCGTGGCCCGGGGTGTCGATGACGTTAATGAGAATGCCATCTGGGGAGCCAAACTCGGCTGCAGAGGGTCCCTTGTAAGTAATCGCGGTATTCTTCGCAAGAATGGTGATGCCCTTCTCACGCTCAAGATCTCCGCTGTCCATGATTCGTTCGCCGGTCTTCTCCACCGAGGTGTGCGCATCGAATGCGCCGCCCTGCCAGAGCATACCGTCCACCAGGGTGGTCTTGCCGTGATCAACGTGTGCCACGATGGCCACGTTACGAATACCGTTGCGCTTCATTGATGTCCTTTGCATTAAATCTTGCCGTGCGCAACTTTACGCGGATCATGACGAACGCCCAAGACGTCGCGGGTAAAGTGCGATGAAATAAACACGTTTCAGATACCATGAGGTGTATGACACATCCGCGTTCTGTTCCTTTTCGTTGCGGCTTTCTTGCGCGTCCTCCCGACGTCGGGGCCGGTTACGATGAAACGAGCACCTCTACCGGTGCCCAAATCTATTTTGAAGAACACGGAAATCCTGACGGTATCCCGGCTTTGTACCTCCACGGCGGCCCAGGTCGCGGCTTGGGAAAGCGCGGATGGACTGAGCTTTTCGATCCACACGTGTGGCATTTGGTGGGAATGGATCAGCGCGGCTGCGGGCAATCTACTCCCCACGCCAGTGACCTGGGCGAGGATCTATCGTCCAACACCATCGGTGCGCTTATCGACGACATTGAGGCATTGCGGATTAACCTTGGAGTGGAACAGTGGGTCATTTACGCAGTGAGCTGGGGAACAACGCTCGCCCTGGCGTACGCTCGGGCTTTTCCGCAGCGTGTGCGAGGCATGGTCTTGCTTGCACTGACAACCACGTCACGCTGGGAAGTGGAGTGGATGAGCCAAAACGTTGCCACTGTTTTCCCCGAGGCGCATTTTTCCCTCGAACAAGCCGTTGTTCGCCTCGAAGCTGAGGTAGCCGCACTGGAACGTCTCTTGCGAAAAGGCGAGCCGGAGGTGGACGAGGTGGACGTCGATCAGTTGCGTTTCATTGAGCGCGTTGCGCGACTTGTTTCTTACCCGGACTCTTCGGTTCGCGAGCGCGCGATCCGGGCCTGGTTGACGTGGGAGGATGCCCATGTTTCACTGGGGATGCAGTGCCCGCAGCCACCTGCTCCTCGCGCCGACGACGCCGACTTCGCGATTCTCACTACCCATTATTGGGCTCATGACGGTTTCTTGGACGTGCCGTTGCTTCGCGATTTGGGCGGGGCAGCCGCAATCGAAACCGAGATCATCCACGGGCGCATGGATGTTTCTGGTCCGCTGGGAACCGCATGGCGACTTTCTCGCCTCATGCCGAATTCACGCCTGACAGTGGTTGAAACGGAGGGACACGGCGGGCCGGAGATGATCGCACATGCGCAAGCAGCGCTCGCTCGGATGGCACAATCTGATGGCCCGAGGCAAGCGAGCACACCAACAATCATTTCGCACTAACAATTTCATCTTCTTCAATGTTGTGACGAAAGCTGTTGCATCGAAGAAGCGTGAGAGTCTAAGCGAAAGGAGGAAATCTAGAGCAAAACTACCCGACGCAGGCTTTGCCCCATGCGTCTGATAGCCGATGTATGTATTTCCGCGGCGCCCTCGCTGGATCCGGCGAAAACTGCCACAATAGAGAGCATGAAACTTCGCCTCGTGGGAAATGGTTATCGCTTCTACGCCTATGTTGGATTCGCGATGGCTGCAGTGATTGCTGCGGCATCAACATATAACGGCGGCCTGTGGGAGCTTGCCCAAACGCTTCCACTCATCGTGCTTGTCGCGGTAGCAGCGTGGGTTTTCTCGTTCCATTCCTTTGTTGAAATCGGCCCGGGTGGACTCACTGTGGTCAATATCTTCCGCACGTACCACATTCCGTGGAACGACATCGCAGGGACCGAACGCCGGTGGGGCCTGTATATTCACCTGCGCACGGGCCGAAAAATTTCCGTGTGGGCAGTGCCCCAAAAAGCGGGTGTCTTCTCCAGCGCGAAGGCGAGCCGAATCCGAGGAGTTCGCGGTGAAGGCGGTTACCATGAGCGCCGCGCTTCAGATAGCGAAATTTCGCGTACCTTGCGTGGGCAGGACGTTCCGAATATGTCGAGTGGACGAAGCTCGCACCACGAGGACGCCGTCAACTGGGACTGGTCTGATCGCCTGGAAAAACGCACGGTTTCACTGAGTTGGGCCGCTCGAGAAATCGACGAGCGCCTTGCGCTGTATCGTAACAATCGCGAAGCCCGTACCCGTCTGGACGCTCAAGCAATCGACTTTCCAAAAGTGACGACGACGTCGTGGCAGCCACTGCCGATCGTCTTGCTCGCTGGTAGCGCACTTGCCACTTACGCAATGATTTATACTTGGTAAGAAGCCGCAATGGATGAAGAAGGTGGCCGCCCCCTGGGGCTGCCACCTTCTCCACTTTCCTGTCATGAGTTCTCAATCCTGCTGCCAAGCATGCCACAAAGAGGCATACTCTCCCCTAGCGCTCACCAACTCATCATGTGAGCCAAGTTCACGCACCTGGCCATCAACCATCACCGCAACCCGATCAGCGTCGTAGGCAGTGTAGAGACGGTGTGCAATCGAAATCACTGTGCGTCCCTCAAGCACACGGTTCATCGCCTGCTCTGCACTTCGAGCCGCCGTCGGGTCGAGAAGCGAGGTTGCTTCGTCGAGAATCACGATTGCAGGGTCCAGTAACACGATTCGGGCGAGTGCAAGCTGCTGAATCTGGGACGGCGTCAGGTCCTTTTCTCCTGACCCGACCTTCGTTTCCAGCCCGTCCTCAAGCACGCCTACCCACGACGCATCGACAATGTTGAGCGCCCGGCGCAATTCCTCGTCGGTGGCATCCGACTTGGCAAAACGCAGATTGTCCGCGATCGTTCCTGCGAACACATGGTTTTCTTGCGTCACCAATGCACACGTCGAATGCAATTCCTTCTCCACGATGCGGGTCACTTCCACGCCGCCTACCGTGATCGACCCTGAGTCAGGGGCATTCACACCAGCAATGAGCCGTCCAAGTGTTGATTTTCCTGCACCTGAAGGGCCGACGATCGCAAGGCGCTCACCTGGCCGAATATTGAGGCTGACGTTATGAAGCACGGGCCGACCGTCACGATACGAAAACGACACATCCTCAATCACGACGTCGTCGGCCTCAGGCGCACTCGCACTGGCCACGCGATCAGGAGGAACCTGCCCGACACCGAAGATACGAGCCAGAGCCACCGACGCGAACTGGAGTTCATCGATCCACCACCCGAATTCAGCAACAGGCCACCCTAGCTGCTGTGCGTACAAAGCAACAGACGTCACCGCGCCAGCAGTGGCAAGCCCAAGGCCTACCATCCATGACCCCCAGAGCACTGCCAGAATCATTGGAACGGACAAAATAATGAACGTTGACCCGACGTAGATCACACGCATCCACGAGGTGTAACGCTCGTTGTTCCACGATTCCTCCAGAAGAACCATGAAGCGTGCCATGCGTGAACGCTTCATCCCCAGCGCATCCACCGTGGCAGACTGTTCAACAGTCTCCGTGATGTCACCAGAGAACTCAGCCATCAGTGCTGAGGAGGCCAGGTACCCGGCAACTGTGCGACGCAAGTAGCGACGAAGCGCAAATCCGAACGGGACGAAAGCGATAACGACGACGATTCCCACAGCTGGCGCCACCACGAACGCGGCGACAACCGTCGTAATCACCTGGATCGACACAACCATCAACCGTGACAGCCCGGATCGGATGAAGAATTCCACTCGGTTGACATCTGCGGTGGTTCGGCCAAGAAGATCACCGGTTCCTGCGGCTTCAACAACCGACAGCGGCAGATGCGTAATCGTTTCAACAAGCTGCACACGAAGCAGATTGAAGACCTTTTGTCCGAGCACACGCGCCTTATAATCAGCAAACCAGGCAGTCAAGGACTGCAACACCACTGCTGCAGCGAGCACCGTGATGTACCAGCGCACCACATCGCCGCCTTTGCCTTGAGCAACGGCGTCGAAAGTTGCACCGATCACCCACGGGGTGACGACGGCAGCACCCGCTGTGATGAGCTGGATCGTGATAGCCACAGCGAATTCAGTCTTAAAGTGGCCGAGAAGAGCGAGGAGTTCACGCACGATTGTGCGGTTATTTGCGATAGGGAGCTTCATCGGTTGCCCTCCTCATCCTCCGCTTGGTGAGCATCATTCGTTTCGTTTGCGTCTTCTTGCCCAGCGGCGCGATGAATAATCGCACGGTAACGCGGGTCAGTAAGAAGTTGTTCGTGTGTGCCGCGAGCCAGCTCGACGACGCCACTGTCACTTCCCTGCTCACCAACCAGCACAACTTCGTCGGCCATGCCGAGCATAATCGGCGAAGCAGAAACGACGAGGGTTGTTGCACCTGCACGGGCCATTGACAGGCGCTGCGCGATGCGCGTTTCCGTGTGCGAATCAACTGCCGACGTCGGCTCAACGAGGATGAGGATCGGCCTGCGGGTGAGCACGGCTCGCGCAAGTGCAACGCGTTGGCGTTGGCCACCGGAGAGGTCACGGCCACGCTCAGCGATCTGACCATCTAGTCCAAATTCGAGCCCCTCAACGATATCGGCACCGTCGGCCACATCGATCGCGGCGATGAGTTCTTCTTCACTCGCCGCTTCTGACGATTCCTTGTGAGTCCGGCGGGCAATTCCGCCTGCAACATCTCCCATCTGCTGGGCAATCGTGCGGACCTGCGGGGCCGCTGCGTGACCTGCGTTCAGATTCGAGCGCAGGCGCCCTTGGAAAATCTGAGCCACTGCGTCGGACAGAACAATGTTTTGGCGCACCTGAGCCAGTGGCACCTCACGTAGATCAGCACACTCGTCGTCGCCGTCGTCGTCCATCCATCTCAGACGTATCTCCTTGGCGTCGTCGGTACGAGCAAAACGCTCAGCAATTTCAGCTGACTGCGTAGGGTTGGCACACACCAGCATCGTCATTTTTCCGGGGGAAATCGCGACCCCCGATTCGACATCAGTCAGTTCAGCGGTAACCCAATTTGGGTGAAGCTGTGCATTCGCACGCGCGTCGGATGTGTAAGGAGTAAGTGTCGAAACCTTGACGATACGATCTGCAGCAACACGCGCATCGGAAATCGACTGGAACATCTGAGTCGCTGTTGACACCGGAACAACCAGGTACGCCGAGTAACCGTAGAAGGCTACCAGTGATCCAATCGTGAGAGTTCCGTCAACGACCTCAGCTATTCCCAAACCAACGATCACGGCAGCAAACACTGACGGGATCGCAGCGTTCAAGCCGAAAAGGGTGGCCTGAAGGCGCGCAGCATCGATGCCAGTTTCTTCGACCTTTGCCGATTGAGCGGCGTAACGCTCGTTGTAGATGTCCTCACCGCCAACCCCTCGAAGCACACGAAGCCCGGCGACGGCGTCTGCGGCAAGGGTGGTCAAGGCGCCGCGCTCTTTGCGGTTAACGTCGAGTTTGGCCTGGAGTGGGCGAACCATTCGTGACATGCCGACGATCACGAGAGGCAATCCAATCACCACGATCAGTCCCAGGCGTGTGTCGGTGAGGATCATCAACACCGCAATCACGGCGAAGGAACAGGCTGCCCCTACGGCATTGGTGATGGTGTACATGAGCGAACCGACTTTTTGTGCGTCAGTTGTTGGCGCGGCAATAGCCTCGCCAGTGGGCATCTTTTCTTGTCCGCCGTCACGAACAGAGGACAAGGAATCCACCATCTGTTTTTGCCAACCGAAGTTTGCGCGCATCCACGTCACCATACTGAGCGCTTCGGCCAATGCTCCTGCAGCACGAAAAACGATCACTGCCAGGAGTAACAAGGAACCGGGGATGAGGGCGGCCGTGAGGCCGCGTTCAATTCCCGAGTCCAGCAGGATACCAAGTGCCCACGGCACTAATGCGGAACCGACGAACACCGCGATTTGAGCGGCCGAAGCAAGCACAATCAAACGCCAGTTATAAGTGATTGTTGTACGCAACGGATGTTCAGTATCATAAGCCGGAATTGAATCGACACTCATCCAATGCGGGAATTTGCGTGGGGTGGGACCGACTTCGAATTTTCTTAAATTGATAGATGCAGGGGTATTTTTCTTCTGCCGCATTATTTCTCTCTCAACCCACTATTGGGTCATTCATCTCTTCACCCATCGTTGGGTATCACTTCACTGACAAGGCATACGCCATCAGTGCCAAAACACTGGAAATAACCACACACGTGTGCGGGAGCAAGGCTCGAAGCTGCTCAAGAGAAGAGAAGATCAATCATAGAATCAGCATAACGTAATGATCGGGAATGATGCAAAATTCGGAGATATTCACCGTCCCAACCGCTCGTTATCAACCGATAAAATCGATCACTTCATGAAACCGATGTTCTCCGGAAGGAAGGTCTCAAACTGGGTTGCACCAATGTTCGCAAGATCCTTGCGGACACCGGTCAGAGCCGGACGGTAGTAGAGCGGAAGGTTCATGCCAGCTTCCCAGATCTTCTTATCTGCTTCATTTGCGAGCTTACGACGCTCGTCCTGATTAAGCGTTGTCTTGATCTGGTTGAAGAGCTTGTCGAGCTCAGGGAGCTTCTGACCGGTGAAGTTCGATCCACCGTCAGAGCCGTAAACCTGGTTCAGGCTGCTTCCCATTGGGAAGAGCGTACCAATCCAGGAGAATGCAATGGACTGGAACTTGCGCTGATCAAGTACCGGACCAAAGTCCTGCTGAGGGGTGTTTTGCACCTTAACCTCGACACCGATTTCCTTCATCTGATCCTTGAGGATCGCCGCCTCATTCTCCGAGGCCGGAACACCGGTCAAGGCAGAGAAGGCGAACGAAGCACGCTTGCCGTCCTTTTCGTAGAATTCGCCGTTCTTCTTGTAGCCAGCATCCTCGAGGGTCTTCTTTGCTGCTTCAGGATCGTACTTGATCGCGTGATCTTCGTATCCGATCTGGCCTGGGAGGAAGATGTGGTTACCAAGCGAAATATCGAGCTTCGCATACGGAAGGCCAGCAAGATCAGATGCGATGATTTCCTTAGTGTTCACACCCTGGAAAATAGCCTTGCGCAGTGCTGGATCCTCGAGCGCGGAGCCCTTGGCAGCATTGAAGGTGAAGTGACGCCAGGTGGTAGAGGCAGACATCTTGATGTCAGCGTCTTTACGCTTCTTCGCGGTCTCATACTGAGCCGCATTGGCGATATCCTCGTACACGTCGATCTGGCCTGAAGCAAATGCGCCGGGGAGCGCCTGGACGTCAAGCACGCGGAACGAAATTGTATCGAGGAGAGCTGGCTTACCCCACCACTTATCGTTGCGCTTCATGATGATGTCACCAGTGCCCGCGTTCCATGAATCAACGATGAATGGGCCAGCACCGTACTGCTTAAGTTCCTTGGTTGGATCAGTCCACGACTTGAACTTCTCCGGTGTATCGATACTCTTCTTTGCCAATGGGGCATTCAGAGTGCCCATCCAGTCTGGGTACGGGTTGGAGAAATCAATCTTGACCTGGTATTCGTCCTTACCCTTGGAGATGGAAGAGATCTCAGCCCAGCCACCGCGCGAAGCAACGTTATTCTTTTCGTTCAGCCACGCCTTCCAGGTTGCCTCGTAGTCTTCCCATGTAATCGGTGTGCCATCATTCCACACGCCCTTTGGATTAAGGTCGAGTGTAATTTCCATTGCGGTGCCCGCAGGAAGATCCTTGTCCTTCATTTCGTACTTGGTGAGGTAATCTGGGTTGATATCCACCTCACCTTTTTCCGAGACGATCCAGTTATTCGGCATCGTGTAGCCGAAGAGTGTGCCATTGTCTTTTTGAGTACCCTCAGCATGTCCGTACAGGAATTGCGTGAGCTTGCTCGAAAGCGCAAGGTTGAGATTTCCGCCCTGCTTGAGCTTCGCGCGATCAACACGAGTAACATCGGAACCTGGCAGGGCTGGCTTGTCACCAGAAGCGCCATTCTTGGAGGCATTGCCGCCACCACAAGCGCCGAGTACGAGGGCGGTAGCCGCGACGAGCGCAATGCCTGCTGTCTTCTTAACTTGCATATTTATGGTCCTCCTTTAGGACTTTCATCGAACTCCCCTTCCGGATCACCGGAGAGTGGAAACCTTTGGCTTGTGCAACCTTGGGATATGCCGAAGAGTTTCCACGAACTTTATCAAACGAAACCAGAGTGTGGTTCATTTGTTCAGTATGCGGAAACTCTTCGGCACATCTTGATGATCAGAAAACTTTCAGTGGTCGATGGTAATAACAGGCCACTTCGTGGTCTTTTCCGATCTTCTCGCTCTCCGGATGGGCACCTTCACAATGGCTTTTTTGCTCCGGCGAAAGTGTCTCATATAGTGGACAACGGGTCACGAAACGGCATCCCGTTGGCGGGTTAGCCGGCGATGGGAGATCCCCGTTGAGGAGAATGCGCTCACGAGTACGTTCCTTTTCCGGATTCGGAATAGGAATGGCCGAGAGCAACGCTTGCGTATATGGATGCTCAGGATCGTCGAAAACGGAGTTCACATCACCAATTTCAACAATCTTGCCCAAGTACATCACTGCCACACGGTCAGCGATATGACGGATCACAGACAGATCGTGAGCAATGAACAAGTAGGACAAGCCAAGCTTGGAACGCAATTCGTCGAGCAGATTGATGACACCAGCCTGAATCGACACATCAAGTGCGGAGACCGGCTCATCGAGAACGATCAGCTTCGGTTCAAGCGCAAGCGCGCGTGCGATACCAATGCGCTGCTTTTGTCCACCCGAGAAGTTACGCGGATAACGATTAACGTGGGCAGGCTCAAGACCCACCATCCCCATCAACTCTTTAACCCGCTTTTCGATCTGCTCCTTTGAGTATCCGTTGTACTTGAGAGGCTCAGCAAGGATATCGAAAATCGGCATACGTGGGTCAAGCGCCGCCATTGGATCCTGGAACACTACCTGTAGATCCTTACGCAGATGGACGCGATCCTTCTTCGACAGCGTGGACGTATCCTTACCCAACACCACGATATTGCCGTCTTGCGGCTTGGCCAGGTTCAGCACTTCCATCAGTGTGGTTGTCTTACCTGAGCCTGATTCACCAACAAGACCAAGAGTCTCACCGACGCGAATATCAAACGACACCCCATCAACAGCGTGAACGTCCCCAACCTGACGACGGAAGACCGCTCCCTTCATCAACGGGAAGTACTTGCGTAGATTATCTATCTTCAGTACCTGCTCACGCTCTTCACGGGGAGTGCTGTATGGAGCAGGCAACACTTCAGGTCGTGGATAGATATCCGTGTAGTGGGAATCTTCGTGGCGAATATCGTCTGCACGAATACATGCCACTTCGTGAGGCATCGACGATGACGAACGCACACCCTTCAACACCGGCTCACTGTCAAGGCACTCAAGTTTTGCTACAGGACAGCGAGCAGCGAAGGGACATCCAGTCGGTTCAACGAGCATCGACGGCGGGTTACCTTCAACTGCCGCCAGCTGGTATTCCTTCTTTGAGTCAAGACGCGGCAATGATCCAAGCAAACCGATGGTGTACGGCATTGCAGAATGATGGAAGATCTCCGACACATCACCCTTCTCAACAATGCGTCCGGCATACATCACAGCAACCTTGTCAGCAATGCCAGCAACTACACCAAGATCGTGCGTAATCATGATGATCGCCGCACCGGTTTCCTTTTGAGCTTTACGCAGGACATCGAGGATCTGAGCCTGAATCGTCACGTCGAGAGCAGTTGTTGGTTCGTCGGCAATGATCAGATCAGGGCCGTTCGCAATCGCCATTGCGATCATCGCACGCTGGCGCATACCACCTGAGAACTCATGCGGGAAAGCCTTCACGCGAATTTCTGGGTTCGGAATACCGACGATCTTGAGTAGCTCGACTGCACGCTTATAGGCCGCCGTCTTGTCTATCTGCTGATGGATCATCAGTGCTTCAACAATCTGATCACCGATCGTGTAGACGGGCGTGAGCGCGGAAAGCGGATCCTGGAACACCATGGCAATCGCCTTGCCACGCACATCGGAAAGAAAACGGTCGTCACGGCCAATGAGTTCAGTACCATGTATCTTCACTGAACCAGTGATATGTGCGCTAGCATCATGCAGCCCCATAATTGACAGCGAAGTCACGGACTTTCCTGAACCAGATTCCCCCACCAAAGCCATCACTTCACCGGAATTGACGCTGAAATTCACTCCGCGTACGGCATGCACCAGACCGTCCTCAGAGGGGAAAGAGACGTTGAGGTCAGTGACCTCAACGACGGGGACTCCGGCCTGTGCCACCGGCAGATCGTTTGATTCGAACGTTACAGTTTCTTTCTTACTCATGCTTGTCCTCCAGACTTGGAGCTCGGATCGATCGCGTCACGCAGGCCGTCGCCGATGAAGTTCACACACAAAAGCATCAGCACAAGTGCGCCAGCAGGTGGCAGGAAAATCCACGGTTGTGTCAGGGCTGCGGTTTGGCCGATTCCGATGAGGGAGCCCAGGGAAACTGCCGGGTACTGAACGCCAAAGCCAAAGTAGGAAAGGCTTGTCTCAGAGAGTACGGCTCCCACCACGCCCAGAGTGAAGTCAATAATCAACCACGATGAAAGGTTCGGCAGAATGTGCTTGACGATAATCACTCGCGACGGCACAGACATGTACTTTGCGGCATGAACATAGTCGAGGCCTTTAATGGACATCGTCATTGCTCGCACTACTCGAGCGGTGAGCATCCACGAGAAGATCGCCAAGAAAACAATTAAGAACAGAGTGGACCATGCAGACTTGGCAAAACGCTGCGAGAAAATAGCGATGAAGAGGAAGGATGGGACCACCAGAAGAAGGTCAATAACCCACGTTCCAACTTTATCTACCCAACCACCGAAGAACGCGATCGAAGAGCCGACAAGAGCAGCAATCGACGTTTGCAGGAACGCCACCGAGAAGCCAATAATCATCGACTTACGTAGACCTTCAACTGTCAAGGCCAGCATGTCACGACCCTCCTGGCTCGTACCGAAAATGTGGCCTTCGGTACCTGGAGGAGCCAAGAAATTCACGCGATCACGGTCAATATAGCTCCACTGAAGGAAATATGGCAGAAAGACTGCAAGCAAAACCAACGCCACCAAGCCAACGACGCCGGCGACCGCGAGTTTATTTCGCATGAAACGGCGGACAATCAGCTGGTTACGAGTCAAGCGCTGAGTGGCTTCAACACGTTTCTGCGTTTCTGCTGAGACCTTCGCCTTTACTTCACGAGTTTCATCAGTTCTCAAGTTTCCCATGGTTCATACCCTCACTCGCGGATCGATAGCGGCGATCAAGATGTCCGAAAGCAGGGCGCCTGTCAAAGTACAGGCAGCCGCAAACGAAACCACTGCAACCGTTCCATTCACATCAAGCCCCTGGATAGTTGTGATGGAGTAAATACCCATTCCTTGCCACCCGAAGACCTGCTCAGTAATCGCCGCACCCAGGACGAGACCCGTAATACCGAATGCGAAGAAGGTGGCAATCGGAATCAGCGAGGTGCGCAACGCGTGGTGGCGTACAGCGCGCCCAGAGCGCAATCCCTTCGCACGAGCAGTGCGCACATAATCAGCACCGAGAGTATCGAGCATCAAGTTACGCTGGTAACGCGAATAGGTTGCGATTCCATGGAGGGACATCACGATCGTCGGCAGAAGCAAATGCTCAGCTCTATTCAGGAGTAGTGCGAAACCCTCAGGTTTAGGCAAAGAATACGGCCCCGTGAAGTCAAGCTGGTATCCAGTGGTTTGGCCGATGTATGTGGCAAGCATCTGTAGCAAGATTGCGAGAACGATTGACGGAGTCGAAATCACCAAAAGCGAGATGAAGGTGATGGTGCGGTCTGTACGAGAATACTGTCGTACTGCGGTCCATACACCGAGAGCAACACCCACAAAAACGCCAACGAAAAATCCGATGAATACCAGTTGCAGCGAAATCGGCACACGGTTAGCAATCTCTGTATTGATCACTTTTCCGTCCGGGCTCATTCCCCAGTCGAAATGGAACAAAACATTTTTCAACCACACGCCATAACGCTCCCAAACGGGGGTCAGTGGGTTGATATTTCGTTCGAAGAGTGTGGCATCCACACTCTTCGTCACCTGTGCAAGATCCACGTTCTTACCCGACAAAAGTGCGTTTTCAATGAGCTTTGAACGTGGGTTTAACTGTGTGCCGGCGATGAAGTACGCCATTGTTGTTGCCATGAACAGCAACAACACGTAATTCGCGATTCGCCGCAAAAGGTATCTCAGCATGCGAGGCTTCCTGACTCGGGGAAGAAAGTGTGCGGCCCCGCGAGGATCGCGCACTTCCGATGGGTGCAATTATGCGGAAATAATACGTCATAGCGTTCATCTCCACCCGGCGCGAGACAGTTCCCCGTTCGTATCCGACTCACTTTCCGGTATCCCTATATATGCATGAAAATGCGATACAGGACTTTTACAGCCTAGTTTTCTGCTCGCCCCTAAGCAACTCAGGCTTGGCCAGACTCACACTTTTCCACCTCGAATCCCTAGGACTAAAGGAATAGGCTGAGTGGGTGCATATCGTAAATTTGCTCGATCGAGGGCCCCAGGATTACATGACTGTTGACGCATTACAGCGCCATTTTCACGCACAAGTGGCAGCCGGTCAGCGCGAGGATACATTCATCGTATGGGAAGCGAAAGATACCTACACTGCGGGACGTCGCACACAGCCACAGGACATTCCAAATAGCGAGATTCCCGTGATTGCTATGGACCGTGGCGGCTCAGTGACCTACCACGGACCAGGCCAACTCATCATTTATCCCATCATTGCTGTCAGGCCGCCAAAAGATGTGGTGGCCTTCGTCCGCAACACAGAACGTGCGCTCATGGACGCCATGAAATTCATCGGGTTGAAAACCTCTCAAGTCAATGGCCGAAGTGGTGTATGGATCCTCCGCGAAGGCGAAATGGATCGAAAACTCTGCGCAATTGGCATCAAGTTTGCCTCCGATACCACCATGCATGGCTTAGCCTTCAATGTCACCACTGACCTTGAACGCTTCATGCAAGTTATTCCTTGCGGACTTGCCGACGCTGGCGTAGCCACACTTGCCCAGGAGGGTTATGACTTCTCCTTGGAGAAAGTTGCGCGTCTGCTTATTCCTTACCTTGCTCGCGCTTATCAACCCTTCCGCCGCGAAGGCCGCAACAATATCGAACTGGTTGACGACGACGTCGCCTCTCTCCTTGACGACGTTGCAGCCGGCGATACTCCTCTTCCCCAGAACACGGGTGTTGCCTGGCACCCTCGAAAGGACACAAAATGACCACTACCACTCCCCCCATCGGGGGAACGCACCATATGTCCAACGAGCGCATCAACCCCGGTTCACGCCGTCTACTGCGCATCGAGGAAAAGAATTCAGCTACCCCAATCGAACACAATCGTCCTGAGTGGCTCAAAACGAAGGCTACTGTCGGCACAGAGTACGAGGACATGCGCTCGCGCGTCAACGGAGCTTCTCTGCACACAGTGTGTGCCGAAGCGAATTGCCCCAACATTTACGAATGCTGGGATTCGCGCGAGGCATCGTTCCTCATCGGCGGTGATACCTGCACCCGCCGTTGCGACTTTTGTTTCATCAAGACCGGACGTCCAGACACGTATGACCGCGGCGAGCCTCTGCGTGTGGCACAGTCGGTGAAGGAGATGAATCTTCACTACACCACCATCACAGGTGTCACACGCGACGATCTCGAAGATGGCGCTTCGTGGCTCTATGCTGAAACTACTCGTTTGATCCACAAGATGAGCCCGCAGACCGGCGTCGAGCTTCTCATTGACGACATGCGCGGCGGCGCCCCCGCGCTCAAGCAGGTCTTCGATGCAAAGCCTGAGGTTTTGGCCCATAATCTCGAAACCGTTCCACGCATCTTCAAGAAAATTCGTCCCGCTTTCCGTTATGAGCGCTCCTTGGATCTCATTACGTTTGCCTCAGAATCAGGTTTGATTACAAAGTCAAACCTCATTTTGGGGATGGGAGAAACGAAGGACGAAATCATCTCAACGATGCAGGATCTTCACGACGCTGGCTGTGATCTTCTCACGATCACCCAGTATCTGCGTCCCTCTCCATTGCATCACCCAATCGATCGCTGGGTAAAGCCAGCTGAATTCGTGGAGTTTTCACAGATTGGATACGAAATGGGCTTTGCCGGAATCATGGCTGGCCCACTTGTGCGCTCTTCATACCGTTCGGGTTCGCTGTGGGCACGCGCAATGAAACACAAGGGCCTGGAAATCCCGGAGCGTTTCCAAGGCATCGGCACCACCGACACGCCCGCGTACCAGGAGGCTGCATCGATCCTCAAACGAACTCACTGATCACACTCTGAGCCAGAGTAGCGAACACCATGAACATGACTGTGGGCGATAGGTTTCCTATCGCCCACAGTCATACCGGAATGGTTATTCAGTCCTCAAAGTAAGCCTTGAGAATCTGCGACAAGGCAACAAGATCAGCTGGTGCTGAAATCTCGCGTGCCGAATGCATCGACAATAGCGGTACTCCACAATCAACAGTGGGAATACCGAGGCGCGTTACAGTGATCGGGCCGATCGTCGTTCCAGATGGCACATCATTGTTCGACACGATTTCCTGAACAGCCACATGTGAGCCAGCAGCCGCACGGAAGAAGAGCGCCGACGTCGAAGCATCGGTGGCGTAGGCTCCGCGAGCATTGATCTTGAGCAAAGGCCCTCCTCCGAGGACGGGCTGGTGAGCAGGATCATGAAGTTCGGGTTTGTTCGGGTTCACTGCGTGACCAGCGTCGGCACTCACCACAGAGGAGTTCGCGAGCATACGCTCGAAAGCCTCAGACCCTGGCCCAAAAAGATTCTCGGACATCCGGCGCAAAACGGCTTCAAGGAATGACCCCGCAGCACCCGAGTACGTATCCGAGCCGATCTCTTCGTGGTTGAATGCAGCAAAAATCTGAATGTCCTCACCAAGTTCAATATCTGGATCGAGGAATGCAACGAGTGCGCAGTACACAGAAGTGAGGTTGTCTTGGCGGCCAGCAGCGAAGAAGTCAGTGCCGTCCAACCCTCCGAAAATCTGAGGCGCACAGGTATCGTATGCAAAGAGATCCATTGCAGCAATCCGATCAGGCTCAACGCCCGCTTCCTGAGCAATGAGGTTCACGAGTTCACCTTCAGACGTGGACCAGATTGGGTGGTAGTCCTTTTGCGCAGAAAGCTTGAGGTCCTTATTCACTGAACGATCGAGATGAGGAGCAACCTGTGCAATTGTCATGATCGCAGGGGTCTTCACGAGATGTTCTTCCCCATCCAAGCTCACCACTCGACCTGCGATACCCAAATCACGATTGAGCCAAGAGTTAAGCAATGGGCCACCATAGACCTCGACGTTGACCTGATCGTACCCGCATGAGCTTGACGTCAGGTTCGGCTTGACCTTAAAAGACGGCGAATCAGTGTGCGAACCGACGATCTTGACACCAGTACCTGGTTGGGCACCGTCAGGAATACGCCAGGCGATAACAGCACCGTCACGAACCACGTACCCGTGACATGCACCTTGCCATGCCTCGCTTTCCTCTTGGCGCGAAAAACCGGCGTCAGAAAAAATCTGTGCAAGGTTGTCTGCCGCATGGTAGGAGGTAGGCGAAGACGAAATAAAATCAGCAAAGCCGGCAGCGAACTCACGTGCGCCAGCGTGAACAGATGGA
Source organism: Arcanobacterium canis (assembly GCF_029625435.1). Taxonomy (GTDB): domain Bacteria; phylum Actinomycetota; class Actinomycetes; order Actinomycetales; family Actinomycetaceae; genus Arcanobacterium; species Arcanobacterium canis. Next base: position 396,827 of record NZ_CP121208.1, on the reverse strand, counting down.
AGCAAAATACTCATGTTCCCAGTCTAGGATCCCTCAAGCATTGCCACGAATCGTCCGCACCAACGCCGTCAGCATCACCACACAACATACGACGCAATATGCGTCACGCGCGTCCCTGAGCACTACTTTCATAAAAGCTCTGCGGATACTAGAGGTTGCAAAGTACGCCAAGGGGTCTATGCTAGCCCTCGTGGAAAAAACCAGAGGAACTGCCCGCACGATTGCGGGACGCAAGAATGCAAGCCATGTGCCGAGCGCATCCGCTGCAAGTGCCGCTGCCGCTTTCGGAGCCGTGGGAGTTGTTTACGGCGATATTGGAACCTCACCGCTGTACGTCATGCGCGCGGTGTTTACGCTCGATGGCGTAAGTATGAGTGAATACAATTTGATCGGTGTTACCTCGGCGATTATTTGGTTCCTCGTCGCTCTCGTCACACTCAAGTACGTCGCGATCGTGTTACGTGCAGATAACCGACGCGAGGGCGGCATTTTGGCACTTTCGGCGCTCGTTCGCCGCTTCGTCAAGTCTCCGTCACGACTCTCATCGAGCGTGGCAGTAGCAGGTATCATCGGCGCGTCCTTGTTCTTTGGTGATTCTGTGATCACCCCGGCAATCTCGGTGCTTTCAGCAGTTGAGGGTCTCGATGTGGCAGTGCCAGGAATTGCCACGTATATCGTGCCAATTGCACTGGTGATCCTCACCGCCCTCTTCGCGATCCAGTACCGAGGCACCCATCAGGTGGCTTCTTACTTCTCTCCGATCATGGCGACGTGGTTCATTCTGCTTGCTGTGCTCGGAGCACCCCACATCGTGGAAAACCCGAGAATTCTTCTGGCTCTCAACCCCTGGCGCGCAGCGGATTTTCTCGTCGGACACCCTGCGGTTGCATTCATCGCAATGGGTGCGATCGTGCTGTCGCTCACCGGCGCCGAAGCACTGTACGCCGATCTGTCACACTTCGGCCGGCGCCCCATTCAGGACGCGTGGCTGTACCTAGTGCTTCCTTCTCTCACCATCAATTACCTGGGCCAAGGCGCACTTCTGCTCGCTGATCCAGCTGCTTTGGAGAACCCCTTCTTCCTCCTTGCACCCTCGTGGGCGACGATTCCGCTGGTCATCATTGCTACGCTCGCCACTCTCATCGCATCGCAAGCAGTGATCACTGGCGCATTTGCATTGACCAACCAGGCAATTCATCTCAACTACCTGCCTCACCTGCGTGTCGTCTACACCTCGGCGAAGGAACGCGGACAGATCTACATTCCAGCAGTCAATCTTTTGCTCTACATCGCCGTGGCAGTGATCGTCGTGACCTTCCGCACCTCCGAATCACTCTCGGAAGCATACGGCTTGGCAGTGACGACCGAATTTCTCTTCACGTCAATACTGCTCGTCATGCTGATTCGCTACGGTTGGAAAAAGCCGCGCTGGTTCGCCGCTCTTGCAGGACTGGTACTTGCCGCAATTGAAATTCCGCTGTGGACAGCTAATATCGTCAAGTTCTTTTCCGGTGGCTGGTTACCGGTCGGCATTGCCATCATTTTGTCCACCATCATGCTGTCGTGGAAGATCATTTCCCAGCAGGTCTACCGTCAACGCACTGAACAAGAACTCCCACTGTCCGAATACTTTGATCAGGTGTCAAAGAATCCCGTGCATTGGCGCATCCCGGGAACAGCGATTTATCCACATTCGCTGTTCACTTCCACCCCGCGCCCCTTACTATTGAACACGAACTTCAACGAGGCGATTCACGAGCGCGTCGTCATTCTCGCTGTGAAAACCGTGGCACTGGCACACGTGCCACCCGAGCAGCGCGTGAAGAATTCGCCTATCGCGTGTCCATTGCCCGGTTTCTTCCATCTGACAGTCACCTACGGCTTCATGGACTCGCGTAACCCCATCTACGATCTTGAGCTCTACACCAAGCGCCTGCGCGAAGCCCCTGAGCCAACACCGACAAACGTGCCTGATTTTTCAATTGCAGATGCAGTGGTATTCGCCCACCATCTTCAGATCGAACAAGCTCCTCATCACGGTAAAATGCCCAACCTGTTCCGTTGGCTCTTTGTTCAGTTGTCGCGTTTTTCCGCCTCCCCCCGTTGGCTGCGCACAATGCCGATCGAGCGAACAGTGGAATACACAACGCGAATTTACGTCTAGAACAAAGTGTGGTGCCGGATGTTTGGCACCACACTTTGTTCTCACGATGTTTTCACCTGCGGCCGATCAAGGCGCTACAGTCCGTAGGCATCGAGCGCCTTGATCGCCTCGGCACGGCCCACCTCGATGACTTCCGCTGCTCGATGTAGATCCATCGTTCCAGCCGTTGTGTAGGGAATATCGATGACGTACGAGGCTGGGTTAGCAGCCCATCGGAAACGTTCGATAAGTGCTTGCATCACAGAGATCGACAGATCGGCGACGTCACGCGTTCGCAATGATTTAGGAAGATCGTAATACGTCTCCCACAGCGGAATTGCTCGCTCGTCTTCAGTCTCTTCACGCACGTCGTCGGAGGACACAGGCCCAGCAGATCCAAACATACGCGGGTCATCAACGTTCGCCGTCCGACCCTTCGCAAGCGACACCGCAAGTGTGGCATCAGCCTCGACTGCAGCAACTGCCTCCATCGGCACAGGATTGACCAGACCACCGTCGGCGAGAAGCTGCCCATTGAGGTGAACGGGAGTGACGATAGACGGCACAGCCATCGACGCACGAATCGCTGCAGCCAAGCTCCCCTGTTGAAACCACACTTCACGGCCCGTGATAAGATTCGTGGCTACGGCAGTGAAGGGAATGGGAAGATCCTCGATCCTCACTCCTTCCACAATGTCGTCAATGCGCGCGATAACTTTGCGTGGATTGACGATCCCAGGTTCACGGAGCGTGAATCCGATCAGACGAAGGACATCGAGCTTGGATAGGCCACTCACCCAGGTTTTGAACTCTTCGAGATGTCCGGCAGCCTCAACACCACCAACAACTGCACCCATTGAACAACCAGCGATTGCAACGATTTCGTGCCCACGCTTTTTAATTTCCTCGATTACGCCGATATGAGCGTATCCGCGAGCGCCACCAGAGCCAAGAACGAGTGCAATCTTCATGTTCTCTATTCTTGCGCACAATAGGGCAAATGAGAATCACGTCAGTGATTGAAACATTGCGTCATTCAGGCTGAGGTATCCCCCAGTGCCCCTCGCAAGAAGATCCAGGCATCGTCACCTGGCCGAATGACATCATTGTGGTTGGCGCCAGGAACGATTGCGACATTGAAAGGCTCTGTATTGAGATCTTTGGATCGCACAACAGGGACTGTGGCATCCGCTGTTCCGTGAATGATGTCGAGCCTGAGCCCGCGGGCGGCAAACTGCGCCTCCCCCAGCTCTCCCCACCGTCGCATCGGATCGAATTGCGCGTAGCGTTCGGGCTGATCAACAGGCATTCCGCCCATAAAGTCAGAAATATCGCCAACGTTCTCCGACGCCGCCTCACGCACTGCTCGTGCAAGATCGAATAACGGCGCAAGAGCCACCACGTGGGTTAGTTCATATTCGTCAGAGAAAAGAACATCCAGCGCCATCGTGGCACCCGAACAGTGGCCGATCCAGGTTGAGGAACCGATGAGTGGGTGACGAGCCAGAAGGCGCGCGTCTTCGAATGTGAGTTCCGGACTCCCAGCGAGACGACGATATTCGGGTAATGCCACCCGAAAACCAGCCTCTGCCAGAGCAAATGCAGCCGGACGGGTGAAATCTAGTCCAATATCTTGACGAAAGCATCCACCGTGAAGAAGGGTCACAACCGTTGCGCCTTCAGGGCCGTACCACTCGATAAACTGGTCTGCTTTATCGCCGTAAGATTCAGTGCCGTCAGGCTCCACGCGCAAGGCGAGAAGATTTTCGTATACCTTCTGCTCGTCTTCCTTAGAAGAGGAAGCCGCGGTGGATTCAGACATCGGCCCTACTTCCCTCGACTACATGTACCAAAACATTGTGCTCGCCTCACCCACGTTGTGACCACTTCACGCTAAAACAGTAACTCAATCGTTACGAACAGCGTGAACTTGCGCACGTCAGGCTGCCCGCTGCTACGGACGCACCCGGGGCGACGTGGGTGTACGGGTTACGTCAACAACGCCCGCAACTCTTGACTCGAGAGCGCTTTTCCAGAACCGCTCGCCCCGTTTTCTTCCGAGAGGACAGCGAGCAAGGAACGCTTGTGATCTTGAAGTGCAAGAACCTTCTCCTCGACAGTCCCCTCGCTCACTAAACGGTAAACGTGAACAGTGTGGGTCTGCCCGATCCGATGGGCGCGATCCACTGCCTGTTCTTCGACGGCAGGGTTCCACCACGGATCAGTCAAAATTGCGTAATCGGCCATCGTGAGATTCAATCCCGTGCCACCAGCTTTCAGCGAAATAAGAAAAACCGGCGCCTGGCCTGAAGCGAATTCCTCGATGACTTTGGCCCGTCCTCGTGTTGTGCCGTCCAGGTAAGCGTAGGCAATTCCCGCGGAGTCCAACCGCTCCTTCACAAGGGCGAGAAAGGAAGTGAACTGCGAAAATACTAAAGCGCGATGTCCTTCACTCATTGCTTGGTCGAGGAGGCCCATCAGAGCGTTGAGCTTCGAGGGGGTGGCGGTTGACTCACTGTCAACAAGCCGAGGATCGATTGCCATCTGCCGCAAGCGTGTAAGCGCTGCAAGCACTTGGAAACGATGGTCGTCACCGTCGGCGGTCAGTTTCAAAACAGCCTGACGTTCGTGGGCCAGCTGGCGGTCATAAAGACGACGGTGATCAGGTTCGAGCTCTACCCGCACAATTTGTTCCGCTTTTTCGGGCAGATCGAGCGCCACTGAACGCTTCGTTCGTCGAAGGAGGAACGGCTCAATTCGTCTGCGCAACCGTGCCATATATTCATCCGCAACAGAGCGGTCACCTCCGGCAACATTATCCTCAATGGGTGTACGGAATGCCGTCGCGAATTGTCGGGGGCTCCCCAGTAACCCCGGAGCTGCCAAGGCGAACATTGCCCACAGCTCGGATAAATTATTTTCGATCGGCGTACCTGTGACGACGAATGTCGTGGGCGCGCCCAGTGAGGCAGCAACCACGAAGCCCTTCGAAGTATAGTTCTTCACGTTCTGCGCTTCGTCGAGGACGACACCGGTCGGCTCAAGACGGGCATAGACGTCCTCGTCCAGACGCAAGAGGGTATAGGATGTCACGACGATGTCTGCTCCCCGAGCAAGCTGGGAAATGTGAGACGATGCACGAGCTGCTGTCGAATCGATTCCTACCACCGTCAGATGCGGAGTAAATTTTTGGGCTTCGCTCACCCAGTTCCCCACCACCGACGTCGGCGCGACGACGAGCCAGGGACCGGCGTCAGGAGTGCGCTCGCGATCGCGGGCAATCATCGTCAGCATCTGGAGAGTCTTTCCCAACCCCATATCGTCAGCCAGGACACCTCCTAAACCTTGATCACGCAACCTCGCCAACCAACGGAATCCCTCAAGCTGGTAGGGGCGCAGCACTGCTTCGACCGATGTGGGAACCTCAGCAGGAAGTATCGGGCGCAACGAGGCTTCACGCACGGCATCGAACCAAACGTTACGTGCGGCGTCAACGATCCCAAGCTCCAGTAACTCTTCCCACCAGGTCTGGCGGACCTTGGGCACACGAATCCCGCCACCGCGTTGATCCGTTAACGCGCGAGCCTCTTTCAACAACGCTCGGAGCTTATCCATTTCAGGCAGGTCAAGATTCAGATACGTCCCGTTTTCGAGGAAGAGATATTCCTGATCGAGCGTCAATGCACGGATCAAGAGCGCTGTGGGAACTACAGATCCGCCAACCTCAACACGCACATTCAAATCGAGCCAGTCACGAGTGGTATCGGTGACATCCACACCGACCTTTTTTAATTCAACTGGGGTGTACGTTGGGAGATTTTCTTCTACCTCAACCCCATGGCTTCTTAAGACGGCGGTCAGCGTATCGAGCGCAAGCACGTCACTACCTGTCACTTTGACGTGCGGAGCAAGTGCGGATCCGTTCATCAAAATAGGCATGTGCTGGCCCACGATGGGCGCAACCTGAGCAAGAATCTCTGCTTCTGACTCAACATCCCGCACACCGCGAGCGGCATCTTTGGGAAGGTTGAGTGAAAAAGGCCCAAGTTCGCCATCACCTTGACCGTAACGCCATGTCCAGATGGCATTGACCACTGGAATGGGGGCACCAGGGTCAGACAGATCCAGTGTCAGATGTAAACGCGCAGTGGGAATCGCCGGAGGATCAAACGATCCATCCGGAGAGGTCCACAGCTGTTGTGCAAGCCGAGTAAAAATCTCCGTTTCAAAACGAGCACGCCCCTTTTCAGGCACCACCAGAACCCCACCGGAGCGCAGCGCATTCCATTGATCGCTCGGAGCTTCAGCCAGAAAAGCGAGATGCATCACCTCATCACGCCACGCGATCAGTTGCGCAGGTGATCCGACTCCAAGTGCGATCTGTGAGCCAAGAAGCGGATGGGTGAAAATCGCACCCAAGGCGAGTGCGCCAGCGTCGCGTTCCTCAATCGCAATTTCAGCCACGGCGTCCGTGTCTTCAACAAATACAGGATGAAAATCGTGATCGATGAGGCTCACACCCGAATCAATCACCTCACGCAGCACAGGCGTGAGCAACGAAGAATTAATGGTGTCTAAACGCAACGAATCTTTAGCTGTGCCCGAATACGGAACAAAAGTTTCAGAGAGCTGAATCAGTGAGCGAATTGCGCTCGCCTGCTCAGGTTTCACATCCGTGACGCCACCCGAGCGTAAATGTGAAATCGACACCCCGCTTTTCACCCACGCTTTAGTTTTCCCGCGCTTCATTGGCGTTGCCGTCAGATACCCGCGAGAGAACAACGTCGATTCACGTCCAGGCTCAGGCTCTTGCATCTCAAGAATGAGTGCCAGATCGCGTTTGTCAGGGCAACTCTGGGAGAAAAGCGCAGCGAGCCGCCCTTCCCAGGTCTGTTCTGAGCGGCGCGGCCCACGCCATTCGTACAGGTTGCGCTCGCGTCCCTGATCTCCCGACGTCGGTGAAATCGCCGGCTGCGACGGCGCAGCAACGCGCCCCGGAGCAGTCGCCCGGTTCGCAGGTTTTAACGCATGGGGGAGCAAATCGAGGGCCGTCAGAGCAAGAGCGACGACGTGTTTACAGTTTGTGCGCACCGGACACGAGCACGATGATTCAAAAGAGGTGAACTGGCTCATCTCGTCATCGAAACGATAGTGGATCACCTCGTCGTAGTTGCGTTGGTTAGACCCCACCGTCTGGCCACGCAGCGTGCCCGATTCGCGGTCATGTTCGTCCACCCTCGCCCGTCGTTGGCTGGCATACACTACCCCTCGTGCGTATGATCCGGGGCTGACGAAACGAAGCAATCCAAACGTTTGATCCATCCTTTAAGGATACGACTGCGTACCTCACAGTGCCTAACCACACAGACTCTGCACGACCGCAGCGTGGACACAAGAAGTGAGAGGAGGCATGTGTTGTGCAGAACAATCTCGAATATCGGACTTCACTAACACCCACGGCAACTTCCTCGATAAGATGAAGACCCATGGATAGTATTTCTCGTTCCCATGGAAATTCCCGCCCAGTTCGCCATATTTTTGTCACTGGCGGCGTGGCTTCCTCACTTGGCAAAGGCATTACTGCAGCTTCCCTCGGCACGCTACTCAAAGCACGTGGTGCAAAAGTTGCGATGCAAAAACTCGACCCCTACGTCAACGTCGATCCCGGCACAATGAACCCCTTCCAACACGGCGAAGTTTTCGTCACCAATGACGGCGCTGAAACCGATCTCGACATTGGCCACTACGAGCGATTCTTGGACGAAGCTTTCACTGGTGACGCCAACGCCACCACAGGTCAGGTGTATCAAAATGTGCTTCGACGCGAACGGGCAGGCGAATATCTCGGCGAATGCGTTCAGGTCATCCCACATATTACGAACGAAATTATCTCGCGGATGCGTGCCCAAGCTGAGGTTGACAACGACCGCCCCGACGTCGTCATCACGGAAATCGGCGGAACAGTAGGCGACATCGAATCGCAGCCTTTCCTCGAAGCAGCCCGGCAGGTCCGCCAAAAACTCGGCCGCGACAACTGTTTCTTTATTCACGTGTCGTTGGTGCCGTATCTTGCGGCAGGTGGTGAACTCAAGACCAAGCCAACCCAGCATTCGGTTGCGCAGTTGCGCCAAGTGGGTATCCAGCCCGACGCCGTCGTGTTGCGTTGTGAGCGCCCCTTGCCCGCGTCTGTGAAGAGCAAAATCGCCCTCATGTGCGACGTGGATGACATGGGCGTAATCGAATGCCAAGACGCCTCGTCAATCTATGAGGTGCCGGTGACATTGTTCAATGAAGGACTCGATTCTTATGTGGCACGCAAGCTCGATCTGCCCACACACGATGTGGAATGGGACTCCTGGAATGGTCTTCTTGAGCGCGTGCGCTCGCCAAAACATCGGGTACGCGTGGCACTGGTGGGCAAATATATCGATTTGAAAGATGCCTACCTCTCCGTCGTCGAGGCTCTCCACGCCGGAGGATTCGCTCACTGGGCCGACGTCGAAATTGTGTGGGTGCCTGCAGACTCGTGTGAAACTCTCGACGGTGCTCACGCTCATCTTGCTGATGTCGATGCAGTACTCGTCCCCGGAGGGTTCGGAGTGCGCGGCTTAGACGGAAAAGTGGGCGCGCTGCGCTATGCCCGTGAACATCGCATCCCTACCCTGGGCATCTGCCTCGGATTGCAGTCAATGGTGATCGAAGCTGCGCGCAATCTGTTGGGGCTGGAGGCAGCATCGTCAACCGAATTTGATCCGGAAACTCCCGATCCTGTTATTTCGACGATTGACGAGCAGAAGCAGTTCGTTGACGGCGGCGATTTAGGGGGCACCATGCGTTTGGGCTCATATCCGGCTGTCCTGGTTGACGGATCACTCGCTGCGCAGGTTTACGGCACGACGTCGGTGGCAGAGCGTCACCGCCACCGCTACGAATACAACCAAGCCTACCGTGATCGTCTCGAAGCAGTTGGCCTTAAAGTCAGCGGAACATCGCCCGATGGTTCATTGGTGGAGTACGTCGAACTCGATCGTGATCTTCACCCGTATTACATCGCTACTCAGGCTCACCCTGAATTTACCTCGCGTCCTACCCACGCCAATCCTCTCTTCGCAGGCCTGATCAAAGCCGCAATCGAAAGGAAAAACGCATAATGACTGTTTCCTCTCTTCCCCCGTCCTCCGAGGAACGCACCTGGGCAATTGGCGCGCATCTTTCTGCTCTCATTGCCTGGCTCGTGTCGGCAGGTTGGCTAGCATTTATCGGCCCGCTCGTGGTGTGGGTGGTGAAAAAACATGACTCTGAGTTCGTGCGCCGAGCATCCGCACAGTCTTTCAACTTCAATGTGGGGTTGCAGGTCATGAGCTGGATCGGCTGGTTCCTGACGATCACACTGATCTTTGCATGGATCGGCATCCCCTTGATTATTTTGTCGTTTGTCTTGATGGTGTGGTGCCACCTTCGGGCCACCATCGCCACCTCAAACAATCGTCTCTACCGCTACCCATTCCAAATCCGGATTCTGTCGTAAATACGACGTTTCGGACATATATTACTCATGAATCTGCGACAAAAAGTTGCTGCGGTTGCCGCGATCAACGGCGTCTACTTCCTCATCGAAGTGGTCGTTGCGTCTGTGATTGGCTCGGTATCGCTCTTCGCCGACTCGGTGGACTTCTTCGAAGACACCGCAATCAATCTGCTCGTTTTTGTCGCCCTCGCGTGGCCTGCTGCTCGACGTCGGGTGGCAGGCCGCGTGCTCGCTGGCATTATTCTTTTGCCTGCTCTGGCCGCTTTAACGACGGCGGTCATCAAAATTATTGGCGGTGCCACGCCTTCTGCTGGTGCGCTGACGTGGACCGCTGTGGGCGCATTGGCTGCTAACCTGCTCGCTGCGTGGATACTCATCGGAATACGCCATGAGAAAGGCTCCCTGGTGAAGGGAGCCTGGCTGGCCGCACGCAACGATGCAATCGGCAATATTGCGATTATTGGCGCAGGAATCGCGACATTCGTTTCTCCATCGCCCTGGTGGGATATCGCCGTGGGCGTTCTCATGGGACTGATCAACCTCCGGGCTGCCGCTGAGGTCTGGGAAGCCTCAGAATTTGAGGGAAATGCTCGCGAACTCCTTGAGGATAACTGATACGCCGACGGCATTCACCGGCTGCGGCACAGATCGTCCAGTTCGTGTGGAACATTTGAAATGAGGCCGTCAACGCCCCAATTAATCAGCAGATTTGCCCGAGCACGATCATTGACGGTCCACGCGTTCACTTTCAATCCTGCATCGTGAAAACTCTTCACGAGTTCGCGTGTCAGGAGAGATTCTTGTGGATGGATGTAGCTCGCCCCCACAAGTTCAGCAACGCTACGCCAGTCGTCACCGATTTTGTTTTCGTAGAGCAAACCGATGGGCCATTTTGTGCAACGCTGCGAGAAAATGTAAAGCAACACGTGATTGAACGAGGAAATAATGACTTCTCGCCCCTCGTTGAGGCGTTCGCATTGTTCAATCACACCATCGATCACAGCAAGCGCACGATCCTTGGTCTCTTCGTTAGGCTTAATCTCAATATTTGCATTGAGTCCGCGCTCATTCATCAGATCGACGAGCTGAGCAAGTGTCGGTAATGGTTCGCCTGTGAATTCAGGGGCAAACCACGCCCCGGCGTCGAGAGGAAGATCACTGCTGGTCAGATGCGAATAGCTCCCCGCACGATTCGTTGTGCGGTCTAGCGACGAATCGTGGATCAGGATCGGGGTACCGTCTGCAATCACATCGACGTCTGTTTCGATCCAGTTCATGCCGTGGTCAAGAACCGCGTGGAACGCGGCAAGTGTATTTTCCGGTGCCAGAGCTGACAGGCCACGGTGTCCGATAACAGTTGTCATGTCATTCCTTTTACGCTCAAGAAAGCTGCGCGGCAGCATCTTGACCAGTGACCGTGCGGATGGCCCCGGTGACGAGGAACCACAATCCGCTCACCCAGAACGTGATGTGTAGCCACAGCGGCTGTGTGCCATAAGTCGCGACGAGTCCAGCAGTAGCACCAACCCAGACGAGGGAAACGACAATATTCGCAATCATCATTTTCTTCACGCGGAACGGATGCGTGTAGTAGGTCGGGATAAAAGTGAGGATCACGAGTACAGCAACGATAACGACGTTGAGCCAACCGGGAACGTGCAAGATCCACAGACACACGGCCACAATGTTCCACGCTGCGGGGAATCCAACGAAATAGTTATCAGAAGATTTTTCGCCTTCATTCGCATAGCAGAACATCGACGAGGTGACGACGGCAATCATGGCAACAAAGGCCAGCACGGCATGGCCGAACGGTAGATAGAGATACATGAACAGTGCAGGCAAGAACGACCACGTAATGTAGTCAACAGCGATGTCCACAACGCTCCCGTTAAACCACGGAATAACCTCTCGCACTTTCGCTGCCCGTGCAAAAGTTCCATCAATTCCGTCAATCAGCATGGCGATACCAAGATAAAGCCACATCATTTTCAGCTCGCCATGCATCAGTGAAAGTGCTGCTAGGCAAGCAAAAACCAAACCAGACATCGTCAACGCGTGGACCGCCCAGGCAGCAATTTTCTGTTTCCAGGTGTAGTTCATTGTTCTCCTTGAGATGTCATGATTTGCCACTGTTCAATAGTAGTCGGCAATACCGCGTCTATGAAACGCAATGAGCATCGCCTGTTATGCAGCTATCACGACGTACAGATGTGAAGCTGACAATAATGATGGCCCCCACGATCTGATCGCTCACGAAATAACACGTAGCATGGTCATTAGCCCCATTCATCACAGACTATGGAGTAACTTGTGATTTCACCACAGCGCGTCACACCAGGTGACAGAGTTGCTGTCCTATCACCGGCCTGGGCAGCGCCCGCATATTTCCCTCAGCTACATGAGCAAGCTCTGGAACGTCTCAAAAATGAGCTGCACGTTGAGCCGGTGGAGTACCCCACCACTCGCGCAATGGGAGCCGCTCCTGCCGAACGTGCAGCCGATGTTAATGCAGCATTCGCCGACCCATCGATCCGGGCAATTTTCACGACGGTGGGCGGGGACGATCTCATTGAAGTGGTTCCTCTCCTCGATCCGGAGTTGCCCGTAGCCGATCCAAAACCGTTCTTCGGATACTCCGACAATACGAATATCCTCAATTGGCTGTGGGGGCTGGGCGTAAGCTCCTTCCACGGCGGCTCGACAATGGTACACCTGACTGGCCCACACGTTGATGATGCCCATATCCACACATTGAAAGCAGCAATGTTTGCACAGGGAGACATCGTTCTCCCTATTTCGCAGACCTCACAAGATTACGGTTTCGACTGGTCCGATCCTCGTGCGGTCTGTGAGCCTTCCCCGCGCGGCCCAGCGCTTCCTCTCGAATTTTTTGGCAATGAATCACCAGTTCGCGGACGCACCTGGGGCGGTTGTCTCGAAGTGATCGACCAACTCGCCATCGCTGATCGTTTGCCTGATGCAGATGAACTTGAGGGTGCCATTCTTATTTTTGAAACTTCCGAGCTTCTTCCTCCAGCGGACTACGTTGGACGCTGGATCCGCGCAATGGGTGAACGTGGCTATCTCGACGCCGCAGCCGGACTGGCATTCGCACGCCCGGTAGTCTCTGATCGTGACAAACCCAAAGAATCTGATGCTGAACTTGATGCCAAGAGGATGGCGTATTACGAGTTTTTACTTTCGAACATTGCACGCTACCGCGAAGATCTCACTGTTTGCCTCGATCTTCCCTTCGGCCATACTCGTCCACAGCTTATTCTCCCCTACGGCGGTGAGATAACGCTCGATCCGTGCAACCGTGCTGTCATTGGGCACTTCAACGATTAAACGCTTGTGGGCAACATACCCCTTGGCATGTTGCCCACAAGCGTTCCTGGCCATATCTCAGCAGCGGCCTGCCACTTCTCGCACTTTTTCTCCGATGAGAAAGGTCTTCAGGTAGAGCACGAATGCCGGGATAAAAACCATCATAAAAAAGATGAGCGTCGGTACGAGTTCAGGCCATATCCATACAGCAAAGATTGGGCTAGCCCATAGCACTATTCCTAATGTGCTTGCCGGTAAGTACCGAATCGCGCACAGGAGCGACGTCGTCAGTAACGAAACGAACGACATCGGCGCAGTTTGTTTGTGACCCATATTTCCCGACGTCGAAAGGCCGGCGTTGGCGTGACCTGCCAGTGCGAAGAACCATTGGGCGACGAGCGATGAAAGAATTGCGGCACTGAACAAGCCGATTCGCATTCCATCGACGAGCAACCCTGTTTCGGTATGCAACAGCATGAGTTCATAGATCACTGTGAACCAACATGCAAGAAGGAGGAGCCACCCCGCAGTCGCCATTTTCAATGATCGGACAAAAATCCGCCAAAATGTACGCCACGGGTGTGCGCCGTCGTCAGCGATCAGCTGGCCCACCACAACATTCGCCGCAGCTAAACCTGCACCAAAGGTGACCACAGGGATAGCCGTGAGTGTCAGGGCCATCGACACCACTGCGACGTCGGCAAGAAGAGCCAGGACTCGGGCAAAGCCTGAGTCCTGGGAGAATAAGTGACGTGCCACTTATCCCTTCACCGCTCCCGCAGCAACTCCCTTGATAATGTACTTCTGCATCGCAATGTAGAAGATCACGATCGGCACGATTGCCAAAACGAGCATTGCCATGAGAGCGCCCATGTCACGGTTACCGTTTGATCCCACCAGCTGCTGGATGACCACGGGAATGGTCTTATAGTCAGTAGATAAACCGATGGTCAGGTACGGCAGAAGATAGTCGTTCCAGACCCACATGGCGTTGAGGATTGCCACCGTGATTGCGGTGGGCTTGAGGATCGGCAAGACCACAAAGAAGTAGGTCTTGAGAACGCCTGCTCCGTCAATGGTTGCCGCTTCTTCGATCTCAAGCGGGATCGATTTGATGAAACCGGCGAACATGAACACTGATAGTCCTGCGCCGAAGCCCACGTAAAGCACCACGATCCCCCAGGGGTTGTTCAATCCGAGGGTGTCGGCGATCTTCACAGTGGGAAACATGACCATCTGGAACGGGATCACCATCGAAAAGACAAACATGTAGTAGAGCGCCGATGTGTACCACGTCTTGACACGAGTGATGTAGTAGGCGGTCATCGCACAGAAAAACACGATGGCTGCCACAGACAAGATCGTGATCACGAAGCTCCAGACAATCGCCATGAAGAAGCCCGACAGAGCGAGGCCAGTCGCGTAGTTTTCTAGGCCTGTCCACATTTCCCCTAACGGCAGGGCAAATGGATGAGAGGCGATAGAAAACTTCGATTTGAAGGAGTTCATCAAGATGAAGAGAATCGGCCCGATGAACACCAAGGTCAGGAGAATCAGAATGACGTATGACAGAGCTTTTCCAGCTTTGGAGTGCATCATGCTTCGATTTCCTTCCTGCGAGTAGCCGAAAGTTGCACCATCGCAATCACCACCACGACCACGACGAAGAGCACAGCCTTTGCTTGGCCCACGCCTTCTTCACCGACACGGGCGAACATGGTGTTGACGATATTCAGTGCCACCATCTCAGTTTTTCCTTGAGGAGCACCGTTAGTTAACGCGAGGTTCTGATCGAACAGTTTGAATGTATTCGACAGGGTTAAGAAGAGGCAGATCGTGATCGCGGGCATCACCATGGGGATAGTGACGTGACGCAACACGCTCCAGCGGCCAGCACCGTCGATTTCTGCAGCCTCGACCAGCTCAGGCGGAACGTTTTGTAGGCCCGCGATATAAATGATCATCATGTATCCCACCAACTGCCAGTTGATGAGCATGATCATTCCAATATAGCCGTAGGTCCAGTTCGTGATGATGGTGGTCTTGTACTGGGCAAGAACAGCGTTGATCATGACCTGCCAGGTGTAGCCCAACACGATTCCACCAATCAAGTTCGGCATGAAGAATACAGTGCGGAACATGTTCGTACCGCGCAGTTTCTGCGTCAGCAACCAGGCAATGGCGAAAGAGAAAACGTTCACCAAGATCACCGAAGCAACCACCACCATGAGCGTGAAGCCGAAGCTCGCAACGAAACCTGATCGGTCGTCGAAAGCTGCTTTATAGTTGTCCAACCCTACCCAGGTAGCGTCCGTAATCGTGGTGAATTCAAAGAAAGACAGCACAAAACCGATCACAAACGGAACGAGAAACGCCACCGCGAATGCAATCAACGTGGGAAGGACGAAGATTGGAAAATATTTCTTTAACTGAGCTTGCATAATCGCCCCATTCATGGCGAAGGCCTCGCAGATACCGACTTCGGATCGGTATCTCCGAGGCCTTCACGATTGAGAGTCATTACTTCTTCTCTGTGGCCCAGCCGTCCACAAACGTGGACTTCACCTTGGCCCAGTCAAGGTTGCCCGAAGCGTATTGCGCGAGCGCCTGACCGAAATCATCCTTGAACTTTTGCGACGGGTAGGTGGTGAAAACCCACGGAACCGCGTAGAGGTTCTTGTTCGAAATGTAGGAGGAAATCTCCTTCGCGAGAGGATCGGATGGAGTATCAGCCTCAGCATAGTTTGAGTAAGGAGCAATAAAGCTCAGGTCATTGATCACGTGCTTCTTGCCTGCGTCGTCGGTGTAGAGCCAGTTGATGAAATCGAGCGTGGCCTTCTGATCAGCTTCGGAAGCCTTCTTGTTCACTGCCATGAACGCTTCGGTGCCGACAGCCAGACCTTGCTTTTCTTCACCAGCAACTCCGGTATACATCGGAAGGAACTTGATGTTCTCTTCCTTCACCACGTTTCCGGCAACGTCCTTGATCTGGCTCCACGCCCAGTTACCGTTTTGGACCATGGCTGCCTTGCCGAGAGCAAATTCAGACATCGAATCGGTGACAGTCTTTGACGGGGCGAGACTCTTCTCAACGGTTGAGTCGGTGAGGTACAGATCGAAGAGATTCTTGAAGTTGTCAGCGTACTTGAAGGTTACCGTCTTCTCATCGGTGACACCCGCATCCTTGTACTCGTAGAACATCGAGACGTTGGACAAGTGGGTTTGCCAACGCCAGTCTTCACCACTAGCCAGCGACGTGGAGGCGAAAACACCATCGATTCCGAGTTCAGCTTTCTTGGCCTGCATATCATCGGCAACTTCCTTGAGCTTTGCGAAGCCCTTGATTTCGTCAACCGACTTTGCCTTCGCTCCAGCAAGGCTGAAGTACTTGTCCATGATGGCCTTGTTGTAGATGATTCCGTAACCTTCAACAGCCGCCGGGGTGCCGTAGACCTTACCGTCTTCGCCCTTAAGTGCGAGGTTCGCATCCTTGAGTGACTTCACCAGTGGTGTATCTGTGAGATCACGTGCGTACTTATTCCACGAGGCAAGGCCGACTGGCCCGTTGATCTGGAAGAGGGTCGGGGCATCGCTCTTCGCAATTTCGGATTTCAACGTCTGCTCATAGGTGCCCGACGCGGCGGTCACGACTTTGACATCCACACCCTTTGCCTTGGAGTATTCGGCAGCGATTGACTTGAAGGCTTGCTCCTGCTCCGGCTTCCAGTTCAGGAAGTACACCTTGCCTTTGGCGTTGCTAGTTGAGCCCGACGACGAGCAAGCAGCAAATCCAGCGAGCGCAATTGCACTCACAGATGCAATCGCAGCCATCTTTGTGAATTTCATCAGGTGATCCTCCTTTGGATCTTGTGCGTGAAGTGTGAAAGTGCATTCCGCCCTTGGATATGCACTACCTTGACGCGCTCAGTCTAGCATCATTGGCCCCTCACAACGACCGCTTGTTTAGTTCAATTTTAGTCATGCGGGACACGACGATTGAGACTTTCTTCGCACGACGATGACGCGCTCGGCGAAACTGGCCCCACACCAGAAAATTCACACATAGACTGTGGAAAGTTTCTACTTTTCAGGAGGTGCCATGACTGCGCGTCTTTCATTTACTGACAAAATTTCCCACACAGGAAAACTGGCTCTCGGCACGACAGGAGCTGCCTACCATGCGGTTCGCTCAGGCGTAGATCCCTCCACACTGGAAGAAGCCTTCGATAAAAGTTTCAGTCCAGCTCGCATCCTCGCGCATGACCGTGTCGCCGCTGCACGTCGTAAGCTCAGCACCCCATCGGAAGCTGCGCTACTCGACGCACTTGAGAAACGTTACCTTCGCGATGTGACGGGTTCGGGCGCCGTCGTCGGCGGAACTGCCGCATTGCCCGGAGTTGGCACAATCGCTGCTATCGCAGCGGCCGTGGGTGAAACTGGTGTCTTTATGACAGCCACGATGGTTCATGCGTTCGCGGTGCTTGAGGTGATGCGCCCTGGGCAACTCACCGCTGAACAAGAACGCGCACTCGTGCTGACGATTTTGATGGGAGGAGTCAACGCGAAAAGCGTGAAGAAATTGGCAACACAAGCTGGAGTCTTTTCTGGAGGCGGTGTGATTCGTTCTCTCCAGGGGATGGCGTTGCGCAAATTTACTGACTCGATGCGCAAACGTCTCTTCCGTCGCTTCACCGCCAAACAGGCCACTGCAATGATTGGAAAGGTCCTGCCCTTCGGCATTGGCGCCGTCATGGGAGGCTACGCGAATCGAACATTGGGCAAACAGATGATTGCAGCAACCATAGATTCTGTGCGCGCTGCGTGAGCGTGATAAGGATGTTCCCGGCGAGGAAATCTCGCCGGGAACATCCTTAGTGTTGCTCAAATTCTGAAAGTTACTCCTTGCCGTAGGTTTCATCCCATGCTTGTTGGGCTGGTTGGATCGTAAAACCCGTCAGCTTGTTTTCAGCAAGGGACTTCGCAATGTCTTCGGCGACGATCAGGCTCCACGCGGACGGATTGCTCGGTGGGAAATAGCCCACGCGCTCGCCCTCACCTGGGAATCGCGCAATCGAGTACCCCTCAATATCAGGGCTTCGCTTACGACGAATTGTCAGGGGGCGCACTTCCATTTCATTCACGCCACACGCTGTGAGAACATCCACCATCCGTTGTGAAAATACTCGTTCGCTGAGCCCTGACCACAGCCAGTCGACGAGTCTGCCTGAACGCCAGGGTTCGAGCCACAAATCTTCAGGAAGAGCATTCAAGCCTTGCTCCACAATGACTTCCCCATAGTCCTTCCCGTCAGGAAGCAGATGAGGAAAACCAGGTTTTTTACCTTCCCACGACAAATGCACCCACAATGTTCCAGAGCTACCTTTTGGAGTGATGACATATCGATCTCTTAAATCCATAGCTCCCTCCTAGCACTTGGGCGGGTACTCACGCAAAACTGCCGTACGTTTATTTAACACTGATCTTTTTGACGGCTTCGGGTAGGTTCTAAACCACGTAGCCCATGATTTATTCACTCTATGAGCTTTAGATCTATGGTCATGTTTCTCCCACCACACAAGATACTTCGGATGATGGATCGAGTCATTCCCTGTAAAACCTGCTCGTTCATACTTATCTGAGAACTTTACCGGAAGTGTAGAGCCAATCAGGAATATAGATGGACAGACAAGTGGGGTGTGTCAGGACTCATCCCGACACACCCCAGCACAACCAGCTAGTGATTCACCTTCGAAGCGCGACCTATCACAGGCCTTCGCCCGACGGCGAGACGAGGATCTTCACCGCAGTTTCGTTGTGGTGGATCAGAGTGTCGAAGCCTTCATCAACCAATCCATCCAGTCCGATCTTTCCGGTGATGAACGGCTCAAGGTTCACCTTGCCTTCAGACACTAGTTTGATGGTTGCCGGATGCGAATGAGCGTAGGCGATCGTTCCGCGAAGATCGATCTCCTTCATCACGAGCTGGTGAATATCAAGATCCGCGTGCTTGGACCAGATCGAAACAACGACGAGGACTCCGCCTGGACGCAGTGCACTCATCAGGGTGTCAAAAACGACTTGAACCGAGGTGCATTCGAATGCCACATCAGCGCCAGCGCCGTCGGTGAGCTTCTTGACTTCTTCGATGACGTCAACCTCGGCTGGCGAAAGAGCATAGTCAGCGACGCCCGAATCGAGAGCTTTCTGGCGGCGAAGCGGCGAAAGTTCCGACATGACGACGGTCGCACCAAAAGCCTTAAGCACAGCAGCGGTGAGCAGACCGATCGGGCCAGCTCCGCCGACGAGGGCAACCTTGCCCTTGGCTACTTCCTCCGAGGCGTAGCCTGCACGCTCAACAGCGTGGTAGCCCACCGACAGCGGCTCAATGAGAGCTGCCTGATCGAGCGGAATCGAATCCGGAATCTTGTGGATCCAGCGGCGCTTGACCACGATGTTCTCCGCCAGACCACCGCCACCGCCACCAAGACCGATGAAGTTCATGTCTGGCGAGAGGTGGTAGAACTTGTTCTCCTCTGTTGTATCAACATCATCGTGGATGAGATACGGTTCAACGACAACGTGATCGCCGACCTTGAGATCTTCGACATCGTCTGCAACTTCCTCAATCACACCGGACATCTCATGGCCGAGGGTGACAGGGGCATCTTCACCCGAAATTGGGTGTGGGTGGCCGTGCGGCGGAATGAAAATCGGCCCTTCTTTGAATTCATGCAAATCAGTTCCGCAGATGCCGCACCATGCAACCTTGATGCGCGCGGTGCCTGGTGTCAGCTCCTGGGGTTCAATATCTTCGATGCGAATATCTTCGCGATCATAGTAACGTGCTGCCTTCACCGTATTCTCCTTTGACTTAATCGGGAGTGCTAGCACAGCTAATTATACAGAAGGACACTATCGATTATTTATGTCGCGAAGATTGAGCGGCTTCATTTTCGCTGTAAGAGGAGGTCATGGGGAATTTCACCTGCTGAACGCACGCCGACGATCATCTGAGGATCGATCGGAGTACCAGCACGAAGCACGGACATATCCCCTGTACGTTCCAAGATCACCGCCGCCACTTCGTCAAGCGAATGCACACCCTTTTTCCGAAGCTCAGAGAGCACTTCGGTGCGAGTAATATGCGCTCGTTTCATTTCATGGGTGACGAATCTGCCCCCAGCAACTAAACACACGGCACGGTTATTGATCATTCGGGATAATCGTGGACGGCCTGAGAGACGTCCGAACGCAAGCTCAAGCACGGTGAGCACCACCAACACAATCACGGCGGTACCGAAGGTGGGCGTATAACCCATCATTGCTCGGCCCATCACTGCACCTAGAACGATCACGAGGAGCATGTCGAAGCCAGTGAGCTTCATGAGCATCCGCTGGCCCATTAAACGTGTCATCACGATGAAAAAGCCATAGAGTGCGCAGGTTGAGATCACGGCCGCTAACGCCTGTAGCGGTGTCAGTCCGAGATAGACCAGCAGTTGCTCACTCGTCGATAGGTGGTGATAAGCCTCAATTTGCTCCATGGTGTTATTGTGTCACTTCACTGCCTCAAGCGCCGTACGCGTCGGCTGCATGGTGCGAAAATCAACCACGATACCGACGCCGAGCGCCATGAGCGCCGGCACAACCCACGCCATCTGCAATGCACCAAGCGGGAAAACATTGAGCACTTGACGCAACGGTTCAAACAGTGTCACTCCCGTGGAGTTGAGGGCTTCCAGAATCGAGAGCGCCCCTGCAGTCCACGCCGGTAGACGATAGGCCCACACCAAACGTCGAGATCTCACCGCAGTTTCGATGAGTGCGACCACAATCAAACAGATCGTCACCGGATACAGAAGCTGGCAGATCGGAGCGACCACCGCGAGAATTGTTTTCAGCCCGAGGTTAGAGATCAACACGGCAACAACTAAATGAACAATTAACCAGGTATGCGCAGAAATAGATGGGATCAGCTCATGCCAGAACCTTGAGCCTGACGCAAGTAGACCAATCGCCGTCGTCATGCAGGCAAGGATGATCATCACACCGAAGAAGGCTTGTCCTGCTGTACCAAACAAACGCGCTGCAACCCCGGTGATCACTTCAGCACCGTTATCACCGTTTCCGACCGCGCCGACGTTGATCAGTCCGAAATAGCACGCAGCGAGCAAAATCCCCGCGATCAGCGAAGCAATCGCTGTTCCCCGACGAAGTTGACGTCCCGCAAGTCCAGCACCAGCGAGCGCCGTCATAATGACTGATCCGTACATCAACGTGGCCAGCGAATCCATGGTGAAGTAGCCTTCGATGAGGCCAGATGCGAAGGGAGATGAGGCGTAGGCGGCGTTTTCCTGGTGACCGGCGTTGGGCAAGGTGAAGGACAACGCTACCATCACCACAAGCAAGAAAATCAACACCGGAGTCAGCCACCCGCCGATATTGCCCACCACTTTGCTTGGTCGGCGCACAAGGACATAACAAACGGCGAAAAACACCAAAGTGTAGATGAAAAGCGCAAGCTGTCCCGACCCCGTCAAGGGCGCAATAGCGATTTCAAAACTCACCGCAGCCACACGTGGGGTGGGGTAAAGCATCCCGATAGCCAGGTACAGCGTGCAGGTGAAAATCAGTCCAAAACGCGGTCCAATTCGGTCAGCAATGCGCTTTTCATCTGGACGTTGAGTGGATGCCGCAAGCATTCCCGCCACGGTGAGCGCGGCTCCTGTGACGACGAATCCTGCGGCCCCGATATAGGCATGTGCGCCACCATTGACCCCGATCATCACTGGCAGAATCAAGTTCCCTGCGCCGAAAAACATGGCAAACAAAGCAAAAGCAGCGACGATAACAGAACGCATACGAATATTCATTTTTCCTCTTTTTCTTCAAACCGGCTGGTCGAGCGCAAAGCGCACGGCCGACGTCGGTGGCTCAAGCGACGTCGGCGCGCTTGGTAAGTCGAAGATCGAGGAGCAGCCCGACGGCGAGGGCACATGCGGCGGGCACAACCCACGCCATCTGCAATGAACCGAATGGGAAAAAGTCAAGAACAGAACGCAACGGGGCAGCGACTGCCATACCAGTGGACCAGGCTGCCTCAAGAACCGACAGGCCACCAGCAACCCATGCAGGAAGTCGGTATGACCAGTAGAGGTCACGGTGAATGCCAGCAGCCAGAAGCGTGACAACCACGAGCACAATGACAATCGGGTAGAGAAGCTGATTCGCGGGTGCCACCACTGCCAAAATGCGTTCCAGCCCCAGGTTAGTCAAGGCAAAGGACACACCGATACAGATATAGAGCCAGCCACGACGCGAAATTGAGGGAACAAGACCGTGAAAGTATTCGACCGAAGCACCGGTCAAGCCAAGGGCAGTAGTCAAACATGCGAGAGCCACGATCAACCCGAATACTGCCTGTCCCCCGGAGCCAAACATCTCACGCGCAACATTGGCGATTACTTGCGCACCGTTCGATCCCTGACCAACTCGCCCCACGGCCACCAGGCCGAGGTAGATAATGCCGAGAATCGCACCCGCCATAATTCCGGCAATGGCTGTGCCGCGATGGATATTCCGTCCACGGAATCCTGCTGCAGCAAGCGATGAGAGAATCACTCCCCCAAACATTTGTGCTGCCAAGGCATCCATCGTGAAGTAGCCCTGGATAAATCCGGCCACAACGGGGGAAGAGGTGAAAGTTCCCTTCGGTTGGACGTTGACGAGGGGCACGTTCCACGCAGCCACGATCAGTACCAGCAACAAGATCAGAAGAGCTGGAGTAAGCACAATTCCGATTCGCGCCACGATCCGATTCGGACGCAGTGCAAGAGCGAGGGTCAAGGCGAAGAAGATGGCCGAGCATGTGAACAAGGCTAGCGGGGACGAGCCGACGATCGGCGCAGCACCCATCTCAAAGCTCACGGCTCCGACGCGTGGAATCACGTAGACCATGCCAGTGAACAAGAAGATCAAAGTCGTCACCGTCAAACCAAATGTTGTGCCCATGCGGTCAGCAAGTCGTGATTCGTCGGGCCGCTTGGTTGCAAGGGCCACCATCGAGAGCACCGGCAGAAGAACACCCGTCGAGAGGAAACCGAGCGCTGCGACCCATGCTTCACTACCACCATCGACGCCGATCATCACAGGGACAATCAGATTTCCGGCGCCAAAGAACATGGCAAACAGTGCCAAACCAGTAACCAACAAGGTACGAACGTGCATCGTGATTTCTTTCCTTCGCAACAGGTAACTAGCGCTCAGCGTCGCCAGATACGACGACGTCGGCGGTGTCAGATTTGTCTGCGGCAGCAAGCGACTGACTCAACAAGTCAACTGGCGCAGGTAGTGTGCGGGTACGTCGCAGGATTTCGTCACTTCCCAGCAGAATGACAATGTAGGGAATTCCTGCCCACCATGTCAGCGGCATCAGCCAGTGCAAAGCCACGAAGTTGGCGACGCAAGCGACGATCACCACGTAGTTCACCACGGGCGCTCCCCACAGCCTACGCTTGACCAGCCCCAAACCTGCCTCACGGCGAGCTCTGCGGAATGCCAGGTGGGTGGCCATGATAATCGTCCACGTGATAAGGATTGCCACGATGGTCGCACCGATAAGGTATGCGAAAGCTCCTTCAGGAGCAGTGATCGACAGTGTTGCAGTTGCAGCAACGGCAATTGCGCTGATTCCAATTGCGCCAATCGGTGCGCCCGCCGCATTGAGGTTGCGTGCGAATGCCGGTGCTTCACCGTCGATACTCAGTGCATGAATCATTCGGGTTGCGGCGTAGAGACACCCGTTGGCAGACGAGAGAGCGGCAACGATCAGAACCGCATTCATGATGTGGGCTGCTGCGCTAATTCCCGTCAATTCAAGGGCGCGGACGAACGGGGACTCCGTGAGGACGTTGCCCTGTGCCGCAGTGGCGCTCCACGGTTGGAGGGCCAGAACGACAGCGATTCCAGCGATGTAGAAAATGATGATTCGCCAAATCATGGCAGACGCAGCATGAGGGATATCGCGTGAAGGATTTTCCGATTCAGCCGCGGTGGACGACACATTTTCGATGCCGCCAAAGGAGAAAACTGCCATCGCCGACGCTGCAAGCAGGCCGAGCATTCCGCGAGCGAAGAAGCCTCCGTCGTCGGTGAAATGTGACATTCCAATGGGATCTTGGCCCGGAACTGCACCAATGATGAGAGCGATTCCGAGGAGGATGAATGCTACCGCTGCCACAATTTTGATCATTGAGAACCAGTATTCGGAACTCCCGTAGAGGCGAACCGAGAATGTGTTAAAGGCAAAGATCACCACAGCACACCCGATAGTGCCCACCCACAGCGGCATAGCGGGAAACCAGAACTGAATGTAGGTTGCCGTTGCCGTGACTTCAGCGCCTGTGGCAACAAGCGATTGGACTGCAAAATTCCAGCGAGCGACGTATCCACCGCGTCGGCCGAGGTAGGCAGCAGCTACGGTACCGTGACCGCCCGCGACAGGATGTACTGACACCATTTCAGCCAGCGCCCACACAACAGCAAGAGCGAATAATCCAGCGATGAGATACGCGAGAATCGTGGCAGGCCCTGCCAGTGCAATCACGGAGCCAGAGCCGAGAAACAGCCCGGTGCCGAGTGCGCCAGAAAGACCGATCATGGACACTTGACGACGAGTCAAGCGTCGGACCAGTTTTTTCGGTTCGCCAGAGATTTCACGCATGATCCCAAAATTATCGTAGGATACGGTGAATGCGCGAACGCATTCCACTGAGTGAACACGTTTCGCCGACATCGACAAATAGACGCATCAGTGCTGCGGACGGCGCAAGGTAAAGGAGAGCGCAAAGACAATTGTCTCGATGATCAGCGCAAAGAAAAATGCACGATGCGCCCCTGCCACCATTGCTGCGCCTTGGGAAGCGCCCGTTGCAAGTGAACGTCCCATTCCAGTGGACATGATGGCAATGAAAATAGAAGAACCGGCTGCGCCTGCCACCTGTTGGATCGTTGATAGGGAGGCAGAGCCGTATCCGTACTGGTGTGGCGTGAGCCAGCCAAGAGCAGTGGTGAATGCCGGTGAGAACGTCAGTGTCAGGCCGATGTTCATGATGATGTGGAAGGCAAGGAAATACCACACGGATGTGGATGTGGTGATCCCGAGCAACATCGCAAATGCTCCGACTACGATCGCTGTTCCAGGGATTGCCAGTGGGCGCGGACCGACGCGATCATAAATATTTCCGACAACAGGGCCAAGCAAACCGCTGATCACAGAACCGGGGAGTAAGAGAAGGCCAACCTTGTAAGGCTCAAGTTCAAAAGACGTTTGAAGCATCAGCGGCAAGGTAATCAAGACGCCAAACATTCCCATCATGGCGAGCATGACCATCACGACGGGGGCAGTAAAGTGCATATTCGCAAAAACACGGACATCGAGAAGCGGCTCGCCACTTTTGACTAACGACATCTGACGCCAAACGAAGAGTGCGAGCATCCCCAGGCCGATCAGCAAGACTGTTGGCGCGAACCATGACGGAAGAGCGGGACTGGAGAAAGAGGACAGCCCATAGATCGTACCGCCGAAGCCAAGGGCCGACAGCGGCAACGAGATGTAATCTAGGCGAGCTTTGCCCATGAATTCATTGAGATTCGGCAACCAGACGTACCCTGCAACGATCACGGCCACGACGATCGGAACCATCGTCGCAAAAACTGAACGCCATGATCCGAACTGCAAAACTACCCCGGCCACGGCAGGACCAAGAGCAGGAGCGACGGAAATAACCATCGAAACGACGCCCATCACACTTCCCCGTCGTGACATGGGGACCACGCTCATCACCGTGGACATCAAGAGCGGCATCGCAATCGCTGTGCCGAACGCTTGGACCACTCGGCCAGTCAACAGAATCGAAAATGTCGGAGCAAACAGAGCGATCACTGTGCCCACGAGGAACGAGACAGTGGACATGAAGAACATCGGGCGCGTATTAAAACGCCGCTGCATCCAACCTGTTGTTGGGATAATGATCGCCATGACAAGCATGAAAATTGCGGTGAGCCAAGATGCAGACCGAGTATCAATCGCAAGTTGAGGGTCTGCCGTAATGTCACGCAGTGCGAGGTTCATTGTGGTCTCGTTCAAGAGCACCACAAAGGCAGCGGAAAGCAAGACGGCGATTGCGCGCTTCGCCGATGGTTCGATCTCACCTGTTGGCTGGGACTGCGCAGAAAGCGACTTCGACATCATGACCCTTTCGAGAAAAATCCGCCATAAAAAACGTCATTGAAAGCTAGATTACTCCCAGCCGACACAGCACATGAGATTCACGCCAGTAAGTTCTCAAGTTCAGCAAAAATCGCCTGGTTGTATCGGAAAGCTTGTACTGCGTGATCAATAATTTCTGCACGCGATTTCTCATCCGCAGGCAAGGCATCAAGTGTGGCTCGGTACTCATCCTTAAACACCTTCGGCTTCTCGATCCCAGGAAACGAATAGAAATTCATTACATCATCACTCAGACCATAGTGGCGGCGGAGCATCGTTGCGATGATCTGACCGCCGGAAAGATCTCCGAGGTATCGCACGTAGTGATGAGCTACCAATGCTTCTGGCGACGCATTTTCGATAGCTTCAACATAAGCGCGCGTCGAGGCGAGCATTGGATCCGCAATACGATCACGTAAACCGAGAGCTTGGAGGTCACGCTCAATGGCCGCAAGCCGATCAAGGCGCTCATCCACAATAGGGGCAACTAACGCATGATCAGAATACTTGGCAGCAACAGTTTCCAGAGCACGGTATACGTGAAACATCTGAAGTGACAGTTCTCCCCACGCGCTCACAGGAGCAGTTCCGTGGACGAGGTCTTCCATGAACGTTGTCTGTTCAGCATCAGAGTGAGCAACAGCAGTGGCAGCGCGCATTTCGGTAGCGAGCGAAAGATTTTCGATCACACTTAATTCCTTTCTTGTCGCTAAGTGTCGGCATCACATTAACAGACATCCTCGTTAAGTCATTAGGGTTACCTAACATTTGAGGCTTTCGTGAGCGGTCTCACTTACCGAACCGACATCGACAAGGCTTTCACGACAGACAAAACAGCCACTCGCTCGTCGAATAATAGCAGCCCGAATTACTACAACATCAAATTTTTTTGGCGTCATCTCGCACGATAACTTCTCCCGATAGTGCTAGGATGAGGGGTGCAATCTTGGGCGTATCTTAACCTGAGGAGAATATTCAATGAAGAATCACGCACGGTTCGTAGTCGGTTCCGTAGCCGCTGCAGCCCTCGCACTTTCACCAATGACCGCCCTTGCGGTCAATAGCATCGACACAGAAAAAGCACCGACAGCGGAATCTCAAAACCCCGACATCGTCACCCTCGACCTGTACAACTTGACCGATATTCACGGCCATATTGAGGCAGTAAAAGGCAAAGGAAAAGGCACCTTCAAGGAAGCTGGTCTCGCTGCCGCATCCTGCTATTTCAAGGCCGCAAAAGCAGCCAACCCGAATTCCCAACTCACCCTCTTGGGTGACAACATCGGCGCTTCGCCGTTCACTTCCGGTTCGGACAATGACAACCCCACCATCGCCTCGCTCAACGAAATGGAAGTCTTTGCTTCCACCATTGGAAACCATGAATTCGACAAAGGCGTCGCCGCACTCAAAGATCGTTTCGCTGGTAAGAACGGCTTCACCCAGATCAAGTTCGATTACCTGGGTGCCAATGTCGAGGGCCTGAAGGAACTCGGTTCTTACAAGATTTGGACATCTCCTTCGGACGTGAAGGTCGCCTTCATCGGCGCAATCGAAGACGACGTTGCGACAAAGCTCGCACCAGGCACCGTTGATTCGCTCAAGTTCAACAAGCCTGTACCGATCATCAATTCCTTGGCTACCAAGCTCAAGGCAGAGAAGAAGGCCGATGTCGTCATCGCAATGTTTGATAACGACGTCGAGCGCTCCTACCCGCTGATGGGCAAGGACGTAGACGGTATCATGGGCGGCGATACCCACAAGCCATACTTTGATTTCAACATGGTCAAGGCAAACGACGGTCACCTGATTACCGCCACCGCTTCTGGCTCCTTCACTGACAACCTCTCGAACCTCCAGATCGTATTCGATAAATCGACAGGAAAAGTTGTCAAGTCACAGGCAATCAAGATTGACGCCACCACGCTCGTTAAGTGTGGCGAAGATCCGGCCGTGAAAGCCATCGTCGATGCAGCTACCGCGAAGGCAGAAAAGGCGAAGGCAAAGGTTGTTGCCGAAGGAACTGGAAATTTCTACCGCGGAATTCAGCAAACCATGAAGGACGGCAAAGCAACCGTTGGTGAGAACCGTGGAACCGAGAGCACTCTTGGCTCGCTGATCGGTGACGCAATGAAGGGCGCCTTTACAACACTCGACGGCCAGCCCATCGACATCGGAATCATTAATGCTGGTGGTATCCGCGCTGACCTCGAACCTCAAGGTGGCAAGGTCACCGTTGGTGACATCTTCGACTTCATGCCCTTCTCCAACGAAGTCGGGTACGTCAAGATGACCGGCGCACAGTTCAAGACTCTCCTTGAACAGCAGTGGAAGGCGCTGGGTAAAGATTCCTCGCGCCCAATGCTCAAGCTCGGCCTGTCCTCGAACGTGAAGTACACCTACGATCCCACCAAGAAGATGGGCGAGCGTGTGACTTCGCTTCTGATCAACAACAAGCCAATCGATCCGGCCAAGATTTACTCCGTCGGTTCGGTGACCTTCCTCCTTTCCGGTGGCGATTCCTTCGATATCCTCAAGGATCCGAGCATCGCCAAGACACTGACCACCGTCTCTACACCGCTGTCGCTTGACCGCGAATGGATGGAGAGCTACCTCAAGGCAAACCCGAAGAGCCAGCCGCGTGAGACCACTCAGTCCACTGGTGTGACGATTGATTCGAAGGTGACCGGCAACAAGGTCAACGCCAAGGTTACAGTTCGTGGCCTGTCCTTCACCCACGAAGGCGAGTTCATGCCCAAAGAAGTCACTATTAAGCTGGGCGATGCCTCGGCAACAGCCAAGGTCAACAACACTCTTGAGGATGCAAACGCAGCCAACGAAAACGCAATTATCACCGCCGACGGTGTGGGCTTCACTGAGCCCGTTTCCCTGTCCACCACAGCTTCATGCGCCATGGCGAAGAACGGTAAGGTTCACCTCCCGCTCACCATCATGGCCGGAGGCAAGGAGATCGTCTCTGCCAACGCCGGTCTCGGAGTTGACGTGACGTGTGCAACGTCGAACTCATCCGACGATAACAAGGGCAAGGCCGGCAAGGGCGCTCACAGTGAAAACGCCGGCACCAATAACGGTAACGGCGGCAAGGGAAAGACTGCCACTGTTCCAACCCCAACCCCCAAGACCACCCCGCAAGGTAACGCTCTTCCAATGACTGGTGCAGATTCAGCAACCGCAGGAATGGCAATGCTCATTCTGCTCAGCCTCGGCGGAGCAGCTCTCGGCGTGCGAAAGATTCGCCGATGAGGTGAGTTTTTCACACATGTGAAGTGATGGGCGGGTCGGTTATTACCACCCGCCCATCACTGCCTCTACTACCCCACAGACACTCATGTTTTCCCAGGAAAATGGGAGAAAACTGAGGATCCCCTCAGCACGCAAATGCTAGAATACATCCGTCCGTTTGCCTAATGTTTCGAGGACATTTTGATGAAGAGAAAAACCACACGTCTGCTTGCTCTTGCAGCAACGCTCCCCCTCCTCGTCGGAACTCAACTTGCATCCGCAGCTGAGGTTCCTGCACCGACATCGTCCAAGAGCCACACGAAGCCAGTGCGCGTTGCCACGTTTAACGCTTCGCTGAATCGTAAGTATCTCGGAGAACTCCAGAAAGATCTCTCCACCCCGGACAATAAACAGGCACAGAATGCTGCTGAGACGATCCAGCGCAATGCTCCTGACATCGTC
This sequence comes from Arcanobacterium canis, assembly GCF_029625435.1. Lineage (GTDB taxonomy): Bacteria > Actinomycetota > Actinomycetes > Actinomycetales > Actinomycetaceae > Arcanobacterium > Arcanobacterium canis. The sequence continues at coordinate 366,854 of NZ_CP121208.1, read as the reverse complement.
CTCATTAATGAGTTTGACTACGATAAATCCGGAAAATCGGTTGATCTGTTCCGCAAAAACTATCTCGAAGTCAGCCACAACGGAGCTCCCGCACAGAAGTACCCCTACGCATGGCATGGCCCAGTGAACACGGGCGTCGATTCGGGCTTTGATTTAAACAATAACGGCAAGTTTGGCGAACCTGATGATGCATGGGGCTTTGGAGCATTCCCTGGCCAATATGGTTTCGTGGTGTATTCCAAGTACCCCATCAAGATGAACCAGGTTCGCACCTTCCAAAAGTTCCTATGGAAAGATATGCCAGGCAATCTCATGCCGGTAAATCCTGACGGTTCGCCGTTCTACTCACCCGAGGAAACTGCGTCGTTCCCGCTTTCATCGAAGACTCACGCGGATATTCCCGTTGAGATCGACGGCACTGTGGTACACGTCTTGGCCGACCACCCAACGCCGCCGATTGACGGCCCCGAGAAGCGTAACTCGCGTCGTAACTTTGACGAGATTCGCCTCTGGGCAGACTACGTCTCCGGCAAGGCAGATTACCTGTATGACGACGCAGGGAAGAAAGGTTCACTCGCCAAGGACGCTAATTTTGTGATCGTTGGCGATCACAATTCCGACCCAGTTGACGGTGGATCGTGGCCAGGCGCAATTGCGCAACTTCTGAAGAATCCACGTGTGGTTGATACTCTGCCGACATCGCAAGGTGGGCCTGCCGCCGCGATGATTCAGGGCGGTGCAAACGCTACACACAAGGGTAACCCGATCTACGACACCGCAGATTTCTCAGATAAGTCCGTCGGTAATTTGCGCGTTGACTACGTTCTTCCTAATGCTGGCACGAAGGTGCTTGGTGCACAGATCTTCTGGCCCGTTCCTGGCGACGATCTCGAACGTCTCGTTGGCTACGCTGACCCACTTCCGACGTCGGACCACCGCCTGGTGTGGGCAGACCTCCAGTTCCCGGCGAGCGGAAAGTCGGCTGGTGACGTGAAGAACAAGGAAAATGCGGAGAAATCTGCATCACCGAAGGCTCCCCAATCGCCAAAGGCTCCCCAGCCAGCACCGAAAGTAACTGAGCCAGCGCCGATACCAACACAACCGGGCGCAACAGCGACCCCCACCCCGAAGCCGACTACCGGATCTGCTCAGACTAAGGCTCATCAGAAGTCAAGTTCTGGTGCATTGCCACATACCGGAGCGACGGTTGCCACGGTTGGTGGAATTGGCCTTGCTCTGCTCGCAGCAGGCGTTGTCATCTCTATGCTGCGCCGCAAGAACTAGCACTGGGAATCTGCTACAGGGGCGCCGATATCGAGATTTTTCGACGTCGGCGCCTCTCTTTCGCTTGTTGCGGTTCAATGACCACGCGAGGAACAGGAACTTTGTGAAACCGCGGGTTTCGCCGTGATGAAGACAGTGGCTGAAGTACCAAACCTATGCCCGGCGCTTCTTCCAATATGCGCGCAGTGCAGAAATCACCATCGGCATCACAGAAATTCCAATGATGAGGATCATTATTCCGTCAATCGAATGCGTGATACCCGGAATATTACCCAGGAGAGCACCAACGGCTGTCATGGATGCCACCCATGCCAAGGCCCCACCAACATTCCATCCAACGAACGTCGAATACGACATTTGGGCGGTGCCCGCCGCAACCGGCACGTAGGTGCGAACGATCGGTACGAAACGTCCCAGAACAAGGGCAAGCGGGCCGCGTCGGGCAAAGAACTCTTCAGCAACTCGCAAGCGATCAGTGCGCAACACACGTGCGTCGTGCGTGAACAGACGACGTCCGTATCGGTGGCCGAGCCAGAAGCCGACTTGGTCTCCTGCTACTGCAGCGATGCTCGCGACCAACGCCACCTGCCACAGTGTCAAACCGAGCTGCACGTGGAGCGCGGCCGCCGTCACGAGGAGCGAATCGCCTGGGAGGAAGGGGAAAAGGACGCCTGATTCGATGAAAATGATGAGGCCGATCCCACCTAGAGCCCACGGACCAAGTTGCTGCAGGACTGTTCCCGCGTCCAAAAGGTTGCTCAATGACATGTCGTTCCTCCACCATCTATCGTGTGGTGCCGTCGCCACCTATGAGCGAGGCACGTAGAAAACTCTGCCACGCAAATTGATCTGACTGTGGTGATTGGGGCGAACGCCACGGAATTGAGAAGTACGAGGCGCGAACAGTTTTCGAGTTTCGCAGGTTCAGAATCGTCACCTAACACAAGCCTAGTAGCCCAGCTCACTGGTTCAACCCGACCAGTACCCCTTCACGAATTCCAGCACGATTTGAAACGCTGCGAGTTGACTACTCAAGCGACGTACAGTGTTTGATTGTCCGCCAAAAAGAGAAATTTACATTCGCTTGCTTAACGAAAGAGCTGATGCTAACGGCTCCAAGTGGATCTCCACGACTTCCCTCACAACCTCAAAATCCACACCGAAATATTGATGCACCAGGATATTCCTAAAACCACGAATTTGTGGCCACGGAATTTCCGGAAACTGATCTGTGATGGAGGTAGACAAATGATTGACTGCCTCTCCGATAATTTGGAGGTTGCGCTCAATAGCATCAGAAGCCATTTCGCTGAGCTCGACAGATCCAGAATCAACATTCTCAATGTATCGTTGACACTTTTCGATTGCGAAAAGAATATCAACGACCCGTTCGGCATCTGTTCTGCTCATACTGCTACCGCTTCTTGCAGTGCGGATCGTGAAAAAACCTCTTTTAGGAGTTGTATTGGGAAAATGTCGATATCATCTCGACCAAAAATCTCCCTTGTTTCCTCTAGAAGACCCGACGCCCTCATAAGTAGATTCCCATCAGCTGGATCCATATCGACAAGAATGTCGATATCACTGTGAATCCCCGCAGTACCCCTGGCTACGGACCCAAAAATGCGTGGGCGACTGGCAGCATACTTCTTCAACAGAGCATCAAACTCACTACGACGTGACTGAATCAGGTCAAGTCGCTTTTGAGACTCTGTATTTATCGTTCGCTGCACCATGGTTTTACCCTATCTCAACGTCATCTCTGAGACCAGAGCAGGGAGGCCGGAGCATCAGCCCCGGCCTCCCACACAAAACACGCGCAACTACACGTTAAACATGAACTCGACCACGTGTCGAATGAGACTGCCGTCTGCGAGCAGGTCGAGGCATGTCAGTAGTTGCGACTGTTTGACAGCACGTGCTAGGATCGCGTTAGCTTCATAGCGACGATACGCGAGCCGCTAGGGAGTGAGGCGTGGACCGTGTTGAGCGGTGCCCAGTCAGCGTCAGATAGCACTGAAATCACGCCAAAGTGTATAAACAGACGACCCGGCTGGGAGTGACTCCTCCCGTAAGGCACAGCGGCTCTTCGTGAGCCCAGTGGAGCATCGCGCACGGCGACCGGGATAAGCAAGCCGGACAAAATACCCCCGTCTCCGGACAGTTCACCCTGTCTGGAGACTCCTGTGAGAACGTACTCCCCCGCGTCTGAACGGACGCACTATCTGACCCTTCAAGAGGCCGTCGCCGAAGGCTTCGGCGCTTACTCCACGCTTCGCTCGTGGATCGCGCAAGGCCGCCTGCCCGCCTATAAGACCGGTAAGCGCGTGAAGGTCCTTCGTGAGGACCTGGAGGCACTTGCTGTGCCGGTCCACGGCGATCCCGTTGAGCGCCATGTCAAGGCCCTCGTCGACGCCGCTCCCCGTCTCAACGATGAGCAGATTGCACGCCTCCGCTTCGTTCTCGGAGGTGCACGATGAGCGACACAAACGATAGCCCCCGCATCCAGGGGGACACGGGGGCTCTCGAACTCATTCCCCAGAATAGCATCGACGATGACGCCATCGACAGCCTCATGTGCTTGATCGACAAGGGCGCGTTCATCACCCCGAGCGAGTTCTACAGTCTCATCTCCAAGACGGTGATCCGCTGGGCGAACGCTGAGGGTCTGACGGGTCGTGAGCGTGGCCGCCGGATGGATCGCAAAGCCTTCGATCTGATCCGTAACTTCCTTGTGATCATCAAGGCCAACAAGGGCAGCTGCGTCGTCAAGAGCGCACCGGAGAACCTGCCGCCGTTCATGCTCGCCGAGTTCATTGCTTCCGAGCATCGTGTGGTGCTCGTCGGCGAGGAGACTGACGAGGTAGCGAAGATGCCGCTCATGAGGTACCACGCCTCTGGCCGCTTCGAAGGCACCTACCGGGAGATCACCGAGCGCGAGGGTGTGCGTGAACTTCTGAGTTCGTACACGAAGACGGCGAACACGTACCTCGTGAACGAGGTCTATGCGCAGTTGCGCTCGCTCGCGCCGCTCGTCGCTGAGTGCACCGAGCCGCACCTTGTCCCAGTGGACAACGGTATCTACAACGTTGAGACTCGCACGCTCGAAGCGTTCTCGCCAGATCGCGTCTATCTGACCAAGTGCATGACGTCGTACAACCCGAACGCCGTATCCCCGATACGAACGTTGAAGGACGGCTCACCCTGGGAGTTCAACGCCTGGTTGGCGGATCTCTTTACGGGCGACATGGAACGGGTCGCACTCGTTTGGCAGACCATCACGGCAGCTCTTCGAATACATAAGAACTACGACAAGGCGGTCTGTTTCTACTCGTCCAAGGGCGAGGGCGGCAAGGGCACGTTGCTCGTGCTCCTGAAGGAGCTCGTCGGTGCTGGTAACTGGGCTTCGGTACCCATCAAGAAGTTCTCTGACCGCTTCGGCACCGAGCCGCTCTTCGGCAAGTCGGCGGTCTTCACCGACGAGAACTCGGTGGGCACTTTCACTGAGACTGCGGCCGACTTGAAGCAATACATTACGCATGAGGTCATCACGATCGATCGCAAGAACCAGCGTGCCGTCCAGTGGCGACCTCGCGGGGTCATGGTTCAGTGCTTGAATGATCTTCCCGAGTTCGCCGACAAGACCGATTCGCTGTGGCGACGCTTCGCGTTCCTGCCGTTTGACAAGTGCTTCACCGGCGCACGGGATTCGTCCATCAAGGACAAGTGCATGCGGGATCCTGAGGTGCTTGAGTACGTCCTCAAGGTCGCCCTTGAGCTGCCCGAGTTCGACGACTTCATCGTCGGCGCGAAGGCCGTCGAGCTCGGTGAAGACGTCAAGCTCAACAACGACCCGGTGCGCGCCTGGTGGAGTGAGAGCTCGAACCGTTTGGTGTCCAATGTTCTGCCGGTTGAGTTCTTGTTCGCCGTGTACGTCGCGTGGTTCAGGCAGACGAACCCCTCAGGCCGACTGATCTCGTACCGGAAGTTTCGTGACCGCCTGAAGGTCATCCTCGACGGTGAGACGGCACCTGCGTTCCGCCTCATGGATCGCAACGAGAACCCGGTCTCCTGGACTCAGTACTGGAGTGTTGAACCACTTGCCAAGGAGTACGGCTACGCGTTGGGCGTCGACTGGGGAGATATGTCCGCTGGGTACCCGCGCTTCTTTGAGAACCGCCCTCGGGGTCGTGGCCTCGTTCGTCTCCAGCCGATCCCCACTATCTAGCCCTCATGCCGGGATGGGCTCCGGCACCCGAGCGACGAGAACGTCGCACTAGTGAAAGGAAATGAATCATGGCTAACCTCGATCAGGAAATCGCAGACGCTCTGGCGAAGGTCGAGCGTCTGCGCAAGAAGAAGCGCGATGCCGAGGAGAAGGAGCGCTCGCGTTTCGCCGAGGCGATCATGAGCGCCCTCGATGAGATCGAGGATGCTGACTCGGTGAGCGTTCGTGCTCTGGTCGATCGAGCACGCGCGATGATCGACGAGCAGAACGCGAAGCGTCGTCGCGCTGCCGTGAAGGCTGCGGCGCGTCGCCGTGAGGCGACCAGCGAAGCGTCGAACGAGTCGAGTTCTCACACCGGTTGGGGTGAGGGACGATGACGAGTCTCGACGCGAGCGTGTGGGGGGAGTCCAGAGGGGGGCATAGCCGCCCCTCTGGCCAGCACGATCTGTCGTCAGACAGATCGTCTGCTGGCCGGGGCGCGTTAACACGGTCTTCGGTCGTGCCGGAACGGTACGACCGAAGTATGCGCGCCCCTCACCCGGAGGTCACCATCACGGACGAGATCGGAGAGCAAGTCCGGGGTGGTGACCGGAGGATCACGAGGCGTGAGCCTCGTGCGTCGCGGGTGACTGTGAGGTTCTCCGAAGGAGAAGCTGCACAGCTCGCCCGCGTTGCTCAGCGCTACCGGCTCGCAGAGTCGGGAGCGATCAGGGCCGCCGTCGATTATCTCGACGGCGCGCCCCCGCCGAAGGTGATCAACGTTGACGTGCTGCGTCTGGTTGGCGAAGTGAATGCCGTCGGCGTGAATGTCAATCAGATCGCACGTCAAGGATGGTCTGGCGTTGAGCCTGCGGTCGATGAGCTGCGTCGTGCGACGGCTCAGCTCCTCGCGATAGCGAAGGAGATGAGCGCATGAGCATCACGAAGCAGACGACGACGGTGAGAGCAGCCGCCGCGATCATGTACGTGCACTTCGGTAAGCCCGCGAACGTGAAGCAGTCGCGTGCAGCAGCATGGAGATCCGACTTCCGCAGTCCGTACGACGCAATCACAAAAATCGAGTCGATGCTCAAGGGCACGGGGCGTAAGAACCAGGCGCTGATGATCATCCAGTCGTTCTCGAAGGACGAGCTCGATCCTCGTGATCCGATGACGCCTCAGATCGTCGCTGACGCGGCCTACGCACTCGCTAAGGAGGTCGCGCCGAACAGCCCGTGCGATGTCGTCGTGCACCTCGACTCCGACGGCGGAAATCCGCACGCGCACATCACCATCGCGAACGTCGATCTCGTAACGGGCAAAGCAGCCCGTGAGAACGGCCTTGCTCATTGGGTGCTCAAGAAGGCCAACGACAAAGTGATGCGCGAGATGGGCTTGCAGGTTCTTGAACCTGCTGCCCTCGCTCACGATGTGAACCGTTCACGTTCCGGTGAGCACGCCGAAGGGCTCACGGTGGACGAGCTCTCGAAGAACACGTGGAGGGAATACCTCGCGGATCGGGTCGACGAGGCCCTGCTCGACCCTCGCTCGGTGGACTTCGACTCGCTGCGCGCAGTCGCTCGCGAGCACGGGGTCTCCGTGGAGAAGAAGACGAGCGCAAAGAGCGAGGCCGAGGGCCGCGACCCGAGCGTCACCTATGCCCTCGTCGATGACAACGACGAGGTGCGGCGGTTCGGTCGCTCGAAGGCGGCGTGCACGGCACGCAAGCTCGGTGCCGACTACACGTGGAGCTCGCTTCACAACACGATCAATGAACGAATGATGAGAGAACAGGAGTTTGATGATGTCCAGGGCATTGCAGAAGATGGAGAGCAGCTCGACACCGCCCTCCGTGAGCTCAGAGCAGCTGAAGAAGATCGAAAAGCTGCTCCTCGGCTTGGTAGAAGCCCAGCGGGAGACGAGCAGGCGATTGACGAGCGTCGAGCAGGAGATGATCACCCGCACGAACGCGTTGAAATCGTCGATGCGGGCCTCGGAGGTCTCGTTGCCAGACTCGCTCATGAGCGACGTGAACGCGATCAAAGAGACGCTGAACAAGCAGAGCGCGACGCTAAGCGTGCTCGGCGAGACCGTCAGCGACAAGCGGATCGTGAAGCAGAGCGACGGCTCCACAGTCAGCGCCTCCGAGCTGCAAGCACACTCGATGATGAAGAGGCTCGAAGCCTCGCAGCAGACGATGGCTACGGCCTTGGGTGAGCTCACCGCCCAGATGAGGGCCAAGAGCCGCGTCACGCTCAACGAGCAGAAGGTCGCCGATGTGATGTCTCGTCGGGTCGAGGAACACTTCCAGAAGGGCGTCCAGGAGCCCGTAGACGGCCTGAGGAGCGATCTCGAAGGGTTCCGCGAGGAGATGGCCACCCTGGGCTCTCGCAAGCTCTCAGAGGTCCACGAAGCGGTCGAGGAGTCGCTGAGCGAGCTCAGCACGGCCCAGCGGCGCATCGAGGAGATCGAGCGCAGGGCGACCTTCGTGGGCATCTCTCGCCTCACCCTCGCGGTCCTGCCGCTGTTCGTCTCGCTGCTCCTCGTCGGCGGGCTCGTCTGGGGCCTGGGCTCGATGTTCGGCATCGGCCCGCTCTTCGGGTGGGCGTGGGCGTCGTTCACGGCGGCGTCGGCGTGGTGGGCGAAGGCCCTAATCGCTGCCGCAACGCTCGGAGGAGCGACCCTATTCGTCTGGGCAGTGCTGCGGGTCAGCCAGTGGGTCTACGACGAGCTCAGGTGAGAGAGGAGGTGAGAACGATGGTGAAGCCGATGATCGGAACGGGCATCAAGCTCGGCAAACCGCGCACGCCCGAGAAGCGCGCGAGGCGCTCAGAACGCCTCGACGGCAAGGTCCGTGAGGGTGAAAGCGTCGCCGCATACCAACGACGGGTCCTCGGGCAGATCGAGAGCCTCGATTGGCACTCGGAGGGTGTCGATGAGCGCGAGATCTGAGAGAGAACAAGACCCCGTTCACCGATGAGGTGACCGGGGTCTTTTCATGGGCGATAGATGGTCACGAAAGCACCGGGGCTCTTTAACGTGCTCGTGATGGGCTTTAGGCGGGCAGGAAAGAACCGCAGCAGCAGCGGGCACTCACCTAGCGATTCTATGGGCAGAGAGAGGCGTTTTACTGGGCAGGAATGAACCATTGCGGAAGCTTGGTCAATATTGGAGCGAAGATGGGCGCCAAATACCGTCTTTGCGTTCTAGCCGTTTCAGGCGAGGCGCGAGCGCAGGTATTCCGTGACCTCCTGCGCCACGGCAGCCGGAGACTCCGGGTTCGGTGGGAACTTGCCAGCCCACGGGCGACCCGGGTGCAGCGTGTCCCACTTGGAGCGGACGCCATTGATGCGGCCCTTGCCAGGGTCGTGGTTGCCGAAACCGTCGAGGAGAGCGTTCCACACGGGCGTGTGCCGACGGATCATCGCCGACTCACCGAGGGGAATCCAGATGTCCTCCATGACGAGCCATCGGGCGCGGAAGTCAGCGATGTCGAGATTGGACGCGGCGACGATGCTCTTCGCGTGGTCGCCAAGTCTCTTGAAGAGAGCTGTTGTCTTCGTCTCGACCGCTATGCCGCGTCGTCCGCCTGATGGCACCGCCTTGCCGATGTAGATCGGTTCGCGACTGCCGTCTCGGTTCTGCTCAGTCAGGAGCGAGTACGCCTCAAAGGGACCGTGGTAGTAGAGCGCGTAGATGCCCGCTCCCTCGAAGCGCACAAGCTCCCCGAGAGGCTGAGGCTCGACCTCATCGAGGGCGTTGACGATGGACTCCGCAAGGTTGCGCATGTCGAGCGGGTTGAACGGGGCACTCATGCGGTGACCTGCGCAGGCGGGTATTGGAGTGAGAGCTCACGCATGGCCATGTGCTCGCGGACAGAGGCAAGTTCGAGGTGCTCATGGATTGAGGCGGCGACTGTCTGGGCGAGGCGTACGGGCACGGCGTTGCCAATCTGGCGCATGGCTTCGGACCAAGGGCCGTTGAGCCTGTAGCGGTCGGGGAAGGTTTGGAGGCGGGCCGCCTCGCGCACGGTGTAGTAACGCACGGAGCCGTCAGCACGCCTGAGCATGTTCTCGCCGCCAGGAACGCCGTGCACGCCCGCCTTGAGGGCCTTCGAGGGCGCGTCAATGAAGGAGCCCGTGTGTCCGGGGTACGAGCGTGCGCCGGGCTGAAGGACATGGTTGAGAAACCTGGGCGAGCCCTTCTCAGTGGGCTCCGGCAGCCCCGCGAGAGCGTCGCGGACGGTGCGCCACGGGCGTAAGCCAGGATCTCCGCCTCCGCGAAGCTCGGTGATGCGCTGGGAGCGTAGCACGCGGTGAGCGTCCCAGTACTCCCCGGACTCCTGAACAGCGCGCAGGGCGCTCGCACTGTGAGTCGGCTCGGGGAAGGACCACTCGGCGTCGATGTCGCACCGGAAGCCGACGATGAAGACCCGCCAGCGCTGCTGGGGGACGCCGTAGTCGGCGGCGTTGACCAGCCGCGTGACGACCCGGTACTGAAGGTCGGTGCGCACGGAGGTGTGCTCGGCCTGGAGGCGCGCGTAGTGGTCGCTCCACGACTCGCCGGCACGGGCTACGAGGTCGGGGTGCGCGAGGCGCAGCTGGATGTACGAGAAGTAGTTGGCGAACGCCGGGCGCGTGAGGCCTCGGACGTTCTCAACCATGAAGGCGCGAGGCTGAAGTTGACGGATGACCTCGGCGGTCGCCGGAAACATGTCGCGCGGGTCCTCGGCGGCCATCGCCTTGCCGCCCATCGAGAAGGGTTGGCACGGCGGCCCGCCCGACACGAGGTCTACGCCAGAGGCCACATCGCTCCAGTCGATCTTGCGGACATCGCCTTCGCGAACGTCAACGCCAGCGACGAGGGGATGTCCGAGACCGCCGTTCATGCGCAGGGTCTCGCAGGACCAGGAGTCCCACTCAGCCACGACCTCGGTAGAGAAGCCTCCGAGGTGCGTTCCAAGGGCTAGACCACCGCCACCTGCAAAAAGCTCGACACTACGCACGACTGCCATTATGACCTGACAGGCTCCCCAAAGTCGAGACAAGGCCTCGAATACGAGGCGAAACGATCTCCCCAGAAGCCGTGAGGCCTCCGGGGAGATCAGTCAGTGTGATCGGAAGATGAAGACGCCTCCGTCGGGGGCGTCGGTGATGCAGTAGTCGAGCCTCTCGTCTCGCCACCAGGCGTCGATGTCGAGGTAGGAGTGCAGGTGCTCGGGAACCTCGTCCCAGATGCTCAGTTCCTCAGCGAGGTGCGCAGCGTAGTCCTGCTCAGAGTCCCAGCGGCCGCAGAACCGCTCCTCGAAGTCGGACACACAGGGCAGGTCGTCGGCGTCCGCCACGTAGCAGCCCGTCTCCACCCAAGCGAGCAGAGCGTCCCACTGGCGCTCCCCCACCTCCTCAAAGAGCTCACCCCACGGGACGGCAGCAGACGGGGACATCTCGCCAGTCCCTCGCGGGAAGCCTTCGAGGTCGAAGCACCAGAGCTCCTCGTGAGTCGTCGGGGTGCCGTGCAGGTCGTTGGAGGTGAGGTCGCCAGCACCTTCGGCATCGACCCACTCACCCACGAGACGACCCTCGTTGTAGCAGGCGAGGCAACCCACCCACACGCGAGGACGGGCGACAGTAACGGTTGAACAGGACATGAGAACCTCCGAGCTCGATGGAGACCGGGGTGGGCAGCCCAAGCTCGGAAAGGGCGCACGTTGACACCCCAGCCTCCAGACGCTCACTCGGGGGCGCGTGCGCCCCCGACATCCAGGGACACACTCAACAAGGAAGCTCGGAGAGGATCAGAGACCAGCCCTCGTGAACAGTTCGGCAACGGTGAGGTCGAGGGCCTTCGCGAGGCCGTAGATCGTGGCCATTCGGGGGTTCGAGGAGCCAGTTTCACCCTTCCGACCCGACGCGCGCCCAGCCTCCAGCAGCTGCATCTGGTTCTTGGTGATGCCTGCCGTGAAGGCCAGCTTCTCCTGCGAGAAGCCTCGCTCCGCCCGCGCCACCCTCAGCGCCTGGCCCAGCTGCTCAGCCTCCTCGTTACTCCACACCATCCCCTCATGGTGCGAAACGGGCCTTCAACACAACACCCTATGCGACAGGCCTGCTATATCATGCCTCGGAGATTCGCCTCGCACACGAGCACATTCAAGGAGGCTCCCATGGAACAACGACACCTCTCGCTCATCGCACTGCTGGCAACCGGCGCGCTACTGGCCGGATGCTCGGGAGGAGCTGACCCCAGAGACGGGGGCACATCGTCCGACAGCGACACGTCCAGCACGACCCAGACCTTCACCTTCGGTGGCGCCCTCGGACCTGTCGAGAGCATCCATGTCGAGTTCCCGGAGCTCCTGCTCGATTCGATGGGTTCCGAAGCAGACAACTTGCTCGTCACGTCCCTCGACCTCAAGGCTCACGCGCTCGATTCTGCAAAGTACTGTGCGGTCGATGTCACTCGCACCTTCTCAAAGGGCGCGGAGCCCCAGGAGACAAGGCCCATCGGCGAGCTCAAGGAAGACTCCCCCGAGCCCGGCACTTACATCAACGGCGATGGCACGGTCGTCACACATGTCATGAAGTGCGCTCTCGAACCCTTCGCCGACTCGACCAGCGAGACGGGAGTCGAGAAGCTCGGGATCACAAAGAACGGTTCACCGGAAGACTTCGCCTACGTTCGCTTCACGGTGATGAAGGACGGAAGGGTCACGATCACCGACTCGAAGATCTACGGCTACCAGCAGGACTCATCCGGGAACTGGCTCCAGAAGTAGTCCTGGAGGTAGCCCACTCTCACCTAGCGTCGAGCACGTCGACGAGGTAGATGGAGCGCAGGAGAATAGGCTTGGGAGGTTCACCGCGCAGCCTGCGACGCGCACGAGGCGAAACCTCAGGCGCAGCCCCGGGGCGATCACAGACCACAGCCGCGAGACGATGGGCCACCCTCAGGAGGAGCGAGACCACTCATCTACGGCGCGCACGGCGAGCACATGAGGGTGAGTGATGAGAGGTGGGAGCAAGCGGACATAGCGCGCCGTTCTCTGCGACCACGCTTACATTGCTGCACACACTTGTGTGCAATGTGTGCAGGGATGTGTGCAGGACGTTTCGCCCGCCATCTCAACGAAAAGTCTCTATCTGCACACATTGCACACATCTTTCTCACTCATTGCCATAGGGAGAGAACAGCGCCCAATAATCGCCCTATAGAGGACGTAATGCGTTCAGATGTGCGCAGTGTGTGCAGCGCCGAGTTTGCCCCGGCATCTCAACGAAAAGTGCTGCACACATGATGTGTGCAGATGTGTGCAATGTGTGCAGCACCGCGTGTTCCTCGTCTCACTCACATACTGCCGACCACCCGCATGGGCACTCACCTCGCGAGCTCGCCCTCCTGTGAGGGTGACCTCGCGCCCCGCAGGGGCGCTGACCAGTTTCGCCTTTTCGCGCCCGCAGGGCGCGGTCTTGTGTATGTTTCTGGATCCCCACCTGGAGCACCCAACGTCAGCACCCCGAAGCCAGGTCACTTCCACACGACCTCAACCGACTCAGGATCGAAGCCCTTCTTCCCCTGCTTCGCCCGCCTGAGCGTGACCGTCATGAGCGTGTCGATCATCGTCCGTTGCAATGCGATGGGAGCCCCAAGGAAAGCCGCTGCCGGGTCTGGTGTCCCGAGGATCGGCGCGAGCATGGTCCCGGTACCGGAGACCAATCGCTCCGCTTCAAGCCGGGTGATCTCAGCCCGAGCAGCAGCACGGATGCGGGCGAGGTCGGCACCCTCGATCACCTCGGCGTCGTAGTCTCGCTCAGCACGAGCAATGCGGGCTCGTTGCTGTGCGATCTGCTCCGAGAACGCGTCCTTCACCTCGGGGTCCGCCTGCTTCTTGCGACGCTTGAGGTCCTTCTTCTGTAGGCGGGCGACGACGAGAGCCCGCACGAAGTCGTCAATCGCGTCTCGGGTGCGGTTGAGATGCCCGGCGTTGCAGCTGTAGTAGCGGGCGCGGGTCCGCACAGGCTCGCCACACACTTCACACCGGTAGAGCCCCGCCCCGAGATGCTTGCGAACGGTGGAGCCGGAGCGGTTCGTCACGCGGGCAGGGTCGTCGAGGAGGTTCTGAACCGTCCACCATTGATCTACTTCGACGATGGCCTCCCACTGCCCGAGCACGAGCTCACCGTTCTCGTCCTTGACGAGGTTGTCTCGCAGGGCCTTGCGGCGCGATTCCCCGGCCTCCTGCCGACGAGTGTCCTTCGAGGTGTAGACCGAGTAGCCCGCGTAACGCGGGTTCCGCAAGATCCCGAGCACCGTCGAGGCTGACCACGGCTTATCGGCGGGCACGGGGCGAGGCTCTTTGCCCTCAGCCTGCCGACGCGTGTTCCGTTCGAGGACAATCGTCCGACTGTGCAGGGGTATGCGTGGAACCCCCGCCCCCTCGCCGTCGCCCTGAGCACCGCTCAGTGCGCGCGCGATGCCGTGCAGCGAGTCCCCTCGAAGGAAGGCGGCGTAGATGGCACGGACGGCCTCGGCCTCGTGAGGGATGAGTTCGCCTGAGGTCGTGTAACCCATGGGGCGAACACCCTTCGGCGGCCGCCCCTGGCGAGCACGCTGGACGTGCGCACGCGACTGGCGAGCGCCCTTGCGCTCGATCTCATTGCGGGCGACCGCTGCCTTGATGCGGGCGTACATGCGCCCGCCGTCGGTGCCGAGGTCAGCGTCGCCATTGGCTGTCACGAGGAGGAGGCCACGGGACTCGGCTCGGTCGATCCAGTCTTCAAGTTCCCGAGGCTGTCGGGTGAGCCGGTCGAGGTCGTAGCACACGATCGCGTCAAGTAGCCCCGCCTCGTAGTCAGCGACCATCCGCAGGTAGCCGGGACGCTTCTTCGTCTTGTCAGAGGCGGAGATGGACTGATCCACATAGGTCTCGACAATCCCCCAGCCACGGAACTGAGCGAGCTTCTCGCAGTCCTCGCGCTGACGGTCGATGGCGAGCCCGTCCATCTCACGGTCGAGCGAGATGCGCAGGTAGATCGCTGCACGGACAGGCTGGGAGGAGGTCGGCTTCATACCCCTATTCTACTTCTTAGACGTAAGCCCCGTGCGGAACTCGACGACGTCGCCGTCTTGCATCACGTAATCTTTTCCTTCCATACGGAGGTGTCCGTGCGCCTTAGCTTCAGCCATCGAACCGTACTGCACGAGGTCATCGAAGGACACGATCTGGGCCTTGATGAAGCCTCGCTCAAAATCGGTGTGGATCACGCCAGCAGCCTGCGGAGCCGTATCTCCCTTGTGGATTGTCCAGGCACGAGCTTCCTTCGGCCCAGCTGTCAGGTACGTCTGCAAACCGAGGGTATCGAAGCCGACGCGGGCGAGTTGGTCAAGACCCGATTCACTCTGGCCAGTTGATTCAAGCATTTCGCGAGCTTCGTCTTCTTCGAGTTCGATAAGTTCTGCTTCGAACTTCGCATCGAGGAAAATCGCTTGCGCAGGAGCCACAATTTCGCGCAACTGTGCCTGCATATCGGTATCTGCAAGGCCGTCGTCGTCGGTATTGAAAACGTAAATGAAGGGCTTGGAGGTCATGAGTTGGAAGGACTTGAGGATGTCCTGATCGAGGTGCTTGCCCGCAGCGAAGAGAGTGTTGCCTTGCTCAAGAATCTCGATGGCTTCTTGAGCGGTGGTGACGTATTCCTTAGGGATCTTCTTGCCTGTGAGTTCTTTTTGAAGGCGCGGAAGCTGCTTTTCAAGGGTTTGGATATCGGCCAACACAAGTTCCGTGGTGATCGTTTCGATATCCGACGCTGGATCCACTTTTCCGTCGACGTGGGTGACATCAGGATCCGCAAAGGCACGAGTGACCTGGCAGATGGCGTCAGCTTCACGAATGTTTGCGAGGAACTGGTTTCCCAAACCTTCACCCTCGGAGGCACCACGCACGATGCCGGCAATATCAACAAAGGACACTGTTGCCGGAAGGATCTTCTGCGAGCCAAAGATTTCCGCCAGTTTATTCAAGCGCGGATCAGGCAACGGAACGATTCCGACGTTGGGTTCGATCGTTGCAAACGGGTAGTTTGCAGCGAGAACATTTGCGCGCGTGAGCGCGTTGAACAGGGTGGACTTGCCCACGTTAGGCAGTCCTGCAATTCCAATAGTTAAAGCCACGACTACATTCTAGTGAGGTGAGCGGCGAGTTTCCTCCCCGATTCAGAGCCGTGGAAAAAGTGATGCGAAATTTTTGTCATACCCCCTCGATATTCTTGAGGCTATGAACGTTTCACTCGGTTTCTTCATTGTGATCATTGGGCTGTCCATCGCGTGTGGTGCAGCACTGGGCTGGGCATTTGCTATCAGCCGTCACCGCGCAGGGATTGATGCGGCGCGGGCAGAAGCGGATTCTGCCCGCGCCCTGGCTCAACACTCGCGCGAACAATTACTCATCGCACAGGGTCAGCAGGCACGGCTCGAAGATGATTTCGAGAGATTGGCTAAAAAATCGCGTGAGGATTCCTCACTGCTCACCGCACTGGCACCGATCCGCCATCAACTTGCTGACGTTGATCGGTACGTTCGTTCCCTTGAGACAAAGAATGCGGAACAATTCGCTCGCATCACCCAGCAACTTGCGAATGACGCCAAAGTGACAGTTCGGCTCGCCTCCACCACTGATTCCCTCTCCGCAGCGATGACAAACTCATCAGCTCGTGGATCGTGGGGAGAAATCCAACTTCGACGAGTCGTTGAGGCTGCTGGAATGCTTGAGCATGTCGATTTTGACGAGCAAAAGGCATCTGCGGCATTTACTGAAAACGCGAGTGACAGTCATCGCTCGGGACGCCCTGATGTTCTTATCCATCTTCCTGGAGGCGGACATATCGCTATTGATTCAAAAGTACCCATGTCCTCATATCTTCAGGCGATGGAGATTCCTCCATCAGATCTCGATCGGTCAGCTGAGCGCCACCGTTACCTTGCTGCTCATGCAAAAGCAGTTCGCTCACACATTAATACGCTAGTGAAACGGAATTACCCTGCTGATTTTCCAAATTCTCCACAGCTCACCATCATGTTCTTACCGGCAGAATCACTGCTGTCACAAGCAGTGGAATCTGATGTCACTGTGCTCGAAGATTCTCTCAGCTCGGGAGTCATTCCGGCTTCGCCAGCCACGCTACTAGCACTTCTTCGTTCAATCGCCGCTGTCTGGCGAAGCGAGTCGGCTTCAGCTGAAGCTACCCAGATCGTCACTGTTGGACGCGAATTGGTTGATCGTCTGAGTGTTTTTGTCGATCATCTGACGAAGTTAGGCAAAACGATCCAAGGATCGGTCAAGGCATACAACTCTGCAATGGCATCACTCGAAAGCCGCGTGCTCGTGTCCTACCGAAAATTCGATTCTTTGGGTCATAAAGCTCATGAGCTTCACGCACCTGAGCCGATCAGGAGTGACAGTGGGCAGATCCGAGAGATCACGGCCCCTGAACTATGAGTACAGACTCAGCCTTCCTTTGTCTCGCCGATTCGGTGTGTTGAGCGAGCGTTTGACACACCGGCTTTGCGATCACGCACCTTGTGCGGACGATCCACTTCAACGCCAGTTGCTTTGAGATCGCCGCGGAGATTTTTTGGGAGAGAGAAATGCACATCTTCAGTCACTGTCGCAACTGGCTCGACTGCGGTGAATCCGCGCGCTTTGAGCCAATCAACAACCTCGCGGACAAGAATTTCTGGGACCGAAGCACCCGAAGTCACACCAATGGTATGAGCACCGCGAATCCATTCCTCATCCAACTGCTCGGCTTTATCGACGCGGTACGCGCTGCCAGCGCCCGCTTCGAGAGCAACCTCAACAAGACGTACCGAGTTCGAAGAATTTGCCGAACCAACCACAATCACAACATCAGATTCAGGAGCCATCTTCTTCACCGCACCTTGGCGGTTCTGGGTGGCGTAGCAAATATCGTCGGACGGGGGATCAATGAGGTTCGGGAACTTTGCACGCAGACGCTCCACCGTGGCCATCGTCTCGTCAACCGAGAGCGTCGTTTGAGAAATCCACACAACACGATCAGGGTCACGAACGTCGATAGCCTCAACATCATCCGGGCCATTGACTACCTGAATATGGGAAGGCGCCTCTCCCTGCGTGCCCTCAACTTCTTCATGCCCCTCGTGACCAATGAGGAGAATGTCGTAATCGTCGTTCGCGAATCGAACAGCTTGCTTGTGAACCTTAGTCACCAATGGGCAGGTCGCATCAATGGTCAGAAGATTGCGGCGATTGGCCTCTTCATGGACGGCAGGCGAAACCCCGTGAGCCGAGAATACAACGCGCGCACCTTCGGGCACCTCGTCCGTTTCAGAAACAAAAATCGCCCCTCGCTTAGTCAGCGTCTCGACAACAAACTTGTTATGGACGATCTCTTTACGCACATAAACAGGAGCTCCGTAGAGTTCGAGGGCTTTTTCCACTGTGTCAACCGCACGGTCAACACCAGCACAGTAGCCGCGCGGGGTCGCAATCAAGATGCGCTTACCGTCAGCAGATTCTTGGGATGGAATCTCAGAAGGGAAAGCGGCAGCACCAGCAAGGGACACAGTATTCTCAGTCACGCTTCAACATTATGGGAAAAATCAACACAACGCGAGAGAGTGCGGCCACAATACAGACAACGCGCTTATTCCCCGCATCTGAGTCATGCACATATTTTGCGCATATCCTGCCCACTTGGCATCGCATATCACTTTGCGAATGCGGCTCCGTGTCCACGTCACCGCGATTTCTCGTTTTAGGATAGACAGCGTGAAGTATCCAATTCCTCAAGATCTTCCCCAAACGGCTGCCGCAACCACCGCGCAACACCCGTGGCCGCTTGCGCTACTCAACAAGAAAATTGAAGAGTATGTGGCGGCAATGTCCTTGATGTGGGTTGAAGGAGAAATTACTGAATTTGTCCGACGGCCAGGGTCGAAGGTTCAGTTCCTCACTCTCACTGATCTCCACGAGAAGGCTTCGATCACCGTGAAGATTTTCTCTCACGCCCTTCGCCCTACCATTGAGGTGGGCCAACACGTTGTTGTGCAGGCCAAGCCAGATTTTTACAAGGTCAATGGCTCCCTCTCACTCTTTGCCCAGGAAATTCGACAAGTAGGATTGGGAGATCTCCTTGCGCGCATTGAGGAACTCAAAGCAAAGCTCGCTGATGAGGGTCTTTTCGATCCCCGGCGCAAAAAGCCCCTGCCTTTCCTCCCCTCAACTATCGGGCTAATTTGTGGCCGTAACGCCAAGGCAAAACACGATGTTTTAGAAAACACCTACCATCGCTGGCCCGATGCACAATTCGAAATTCGCGAAGTCGCAGTACAAGGTGCAGGGGCAGTGAGCGAAATTATCCCGGCCCTTGAAGAACTCGACGCTGATCCTCGCGTCTGCGTCATCATCATTACTCGTGGCGGCGGCTCAGTTGAAGATCTCCTGCCGTTTTCAGACGAAGCCTTGGCCCGTGCTGTCGCTGCAGCCCAGACCCCTATCGTCTCTGCAATCGGCCACGAGACCGATGCACCAATTCTCGATCTTGTTGCCGATTTCCGAGCCTCCACACCTACTGACGCAGCAAAGAACGTCGTACCCGACGTCGGGGAACTTCGTCAGGATCTTCTGCTTGGTCTACGTCGTGGTAGGCTTGCGATTGACCGTTTACTCGAAAGTGCCTCCCATGACGTCCTCGCCTTGCGCACTCGCCCAGTGATGTCCCAGCCACGCAATATGCTCGATGCTCGCGCCGAAGATATTGCCGGTTTACGTCAATGGTCAGCCCAGTATATGAATAGCTTCGTCGAGAGCCGACAGGCAGACCTTTCGGCTCTCACACGCCAGCTACGGACTTTATCCCCACATTCGACGCTCAATCGCGGTTACGCTGTGTTAAGGACACAGGAGGGTCAGATTGTCCGATCACCTCACGGACTCGTACCTGGCCAGCATCTGACGGCAACGCTGGCGGAAGGTTCGCTTGACCTGGTGGCACCGATTGGTCGGACAGAAGAATGAATTCAGGACAGGAGAGAAAAATGGCAGACGATTCACAATCCACCAACTCTGCACCCCTGAGCCCTGAAGAACTTGATGCCAAGGTTGCAGGCCTATCGTTCGAAGATGCACGCTCAAAACTCGTGGAGATCGTTTCACGCCTTGAGCAGGGAAATCTTCCTCTCGAAGACGCTCTCACCATGTGGGAACTCGGCGAAGCCCTCGCACGACGTTGTGAAAAGTGGCTCGACGGAGCTCGCGAGCGCCTTGCCGCAGCACAAGCATCGGCGCATTTACCAGCGCAGGAGAACGACCAATGAGCACCTTCGTTATCGGTGAATCACTTGTCGATATCATCACCCGGCCCGAAGGAACAACCCGATACCCTGGTGGCTCTCCCTTCGCCACCGCAGTCGGCCTGTCCTTGCTTGGACGACGCACTCAGCTACTGACGCGAATCGGCAGCGACGACGACGGAGCGCTTTTGCATCAGCGGCTCGAAGAGTCTGGGGTAGAGTTGGTGAAAGGATCGATAGATTCGCGTCCCACCTCGACGGCGCAGGCCACGATTAACGAGCGTGGGGCCGCCTCGTATGAGTTCTCACTCGTCTCAGATTTTCCCCTGCCACCTGAAGATCCACAGCTTCGCCGTAAAATTCAAGAAAATGCACCGCGTGCGTTGCACATTGGTTCCCTCGGTGCTCACCTTGAGCCTGGACGGACGGCTGCTTTGGAATGGCTCAAGCTCTATGCCGGACGTTCAACTGTGACCTATGATCCCAATGTCCGTCTCAATGTGATGGGGTCTCGAATAAAGGTGCTTGGTCAAATCGATGAGATGATGCCGTATATCGACGTTGTCAAAGCGTCTGACGAAGACGTCGCCGCTCTCTTGGGCGAGATCTCTCCACAAGAGGCAGCCCACTATTTCCTTGAACGTGGCGCTAAACTTGCCGTCATCACTCGCGGTCCCGAAGGCGTATTCCTTTCGACGGGGCGTGAATCTATTTCACTGCCAGCTGCGATGGTGAAAGTTGTCGATACCGTCGGTGCGGGCGACGCACTCACAGCCGCCCTCATTGATGGCCTTGGACGATTCTCTGTGCTCGGCGGCGAAGAAACTGCCCATATCTCAGATCTTTCCGCTCCTGTCCTGCGCTCGCTGGGAGCTTACGCTGCTGCCGCCGCTGGAATTGCTATCACCCGCGCGGGTGCGAATCCTCCAACTCGGGCAGAACTCCAAGCAGAATCTGAACTCTACGCGCGTTGAACTGGCGCACTCAAAACCATTCACCCTAGCGTCTGACATTCCGGTATCGCACCAAATGCGATTAGCGTCCCATTCGACGATCACGAGTGGAGAAATCGCGAATCGCACGCAAGAAATCCACTCGCCGGAAATCGGGCCAGTAGGTCTCGCAGAAATACAATTCCGTGTGAACGGTTTGCCAGAGCATGAAGCCACTCATACGTTGCTCACCGGAGGTTCGGATAATCAGATCAGGATCAGGCTGCCCAGCGGTGTACATGTGATCCGAGATCTCTTTCATTGAAAGAGAATTCGCTACTTCTTCGAGGGACACTCCGGCTGCTGCGCGTTCGAGCAAATACTCTCGAACTGCCTGGGTCACTTCTTGACGACCACCGTAACCGATAGCGACGTTTACCGTCATGGCCTGGGGATCTTTTGTTGATCGGGCCGCTGCTGCTGTGAGGCGTTGCGCAGCCTCGTCAGGGAGGAGGCTCAAGTCACCAAGGACGCGCACATTCCAGCTACCGCAGTCGGCGAGTGTATCCACCGCGTCCCCAATGATTCCGATGAGGTCATTGAGTTCTGAAGCGGCCCGTGAAAGGTTCTCTGTGGACAGCATCCACAAAGTCACAATCTTGATCCCCGCAGATTCACACCATCCGAGGACTTCGCTCACGTGGTCAGCCCCCTTGCGATGGCCGTTAGCTGCGGAGATCCCCAGCGCTTTCGCCCAACGCCGGTTGCCATCGAGGATGATCCCCACATGCTCTGGAACCGCAGCCGTACGAATTTCATGTTCAAGCAAACGCTCATATAGCGAGTACAAAAACTCAGGTATCCACATGGCTGGGGCTCCTTTCTCCGATTTCATATTACCTGTCCTCGCCAGAACACGAGGGGCACAGAAGAATAGAGAACCTTGCCCGTAAAACTCGGAGCAATATCCACACACAGATGGAAATTCTCACCCGCGCATTGCACCAGCGCACGACGGCCTCTAGCCTTGAGGCAGATACAGAGGAGAAACAATGACAAAAGTCCAGATCCCCGAACATACATCCGCTTCGACGTCGTCGGTCAAGAGCCTTGCTCACATGAACAGGACAGAGCGAAAGGCCTTCCTTGCCAGCGCACCAAAACCGAAAGCCCGCGGTTGGATCCATGCCTTTACCGCTCCCCTGGCCCTCGCCAACGGTATTCTTCTGATCATTTTCGCGCCGACCGTCGGACGGCTCCTCTCAGCAATCGTTTTTATGATTGCAGGACTCATCCTCTTCGGAAATTCTGCGGTTTATCACCTTGGGCCGTGGGCGCCCAAAGTGAAAGGCATCCTTCAGAAGATTGACCACTCAAATATCTTTATTCTCATAGCCGGCACCTATACACCGCTGTCGGTTTCTCTCCTGAGCCCATCTCTTGCTGCCCTCGTGCTCGGTCTTGTGTGGGGCGGCGCGGCCATCGGAATTGGCATGGCGATTTTCTGGCCAACCTCTCCCCGATGGCTTTACACTCTCAACTATATTCTCCTGGGATGGGTGGCAGTATGGTTCGTTCCGCACTTCTATGCCAGTGGCGGACCTGCGATTGTGTGGCTCATCGCCGCTGGCGGCATCGCCTACACGATCGGCGCAATTTTCTACGCCACTCGCTGGCCGAATCCGTGGCCCGGACACTTCGGATTCCACGAATTTTTCCACACGGGTACGGCCATCGGCTACGCCTGTCACTGCGTTGCAACGTGGCTGGCGATCCTGTCCTAGGCTGCTATTCTCCGCCGACGTCGGTGCGAGGTTTCAGCTCAGTTGCGAAGCTCTGAGTTCACTGGCTCAAGTCCGGGGATACGCTCAAATAAGTCAGTTTCTTCGTGAGCCCAGCCGACCTTGCTCATCGCCAAGTGAAACTGCTCCCACGGCCATACGCGTGCTTCAAGCTCACGCGGCACAGCAAAGAAGATTCCGTCCGGATCGATTTGAGTCACATGGGAGGCGAGCGCACGATCGCGTGCCGGGAAAAACTCGGCCACGTTAATCGATGTCATTCCTTCCATCGACGCGTGGCCGTCCGCGCGCTCAACCCACTGCGTAAACACAGCTGGAAGCCCTGCTTCGACCATTGCAGCATCGAGTGTGCGCATCCGGCGAACCGAAAAACCGGCGTCGTAATAGACCTTCGCCACCGTCCAGGCTTCTCCGCACTCAGGCGCGTAGTAAGGGTCTGCCGCCGCAGCGACAGCAGCCATCGAGACGACGTGGGTGCGAATATGATCTGGGTGCGGGTAGCCACCGTGCTCGTCGTACGTTACGAGGACCTGCGGGCGGAATTCGCGAATCTGAGCGACGAGCGCACGTGTTGGTGTGTCAAGACCAATCGCCGCGAAAGAACCATGAGGAAGTTCAGGCAGTGGATCCCCCTCGGGAAGGCCGGAATCGACAAAGCCCAGCCAGGCATGTTCCACTCCCAATGCGCGCGCCGAGTCAGCCATCTCGCGGCGACGATACGTCACAAGATCCGCTGCAATATCAGGATTCCCGACGAGGGGGGGATTGAGAATACTTCCCCGCTCACCACCGGTTACCGTCACCACACGCACGCGTCCGATTGTGGAATATTTTGCAAGCGTTCCTGCACCTTTTGAGGCTTCGTCGTCCGGATGCGCGTGGATGGCCATGAGCCGGCGTTGCTCAGTCATCGAATCCCCCCTATCAGGATAGTTGAATTTTTAGTGTTTTTACTTTCAACTACCTTAGTCCCCATACAAGCAAAGAGCAACGCCTTCAGCCACAATCAGCACATACCAGCTGTGACGAGACCGGCCCAGACTACGCCCCGAGCCGATTCCCCCTGCCCACCCACTGTCGTCGGTGTTAGAATTCGGGGACGGCAAGTGCATGTCCACATGTGTGGACATGCTTCTATTTGTAATGACCGCGAGGTCATGAAGGAGTACAAGATGGCAGAAAAGGCAGAAACTACCTGGATGTCGCAGGCGAGCTTCGATCGCCTCACAGCTGAACTTGAGTCGATGAAGACCGAGGGCCGCGCCGAAATCGTTTCGCGTATTGAAGCAGCGCGCGCAGAGGGCGATCTGTCGGAGAACGGCGGCTACCATGCCGCTCGTGAAGAGCAGTCCAAGCTGGAAGGCCGTATCCAAGAACTGACATACCTACTTGAGCACGCTGAGGTGTCGGAAGAGCCAGTCAGCGCTGAAACAGTGGCACCTGGAACCGTAATCACGGCAAAGGTCAACGGCAAGGACAAGCATTTCCTCCTCGGCTCGCGTGAGGCAGCCGGCCATGTCGAGATCGACGTGTACCCAGAATCAGCCCCGCTCGGTGCCGCAATTCTGGGACTGAAAGCAGGAGATACCACCACCTACACGGCACCGAACGGCAAGGACTTCACCGTAGAAATTATCAAGATCGAGGCTTTTGAGGGCTAAATGTTTCTTTTCCGCCGACCAGAGATGGTCAAACCTGAAGATGCGCTCCCCGGGCGCGAGAACGCGATCAACCCCAACCCGCAAAAACATGCGATTCTTGGCACGGACGTGCTCGCTGAACCCGGCGAAAACCAGGAAGTTATTTACCTTGCTGGCGGATGCTACTGGGGAGTCGAAGAGATTTACTGGCAGATGCCAGGCGTCGTCTCGACGGCGGTAGGTTTCATGGGTGGCTATACGCCTCACCCGACGTACCGCGAGGTCTGCACCGGAGAAACCGGGCACACAGAAACTGTGCGCGTCGTTTTCGATAAGACCACAACTGATGTCGGCGTAATCCTCAAGACGTTCTACGAGATGCACGATCCGACATCGCTCAATAAACAGGCTGGAGATATCGGCACTCAGTACCGCAGTGCGGTTTTCTATACTACCCACGAACAGGGCCACACCGCCGTCGCGATGCGCGATGCCTACGAAAAAGTTCTGCGCGCGGCGGGTAAAGGCGAAATTGTCACTGAGTTCAAATCAGCTGATAGTGCTGGCCCGTTCTATCTCGCTGAGGACGACCACCAGCAGTACCTTCACAAGGTTCCCAACGGCTACCGTTGCCACTCAGAGTCGGGCTTGCCGTGCCCGCTGCCAGGCTCTGGCCCGCTGGCAGGAATCTAGGGAAGAGAAGTTCCCACAACAAGCGGGTGATCAGCCCGCACGTAATAACGTCAGCGACCATAGTGTCAGCAGCTAGACTGGTGGCAACCGTTCACACAACGAAAGGACAAAACATGTCAAAGCTTCCTGAGGTTTCGGGCAAGTTTGGTGAGGCACCTGAGTTCACATGGCCGCAGGGCGATGCCCCGAAGGGCTTGGCGGTTGAGGTTCTCGAAGAAGGCACCGGGCCAGTTGTCACCAAGGGATCGGAAATCGAAGTGAACTACCACGGCCAGATTTGGGATGGCCCGGTATTCGATTCCTCCTACTACCGCGGTTCGACGACGTCGTTTCCGATTGGCGTTGGAATGGTGATCCAAGGCTGGGATCAAGCATTGGTTGGCAAACAGGTCGGTACACGACTCGTGATGTCAGTTCCTCCGGAAAAGGGCTACGGCCCGATGGGTAACCCGCGCGCGGGCATCAACGGCGACGACGTTCTCGTATTCGTTGTCGATATCGTCGGTGTTCACCAGCGCTGATTATGCTCAGCCATTCATACTGACTAAAGTTGTGGCGAGTTCCGTCAAGGAACTCGCCACAACTTTAGTCAGCGCTGAAATGGATCAGCGATCCGAAGCAAGCATCGCAACAAGGCGAAGCACTTCAACGTAGATCCACAAAATTGTCATAACGATTGCAATACCCACAGTCCACGCGAACTCCTTCGGGGCACCGTTAGCAACAGCTGTATTGATGTCCTCAAAATCGCCGATCAACATGTAGGACGCAACCACGATCATCACGATGCCGAGGATCACACCGAGCGGCAGACCCATGATGGTCACCGAACGCAGTCCCCACTGACCCGATGTCACACCGAATGCCATCAGGAGCATGTTCACCACTGCGAAGACCAGGCCGGCGAGCGCAACTGCCAGAACAATCTTGCGCCCCTTCGGCGTCGTCCGAACAGCACCGGAATAGTGAAGTCCAAGCGTCACACCCACAACGGCGAGTGTTCCGAGGATTGCTTGGAAAGCCACACCTGGAAGCACGCGATCAAGGGCAAACGTGATAGCACCAAGAGCGATACCTTCAAGAACCGAGTAGCCCAGCGCCAAACCTGGGCCAACCATGCGCTTGAACGCGATCACCATACCGACCACGAAAGCTGCAATCATTGACACAAAGGCAAGTGGAATCTGGAACTGCAATGGCACGATGAGTGCAGTGACGACACCAGCGGCGACGGTTGCGCCAAGCATAGTGGCAGTCTTATTCATTGCATCCTGGTAGGTCATGCGATGAGATGCTGGCGCCTGATCGAATGCATTGCCATTCATCTGAGGCTGGAACTGAGACTGGAAAGCAGCCTGTCCAGCCATCTGCTCAGCACCCTGCTGTGGCGCGCCATACTGTCCGGCGTATCCTGCACGAGGATCGTAACCGTGGTGGGCAGCACCCGCCTGCGAAGCATTCTGTGTCGCACCCTGGAAATAGGGGTTACGCTGCATAATTGGATTGGACATTATCCCTCCTTGGGATCTCAAAACGTCGGGAAGTACACCCTCTCGGCGAACTGTTATCTATCCTAACGGAACCGTAAGCACAAGCAATAGCCCCTCAGACGCGATCTTTTCCGCCCGGCGCGTACAACCCCAGACCGACGCCGATTTCACCACTATCCATATAGAATGAACTCAACCTGACACAAAGGAGCGCCATGATAACAGTTGAGCATCTGACGAAAAAGTACGGCTCAAAAGTCGCTGTGAATGATCTTTCTTTTTCCGTACAGCCAGGACGAGTCACCGGATTTCTGGGGCCGAACGGGTCAGGAAAATCAACAACGATGCGGTGCATCGTCGGCCTCGATTCACCGACGTCGGGACGTGCAACCGTCGGCGGGATTGAATACAAAAATCTGCGCTCCCCTATCACCAAAGTCGGAGCTCTCCTCGACGGAAAAGCATTCCATCCTGGCCGCAGCGCACGTGCCCACCTGAAAATCGTCGCTGCCACTCATAGGATCCCTCAGCGTCGCGTAGAAGAAGTCCTTGAATTCACCGGTATCTCGTCGGTGGCAAATAAGCGGTTCAAGAGTTTTTCACTCGGCATGGGCCAGCGCCTCGGAATTGCTACCGCGTTGTTGGGTGATCCTGAGATCTTGCTCTTCGACGAACCTGTGAACGGCCTCGATCCCGACGGCGTTCGTTGGGTTCGTTCAACCATGCGCGAACTCGCATCGCAAGGACGAACGGTACTCGTTTCGAGCCATTTAATGAGTGAGATGGCGTTAACTGCCGATGACCTCGTCATTATCGGAAAAGGCTCCTTAATCGACGCCGGGCCAATCGCGCAGTTCACACAGAGTGCCGCACGTTCATCCGTACTCATTGCCGGGCCCGATGCTTTGGCGATCGGTGACGCGCTACGAGGTGCTGGCCTCGTCTTTGAACACCTTGCTCCTCAGGACAAACACCCCATGGGATCATTCGAAGTGAAAGGTGCCAGCCGTAGCGAAATCGGGCATCTTCTCTACACGTCTGGCATTGAAATTCACGAACTCTCCGAGCAGCATTCTTCTCTCGAAGATGTGTTTATGGAGCTGACTGCAGATCAAGTTGAATACACAGCAAACACGGGAGGCGCACGATGACCGCGATGCCACGTAGTTCTTATACTTCTCAGTTCGCCTCGCATCGTGCGAGCTTCGTTGGCGCTGTGAGCTCCGAGGTGAGAAAGCTGATGGTTCGTTCCATTCTCATCACGTCGTTCATCAGTTTGCTCCTGTCATCGGTGCTGGCGTTGATTTTTGTCTTCGCGGCCAATCAGAGACCTGACACTCCGACGAACGCCGAAGGTGTTTTCTCTATCTGGAGTATCCCAGGATTGGTGATGATCGTCATCAGCGCACTGCTCGTCACAAGTGAATACGCACATAACACCATGCGCACCACAGCGCTTTCCGAAGCGAAGCGCGCTATGGCATTTTTTGCCAAAGTTGTGGCCTCCGCCCTCTATACAGCGATCTATGCTCTGATTACCGCACTGATTCTCTTCGGCATCATCTACCTACAGCTCGGTTCGCGAGTAAAGTTCACGGCACAAACGTGGTACGCCTGTGGACGTTTTATCGCCGTACTCGTTGCGTTCGCGCTTATTGCACTCGGACTTGGGTATATCCTTCGTTCAACAGCAGGGGCCATCGCCGTGTTGATGGTGTTCTTCGTGTTCGGCGGAATGATTAGTCTGATCCCCGTGGAGTGGGTTGCAGAAAACCTCCCCCAATTCATGCCGCAGGGAGTTGGCACTTTGGCTGTGTACAACGAAGCAATGCCACCACTCATTGGCGGCCCACTTCTTGACTCGGCGGCTGACGCTTTCGCAGCCCTCGGCACCTATGTTGCCGTGTCCCTCGCAGGCGGACTCACGATGTTTACGAAACGTGATATCTAAAAAGTCAACAGTGTAGGCCTCCAGATTTTCTGGTAGCCCACACTGCAAAAAGATCGAGGCCCAGGGAAAACCTGGGCCTCATTTTTGTGCCCCCGGCCGGACTCGAACCCGCACTTTGCAGATTTTAAGTCTGCTGCCTCTGCCATTGGGCTACGGGGGCGTACTGAACTATTCTACGAAAAATTTCCTCGCCGTGCTTGTTTCGCCCAATGACAGGAGACACAGCACACTCGATCAGTGATAACTCTTGCGGCTGACATGAGCGCCCCTCGAAAAATTCTCGATTTTACTGGCAATAACGTGAAACAGATAATGGCCCCCTTTGACGCTTTCGCTAAACTGGACAGCAGTAACAAAAAAGAAAGATACACAACATGTCGAAAACGCCAAACATATTCGCCCGCTATTCGCGCGCGCTCCACAATGAAACATTCGCAGGAATGGTGTTGATGGTGGCCGCAGTAATCGCAATCGTCTGGGCGAATTCGCCAATCCGCGGTTCCTACGAAGCACTGGCTCACTGGGAAGTCGGCCCGCAGGCATTGGGACTTCATCTTGGCCTGGCACATTGGGCTGCCGACGCGCTCCTCGCTGTTTTCTTCTTCACCGTGGGTCTAGAACTCAAACAGGAATTTGCAATCGGGTCCTTGCGTGATCGCAAGCTCGCGATGGTTCCAATGGTGGCTGCCGCCTTCGGAATGATCGGCCCGATCCTCGTTTACGTCGTGATTCAGTTGTTCTCAGCAACCCCGATTTACGATGGTTGGGCAGTGCCAGTGGCAACAGACATCGCCTTTGCTCTCGGCGTTCTCGGCCTCGTCGGCAAGGGATTGCCGCAAGCGCTTCGCACTTTTCTCATGACGCTCGCCGTCGTCGATGACCTCTTGGCGATCATTCTCATCGCCGTATTCTTCTCAGACAATATCAATCTCTTGTGGCTACTTGCTTCGCTGGCAACAATTGCAGCGTATGGCTTTATCGTTCAAAAGCGCATCACGAAGTGGTGGATCCTCATTCCTCTCGCTGTCTTAGCCTGGTATTTCATGTTCCTCTCTGGAATTCATGCAACAATCGCAGCTGTAGCTCTGGGCCTGACCGTTCCAGCCATTCAAAAGACCAAGAACCGCAAATTCACCATGCCGATGACTGAGTTCTTTACGCAGAAGTATCACGCTTTCTCCGCCGGATTTGTGGTCCCGATTTTCGCTTTCTTCGCAGCTGGCGTGAACGTCATTGACAAGGGCGGGTTGGCCTCACTTCTCACTGACCACGTGTCAGTAGGCATTTACCTTGGCCTCCCCCTGGGCAAGATGCTCGGTATTACACTCTCCACTTGGGTGATGGTGAAATACTTCAACGGACACTTGGGCCGTGGCGTCAAAATGCCTGATATTGCAGCGATGGGTCTGATCGCTGGTGTGGGCTTTACTGTCTCACTTCTGATCGCCCAGCTTTCCTTCCCCGAAGGATCATCACATGGAGCACACGCTGCGGTTTCCGTGATTCTTGGTTCTCTCCTGGCAATCATCATGGGTGGTTGGGCTGCGCGCGCCCGAGCACACCATCATATGCGATTGGCAGATAAGACAAACATCCGCCGCTCTGGTGGCCCGTCTGACGAACGTAACCGAGGGCGATAAAACGCCCAGTGTAGTTGTGGCCGGTAGCGTAACGCTACCGGCCACAACTACACTACCTGCGTGTTGCCACATTCGGCGTCTGAGGTTCACCTGCAGCCCACAATGCTAGCCCGTCTAAGATGTCGTGCTCCGACGTCACGACGTGGGTGACCGGCTGCCGTGCATCAGCTGTTCGTTGCGCAATACGTTTGACGACTTCCCACCACACCAGCGCGCCAGCACCAATCACATCGACGCGGCCTGGATGCATGTATCCTGGGGTGCCACGCAGAGCAAACGGTGCCTCAATAAACCACTGGCAGGTTTCTTCAATCTGCTTAAGACTGAGTTGAGCTCCGTGAATACGCTCGGGTTGATACGAATCGAGACCGAGCGCTTGTGCAGTCACAGTGGTCACCGTCCCAGCCAACCCAATCACTCCACGAGCTGCTGAGAGATCAACGTGTTTCTCTGCCTCGTCGAGTGCTGCATTCACATCCTCGCGAGCAGCCGCGACTTGACTCGGCGTCGGCGGGTCTGAGAGCAGGTGACGCTCACGCATACGAACGCTTCCCACGTTCATCGAAAATGCTTGAAGAACCTCGCCATCCGATGTGCCAAGCGCAAGTTCAGTCGAGCCACCACCAAGGTCAATCGCGATCAGTGGCGACGGTGAATCTGCTGGCAGAACGGAGATTGCACCTGCGAAAGAGAGACTTGCCTCCTGCCTTCCAGATATCACTTGCGGTTCGATTCCCAGGCGCTCCCGGACTCCGTCGATAAACTCCTGCCGGTTAGCTGCATCACGGGTGGCAGACGTCGCTGCGAAACGGATCGATTCCACGCCCGCATCGCGGCACTTCGCGGCAAACTGGTCAACCATTTCGAGAGTGCGTCGCAAAGATTCAGGGTCAAAACGTCCAGTACGATCGACACCCTGGCCCAAGCGCACCACTTCCATCTCACGAGCGACATCAGTAAGCGGCGCACCTGACTCTCCGGGTACTTCGGCAATGAGCAACCGAATCGTGTTGGTACCACAATCGATACCCGCTACTCTCATGCGTTCGCCTCCGCATCTGACATATCACTATCGTTCGATTCAGTATCTGGGTCTTGACAATGGCAGACCTGCGGATCCCATCCGATCATCTCTAGAGCCTCATCACCCGCCGGACACACTCCAGGGCCAGCCGCCAGCGCGTAACCGGCGAGCGCGTGGAGACATTTGACACGATCAGGCATACCACCAGCAGATTTACCGGCAATCTCGGGCACCTGTTCGAGGATGTCTCGGCGTTCAACGTAGGAATCGTGTGCGCGTACGTGCGCTGCTGCGTACTGAGGATCAGTGTGAAGACGCTCGTTAAAGAGCGCCATGTCACCGCGCGATTCCACACGAGAAATTTGCTTGACGATCCACGGGAGCGACAGATAGAACAGCGTGGGGAACGGCGAACCGTCCGGTAAACGGGGCCATGTGATCGTAACAGCAGGCGCCCCACATGCGCATCGCGCTCCAATTCCAACGAGACCACGTGGGTCACGTCCGAGCTGAGAGGTAAGGATCTCACGGTCATTGCCCGAGACTTCCGTGGCATTCACTGCGACTTTTTTTAACACGTCAAGCTGAGGGTATTGCACTTTTTCTCCTGTTTTTCATTGAACTGGTGCTAGTTTACCGACACACTGCGCACTGCGCGACGGTGTAGGGCACAGTGTTCGACGTGTCGTTGCACCGTGAGCCAGTGATCCTTGGAGTGAGCGTGAGGTGAGGTAACAGATCACCCTCATGTCATTTCGTGGACTTTGTTTTCTTCTCAGGCAGCTGAGTTGATGACGACGACGGTTGAGGTTTCGGTGCGTTCAGCACTGGCACTTGTGACGGATTATCAACCAGCTGAGTGCCAGACTTTCCAGCGATCGCAATTGAATCTCGCAAGGTGATAAAGAAAGGCGTCGCCGCACGACGCTCGTCATTGACTTGTTTGACTTGCTTTTGAAGCTTCTCCGCTGCAGTCTCCGCACCACCGCGTGGCACAACATAGAGAGTTTGGCCAGGCAACACGTAGCCAAGCCTTTCGCGCGCCTGCGTTTGGACAAATTTCGGATCTTTCCAGCGATCAAGTTCACGTTCAAGCTGATCCACACGCTCAGTTGTTTTCGCGAGTTCCGCGCTAGCCACGCGCTTCTGTTCTTGCTGGTTCAGGTAGCTTGCCAATGGTGACGCAACGATCAGGACACCAATCGCAATGAAGATGAGCACGACGAGAGCACGTACCGAGAACCGTCGGGTTCGTCCCCCACTTTGATAAACAAAGTAACGCTTAGAGGTAAACTGCGCTCCTGTCGCTACAGTTTCCCGACGTCGCTCACGCGGACTACGGCCACTCATACCCGGCTTCGAAGGCCGCGGCTTCAATGCGTGGACACGCATGTCTTCTTCAAGAGCAGGATTTGGGCCTCTGCGCTGACGTGTGCGTTCAGGATGTGGAACATCACTTCGATGCTCCGCGGAAGTACGCCGACGAGCCGCAGAGGGATGTGAGCCTCGCAGCTGTTTTGATTGGTGCTTCGATGAGAAGTGAGGTCGGCGTGAATTCACGTTTCTCAGTCTAACGACAAACAAAGGATTCATGGGAAAGCACGCGCCACAGCCGGTTGTGATAGCGTCCGAAATCTCTGGCCCTTGTACTTCAACACGCTGACAAGCCCAAAAACGCGATGATAGAAATAAGCGGGAGGCTGGATTCCGATTGGAACCCAGCCTCCCGCACAGACTCTTTTTGAGTCACTTACTCACATGTGTGAGTAAACCTATATCAGGCGTTCTTGCGACGAAGCATGAGGGCAGCGCCACCAGCAACGAGGAGAACCGACATACCCGCAAAGGTTCCAGCAGCAGTACCGGTAAAGGGAAGACCGCTCTTATCTTCCATCTTTGGCGCTGCCTTTGTCGACGGGCTCTGGCTCAGCTTAGCCTTCTTCGACGGATCCTGGCTCGGCTTAGCCTTCTTCGACGGATCCTGGGTTGGGTCAGCCTTCTTCGACGGATCCTGGCTCGGCTTAGCCTTCAATGCCGAGTCATCCTTCAAGAATTCCGTCAAACCCTTAGTAGCATCGCGAACATTTGGATCCGCTTTGTAACGCAGCAGCCTCTCAGCAAAAGACTCCGAGCGAGCTGGATCATTCAGAGTTGCAGAAAGCCCCTTAGTAGCTTCACGAACATTCGGATCTGTTCTATAACGCAGCAGCTTCTCAGCAAAAGACTCCGAGCGAGCTGGCTCCTTCAGAGTTGCAGAAAGCCCCTTAGTAGCTTCACGAACATTCGGATCTGTTCTATAACGCAGCAGCTTCTCAGCAAAAGACTCCGAGCGAGCTGGCTCCTTCAGAGTTGCAGAAAGTCCCTCGGTAGCACTCTTCACGTTTTTTGCAGCTTCAACTGCTTTCTTCAGCTTCTTCTCAGCTTTATCGAGTGAAACGAAAAGTTCCTTCACATGATTCTGAGCAGCAGTCAAAGACTTACTAGCAGCTTCCTTGGCATCCCACTGCTTATCAACTTCGGCCTGCTCGCGGCAAGTATCATCCTTCTTGCGCATAGCCGTGGCCAACTTCTTCTGTGCCGCCTTCAGCTTCTTCTTAGCCTCCGCCAAATCTTTTTGAGCGTTCTCCACCTTGGTATTAGCGTTGAAAATTGAAAGTTGAATATTGTGGTGCTCAACGACTGCCGCCTTGACATCAGCCTCGTAATCAACTTTTACAGCAAATGCTGGAGTTGCCGCGAAACTTGTAACAGTAATCGCGATTGCAGCACCAAAAGCGGCGCTACGCTTAAACTTTCCCACTGTGACTCCTTCAAAGTAAGTGCGTTTTTTATAGATTCAGTGCGTTCTAGGAGATCTAGGAGATCTAGGAGATCTAGGAGATCTAGGAGATCTAGGAGATCTAGGAGATCTAGGAGATCTAGGAGATCTAGGAGATCTAGGAGATCTAGGAGATCTAGGAGATCTAGGAGATCTAGGAGATCTAGGAGATCTAGGAGATCTAGGAGATCTAGGAGATCTAGGAGATCTAGGAGATCTAGGAGATCTAGGAGATCTAGGAGATCTAGATAAAGAATACATCAAATTCTCAGGAAACTATTTGCAAAATTTCTATACAGTGTCGCACATCACTTGAAAAAGTTTCACTCTCTTCGCGTGCCGTAACACCTATTCTTCCTACCTCACGATATTACGCCCCTTTTGCTACCAGGCCCCAAGAGGCAGGACACCAACCAATAAATAAAGGAGTAGACACCCCTCTTGTGAGGTGCCTACTCCTTTATCACACAGCGATCATTTCCCAGCAAAGACTGGGAAGCTCTCACTTCTTGAAGCGCGGGAACGCGGAGCGACCAGCGTAAACAGCTGCATCTTCGAGTTCATCTTCGATACGCAGAAGCTGATTGTACTTGTTGATACGCTCACCACGAGCCGGAGCACCAGTCTTAATCTGGCCAGCGTTGGTCGCAACAGCGAGATCAGCAATGGTGGTGTCCTCGGTCTCGCCGGAGCGGTGGGAGGTCATCGAGTGGAAACCGTTACGGTGAGCCATTTCAACTGCCTCGAAAGTCTCCGAGAGAGTGCCGATCTGGTTGAGCTTCACCAGGAGAGCATTAGCCGACTTGAGCTCAATGCCCTTAGCAAGGCGCTCCGGGTTGGTGACGAAGAGGTCGTCACCCACGATCTGAACGCGGTCACCGATTTCTGCGGTGAGCTTGGCCCAATCTTCCCACTCCTCTTCCGAGAGCGGATCCTCGATCGAAACGAGCGGGTACTTCTCAACAAGCTCTTCGTAGTACTTAATCATCTCAGCGCCGGTCTTTTCGCCGCCTTCAAAGTGGTACACGCCGTCCTTGAAGAATTCCGTTGCAGCAACGTCAAGCGCGAGACCGAAGTCTTCACCCGGGGTGAAGCCAGCCTTCTCAATTGCTTCAATGATCAAATCGAGAGCCGCAGCGTTCGACTCAAGGTTCGGAGCGAAGCCGCCCTCATCACCGAGGCCGGTGGCCAGGCCACGCTCGTGAAGAACCTTCTTCAGTGAGTGGTAAACTTCTGCGCCCCAACGCAGAGCCTCCTTGAAGGACGGTGCGCCAATCGGAGCAATCATGAACTCCTGAATATCAACGTTGGAATCAGCGTGCGATCCACCGTTGAGAATGTTCATCATCGGAACCGGGAGAACGTGAGCGTTCGGGCCACCGAGATACTGGTAAAGGGGAAGGCCAGCTGTCTCAGCTGCAGCCTTTGCCACCGCGAGGGACACACCAAGAATAGCGTTTGCGCCAAGCTTACCCTTGTTTGCAGTTCCATCAAGGTTGATCAGTGTCTGATCGAGGTAGCGCTGATCGGTAGCGGAAAGGCCAATGATCTCCGGCTCGATAATCTCGGTCACTGCCTCAACAGCATCTTGAACACCCTTGCCCAGGTAACGAGACTTGTCACCATCGCGGCGCTCAACTGCCTCGAACGCGCCAGTGGACGCGCCGGACGGAACTGCTGCACGAGCGAAAACGCCGTTATCGAGCAGAACCTCAACCTCAACGGTGGGGTTGCCGCGGGAATCGAGAATTTCACGGGAAGCTACTGCTTCAATGCTAGCCACATGGACTCCTTCGTTTGAAAGGTTTGCCCAGAGGCGGACGCCTCTGGAGGACGGATCTGTCGATCCGCGCCATCCCTTTCATTGTCCTACGAATTTCACACTATGGCACGCTCAGGAAAGCACTACCCAAAGCGATTCAGCACTTGGCGAAGTCACTTGCCCAGATTTTGGGACGTTCGACTAGACCGCTCTCACACATCCCCACAATAGCAATGAGCAGCTTTTCTATGACATTCACTAACGATTACTTCGACAGATATAAAGAAGACGGGCGCAGCCCCCACTGCGCCCGTCAACGAGGATCACTTTGGGAGTTGTTGATTAAAAACTCAGAAAAACAAGCGATCAACTCGTTCGGAGTTGTGCCCTCATTATCAGCATCACTCTCACCTGAGGATGCGTCATATAGGAGTATGCGTTTGACTTCCGCACCATCAACACTAGCGAATTACCTAGGAAATTCACAGCGTTTTTTATTGCTATCCCAACGTTTGGCGACGCCTTCACTCACCAGCGCCGCCACCCCTCATCGACATAAAAATGCGAATAAATATCAAAACCAATGCGCCAGGCACGGATCGCCCCGTCACGCTCCCACAAAACCCGCGCCATGTAATTTTGCGACACTTTTGCAGGATTTTACATAGATGTGAAGTATTTCACATCTTACTGTGTTTACGACCCGTTCACTACCAGAATCTGTGAAATAACTGTCCGCACAAATTCCACGATCTCTTCGTTTTCAACTGCCGCTACCGCACCCAAGCGCGCCCCGGCATCGTCGGGAAGAGGAACAAGGAGAACGCGAGTCGCCGGCTTCGAAATCGCCCGAGGGTAAAGGCGCTTGAGCCGTGCTTGACGTGAATCAGGAAGCTGCACCGGAGCGAAACGCGCGTTGCGCCCCATGACGGTGATCTCCTCTAGCCCGACACTACGCGCAAGATCGCGCAGACGTGCGATCGCAAACAATCGCTCAACCTGCACGGGGATCTCACCATAACGATCAACCAATTCGGTTTGAACATCGGCACGTTGAGAATCTCCACGAGCGCCAGCGATCTTCTGATACACCTCCAAGCGAAGACGTTCGGAAGAAATCCACTCTTGCGGCACGTAGGCGTCAATGGGCAATTCGATGCGCACTTCGCGATTGCGCTCCTCCTCAGCGGGGGCCTGGCCAGTAATCTCGGCAACGGCTTCGCCAACCATTCGCAGGTACAAATCGAAGCCGACACCTGCGATATGGCCACTTTGCTCCCCGCCCAACAAATTACCTGCGCCGCGAATTTCGAGATCCTTCAGCGCCACTTGGAACCCGGCACCCAATTCTGTGTGCTGGGCAATCGTACGCAGACGTTCAATCGCCGTCTCCGTCATCGCTTTATCTGGCGGATAGAGGAAGTAGGCGTATGCACGCTCCCGCCCGCGGCCCACGCGCCCACGCAACTGATGCAACTGGGAAAGACCAAGCTTCTGGGAATCTTCCACGATCAAGGTATTTGCCTTGGGGATGTCCAGGCCGGTCTCCACAATTGTGGTACACACAAGCACGTCAATCTCTTGATCCCAGAACTGCTGAATCACGCTTTCAAGCTGATGCTCACTCATCTTGCCGTGAGCGACGCCGACGCGGGCCTCCGGGACGAGTTCGGCAAGAGCCGCCGCCTTTTTATTGATCGTCGAAGTGCGATTGTGAATGAAGAACACTTGGCCATCTCGCAGAAGCTCGCGTTTAATCGCAGCTGCAATCTGCTTGTTTTCTTCCCTGCCGACGTAGGTCAAGATCGGGTGGCGTTCCTCGGGTGGCGTGGCAAGCTGGCTCATTTGGCGCAAACCGGTCACGGCCATCTCTAGGGTGCGCGGGATCGGGGTGGCACTCATTGATAGAACGTCGATTGTGGGATAAAGCTGCTTGAGCGCTTCCTTATGCTCGACGCCAAAGCGTTGCTCTTCGTCGATTACCACAAGTCCAAGGTTCTTAAAGCGCACGTCCCCTGTAATCAGGCGATGCGTTCCCACCACGACATCGATTGTGCCGTTGCGGATCCCGTTCTTGACTTCCTCAGATTCCTTCTCCGATTGGAATCGGGAAAGCCCGGCCACCTTCACTGGGAAACCAGCATAACGCTCTTGGAAAGTTTCGAGGTGCTGTTGAACAAGAAGTGTTGTTGGCACGAGCACTGCAACTTGCATACCATCTTGAACCGCTTTGAAAGCTGCACGAATCGCAATTTCAGTTTTTCCGTAGCCAACATCGCCCGAAATGAGGCGATCCATTGGTTCAGGCGATTCCATGTCACGCTTGACGTCTTCGATTGTCGAAAGTTGATCGGGAGTTTCAACAAATTCAAAGGCATCCTCAAGCTCATGCTGCCACGGTGTATCTGGCGCAAACGCATGGCCCTTCGTTGCCCGACGCTGCGCGTACAAGCGGACCAGCTCTTTAGCGATCGATCGAATCGCAGCCTTGGCCTTCGCTTTTGTTTTGGCCCAGTCCGCGCCGCCCATCTTATTCAACGACGGAGAATCTCCGCCCGCATAACGCGTGACCTGATCGAGTTGATCGGTTGGAACCCAGAGCTGATCGCGTGGCGCACCGCGCTTTGACGAAGCATATTCGAGCACGACATATTCGCGTTGGGTTCCTCCTGGCCCCCCAAGGCTGCGCTTAGCCATTTTGACGAACTGTGCCACACCATGACGTTCATGAACAACGTAATCCCCGGGCTTGAGCGCCAATGGATCGACGGCGTTCTTCCTGCGCTTGGGCATTTTTCTTTCTTGCGCGGCGGCAGAACGCACACGGCCAAGCAGATCTTGCGCGCCGACGACGGCGAGGCGTGATCGATCGTTGATGAAGCCCGTCGCAATCGGAGCAGTCACGATATGGACGATCCCCGGAGTTGGAGGGGTATCGAGACTGTCACAAATTCGTGCTGGAACATCGGCGTCGGACATGACGTCCACGAGGCGCTTACCGAGGCCCGCGCCCTCGACCGTGAGCACAATCGTGAAACCGGAACGTACAAGGTTGCCGAGAGACGCGACGGCGTCGTCAACTTTTCCTGCGAATTTTTGCGGTTCGCGAAGCCCGAGTTCAAGGGACGAATCCGTGGCAAAGCCTCCCAGTGTCCACCACGCATGTCCACCTCGACGTGCCCGCTCACGGGTGACCTCGATTGTGGAAAACGATGCCTCATCCACCTGAATTGGCACACTTCCACCGGCAGCTGCAGAACTCCACGCGGCTGCAAGAAACTCATGTGTTGTTTCAATCAATGATTCGGCTCGCGCCGCAATCCTTTCCGTCTCTACCAGGGTAATACGGCTGGCGGGTGGGAGCTGGCTGACCACCGGAACAAGGCGATCAAGGAGCACTGGTGCGAGCGATTCCATTCCTTCGACTGCGATTCCGTTCGCAATCCGTTCGAGCATATCCGTCGCCCCTGGAAGCTGGGGAATCGCAGACAGTGCGCGTTCGCGCACATCAGTA
Source organism: Arcanobacterium canis (assembly GCF_029625435.1). Taxonomy (GTDB): domain Bacteria; phylum Actinomycetota; class Actinomycetes; order Actinomycetales; family Actinomycetaceae; genus Arcanobacterium; species Arcanobacterium canis. Next base: position 327,772 of record NZ_CP121208.1, on the reverse strand, counting down.
GTGAGCAGAATTTCGCGGCACGGAGGTGCGTAAAGTTTGTCAACGTTGTCTGTCGAGCGCTGGTCTGCCACCGAGAACTGGCGAATCTCTTCGACTTCATCACCGAAAAATTCCACGCGCAAGGGGTGACGCTCCGTGGGCGGGAAAACGTCCAAAATGTCTCCGCGAACTGCAAATTCTCCGCGTGATTCGACCATATCCACACGTGAGTATGCTGCCGCAACCAGCGCTTTCGTCACGCTCTCTAAATCTGCGAAATCGCCCACGCTCATGCGCACGGGTTCAAGATCGCCCAGACCTTGGGCGATTGGCTGTAGCAAGGCTCGAATTGGCACAAGGAGGAATTGCAACGGCGCAAACTCGTCGGGATGCGCAAGACGGCGTAACACACGCAGTCGATTTGCCACGGTGTCTGCGCGCGGTGAGAGACGTTCGTGTGGGAGGGTTTCCCACGCTGGGAAAATATCGATGGAGTCAGCCGGCGCAAAGGCGCTCAGTGCGCGCGCAAGTTCTTCGGCGTCGCGTCCCGACGCCGTCACTACAACTTCGAGCCGCTGCGGGTTCGCGACCGACGCCAGAACCGGCGCAGCAGCGCCACGCGGAGCAGCGATGTCGAGTGTTTTTTGGGTGTCGGCAGCCTCCAACTCATCACAGGTGACGAGAGGCAAAAGTGGACGCAGATCCATCAGATACTCGTTTCAGCTTACGAAATTGTGTGTTAGCGGGTATGCAGGCGCATCGTTGCCTTCTCCAGGCCCTGCTCAATAACATCGGTCACTGCGCCAGCCGCTTCCTCAAGCAGGATGTCGAGTTCTGGGCGTTGCGATGATGTAAAACGGGAGAGCACGTAGTCGGCCGGATCCTGACGGCCCGGTGGGCGCCCAATTCCGAAACGTAGGCGGATGTACTGTTTGGAGCCGAGCGACGAGGTGATAGATTTGAGGCCATTGTGGCCGCCTTCGCCTCCCCCACGCTTGAGGCGCAACGTTCCGAAATCGATGTCGAGTTCATCGTGGACAACAATGAGGTTTTCGGGGGCAATGTCGTAGTACTTCAGCAACGACGATGTTGGCCCACCCGATGTGTTCATGTAGCTCATGAGCGTGGCGAACACGACCTGTTCGCCATCGCGTCCAGGGCCGACACCGAGGCGAGTCGTTCCCTGAATGGTTTGCGTCTGTTTGTGCAAGGAGAGGTTGACTCCGGCACGCCTCGCCAAAGTTTCGATGACCATGTGGCCAGCGTTGTGCCGCGTGCCCGTGTACTTTGCGCCTGGATTTCCCAGGCCAACCACTGCAAACATTTCTCAATCCTCAAATTTTATCCACATGGCCAAAACAGAATAATTCTAGCCGCAAAGATGGAGGTGGGCGGAAAGCATTTCACTTTCCGCCCACCTGAAAGATCCTCAAAGGTTGACATCTGAAAATGCGAACCTGGGATCACAAAATCACTCGGCGTCGCCCTCAGCTGCTTCACCTTCGCCAGCCTCAGCCTCTTCAGCTTCCTCAGCCTCAAGTGCTTCGTCAACTTGCGGAACGGCAACAACGACAACCGGATCTTCGCCGTCGAGCTCGATCTCAACATCCTCTGGGAGGGTGAGGTCTGCGACGCGGATGGTGGTGCCATCTTCAAGGCCATCGACGGAAACGATGATCGACTCAGGAATGTCGATCACTGGAACCTTCACGAGAACCTGCATCAGCTCAACAGTTGCGATGGCATCGCCAGCCGGCTCGCCCTCGACAATAACGGGAACTTCCACGTCAACCTTCTGCTTGGCGTTCACGCGAAGCAGATCGAGGTGCTCGATCATGCGCGAGAGTGGGTTAACCTGCTTATCCTTGAGCAGAACGAGGTGCTTTTCGCCCTCGACCTCAAGCGAGATCAGCGCGTTGGCGTTGCCGCGCACTGCCATGAAGGTCTCGTGGTAATCAAGGGCGAGGTGCATTGGCTCGGAATCCTTGCCGTAAACGACTGCCGGAACCTTACCTGCAACGCGCATACGGCGTGCGAAGCCCTTACCAAACTCGGTGCGCTTTTCACCGGAAAGTGTGATGCGATCTGACATATTTTCTCCTTCGTATTGGGCCACCCATAGGCGGCGAAACGGCCCCAGTACGGGCTAGGCCCCCGAAGGAACATAGACACCGCGTCGATAACGGAGCGTGCGCTCCCTCGCCGAGGCAACCCGCCTATTCTAGCGTGCTCACCGACGCGAGTAAAGGCGTGATTTTCTTGAAGAAATTAGGTTTTCGCTCACAATTGGCGGGGGCGTTCGCCGTCTGTGCCGGGGTGTTCGCCGTCTGTACTTTGGCCGTGTCGGGCGCGTCCGTGTCGGGCGCGTCCGCGTTGCACGCCGCTAGGTTGACTTTGTCCGCGTTGTTCGCGGCTGCGCCGGGAGCGATATGCGAGCAGAGCGTTGCGCACAATATATACCAGAGCAACTACTATCCCTACACCGCCACCGAGCAACAGCCAGGGGAAGTGCGGCAAATCGGAGGCGCCACTTGCGCGTTCTTGTTCAGCGGCAGGAGTGGGATATACACGCTCTCCGGTCACTAAAATTCGGTGACTATTGATGCCGAGGGGCGTACAGGTAATGAGTGTTGCGAGATCTTTGCCGGCTTGTGGAAGGATCGAATCAGAATCTTCTGGCTCCACCACTTTGATTTCGAATACTTTATAGGTGAATATCTCACCGAGGACGTTGATCGAAAACAGATCGCCTTTTTTAACCCGGTCAAGATGGGTGAACATTTCTGCATTTGCTAGACCGCGATGCCCTGTAATGACTGTGCGTGTATCGGTACCGCCGACGGGGAGGGAGGTTCCTTCTAAATGGGCTGCACCTTTGAGGAGATTTTCTTCGGTTGCACCGCGATATACGGGCAGATCAATATCTGCTGATTCGACGACGACCCTGCCGATAATGTCTCCCCTTCCAGATACGAGTTGTTCTTGGTAGGGTTTGATGCCTTCTTTGGAGCTATCGATTTTTCCAGTTCCCGAGGCTTTGTGTGAGAATGAGGGCACGGCAGCGCCTGAGGATAGCGCTGCATTGTATTTGCGGGCTTGAGTGATTTGAGTGCGCGCATCAGGCTGGAGGTGGGAGATTTCTTTGGCGTAGTCACCGAATACTTTCGCTTGATTGTATTGATAGATCCAACTTGCCGCGCTGGGGTAAAGCGCCAGAGATATTCCGGCAATTGCTAAGAGCGCTGCAATCATGCGCGAAACATACACTCTCACGCAAAGTTCTCCTTTACCTGTTGAATGCGCGTGTGCTGGGTGCAGACGTTTGTGTGATCCGCACCCAGCACACGCATGTTACTGTTCGCTCAATTACCGAACTTAGGCAGCGTCCTTTTCACGACGCTTGTTGACGGCGAGCACAATTCCTGCGCCGACGAGCAAGAGCACGCCTGCTGCTGGAAGAACCACGCCAAGGGTTGCACCAGTCAACGGAAGATCCGGACCGTCGTGCTGCTTGTTCACGATCGAAATATCACCAGTGTCAGAATCATTCTTCCCGGTCTGGTCAGTCACAGTAATTTCTGTCACGCTATCAGACAAAATGTAACCTGCCGGCGCAACAGACTCACGCACGTAGTATTTCTCTGATTTGTCATCATTCGACCCAAGGAACAAATCCTTAATCGTTGCTAGGCCAGCTTTGTTGGAAGGAGTAGATTCTGCAACGTAATCATCGCCACCTTTTTCAGCAGCTTCACGTGTAGCATATACACGGAACACAGCGCCTTCTAGAGCTTCACCGTTCTGAGATTCAGCAACTTTCTTGATGTTGTAGTCGCCGAAGTTCGCGTTAGGGTTCTCTTTCGGAGGAACAGAGTTCCAATTTCCACCTGGGTTGTTCTTGAAGTCCAGTGTTGCTCCCTCATTAGGAATCACGTTAGTTTCAGGAACTGACTTGATTTCAGTTGCGAGATCAACATTCACGGTTTTACCTAGATTCTTCTTAAAGAAAGTATCTTTGAAGGTGATGTAGACAGTGTTTTGGCTAAATTCAACTGTGTAGTCCTGGTCTACAGTCAGCTTTCGTCCTTCAACGGTAACAACTGGCGCAGTGGTTTCTCCTGGCTTGTAAGTTAAGGACGGATCAAGCTTATCGGAAAGACGGAACGCAGCGAGATTCGGATCATTTGGAACCTGACCGGTAAGTTTCCAAACAAGTTCATCACCGGCAGCGTACTGATCTTTTTTAGTGTTCGGATCGAGAGCTTTCTCGAAAGTTGAAGTACCGTTCTTCGGGTATGCGTAGACAGTGTAGAGCCACCCACCAACTTCATCCGAGTTCGGGAAAGGAATTGTTACGAAGAATGGCTCGGTCTTACGTGTCACATTCACAGGAGCTTTTGTCTCTTGTACAAGATACACACCAAACTTCAGGCCAGAGAAAGTAGCAACGCCTGCTTGATCAGTTTTTTTCTCTACCGGAGTACCGAGGCTCAGATTCGACTTGGCATCATTTGTAACGTTACCATTTGTAAACTTCAAGCCTTTAGTTTCATCCCATTGGGTGCTCTTGCTCAAATCAATAGCAACGTTATCCTTGTTGACTGGCGTCAAAGTGAAAGTAACATCAGCAAGGGGGTTGCCGGCAGCTTCAGGTATTTCCTGCTTGCTTCCATCTGCTTTTGTATTCCAAGCCGGATCGGTGTACTTAGTAATCACCAGTGATCCCTGACCATTTTTGGTCATGTCAATGTCATCCGGCGCGGCTTGAGCGGCTGGCAAGACGTCTTCGCCCGGCGCGGCGTGAACGGCTGGCAAGAAGCCGAACAGTGCAAACAGCGTGAGCACTGCCGTGAGCACAACGCCGCGACGCGCTGCGTGGTTGGTGAGAGTGCGAGACATTCTCCTGAATCTTTCTCTTAGTTAATTGTGCGCTTGCGTCCAAGCAGAATAAACACGCCGAGGGAAGTGACAAGCAAAACCCCTGCGCCGATAAGGAAAGCATCGCGTCCGAGCCCTCCAGTGAGCGGCAATTGCGGTGGAACAATTTGCTCGTTTGCAATTGCCTGGTTGCCAGAAAAACTTGCGATCGGTTGCGTAGGTGCCACCGTGAACGTCCGCGTACTACCTTCTCGGCTATACCCCGTAGGCGCTTTCGTTTCCGTCAAGACGTAGGCGCCAAGGGCCAGTCCCCTGACCGAGATGTATCCTTGGCGCGGGTCGGTATCTTGCAGGAAGCCAGCTTCTGGCGTTGGCACCGTAGTGCCAGCTTGTGCTTCCCAATCGCGGATCTTGCCTACAGCAGAGCCACCTTGTTGCTTCGTAATGATCCATTCAGACCCGCCCAGGTGTTGAGCGTTACCCACGCCAACCCCGTCGTAATCAATCGCGGACAAGCTTTCGACACCCACTTTTTCAAAGTTCAAGAACCCTTTAGGTGTATTTGTCAACACACAGTCAACAAGTACTGCCTGAGCAGGAATGCGGAATGTCGAACTGTTACGGGCAGTATTTGCGCTCAGCTGCACATTGAGCGGACTTTGCTGCCCGGCGCGGTCAGTGACGCGGCATTGCAAAGCTGCCCCGTAATCGGTGAGGTTGCGCGTACCCGAGTTCCGCGCCAACGTTTCAGAAACAGTGATCGAAGCGCCCTGTGTGCTCGTCTCCACCGTAATCGGCTGCGAAGTAATCTGGCCGCGTGTACCGGTAGTGGTGACGGACGTTGTGTTCACACCCTCACCGGAAACTGAGAGTACAAACTGATCGGCATTGTCAATACGCACGCCCGAAATTGCCTTTTGCAGCTTCACCTGGGTAGACGGTTTTTCGTACGTATTTGTCACGACACAATTCACTTGCCCCACTGCGTCGTCGGGCACAGTGAATGTTTCACCACTGGATGTGCCCACGCGCGCACCCTGAATCTGCTTAGTCGCACCACCGCTTGAGCGGTAAGTACACTGATAGGAAGCCTGATAATCAGAGAGGGAAGATTTCGAACCTGGCGCCATCTTTTCCGTCAGCTGGAACTGCGTACCAGGGATCATCATGAAGCTCGTCAGTTCTTCACTGCCTTCACCCGTAAGCTTTGTGGTTCCCGAACGTGTCACATTTTCGCCAGTCACCGGATCGGACTTCGCAGTGATGCTCACGGTGAACTGATCGGAAGGATCAGCCTTTCCGCCAACGATCTTCTTCGATACAACGATCGAAGGCGGAGTGAAGAAACCTTCGATTTCGTTGAACTGGTAATCCCATAACCCGCCACCAGGATACTGACGTAATCCGTTAGTTGATTGACGCCACACTTTCGTTTGATTCGAGTAGGCGTTCGTCGTCTTATAGAACGAGGAGCATTGCCCATTCCCCAGCGAGCAACGCATAACGTTGCCAACCTGTGTCTGGTTCGAGGGATCATATCCTTCGCTGTACTGAGCACCGAGCAGAAGGTTTCCGTTACCATCGTAGATCGTTGATTCCGATTTCGGTGTGGCTCCTGGGACTTTTATTTCACGCCCCAAATAATTTACGCCTGAAGGAATCTGACGTGAATTCCGCGTGAAATTGTTTTTATCGGCACCCATGTTTATTGACCCGCCCCGAGGCGTTTGCCATGCGCCAGTTCTTCCTTGTTGCGCGTTCCAGATAGCAACAGGGTTTGCAAGAGCTTGCGAGAGGGAATCACGTTCCACCGTGACCATTGATTTGTACGTCTTCGGAAAATCCTTCCCAATAGCAGTAGCTCGCCCCTCCACTTGTCCATAAACAACAGACAAGTTTCCGTCACGGTCAAATTGGATTTCGACATCGCCTTGCACACTGAGGTTTGAAATACTTTGCGCACTAGGCAGATTGACGTGCCCTAAGTAAACGATCTGCCCTGTAGAAGGCTGACGAGCGAAAAGACGAAGAGAGTTCGTCTCCCCCTTCCCCTTGTTGATGTAATTGCCGTGGCGGGGGCCACCGAAGATGTAGGTACCATCTTCAGCCATAATTCCCACGTTAAAAATCGTTCCCGCCCCTGAGAAAGATAGAGCACGCTCAGGGTTTGTGGCAGTTTTTGCTGTATCGGGATAGTTTTTATTTGTTGTGCTTGCTACCGTTGGATAAATAGCGGTGTTGCTAAAAGGAGGGGTTGACGGGGGCGTAACATAATCTGCACCATTCTTTGATTGCCATTTTGCAACAATAGGGCCTTTACGGGTATCGATTGCATGCCAAAACGCACCATCGCCAGTGTTCTTGTAGTTCCACAAAAGCACCGACCCGTTTCCGGTCGTATCACGCTGATTGGACTCCACTACCCACATCTGCTGATTTTTACGATCAACGGCAAGGCTGTTGAATGTGCCCAGATCCTCCCTGAGATCTCGTTTTTCGCGCTTCCAGTATTGTGCGTTAGACGAAGAAGTACCGTATCCAACTACCCAGGCCAACGAAGCGCTGGGAATATCGTATGTATCCACGACCTTGCCGTTACATACTCGCTGTATCACGCCTGAAGAGGTCATCAGCATCATTGTTTGATCGCCGCAGGACTCGAAATCATCGAGCGTATTTCCGCCCCTGCCCCACAGCGTTTTCTCCGATTCAGGGGACAGTGCAGTAGAAAGTGCAAGCGGAGCGGCAGCTGCACGCTCCGTGAACCGTGGCGTGAGTAAAGGTGACGTAATGGAAGACGCCGTGCTCGTAGCGGAAGGGGAAAGCAATCGAGCAGGTGCAGGTGCAGAGGGCTGAGATGTCAGATCTGCTTCTTGCGAAGTTTGCACTACTGGCGCTGGGTCAGTATTTGTGCCCTCTGGATTGGAGATAGTCGGTAGTGAATGAGATGCACCATCGCCAGGAACCGCAGCTTCTGCCGGATTCTGAGCGTTTTCATCCGGAAGCGTGTCTGAAAAAGCAGCAGGCGCCATCATCGGCATTAGCGCGATGGATACAGCTGTGACTGCACTGGATACTGCTACACGAATGCGCTTGCGCATCGAGCACTCTTCTCTCCCGCCCCCCCACAGGGAGCGGCAGATAAAACAAACAAATTCCATCGGAACGCTAGAAACAATCTGAACCGATCCAAACACAAAGGACTGGATCACAAGGTCAAGATTTCCGAACCTAACGAGAATCGTTTGTTTTATTCGGCTTGTGGCGGTGAGAAAGCGTATATGTGTATTGCGTTAACTCCCTAAACCCATGCATTACTGCAAAAATTCAGAGAATCAACAATTTCGATTGCACTTTATTATTAACTTTTTGAACTGATGTGTCAAATTATCATACGTAAACTGAGAGAAACAATCACTAAAATAGCACCTCACCTGCAATGTCTTGTCACTGAGGTAGCTTCTGAGAAATCCACGCGAATCCATGCCAAGTAATAAGGCCACAAAACGAAAGAATAAAAAGTGAAACCATGACTTGGGCAGTGTCTGCTGATTCTTGACCGCGAACAATCACATACCCTAACCCGTAACGCGCTCCAATCATCTCACCGATCACTGCAGCTGTTATTCCCGCAAGTGCACCTAACTGAACCCCATTGATGATCTGTAATCTCAAGCTGGGAAGCTGAATCTGGAAAAACTTCCTCACACCAGTTAATCCCACCAACTGCGCTAACTCATTGACCTGCGTCGGGATGCTCCTCAAACCGCTGAGCGAATTGACCAACACCGGGAAGAACGTCACTAACGACGATACGAGAGCCGTATTGATGTGTAACGCGAGTTATGAGGCATTGACACGATACGTGGGGGCACTTTGATATGAAGTGCCCCCACGTATCGATCCTGTTAATGGCAGAGCGTGCCGTGCCGAGACACTTGCCTCCTCTACGCACCTACTTACCTACATCTAGCGCTGAGCACCCTGCTCTTCGAAGATTTTGGTCACCGATCCATCATTGAAAACCGCCGCGATTGCCTTTGCAATCACCGGAGCAATTGAAAGCACGGTGAGGTTATCGAAACGCTTTTCCGGCGGAATAGGCACAGTATCGGTCAGAACAACTTCACACGCACCCGAATTTGCCAAACGCTCACGCGCTGGCCCAGAAAGAACGCCGTGGGTAGCGGCGATGATCACGTCCTTGGCGCCTGCATCCTTCACCACACGAACCGCACCAGCAATCGTGCCTGCGGTGTCGATGAGATCGTCAACGATCACAGCCGTGCGCCCCTTGACGTCACCAACCACGCGGTTTGAAGCCGTCTCGTTCGGGCGGGTAATGTCACGCGTCTTGTGAACGAACGCCAACGGCGCTCCGCCCAAACGTGCTGCCCACTGCTCAGCAACCTTGATACGGCCGGCGTCGGGGGACACAATAACTGCGTTGGATGCATCAACTTTGCCGCGCACGTATTCACACAAGGTCGGCATAGCAACAAGGTGATCCACTGGGCCATCGAAGAAACCCTGAGTTTGCGAGGCGTGCAGATCCACCGACATGATTCGGTCAGCACCCGCTGTGGTGAAAAGATCTGCCATCAGGCGGGCGGAAATCGGCTCGCGTCCCTTGTGCTTCTTGTCTTGGCGAGCATAAGGGTAAGACGGCAAAACGATCGTAATACGCTTCGCCGACGCACGCTTGGCAGCATCAAGCATGATCAGTGCTTCCATGATCTGCTTATTAATCGGCCCTTCGAAGGACTGAATAATAAACACGTCCGTGCCCCGAAGCGATTCTTCAAAACGAACGTAGATCTCACCGTTGGCAAAGTCGTAGGCGGTGACCGGAACAAGATCGATCCCCAGCGCCTTCGCTACATCCTGCGCAAGCTCCGGGTGGGCGCGGCCAGAGGCTACCACCAGGTGCTTTTCGCCTCTCTTATGAATGCCAGTTACGTGAACGTTGTAGGCGTTGTCCGTGTTGCTTTCCGCGTTGATCACAGAATTTCTCCCTTGGGAATCGCAGGCGATCTTTTCCTCAGTTCTCAGCCTACTCGGTTGCTCCGTTGAGCACTGTGAAAGGCGGAATTTGCTCCGATTCTTTCACGGTGACGTTCGACGCAACCACGTAAGGAAGTTGCGCACCAGCGCCCACTTCCACGTCTGTCAGCTGAGAATGTGGGCCCACGTGTGCGAATGCGCCGACGTGGGTAGCTCCTGCGAGCACGGTGCCAGGTTCGATCACGGCGTCAGGATCGAGAGTCACGCCAATGCCGATATGCGTCGTCGCAGGGTCAATAATATGGACGCCGGTAAGCATCCAGTGATCGAGAATACGACGGTTCTTTTCCGTGCGGAGCGTGGCGAGTTGAACGAGATCGTTCACACCTTCTGCCTGGACGGAGTCCTCAAGAATAAATGACCCCACGCCGGCGCCAGTACGAGCAGCCTGTGCAATGAGGTCAGTGAGATACATTTCGCCCTGCGCGTTGTCGGTGCCAAGAGTACCGAGCGATTCGCGCAGGAACGCAGCGTCAAAGATGTAGGTAGAAGTGCCGATCTCATTGATCGTGCGCTGAAGATCGGTGGCGTCTTTTTCCTCAACGATGCCGATAATTGAGCCAGTTGCGCCTGGGCTACCAGCAATTTCGTTAGATCCCGGGAAAGCATCGCGCATGATACGGCCGTAGCCGAAAGGATCACTCACGCGCGTAGACAACACAGTGACAGCATTGTCGCCGTGGGCAGCCAGAAGCTGTGCAAGCGCCTCAGTAGTGAACATTGGCGAATCGCCTGCCACGATGAGCACCGCACCTTCACAATCATCAGGAAGTGCCTGCAAACCACACCAAGCGGCGCGACCAGTTCCCTTCACATCATCTTGATCAGCAATAAGGGCGTCAGGGGCAATCTCACGAAGATGTTCCACTACTCGCTCACGCTCATGGCGAACCACGAAAACTTCATGATCGGGTTCAAGCCCAGCAACTGCGAGATGCATATGCCCCACAAGGGATGCGCCATTCATCTCAAGCAGAACCTTTGGGATAGAGGACTTGATGCGGGTGCCTTTACCTGCTGCTAAGACGATTGCGGCGCTGAGCTTAGCCACTGTTCCTCCCATTAAATAGGCATAAGCGGCGCTAGGCATTCACCTGCGCCGCAGTTCCCCCACAAGGATTCGAACCTCGACTAAGGGTTCCAAAGACCCGTGTGCTGCCGTTACACCATGGGGGACAGCACTCACTATTGTGCCAAAAGTCCGCCACACTCGGCAACACGGAAAGAAATATCGTCACCAATCCCGTCTCACACCATCAGTATTCAAGCCGGCCCGCAGCACACAACACACTGACATAATGGGGGTCATGACTGAGAAAAAACGCCAACGGATGTCGCGGTTGGAACGTCGCGAACAACTGATCAAGATCGCCCGATCACTCTTCGCACGTCATGGCTATGATGCCGTTTCCATCGAGGAAATCGCTGCAAGTGCAGGCGTTTCCAAACCTGTCATCTACGAACATTTCGGAGGTAAAGAGGGCCTGTACCAGGTGATCGTTGACCGTGAGACACAAGCGGTGGGAACGTTGCTGGCAGATTCACTCAGCCCCGAGATTTCCCCTCGATGCGCTCTCGAACGCGCAATCTATGGACTCTTCAATTACATCGACGCACATCCGGACGGTTTTTCGTTGCTCATCCACCAGTCCCCGGACGCACTCGACGCCGGAAATTTTTCCACGATTCTGTCCGATATTGGCGACTACCTCACGTCACTTTTAACTCCGTACTTCACCCAACTCGGTCTCAATGAGGACGCCGCCCCTCTCTACGCGCAGATGCTCGCTGGAATGGTCGGACTCACCGGACAGCAGTGGGCAATGACCCGTGAGCCAGATAAATACGCGCTCGCCGCGCATGTAGTCAACCTCGTGTGGAATGGGCTACATAACCTGGAAAAAGATCCTCGCTTGGGCACAATTGACCACCCCGAGTAACTGCGGATCACAGACAATTCTTGTGTGACACGCGCTGGGGTAGCCGGGTAACCTTAGAGAGAATTAACCTCAACGAGGAAGGCCTCTCGATGACCTTAGAAATCGATCATCTCCGCAAGCGCTTTGGGGCTACCCAGGCACTTGACGGAATGAGTTTCACCGTTGAACGCGGCGACGTGTTCGGCTTTGTAGGCTCAAACGGCGCCGGCAAAACCACAACGATGCGGATTATGCTCGGTGTTCTCAGCGCCGACGACGGCGAAGTTCGCCTCGACGGCAAAAAACTGAACTTCGACTCACGGCGCGGTTTTGGCTACATGCCAGAAGAGCGCGGTCTCTACCCCAAACTCATGGTGGGCGAACAACTCATCTACTTGGGCGAGCTTCAGGGGATGACCAAAGCTGACGCAACGAAAGCAATGGAATACTGGACAGATAGGCTCGGCGTGTCCGCACGTCGGTCAGACACCGTCGAAGCCCTGTCTCTCGGCAACCAGCAGCGAGTTCAGCTCGCCGCTGCACTCATCCACAATCCACAGATCATGGTGCTCGATGAACCGTTCTCTGGACTAGACCCGCTGGCAGTTGAAGATATGAGCAGTGTCTTACAAGAAAAGGCTGAGGCAGGCGCCACTGTCATTTTCTCCTCACATCAGCTCGATCTCGTTGAGCGACTGTGTAACCGTGTGGCCGTAGCGTCACTGGGCAAAATTGTCGCTTCTGGCACACTCGACGAACTGCGCACCACCGAACATCCGTATATCGACGTCGTCACTCAAGCCGCAGATTCGGCCGCACGCGACGCACTCCTCCCCCTCGGCGTCGGCGTCACTGGCACCGACGGGCACCTGCGCATTGCGCTGACTGACGAGATCTCCGATCAGGATGTCTTGCGTGCGCTCCTTGCCGTGGGACCTGTTGAAAGCTTCACCCCCTACCGTCCACACCTCAACGAATTGTTCTCACACCTCGTCACCGTTCCGCCGCCTGCTCCCGCAAAACCCGCAAAGAAGAAGAGGGGCCTTGCCGCCCTGTTTGGAGGCCGCAAGTGATCGCCACAATTACCAAGCATGAGTTTTTAGCAGTCGCTAACGCGAAAGCATCCAAGGTGATGCTCGGGGTGACGATCGGCATCTTCCTGATTCTGGGAATCGTCGGACGGATTTTCTTGCCTGATCTCAATGCCGATACGCCCGCAGAAGAAACTCACCCCACAGTGCTCGTGGTCGGTATTGAACCGCAGATGGCGCAGTATCAGAAAACTGCCGAAGCCATCAGCAAAGGCATAGCCCCCACACCTGTTGAGTTCGCGCAGGTTACCCCTGAAAATGCAGAAAAGTGGCTGAAAGAAAAGGACGACGCCGATAACCAGATCGGCATTGTTCTTGCTGGTGAGCCCGGCAAGCCCACGACCGTGCAGATCGGCTCAGACCGAGATAACGTCATGGCTCGCACATTCCTGAGCCACGTGGCGACCGCTTGGGTAGTAGAGCAGGCAACGGGAAAGAGCGCCACTCCTGAGCAAATCACGAGTCTCCAGTTCGCCTCTGATCTGCCGTCAAAGGAAGTGTCGAATGGCGGACTTGGCAACATGTTCGCGAACCCGTCAAAGATGGCTCCTGCATTCGTGACGCTGACCCTACTGATGATGTCAATCGTCATGGGTATTTCTCAGATCGGCGCGGGAGTGGTTCAGGAGAAACAGTCGCGTGTGGTGGAAATCCTGCTCTCGGCTGTCCGTCCGCATCAGCTGTTAACAGGCAAGATCCTGGGTATCGGCGCCTACGCACTAATGTTCTACGCGGCCACGATGGCATCGATTGTCGCTGCCGTCTATATCGCCGGGCTAGGCTCCTTCATCTCAGTGACATCACTTCTGAGCTGGTCACTCATCTGGGTCATCATCGGATTCTTCACCTACGCCACATTCACAGCTGCAGTGGCTGCGACGGTCTCGCGTCAAGAAGATCTGGCTCAAGCGAATATGCCCATTACTTTGATCGCCTTAGTTGGCTTCTACGTAGCGCTGTACCTGGTGCCAGCCTCACCGGATGGGCCAGTAACCGCCGCACTGTCGTACGTGCCGTTCCTTTCACCATTTATGATGCCGATGCGCGAAGCATTTGGAGCAGTCCCCGTATGGAGCCAGATCCTTTCGGCTCTCATTTCGGTGGCAGTGTTCCCGCTGCTCGCATGGGTAGCTGGGCGCATCTACAAGGGTTCTGTGCTGCGTACAGGAAAGCGAATCAAGCTCACCGACGCCTTCCGAGGCAAGTAACGGTGTCAAAAAGGTGGAGCAGCCATCCTGGCTGCTCCACCTTTTTATACCCAAAAGTTACGGGCTTAGCTCCAGCGTTCCGCTTCCTCGGCGGCGTCGAGCCACTGAAGTTCTAGCACCTCGTGATCATTTTTGAGTCCAGCGATCTCACGACCAAGCCCAGCCAACTCCTCGTATGCGCCTGTATCGGCAACATTCGCACTGACGTCAGCAAGTTTCACTGCGAGTTTGTCAATTTTCTCGGTGAGTTTGCTCATCTGACGTTCAAGGCGAGCCATCGTTTTCTTCGCAGCACGTTCCTTGGCCGGGTCAGACGTTGTCTTTTCTTCGCCAGCCGCCGCACTACTTCCCGACGCCGGCGTGTCACTCCCGCTCAACAGCGTTTCTTCCTGCCGTAGCTCAAGGTACTGATCAACGCCGCCAGGTAAGCCACGCACATGATGATCAATCACAGCGATCTGATGATCGGTGGTGCGCTCAAGGAAATAACGATCATGAGAAACAACGACGAGGGTACCTGGCCAGGAATCAAGGAGGTCTTCCACAGCAGCCAATGTGTCCGTATCAAGATCGTTGGTTGGTTCGTCAAGAAGCAACACATTCGGCTCCCCGATCATCAAACGCATCAACTGCAAACGGCGTCGCTCACCACCGGAGAGCTCCCCCACTTTCGTCCATGCACGTTCGCGAGTGAACCCCAACATTTCCACAAGTTGCGAAGCTGAAAGCTCCTTCTTCCCGACCATCACATGGGAAGCGACATCATGAACTGCTTCAACCACACGCCGCTCGCTGATTTCGTCAAGTTCATGTGTTTCCTGCGAGAGCGTTGCCAGCACAACAGTTTTTCCGCGCTTTATGCGCCCCGACGTCGGCACCATCGATCCATTCAGTAAGCCGAGCAACGAAGATTTGCCTGCTCCGTTTCCGCCCAGGATTCCGATTCGTTCTCCTGGAGCGAGGCGTAACGTGACGTCTTTGAGGGTGAAGGCCACTTCCGCATCTCTCACAGCTGCTTGCGTGTCCGTTTCCATCGCATCACAAGCGTCGGCGTCGTAGGAGAACCACACGTCCTCAAGATCGACTACTTGCTTACCCAAGCGGGAAGTCGCCATTTTCGCCAGCTCAATTGTGTCACGCGGAGGTGGTTCATTCGCGATAAGCTCGTTGGCTGCTTCAATGCGGAAGCGTGGCTTCGAGGTGCGTGCCGGAGCGCCGCGGCGCAACCACGCTAACTCCTTGCGTAGCAGATTTGCGCGTTTTTCCGCGCTCGCCTGAGCAATACGTTCACGCTCGGCACGCTGCAAAACGTAGGCAGCGTAGCCACCTTCGTATTCTTCGACATAACCCGGCTGCGGATTACGCCCGCCCGCACCGTCATGACCGGGAACAACTTCCCATAGACGATCACAAACGGCGTCGAGGAACCAGCGATCGTGCGTAACGACCACAAGTGCGCCCTCTCCACGCCCGAACCGTTCGTTGAGATACCGTGCGAGATAGGTGATTCCTTCGATATCGAGGTGGTTCGTTGGCTCGTCGAGAACGACGACGTCGGACGGCTCAGCGAGCGTGGCAGCGAGAGCCACACGCCGACGCTGTCCGCCCGACAGCTCCCCGACCTTCTTCTCCAACGGAATATCGGGGATCAGGCCATCATGCAAGGAACGCATCGCCGCATCAGAGGCCCATTCAAACTGCTCAGAATCGCCGTGAATCGCCTGCGCTACAGAGTCATTCGGATTGAGTGAATCAGCCTGCGAGAGCAGAGAAAAACGGGTGCCACTGACCATCGTCACCTGCCCGACATCGGGGGTGAGCGCGCGCGTCATCAGTTTCAGCAACGTCGATTTTCCACCGCCGTTCGGGCCGACGATGCCGATTCGGGCACCGTCGCCGAATGAGACGTTGACATTGCCCAAGATCGGGCGTGAACCGAGGGAGATACTCACGCCCTCAAAACCGAGAATATGGGCCAAGATACTACTCCGCGTGAGTGACGTGTGCTCCGCGGACTGGCCCGTGAGCTACCGTGATTGTGTGTGAAGGGAAATCGTGACGTAGGCCTTCTGCCAGTTCAGGAGCTTCGTCTGCGTCTGACAAAATCAAAACAGTTGGGCCTGAGCCGGAAAGAAGCACAGCGTACCCGGCATGTTTGAGATCGTCGAGAAGTGCAGCGACGTCAGGACGCAATGCGCGTGCTGGGGCTTCAAGATCATTGACCAACAATCGAGCGAAATCTTGAGGCTGCGAAGAATTCAGTGCGCGTCGAAGATCTTCAGTGGACGCCGGATCAGTGGCCTGAGGGTGAAGGACATCAAACTGACGGAAAACAGCCGGCGTCGATAAACCCTCACTTTGGGACAGAATGACCCATGTGTGTTTCGTACCCGCGCGCACTGGCGAAATCTTCTCACCACGCTCAGTACCGTGAGCCACAAAACCGTGGACTGCGAACGGCACGTCCGAGCCGAGCTGAGCGGCAAGTTTTTCTAACGTAGAAATCGGAGCATTGATTTCCCATAGCGCGTTTAATGCCACGAGGACGCCTGCAGCGTCTGCACTCCCACCGGCCATTCCACCGGCGAGAGGAATCTCTTTCATAATCTTCATCCGCGCGCCGAGGCCGTCAGCTGGATCGCCCTGTCCTCCGCCAAATTCTCGCCTCATCAACAGCGCTGCTTGCATCGCAAGATTTGTTTCATCTGTGGGAAGATCCGCGCCCAAACCTGTCATTTCAAGGGAGAGTTCATCATCGGCCCACACCTCAATACAGTCACGAACATCCACTGCTTCGTAGACGGTGTCAAGAGAGTGGAAGCCATCTTCGCGCACACCGCCCACGCGCAAAGCGAGATTGATCTTTGCCGGGACAGTGACTGAGACATAGCGCATAGAACTCATTCTACGGCGTGATACACACTTCATTCACCCCGGTTTCGCAATCCGGGAATATTCCCATTTCGAGTGACAGCCAGAATCAAGGAGACGACGACTCGCGATTAACGCGCCGCCGCGATCTTCACGAAGTCTGCGATTTCGAGCTTTTCACCGCGCTGTTTGGGATCGATTCCGGCACGCAAAAGAATTTCCTCTGCCAATGCAGGGCTACCCGCCCACGTCGTCAGTGCAGCACGCAAAGTCTTGCGGCGTTGAGCGAAGGCGGCATCAATCACCTCGAAAACAGCTTCGCGGCTCGCTCCGCGTGGATGCTCGCGCCTGGTCATGTGGACAAGCGCAGAATCGACATTAGGAACGGGCCAAAAAACGTTTCGAGAAATTTTTGCCCCGCGGCTCACGTCGGCATACCACGCCGCTTTCACACTCGGAACCCCATACACACGCGAACCAGGCTTTGCGGCCAGGCGATCAGCCACTTCCAACTGCACCATGACGGTGACCGACTCAAGGCTAGGCAACGTTTCGAGCGCGGTAAGCAAGATCGGAACAGCCACGTTGTACGGAAGATTCGCCACGAGGTGCGTCGGCATGAACGGCCCCGACGACGCCGGGGGCACCGCAAGCGAATCCGGGCCAGTCATCGTCATAGCGTCTCGCAGCACAACAGCGAATCGTTCTTTTGCCTGTGGCGCAAATTCGGCAACCGTGTTTTCCAGTGCAGCGGCGAGCGGAGGATCAATTTCCACTGCAGATACCTCAGCCCCTGTTTCCAGCAGGGCAAGTGTTAGGGAACCGAGCCCCGGCCCAACTTCAAGCACACGACTGGAACCTGACACACCGGCGTCACGCGCAATTTTGCGCACAGAACCAGAATCATGCACGAAGTTCTGTCCAAGAGCTTTCGTGGGTGAAACGCCAAGACGTTGCGCGAGTTCGCGAATCTGAACCGGGCCGAGTAACTGCATAGTGGAAGTATAACCGCCATACCGCGCGATCAGTACCAGCCTGTCGCACGCGAATGGGCCACAGCACCAGCCGGGCTTCCATAGCGGGCCTTAATGTAGCCCAATCCCCACTTGATCTGGGTGGCAGGGTTCGTTCGCCAGTCAGCACCTGCCGAGGCCATCTTCGAACCCGGCAGCGCCTGCGGAATCCCGTAGGCCCCCGACGACGGATTTGCGACGTCATAACGCCAGTTCGACTCACGCTGCCACAAGTAATCGAGGTAGGCGAACTGCTCTGGCCCCCAGCCATAGGACGCCAGCATCGACTGTGCAATTGCACGCGCACTACCTGGGCTTGCCGGTGGGCCTGCGACGATACCAGCGCTCTTCGCTTCTTTCGCGGCGATCTCTTCCTTATTACCCGTGCCAACAAGCACGACTTCATCGATCCGCTTCTGCGTGGAGGAAGTGAAAAGGATATCTTCACCAACCTTTTCACCGTCACGGAATGTCACGCGGTACGTGCGGCTACCCTGACCATCCTTGCCCTCAGTTTCGGTTTTTGTTTCGCCTTTGGGAAGGTCAGCGGTTTCCTTGCGGGTGGTGGTGAACTTTTCATTGTAAGGACGAGATTCGGTACGCACATCCACCTTCACGACGGTGATCGTCGCACCGTCCTTCACTGCGGTTCCCAAACCAACAGAGACCTCGTCGTCGGCATCGACACCAAGCTTGGCTGCCGCTAGCGCCTCACCGTACGTTTGCCCTGCACGTGCGCGGACCGCGACGTCTTTTCCTCCAATACGTGCCGTGAACGACACATCAGCTGAGGCATCCGAGACAGACGTTGACGTGGCACGAACGAGGACAGCACGGCTCCCCTTGGCAGCAGCTTGCGCCTGAAAATGAGAGTCAGTGTTCGACAAGACAAAGGACGACACCGTCGCTACCGAGGCGAGGACAATCCCCGCCGCAGTCGCACGCCGCCACAGAACGAAGCGGCGAGCCGGGGCAACGTCGCTCATCTCCGATTCGGCAGCTTCGGCACTCTGGGCATCGGTGACGGCGGGAATCTCTTCAGTATCTGGCGACGCGGAACCATCGAGTTCGCTCGCCGCACTCTCATCAGCATCATCGGCTGGAATCACACCAGCTGGCTCATCCACGCACGCAGGTGACTGAGACTGACCGGCCTGGGCAGCCTGTTCAGCTTGATTGTTCTGTGGCATCAGCAATTCACCAGCAAGAGCTTCTGCTTCTCGTGCGTGACACTCTGCCTGTCGCTCTGCGGCACGGCGTGCTCGACGCGTTCCAGGACGAATCGGCTCTTCGAGGGCATGATCGCCAAACAGAGCTTCAACCGAGTTTTCAGTAGCCAATGTGTACTCCAGTAACTGTTCGTTATTTACTAGTTACCGATTGTAATCAAAACGTGATCTTTCGCAAGGGATTTGCGGCGGCTCCCACTTATTGGTTGCAAAAACAGCACATTTCGTTCAAATTCCATACACGCGCGATGTATTGGCATCCAACTGTGTACACCATTCTTCTTCACTCACTGAGCGGTACTGAGCCAGAGCACGAGCAGTGTAAACACTGCCCCATATCGCATTCGGATGTCCTCGGAACGGAACCGGGGTCAGATACGGAGCATCTGTTTCGACCAAGATCAATTCCGCTGGCAGCACTGCAAGCGCCTCACGCAAGAAGTCATTAGCGGGGTACGTCACCGTGCCAGCAAACGATGCATACCAGCCGTTTTCTGCCAAAATCTGCGCCAGCTCCGCGTCGCCGGAAAAACAGTGGAAAACAGTTCCTTCAGGAGCTCCGTCAGCCAGAAGAATTTCGACAACGTCGGCATGAGCGTCACGATCGTGGATTTGCATCGGCTTGCCGAGCTCTTTTGCGAGCGCAATGTGCTCACGGAACGAACGCTTCTGCGCTTCCTTACCCGCCTCGCCAGTACGAAAGTAGTCCAAGCCAGTCTCACCAATCGCCACCACGTCATCTGCTGTTGCCAACTGGGCAACCTGCTCGATGGCATCGTGAAGGGAGTACTGCTCGTGATGAAGTTGTGGATCGGGTTCAAGACCATCTGGAGCGATCTCGCGTACACCGGCGTGCATCGCCGCTTCGTTCGGGTGAATTGCCAATGCTGCAAAAATATTTGGAACTGACTGAGCCAGCTCATACGTGGGCGTGAGCGCCGGAACTTCACATCCAGACGTGATTGCTGCACGCACCCCGACGCTCTCCATCACAGCAAGCTGGTTCCCCAGAGTCGGCGGGTAACGCCACCCCTCGGGATCCTCACTGATTTGTTGATCAGCAGGATCAAAGCTTATCCCAGGGCCAGAGATCTCAATGTGGGTGTGGTTGTCAACGATTGCATGAGCAAGCGCCGGCGGAACATCCGGAAGGAGGCTTCGCCGGCGCTTCTTTGAGGCCGAATTGCCCAAATTTTACTCCTCGACTAAACCCAGTCGTGCGAGCTCTTCGCCCACAACCGACTCATCGAGCTTCTGGAATGCCGGGATCGGCTTGGAGATCGGAGTGCCGGGAACCACATCACGAGGCTCCCATGCACGAACGTTCGTATAATCACCGGTGATGATCGGGAACGGGTGACCGTTGTCGATGTCTTCAGTCTCAACCAGCTGCGGCATCGGCGCAATCGTTCCATCGCCACCGAGGATAGCGTCAATCACGTTCGAGGAATGCGGCAAGAAGACACTCATCATCGTGTTCAGATCAGACACCGCCTGAATCAAGGTATTCAAAACGGTTGCCAAACGTGGCTGCTCTTCAGGGGCCTTGAGCTTGAACGGCTCAGTGCGTGCCACATAAGCGTTCGCCTCGCCCACAAGGCGCATGATTTCGGCGAGCGCCGCGCGCTGCTGATGCGAACCGATGAGGTCTCCAACGGTCTCAAAGCCCTCACGGATGTGCTTGAGAAGTTCGTTATCGATATCCTCGCGGGTGCCAGCAGCAGGAATTTCACCGAATTTCTTCGCGATCATCGCACCCGTGCGGTTGACGAGATTACCCCAGCCAGCCACAAGCTCGGAATTATTGCGACGGACAAACTCGCTCCAGGTGAAATCGGAATCGGACGTTTCCGGCCCAGCAATCGAAATGAAGTAACGCAAGGCATCGGCCTGATAACGCGAGAGAAGATCACGCACGTAAATGACAACATTCTTTGACGATGAGAACTTCTTGCCCTCCATCGTCAGGAACTCCGAAGCCACAACTTGAGTGGGCAGATTCAAACGGCCGAACGCTCCCGGCTCTCCCCCCTCACAGCCCTCGCCGTTATATGCAAGCAGCTCCGCTGGCCAAATCTGGGAGTGGAAGACGATGTTGTCTTTGCCCATGAAGTAGTAGGACAGCGCTTCCGGGTTAGTCCACCACTCGCGCCAGTCGTCTGCAGTCCCCTTACCTGCCTTAGCACGGCGGCGTGCCCATTCAATCGAGGCAGACAAGTAGCCGACGACGGCATCGAACCACACGTACAGACGTTTGTTCGGCTTATCTTCCCAACCAGGAACCGGAATTCCCCAAGAAATATCTCGGCTCATCGCACGCGGACGCACGTCTTCAAGGAGGTGCTTCGAGAAGGAGATAACATTTGGACGCCACGTGCCGTCTTCTTCCACTGCGTCCAGCCATTCGCCGAGCGCCCCAGCGAGCTTGGGCAGGTCGAGGAAGTAGTGTTCAGTGGTCTTGAACTGCGGGGGCAGGCCCGACACTTTCGAGACCGGGTTGATCAGATCCTGAGGATCAAGCTGATTGCCACAGGTATCGCACTGATCGCCGCGAGCGCCAGCAGCACCACAAATGGGGCATGTGCCCTCAATGTAGCGATCAGGAAGAGTGTTGCCCGTTTGCGGGTCAATTGCGACAGGGGTCTTGTGAACCACCATGTATCCGTTATCGCGGCAGCCACGGAACAAATCTTGAACCACCTGCTCGTGATTAACAGTGGTGGTTCGGGTGAATAGATCGTACGAAAGACCAAGGTTTACAAGGTCTTCAACGATGATGCGGTTGTTCTTGTCAGCGAGCTCTTGGGGGCTCACACCTTCTTTATCAGCTGCGACGAGAATTGGCGTGCCGTGCTCATCAGTGCCCGACACCATCAGGACATCGTGACCACGCATTCGCATGTAGCGTGAAAAAACATCCGAAGGAACACCAAAACCTGCCACGTGTCCGATGTGACGCGGGCCGTTGGCATAGGGCCATGCAACTGCAGAAAGGATTTTTGACATATCTCAAGTTTAGAACCCGGGCGCGCATCGCGCGAGTTCCTGCGAAAACCAGCTCACAACCGTCGCGCTATTGGCGTAATACTGTCAACAATACGCACGAAAGTTTAGACTGTCAGTAGGTAGGTAAGTCAGGCGCCGACGCCGCTTCAGACAACACGAAGGCAGGTATATTGTGGAAAATCCGACCCGCGCACTCCTCATTGTTGACGTTCAACCAACGTTCACCGAAGGTGGAGCGCTCGCCGTCGAAGGCGGTGACGCCGTGGCTGAACGTATTGCAGATTTCGTGACCGAATACGCCGACGAATATGAATTGATTGTCACCACCCAAGATTGGCACATTGATCCGGGTGAGCATTTTTCATCAACTCCTGATTTTGTTGATACCTGGCCTCCCCACGGAATCGCCGGAAGTGCTGAAGCCGAGCTTCACGAAGCCATCGCATCACTCCCCATTGACGCCTCGGTCAAGAAAGGCGAATACGATGCGGTGTATTCAGGTTTCGAAGGTAACGATAAAGAAGGCCGCTCACTTGAGCAGATTTTGCGTGCAGCCGATATTCAGGCTGTCGATGTCGTTGGCATCGCTGAGTCTCACTGCGTGAAGGAAACCGCTCTCGACGCCTTGCGCTTGGGGTGGCCCACACGAGTCTTCTCCGATCTCACGGTTCCTGTCAGTGCTGAGCTTGGCGTATCGGCACGCGAAATCATGGATGAAGCGGGCGTTGAGCAGATTCCCTCTGGAGAAGCATTCGGATTCTACGAAGAGGACGAATCAGAACTTCCCTGGTCAGATGAATACATGGACGACGGCTTTGGTGACTCTCACACAAAAGCCGCCGACGAAAGCCCCTTTGTCGGTGGCCGACTCGACGTCCCCTTCAGTCGTGACGAGTATGATGCCGACGCCGATGACCTCAATAACGACGGTATCCCCGACGATCTTGAAGGAGACGAATGGGGTGCAGCAGATTTCGACCGCTCCGAGCTGCGCGGACGCGCAATTGGCCGCGACGCATTTGAGGAGGACGGCTACGACGAAGAAGACGGAACGGAGCTTACCTCGGACGGTGAAGACGAAGAGCTGTCAAATATCGCACTCGAAACCGACGCCGAAGATTTGAGCGGATACGACCTGGACAACTTCGATTTAGATGACCTGGGGATCGATGAGGATATCGATTTCTCCGACGAAGCCGACGACTCCGACTTCGATTTCTCCGATCTTCGCTGATCGCTAGCGATCACTTTCTGTCCAGTGCCGCCTCGTAGAGTTCCTTTTTTCGGAGCCCTTCGCGGGCGGCCACATGGCCGGCTGCATCTTTCATTCGCAGGCCAAGGCGAGTGAGTTCCACAACTTCATCCACTGCAGCGTTGGAAAACGCTGCAGCAGGAGCACCCTCAATCACAAGTGCAATTTCGCCCAGGATCTCTCTCTTGGCCCACTTGTTGAGTTCTCCCAAAGTGCCTCGGACGACTTCTTCATGGATCTTCGTCAGCTCGCGGCACACCACAGCTCGGCGATCGTCACCAAACACCTCCGCAGCGGCAGCAAGGGAGGCCGCAAGTCGGCGCGGTGATTCAAAAAACACCATCGTTCGTTCCTCATCCGCAAGCGCCTCAAGCACCTGAACAAGTTGAGTAGCCTTTCGAGGTAAAAATCCCTCGAATGTAAAACGATCTGAAGCCAAACCAGAGATCGCCAAAGCCGTCAGTACGGCTGACGGGCCAGGAACAACGGTGACGGGGACGCCGGCGTCGGCCGCCTGAGATACCAGACGATACCCAGGGTCGGACACCGACGGCATCCCCGCATCAGATACCATGACGATACGCGCACCCGCCTTCGCCTGCGCAATAAGACCGGGTGCTTTCTCCGCCTCGTTGTGATCGTGGTAGGCGATCACGGGCGCCGAAATTTCTATCCCAAGCCGCGACGCAAGAGCACGCAGTCGGCGTGTGTCCTCGGCAGCGATCAACGAGGCACCTTCAAGTTCGCGACGCAAGCGCACCGACGCATCGCCGTCATTTCCCAGGGGTGTTGCGGCAAGAACAATCATGGATCAGATTCTACGCGTCAACTCCACTCTGAGGCGTTATGCCCAGCCAAGTTCACCGAGTTCGTCATCCTCAATGCCGAAGTAGTGCGCAACCTCGTGAAATACTGTGATCCTGACTTCTGCCGCAACCTCTTCTTTACTGGCGCACATGCGCAAGGTCGGTCCGCGGAAAATAATGATTCTGTTCGGTTCAGCGAAATCAAAATCGCCGTCAGTTTGTGCGAAACCGTCATAGACACCGAGCAGGTCAGGATCGTCGCCATCAGGTTCGTCCTCGATGAGGAAGACGACATTGGTGAGCCGTTCGATGAATGCCTGGGGAATTTCATCTAGCGCATCAGCAACGAGTTCTTCGAATTCTTCTTCGCTCATTTCGACCATGGCGCTAGTCTACCGACGGTTTTGTCACGACGCCGGTGGCTGGGCAGGGATATGGCAATGCACAGAAAAAATGCCACACACTCCCGCTAGTATGTGGTCTGTGACCACAAAAGAGAACTCCACGGTACAAACGCTCACGCTTGGGACTGACGATGCATGGCGTTTTGAAAATTTCCTGCGGGCCAAGCTTGGGCTTGACCCTCTTGGCACAGTGCTGACCGCCCAAGTACGCCTTTATGGTTGGATCACGACGGCGGTGATCACGCTGATTGCAGCGGTAGTTCGTTTCGTTCGCCTCGATTTCCCGAACGAGATCATTTTTGACGAAACCTATTACGTCAAAGGTGGGTACTCGATGCTCCATTGGGGCTACGAGCGTGCATGGTCCGATGCGAAAGATGTCAATGAGCGCTTCATTTCCGCTGTTCAAAGTGGCTCTCCACTCGGTGATCTTGTCACCAACACTCCTGACCGCTGGGTGCATCCGCCATTTGGCAAGTGGCTGATTGGCGAAGGCATGAGAATCGCCGGAGACACAACCGGATACGGATGGCGTTTCACGACGGCGATATGCGGCGTAATCGTTGCCGCCTTGCTCGTGCGAATCACCTTGCGACTGTTCCGTTCTCTGCCTCTGGCGGCAATCGCTGGAATTTTTGTGGCACTAGATGGGCTCGCGATTACGATGTCGCGGGCAGGCTTGCTCGACAACATGATTTCGCTGTTTGTGTTGATCGCATTCTGGGCGATTCTGCGCGATCGTGAGTGGTCACGTGCGCGGCTCGCACATCGCGTCGCACATGGAACTTTGCAGGTACATGCCGCAATAGACGCCGATCCTCGCCCCATACCTTCAGAACAACACCCGGCAACGAACAGCAAGTCTCTTGCTGATATGATGCTTTCTCGCGTCGGAATGCATCATATTCACGAAGACGAACCTCCCCTCGCTACACCCTCTATTCCTGAGGAATCTCCCACCCCTGATTTTGAAACTCTCAGTCCCCACGACCCGTGGGGCCCGTCCTTATTCTTCCGCCCGTGGATACTGCTCGCAGCACTTTTCCTTGGCTTATCGACGTCGGTGAAATGGTCTGGCCTGTATGTGATTGCGGTATTCGGCCTAGTGATTTTCGCGTGGGGAATCACTGCGCGGAAGGCTGTTGGAGCGCGTCTGTGGTTTGGAGCTGGGACGTTCCGTGAGGGCATTCCTGCCTTCGTCCAACTCGTTCCTCCTGCAATCGTGACGTACATCGTTGCTTTCACACCGTGGTTTATCAATCCCCATGGCTGGGATCGTCAGTGGGCTACCGATCAGATCGCCGCGAATGCCACCCTCCCACCAGACGAACAAATCGCCATGCCGTTGAGCTGGGCCCCCGACGTCGTTAATTCATGGTTGCACTGGCATCTTGAGTCGTATGCATTCCACACCAGTCTTGCCACACCTCACGACTATCAGTCGCAGGCATGGCAATGGCTGTTTCAGTGGAGGCCAGTGAGTTTCTACTGGAAGGGAACAGAGGTCATGCCCAAGGGATCGTGTTGGTCAGATGAATGCGTCAGCGCGATCACCTCAATCGGAAATCCACTGATGTGGTGGGCTGCCCTGGCAGCTCTGTTCGTCGTGATCGCGATGGCGGTGATCCGTAGAGATTGGCGCGCATGGGCGATTCTCGCAGGCTACCTGGCGCTTTGGGCGCCGTGGCTCAATTACACTGATCGCACAATCTTCCAGTTCTACGCTGTGGCTTTCGTTCCATTCGTTGTGTTGGCACTGGTGTATGGACTGGCATGGATGACCGATATGTTGCCTTCGTCGGAGCGTGTCACAACCGGGTTCCCTAACCGTGCATCGAAAATCTTTAGTGGAATTTTCGTTGCAGTGATCGTCATCGCCTCAATCTTCTGGTTGCCGCTGTGGCTCGGAACTCCGATTCCTCAGTGGTTCTGGCAAGCACACATGTGGTTGCCATCCTGGATCTAGGAGACGACGAGTGCGCCTCACACACCCACATGCCCTTGTTAGCGTGATGAGCGGCTCTGCGTGCGCATTTGCCGTCGTTTGGCTTGTTCAACAGGGTCAGGCACCGGCAAGGATGCGATGAGCTTGCGCGTGTAGGGGTGACGTGGATCGTGCAGTATCTGTGCGCTCGATCCGCTTTCCACCATCTGCCCTCGGCGCAGAACACCAATGCGGTCAGCAACCATATCCACCACAGCGAGGTCATGTGTAATAAACACACACGCAAAGCCGTATTCGCGTTGCAACTGCGTGAAAAGTTCAAGAACCGTTGCCTGGACAGACACATCAAGAGCAGATGTCGGCTCGTCGGCAATCACCAGTTGCGGTTCGAGTGCGAGGGCGCGAGCAAAGGACACACGCTGACGTTGACCACCAGAAAGTTCATGCGGGAAGCGCGTGGCAAACGACGAAGGTAAACGGACAGCTTCAAGAAGTTCGTTGACCCGACGGTGACGCTCCGCTTCGCTCATGTCTGCTCGATGCACTGCCATTGGTTCACCGATGGCGTCCCCAATGGTCAGTTGCGGATTGAGAGAGAGGGACGGATCTTGGAAAACAAAACCAATATCTTTGCGCAGTGGACGCAAGTCGCGTTCCTTCACCCCACGCATCTGCGTACCAAAAACGCGCAACGATCCACCTGTGACCTCTTCGAGACCTGCGATGGCGCGTCCAATGGTGGATTTTCCTGACCCAGATTCGCCCACCAAACCGAACACTTCTGATGGTGCAATCGAAAAATCGACTCCCCGCACAGCCTGAAAAGCTGGCGCTCCGAGTCTGCCAGGATAAGTCACCTCAAGCCCCTGGGCAGCGACAATCGCCTGCTGCTCACCGTGATCACAAGACGCAGGCAGAACATTCGCCTGGGTAACAGGTTGGCCCAAACGCGGCACAGCGGCGAGGAGATCGCGAGTATAGGGCTGTTCGGGGTGCGCGAAAAGTTCACCAGCACTGGCACGCTCGATGATCTCGCCGTTCCTCATCACCGCCACAGAGTCAGCCAGATCAGCAACCACGCCCATGTTGTGCGTGATGAGGAGGATCGAAGTGTTGTAGCGGTCGCGAATGTCACGAAGAAGATCGAGGATTTCGCCTTGAACCGTCACGTCGAGAGCTGTCGTTGGTTCATCGGCAATAATAAGCTTGGCACCCATCGCCAATGCCATCGCGATCATAATGCGTTGTTTCTGTCCGCCCGAAAATTCGTGAGGATAGGAGAAAATCGCCTGTTCGGCGTCGTCGATTCCCACTGTTTCAAGGGCACGAATGGCACTCTTTTTGATCTCTTTGCGCGAGATTGTGCGGTTATGTGCGCGCAGTCCCTCCCCCATCTGCCACCAGATCGGGAAGACCGGGTTCAGTGACACCGAGGGTTCTTGGAACACCATTGCTGCTTTTCCTCCGCGCAACTGGCGCAGCTTTTCCCCGCGTAATCCCACCACGTTGTCACCGTCGATGACGATTGTGCCTGAGGCCACAGCCCCTGACGGTAAGAGGGACAGAATGGCACGCGAGGTCACTGATTTTCCAGAACCGGACTCTCCCACAAGAGCAAGGATCTCCCCTGGAGCGATAGAGAGTGACACGTTGCGAGCTGCCTGCACATCACCGTCGTCGGTAGGGAACGTCACCGAGAGGTCAGTGACGTTCAGACGCGATTCATCCACCGACGTCGAGGCAACACCGTCAGCGCGTGCGGCCGGCGCACGCGCCGCCCGCCGGGTGCGCAGACGCGGGTCAGCGAGGTCGTTGAGAGATTCACCCACCAGCGTGATCCCCAAAACCGCCAACACAATTGCGACACCGGGAAAAAGAGAAGTCCACCAGATGCCAGAAGTGACATCAGCCAGTGAGCGGTTGAGGTCATACCCCCATTCGGCAGCGGCTGTGGGCTCAATTCCAAAACCGATGAAGCCCAAACCCGCAAGAGTCAAAATCGCTTCGGAGCAGTTGAGCGTGACAATCAGGGGCAGAGTGCGAGTGGCGTTGCGCAAAACGTGTCGGAACATGATCGTGGGCGCAGAAACGCCGAGCACTTTGGCGCTTTGAACGAAGGGTTCTGATTTCAATCGCACCGCTTCGGCGCGAATCACCCGGAAATACTGTGGAATAAAGACCACTGCGATCGAACCGGCAGCGGCCACGGTTCCACCGATTGCACTAGACTGACCACCAGAAATGACGATCGATAAGGCAATCGCCAGGAGCAACGAGGGGAACGCATACACAGCGTCAGCGATGACCACAGCCACGCGGTCGAACCATCCCCCCAGGTAGCCCGAGACCAGTCCCAGCACAACACCAATGACGCATGAGGCAGCCACCGCGAGAACGATCACACCCAGTGCAGTTTGAGAACCCCAAATCACACGGGAGAACACATCGAAACCCGACACAGTGGTTCCCAGCCAGTTACGAGCCGACGGAGGGCGCAGCGAACCAAATGCACCGTGCCCGTCGCCTTGTTGCGCAAGTGAGTAGGGTGCGATCACTGGCGCAAGGATCGCCACAAGGCACATCAGAGCGGTCACAATCAGACCAGATACCAACATTCCACGTTGGATACCGTATGATCGGCGAACACTTCTCACCAACGGCAGACGATCTACCCATGAGCCATGCGCACGGGTGAGAGATTCAGTTGCAGCCATTTTCAGTACCTCACTCTCGGATCGATAAGGGCGGCAATAATATCGACAATGAAGTTCATCAACGCAACGATCACTGCCACGAGCATGACGATGCCTTGAACCGCCACATAATCGCGCGACGCCATGTATTCGGCAAGCTTAAAGCCAAGGCCTTTCCACTCGAACGTCGTTTCGGTCAGCACAGCCCCGCCCAGCGACGTCGCGATTTGCATTCCCATCACGGTGATCACGGGGATCAGCGCAGGCCGTAGTCCGTGAGCTGTGACAAGACGGGCCTCGCTCACTCCGCGCGAGCGCGCAGATTCGATGTATGGCTGTTCAAGAGTTCCGATGAGGTTCGTGCGGATCAGGCGCAAAAACACGCCGGCCATGAGCAAGCCAAGAGCAATCGCCGGAAGTATCGCATGTATCAGGACATCACCAGCAAGAGCGGTGTCACCTAGACGCAATGCGTCGAGCAAATACAGCCCCGTGGGGTTCTGGATCGAAGCCATCGTCAGCTCGCCAGCATTCGATGCGCGCCCCGACGCCGGAAGCCAACCACCGTGGACGGAAAAGATCAACTTGAGCATGAGCCCCACAAAAAACACTGGCGTCGCATATGACAGAATGGCAAAAATTCGCAGCACAGCATCCGGCCAACGGTCACGGAAACGGGCGGCGATCATTCCCAATGGCACGCCAATCACAAGTGCCACAACGATTGCATAGGCAACAAGCTCAAAGGTGGCCATCCCGTATGTGGACAGAATTTCGGTGACCGGCCTGTTATCCGTAAACGTCGTCCCGAAATCACCAGTAAAGACACCCGCAAGGTAGTCACCGTATTGAACGATCAGGGGACGATCATAGCCAGCGGCGTGGACACGCTCGGCGAGTTGGTCAGCGGGTAGCCGTCCGCCAAGCGCTGCGGTGATGGGATCACCTGTGGATCGCATCAGGAAAAACACCACTGTCAGCAGGATGAAGATCGTGGGGAAAATCAGCAAAAAACGCAACAATACGTAGGTCCAGAACGAACCGCCAGATTTTTTCTCACGGCGTCTGCTGTGTGTCACTGTGTCTGCGGCGCCGCTTGCGACGTCGGTAGTCTCAACCTCACTCACCACGACAACTCCCCTCTGTGTGTGAGCCGACGCCGATGCGCGAGACACGCACCGACGTCGGCACTGTTGTTACTTCGATACTGGCGCGTAGTAGAGCTTGTAGCCCGTGCCAAGCTCAAAACCGGTGACGTTCTTCTTCATCACCACAACCTGTTGCCCCTGCAGCAGGGGCAATGTGGGCAGGTCTGCAGTGACTGCATGTTGAATCTGATCAATAATCGCCGCGCGCTTGATCGGATCCGCCTCAGTTCGCTGTGCATCAACCTTCTTGATCACTTCGGCATTCGCATAGTGATTGTTGACGTACGTGTCTGCTGAGAAGAATGGCGCGAGGTAGTTATCCGGGTCAACGTAGTCGGGGAACCACCCGAGCTGGTAGACCGGGTAGGCGTCAGCGAGGCGCTCCTTGGAATACTGAAGCCATTCAGTGGAGGCGAGGTTGATGGTGAACAAGCCTGACTTTTCTAGCTGAGTCTTGATCGCCGCATATTCATCTCCCGAATTCTTTCCGTAATGATCGGGGTTGTATTCAAGAGCGATGGTGACGGGCGTCTTCACGCCGGCGTCGGCAAGGCGCTTGGCCGCGCGCTTGACGTCGGGTTGTCCTGTGCCCGAGCCATAGGATGCCTTGAGGGTATCTTTCGAACCATCGAAGCCCTTGGGAAGGTAGGAGAAGAGCGGAGTGTAGGTGCCCTTGTACACGTCGCGAGCGAGGGCGTCTCGATCAACGAGATCTGCCATCGCAGCGCGGACAGCCTTAGCCTTGGCCGGGTCAGCTTCAGGGGTTTTCGCGCCGAAAGGCATGGTGTCCATATTGAAGGTGATGTAGCGCATTTCGCCGCCAGCACCCTTTTCCACCTTGAGTTTGTCGTTCTTCGACAGTGCCTCAACATCTGTGGCAGCGAGCTGACGGTAGGCGACGTCGAGAGTGCCATTATCGAGGTCCAGACGCAGGTTCGACGCATCGGCGTAGATGCGCATCACAACGCCGTCGTTCTTCACCGGTTCGAGGTTCCCTGCGTAGGCTTTGTTCGGAACAAAATTAATCAACGATCCTGGCTGGTAGCTGGCGATTTCATACTGGCCGCCGAATGGGCGGGCTTTGATGATCTCGCTATCGGAGAGGATTTTATCCTTGGGGAAAACTTCTTCGTCCACGATCAGCGCCGCCACGGTAGTCAGAACCTGTGGGAAGGTCTGATCCGGGGTCTTGAGCACGAACACCACTGTGTTTGGATCAGGAGTTTTGACTTCCTTCAATGACGTCAGCATCGACGAAGGGCCATGTGGATCAGCGATTGCGAGCTGGCGATCAAAGGAGAATTTCACGTCCGACGATGTCAGTTTGTGTCCATTTGCGAAGGTCAGGCCGTCTTTGAGTTTTACCGTGTACTCAGTTGGCGAAGTGAATTTTGCCATGTCTCCCAGTAGCGGCTTCGGTGCATTGGAGGTGGCCCCTGCAACGATCCCCACAAGATAGGGGTAAATCTGGTTTTCGACGTTCGCTGAACCGTTATCCCACGAACCTGCGGGATCCAAGCTTGAGACTTTGTCCGTCGTCCCGAGCTGGATTGTGGTGGCGCTTGCGGCTCCTGCACTGGAGGTTGAGGGGGCCGACGTCGTCGCGCACGCTGCGAGCACGGTCAGAGTGGCAATGGCAAGCGAAGCGAGTTTGAGTTTCATGATTTCCTTATGTTCTTCGCAAGGCGGTCTGACCGAGGTTTCATTTCTGGAAACAAAAACGAGGCCGTGACCAGCCTCGTTGATTATCGGTTAACTTTTGTGCGCAACAAGACTGTACGTGTTAGGAACACGCACAGCAGCAGGAGGTCACAAAAATTCTCACGCGTTGATGCTAGTGGGCAAGAGGCGATGAGTACAAGATGAAACGAAAAATTCGCCATCAGCGCACACGCTTTAACAGGCACACAGTACTGTGAATCGGCGATCCCGATCACACTGAGTCACGTTGGCAAAGCGTCGCTCGACAAGCGGACGATAACGAAGATGCGAGTTATACACGAGGTAGAGTTCTCCGCCTGGCGCAAGAAGCCGCCGGGCAGAATCGAGCAGGTGCTCGACGAGGTGCGTATCAATCGCTGCACCATCGTGGAATGGCGGGTTGAGAAGAACCACGTCTGCGCTCCCGGATTGACACTGCCCGCCAGCGTCATCCCAGGTCACCTGCGCACGCCCGTCGGCAATATGATCTGCCAGAGTCAATGAGGCAGAGGCAACGGCGTCGGCATCCACATCGGTCGCGATGAGCGTCACTGCCTCGCTCCCCGCGGCATCGAGAATGCGACGGGAAACCGAACCGTTTCCGCAGCCAAGATCGATCATTCGGCCACTGGGGATCCGCTGGGACAAAAAGGCGCGAGCGAGGAGGCGCCCACCGGCGTCGTCAGAGGCGCCACCAAACACCCCACCCACCGCACGCAAGCGTCCACTTGGCCCGCCAGTGGATGGCGGGAGCGGCGAGAGGCCCGAAATTGGCGAACTCGCAATCAGACAACGAAATTTTCCTCGCCCTCGTGAGGCGCGAACTTCATGATAGGAGCGAGCGAGTTCATCATTCATTGAACGGCTCATGTGCTTGGTATTCGCACCAAGCACAAGCGTTTCGACGCCGGCGAGGGCAAGTTGGCGGGCCAGATGACGGATACCCGCAAGAGATTTGGGCAGGTGCCCGACGCACAGGACATTCGCCATATCTGTCAGCTCACTGCCCACCAGCGCACTGCCCACCAGCGCACGATGACCAGCCGCGAGCGCGCGGGTATATTCGCAGTAGTCATTCGCCGCGACGACGGCAGGGCCACGCATATGCGCCCAGGCGCTGAGTGCGCCGGACGGGTCGGCGCTGACCACTCGCACAGGCGCATCCGGGCACAGCTCATCAGCGACGTCAGCAATCAGGCGATCAAGCGTAGTGGCGTCGGCCATCGAATCCATATGCCCTCCCTGGGAGTTTTCACATTATCCGTGCGTCCTAGTATCTCTCACCCGCGGGTGTCCATCGTGATTCATCCTGGCTTTTGGAAGGCCCAACACACTCCGAGATACGCCTCCTCTCATGCTCGTTCACCACGCAACACCGACAAAATCCCATAATATGGACACGATTTGTCCGTTATTCGGAAATGTACACACAGCGGCGTCGGCAGCTCCTAAAATACTCAAGGTGATGAAACAACACCCAGTGGACGCCGTTCCGGCCGCTCCGAAGCTCGTGCTCTTATCCCTTCAACACCTCCTGGCCTTCTATGCTGGCGCTGTGATCGTGCCACTGCTGATCGCCTCCTCGCTCAACCTCGACACTGCCACCACGATTCACCTCATCAACGCTGACCTGTTCACATGTGGTCTGGCAACGTTGATCCAGTCAATCGGTGTGGGCCGCAAAGTAGGTGTGCGCCTGCCAATTATTCAGGGCGTGACCACCACCGCCGTCGCGCCGATTATCGCAATCGGCCTGGCTGCTACCGGCGGTGCCGGCGGCATCGCTAGCTTGCCGGTGATCTACGGATCAATCATCGTTGCTGGCCTGTTCACTTTCTTCGCAGCACCTTTCTTCGCCCGTCTGCTGCGCTTTTTCCCTTTCCACGTCACCGGTACCGTCCTGCTCGTGATGGGCACCTCGCTCTTGGCGGTCTCCGCTAACGACTTTGTGAACTACGCCGACGGCGTTCCTTCGGTTCGTGACCTCGCTTACGGCTTCGGCACGCTCGCTGCGATCTTGCTGGTTCAGCGCTTCATTCGTGGCTTCTTCGGCACGATTTCAGTCCTCATCGGTCTTGTCGGCGGCACTGTCGTGGCACTGATCGCCGGCCATATCTCCCCCGCGAAGCTCGACGCCGTTGCCACTGCTCCCGCCCTGGGAATCACTACCCCGTTCTACTTCGGTTGGCCAACATTCTCCTTCACCGCCATCGTGTCGATGCTCATCGTTATGCTGATCACGATGGTCGAAACCACCGGCGACGTCTTCGCCACCGGCGAGATCGTCGGCAAACGCATCACCTCCGCTGAAGTAGCGGCTGCTATTCGCGCCGACGGCGCCTCCACCACTCTCGGCGGCGTGCTCAATTCCTTCCCGTACACAATGTTCGCTCAAAATGTTGGCCTGGTTCGCCTCACCGGCATCAAATCGCGTTGGGTGGCTGCGGGCGCTGGCGTCCTGATGATCATCGTCGGCCTGCTGCCCAAGGTCGGAGCGGTTGTCGCTGCGATCCCGTCCCCCGTGCTCGGCGGTGCTTCGCTGGCACTCTTCGCCAATGTGGCGTGGGTGGGTGTGCAAACGATTGCCAAGTCCGATCTGACCGATCCACGCATCGCCGCAATCGTTACCACCGCACTTGGCCTGGCCATGCTGGTCACCTTCCGTCCTGAGATCGCACAGGTGTTTCCGCAGTGGGCACAGGTGTTTTTCTCTTCCGGTATGTCAATCGGCGCAATCGCTGCAATCGCCTTGAATTTACTCTTCTTCCACGTCGGACGCGGAGGCGGAGAGGGCGACGTCGTGGCCAAAGTGTCGCTTGAGGACGTCAACGAGATGGATCGCGAAACTTTCGTGACCACCTTCCGTCCGCTCTTCAACTCCCAGGTGTGGCCACTCGAAAAGGCATGGGAATCACGCCCGTTCAACTCAATTGACGAACTCGCCCAGAGTGTGCAGCTGGCAATTATGCATGTCAACGGCGACGCTCGTGGACGCCTCGTGGCCGACTACCCCGATATGCACGACCTCCTGACAAATCCGGAGACTCGCACGGGAGATATTGGCTCTCTCGCGCTGGGGTCAGCAAATGAGGCACAGCTCGCCGAGCTCAAGAAGCTCTGCCACGATTACCGCGAGAAGTTCGACATGCCGTACGTCGCTTACTTGCGCACCGACGATTCGATGACCGGCATCCTCGCTGTGGCGCGCCGTCGCCTGGGGAACTGGGCTGAGGTCGAAAACATGATGGCACTAGCTGAAATCAGCCGCATCACTCAGGATCGTTTAGAGATTCTCATGCGTAGCGCAAAGGATCGCGCATCAGAATTCCAACACTGATCAGTATCGACAAAGTAGCGGCGGGGTGTTTCCACCTCGCCGCTACTTGCTTTATCGCTTCGCGTGCGTCGCTTTTCGCTTAGTCCGCGCGGCGCGTCAAGACCGATCGCCGCGGTGGGAACAACGCTCCCACTATTGCGATTGGGACGACGATCACCAGTGCCACGAGGATGACTGCGAGAGGCTGGTACGTGACGGAGGTTATCTCAAGTCGGGTTCGCGCCAGCCAAATTCCATATTCTCCAACGAGCACCCCTGGGATCACGGCCGCGAGCGCCAAGATCGTGCCGTGCCAGAAGGAGAACGCTCTGCGGAAACCAGGGCTTCCTCCCAATGCTTCCACTGTGTCCATATCTTGGCGTGCTGCGCGTGCGCTCATCGCCACAAGAATGACGGCGACGAACACTGCCGCTCCACCCGCAACTGCACAGACAATCAGAGTACCGAGGAAGTTATCCATCGCGGGCGCCGCAACGGCCGCCAGATTTACCATCCCATCGCTGCTCTCAAGCCCTTGCCGCAATGAGAGCCAGTTATCCCACAACATCACTGGCCGTTCAAACGTGACACGAACGGCGACCGGACGGACTTCACCTCCAAGCTTTTTCACTGTTTGGGGCGTCATCAACGCAATGTAGACACCATTTCGTTCCATCAGGTGTGCTTCAGAGACACCTTTTTGCGCCAGTGTACCAACCGCTTGATCGGGGCCTTGTTCGTCGTCCCTGAAGAAGGTCAGCGGTTGAGATTCATCGATGAGTGACACCACGTCGCCACGTTCAAGCGCAAGCTTAGCCTCAGGCCTGTTCTTTTCGGGGATGAGATTCAATCGGCCAACTTCACCGGGATCAACCACCAGTATTTGGTCCCTGACGTAGGCACCCGCTTCCCAATAAGAAGCTGGACGTTGGCCGCCCTCACTATTCACATCAACCTGGTCAAGAAGCACTTTCCCAGGGAAAAATGCGCTATACAGAATGTCAGAGCTTTCGACCTTTCGAACAGAATGAGCATGTTCCACAGCGAGCTTGAGCACTTCATCGTCATTGCCTCCCACTGATCGATAGTTAAGCTCATACACAACGTCACCGTAGTCAAGACCAGGGTACTGTTTGGTTCGCTCCAGATCTGCCGCCGTTGCAGCATAGGCACCCGCCATCGTCGCACCGATGACGCCTGCCATAATCGCTGCCACTGCCGACGACGTTCGGTACTTGTTACGTACAAGGTCACGCGCGGCGATTTTCGCCGCACAATTCCAACGGAAGATCCAGCCCACGGCACGCACAAAAACAGGAGCAGCAGCCGCGAGCGTCAGCATTCCGAGGATCACGAGTGCAAGCATGATAGCCGGATCTTGATCGGTTCGGAAGGTTGCAGCAGAAGCAATCATCAAAGTGATCCCGAAAATAAACGGCACCACACCCAGTCGGGTAGAAATGTGGCGTGGCGCTGATCGGTTCGCTAACACGCTCACCACGTCTGTTCTTGCCGCGATCAGTGCCGGGACGAGGGCAGCAATGACACCCAGAAGAATGGCTCCGAGAGCAATAAGACCCAAGATGAGGTAGTTTTCGATTCTGATCTCAACCCACCAGAAGAAAAGCGCATACGTGGGGATCGAGACGAAAGCTCCGAGCGCTCCAACAAACAGGCCTTCCAAGAGCATGATCCCTGCTAGAGTTCGTGACGATGCCCCCACCGCAGCGAGTTGAGCAAGAGAGCGTTCGTTACGCTTGGCGGAGATAGCAAACGCCGGCGTGACAATGAGGAGCATTTCCAGCACACCAAGTCCCCAAAGAAGAATCACGGCGG
Organism: Arcanobacterium canis; assembly: GCF_029625435.1. GTDB lineage: Bacteria > Actinomycetota > Actinomycetes > Actinomycetales > Actinomycetaceae > Arcanobacterium > Arcanobacterium canis. Next base: position 290,413 of record NZ_CP121208.1, on the reverse strand, counting down.
GCTTCGGACCGTCTCCGCTCTCTGCCAACGCCTGAGACTCGTGGTTATCTGCACCCGGATACAGCTCTGATTGCGCGGGAGGATTATCAAGGACGTGCAACGATGTCACTTGCACTCCACGTTTGTTCGCCGCCTGAACCTGATTCCAGGTCACCGGAGCATCGCCTTTGACGGTGAACCTCACCGTCGCTTGGCTTCCGGGACGCACCCGAGCCGCATTCAGTGATTCATCTCCGATAGCAGTTCCATGAGAGAGGATTCCCGTCACCGTATATGTGAACACTTTTTCCGGATCATCGGACCAGTTCACATACTGGATTTTGTCTCCCACTGTGACACCAAGGGCAGCTGCGGTACTTTTCGAAAGGGCAACTTCGCCGCGGTGAGGCTCACGTCCTTGCGTGAGATTCGACTCGGTGGCACTCACCAGTTTTCCTGGGAACGCCACGCCCCGTTTCGGATCCATCCCTTGCTTCGCGAATGTTCCATGGATGTTTTCATCTACCTGGATCGTCACCGTATTCGGAGCAAAGATCTCCCCCAGTGAATCTTCATATGGTCGCTGATCAGTAACTGCCGTACTCGACGTTGAGACGAAATTTCCGTCGCCGCTCTGGATAATCTGGCGGGTTCCGTAAGACATCCCGTCCGCTTGCAAACCGTTGGCTATCAGATATGTGCGCGCATTACCACCTGCCGCTGCCCCGGTGGCAGCCACGCCCGCAGCCGCCGTCGTGATGGCGATAAGAATCATCGCCAGGATTGTTGATACCTTATGCGCGAAAAGATCACGCCAGGCAAGTTTGACTGCGATCATCGATTCTCACCATCTTCAATCTTGCCGTCGCGAATATAGATAACGCGGTCGGCCCATCCAGCAAAACGCGGCTCGTGGGTCACCAACACAACGGTGGCGCCGGCGTCAACGCGCGAACGCAAAACCCGCATGATGTCTTCAGCAAGGTTGGAATCGAGTGCGCCGGTCGGCTCGTCGGCAAGAAGGACACGCCCCTCACCAATCAAACCGCGAGCGATAGCAGCACGCTGCGCCTGACCACGCGACACCTGCGAGGGGAAGCGGTCAGCAAGTTCGTCGATGCCGAGTTCCTTCAGTGTCGCGATAGCCAAAGGCCGCACCTCGCTGGACTTGTGACCGTCCAGTTCCATCGGTAACGCCACGTTCTCAGCAAGGGTCAGCGTAGAGATGAGGTTGAAATCTTGGAAGACGTAGCCAATCTTTTGGCGGCGCATCTTGGCCCGCTCGGTGAGGGAAATGCTCGTGATTTCTTGTCCGTCCACGTAGATCTTCCCCGTTGTTGGGGTGTCGAGACCACCGATGAGATTCAAGAAGGTGGATTTTCCAGAACCGCTTGGCCCCATCACCGCCACGAACTCACCCTGTAAAATTCCTGTGCTCACATCGTCAAGGGCACGCACTTCGTCACTGCCCGAGCGATGAATCTTCGTCACGTTCTCTACCGTGATGACGTTACTCATAATCATTGCCTTTCGATGTTTGCCTTGGTGGGTACTTGACTTGTTTGTGGCACATCACCAACGACGCCGTCGGTGCGAGGGTTGTCGCCTTCCGCCGTTTGGTGGCGCTGTGAACGCGTGCGCGAGTGACGCTCGATGATTCGTTCAATATGGTCGAGCCAGCGGCCTTGCGCTTCAAGATCGAAGATTCGGCGCTGAGCCAGGAGCTGGGCGGTGAGGTTATCATCAGGAATTGTGCTGAGCTCTTTGGTCATTTCACGGATTTCAGCGAGCAACGCCGTGCGCTGAGTATGAATATCGGCGGTGAGGTTACGTGCAGCGCCTGCGCCGACGGCGATACGCATCACCAGGTTGTCTCGCTCATCACGTGGAGTCAGAATCGGTGCTGCAAGCCAGTCATTGAGTACCTGGGTTCCAGCTGGAGTGATCGCATATGTTTCTCCGCTTTTCCCTTCGATATCGCCCACCGATTCCACGAGTCCATCGCGCTCAAGGCGACGAACGGTCTGATACACCTGCCCCACATTCATGGGCCAGATATGATCCGTGCGCGATTCAAATTCATCGCGTAACTGATACACCGGCTGTGGCTGCTCTGCGAGTAACCACAGCAGAACATCTCGTACAGCCATAGCCCCTCCTCCCTGCTCAGTAGCCGCTGGCGGTAGATTCACCGCAGGCAGCGATTTTATTACCGGATAATAACGGCATGTTTTTATTTTCGATTACAGGGTAACAAAGCATGTTTCTCATGGCAAATATCTGTTTTTTCAGTGTTCCGAACTTCAACGATGAAGCGAAGGGCGTAACATTATGCGAAAGCTAGATGAAGGAGTTTTAGCGATGGCATACAACCGCATTCTTTCCATCCAGGACATTTCAGGAGTGGGCCAGTGCTCACTCACTGTGGCCCTACCGATTCTTTCAGCCTGCGGGCAAGAAACCTCAATCTTGCCCTCAGCTGTACTCTCCACCCACACCGGAGGATTCACAGGGTACACGTTCCGCGATCTGACTGACGATATGCCAGCAATTGAAGCCCACTGGGCAAAAGAAGGGATCGACTTCGCGGCGCTCTACACCGGCTATCTCGGCTCGTCACGACAAATCGATTACGTGAAATCAATCGCGCACACGCTTCTTCGCGAGGGCGCGCCGCTCATCGTCGATCCCGCGATGGCCGACGACGGAAAACTTTATCCGGGATTCGATGACGAGTTTGCGCACGCGATGGCCTCCCTCGCGTTCTCAGCCGACATTATCCTGCCGAATATCACCGAAGCCTGCCTCATTACCGGTAGGGAATACCGTGAAGACTACGACCGGGCATTTGTTGATTCACTCTTGGACACGCTCACGCAGAGCGGTGCAAAAACTGTGATTCTCACGGGCATTTCCTATTCGCCGCATACCACTGGCGTGGTGGTATTCGAGAACGGCGAGTACTCCTACTACGAACATGAGCGACTTGAGCGCGGTAGCCACGGCACCGGCGACGTTTACTCGTCTACTTTCGTCGGCGCGCTCATGAACGGCCATCGCGTTGACGACTCCGCCCGAATCGCTGCTGATTTCACATTGAGATGTATCAAACGCACGCAGTCGCTCGACAATCACTGGTATGGGCCGGCATTCGAACCCGAACTCGGCTGGCTGATCGCTGAACTTGCAAAATAGCGCATAAAAATCGGGGGCAGAGGTTCACGGACGAACCTCTGCCCCCGATTATTGATATGCTCACTTCACGCCAAGGCGCGTCAATTCGTGTTCAACTTGGTCAAACAAGTACTGCTGTTGCTCAGGCACAAGGCCAACCTCGTGCTCAGCCACGTTGATCTTCAAGACTGGGGAGGCGATGTATTCGTTGTCCACCCACTCGTCATATCCTTCCCACAGCTTGCGATAGTAGGAAGTGAGCTCGTCATCCTGTTCGAAATCGCGCCCGCGCGAATGGATGCGATCTATGATCGTGTCGAAATCGGCGTACAGATAGATGAACAGATCCGGCGATTTCTTTGGAAAATCCTGGATCTCCTCCATCATATTGTTGAGCAGACCCTCATAAATATGAAACTCTTCGGGCGAAATGCGTCCGAGTTCTGTGTTGACCTTTGCGAAGTACCAATCCTCGTAGATCGAGCGGTCAAGGACAGTGTTCTTCCCGGCGAGCATTGCACGCTTGACGTCGGTGAAACGCGAATTCAGGAACTCAAGTTGGAGAAGAAACGAGTAGCGCTTACGCTCCTGCTCTTCTTTCGAAGCCGTGTAGAACAAGGGCAAAATCCGATTGTTCTCCACATTTTCATGCAAAACAATGGAGTCGTACTTCTTTCCCAACAGTTCAGCAACCGTGGTCTTACCTGCGCCGATCATGCCGCCGATGACGATCAACATACGCTCCAAACTTCTTTCTTTGCGCCCGCGAGGGACGAATTTTTACCAAATGAACCGGCGGCACACGTAGCGTTAGCCGGTGTTCTAACGGTACCCCACCAACGACGCCGGTGCTGAGCGTTGCAGGGTGGGTACTACCACAGGTTGCAAAACACCACGATAAATCTTGATCAATATCCCGATGCGAAACATCAAATGATTAACGTTGACCTGCCCATCTCCTGCGGGTAGCCCCAAGGGAAGCTAGAGCAATCAGAGCTGCGGTAGCCATCAGAGGGAAAATACCCGTGCCGCCGGTGACTGGCAGCTCCCCAGTCAACACGTCAGCGATCTGGATTGTGAATACCGTCTGACTTTCTCTCTGAGTTTTTTCGACTGACACTAATGGCAATGGTTGCCCAACGTTAGTCCACGCTATTTCCTGCTTTCCTCCCGGCGTCGTGTATCTTTCTCCAAGTCGTATTGCGAAATCATGATCTGAACGAGAAATGTCCACATAAACGGGGCCAGGAAGAAGCGAGTATCCAGCAGGCGCTTTTATCTCGGATAAGACGTATGTCCCTTCAGAAAGGTCATACGTGCCGTCCGCCGGTTGAATCACTTCGCCAAACGAATCTCGATCCGTTGACGATACAGAGCGAATCGTGAACTGGGCACCATTAAGCTCTAACTCGGTGTTTGATGCGTCAACTTTCTTGAGCACGACCTTGGCGTTCTTCGGTTGCTCAATCGGCACACAATCATCATCAAAGATGTTCTTTTGATTCCTGACATCCCTGAGATCGGCTTTGTTATAGAGACCTTCTCCAGGCCGCCCCGACCCTTTTTTACCGACACACTGGAGATGATCCCATACCTTAGTCTCAGCATTCTTCGATTTAGGGTTCATCACATAGTAGTATTCAAGCTCAAAGTAATGCTTAGCCCCCGGTGCAATCGTGATTTGATCCGGGCGCCCCGGTACCGGATTGTGCTTGCGAATATATCGGTTCACGATGCTCGAAACTGGAATTGTGCCAGGATACGCAAACTGGGCAGCGTTCCCGACTTGAGCAGCCCCGTCACCCGGCGCGTTCTTTTCTTTGAGCACCACAAACTTTGGAGCGACATCACGCGTAAATCCTGGATGATCCACCAGCGTATAAGGAAGTTCGGCTACCCCTGGATTCTTCACAATCAAGTCAAAGCGAACCGTGCGGTAGTCTTCGCCTCCAAGGCCCTTCATCACTTGACCATCTTCGACTTCAATACCTTCTTCCGTACCCCTGATATCGATAGCTTTCTTTTCAAACTCAAGTCCGCAATCAGCCGTGGATACATTGTTATTCACTACCGGATCCGACTCATTAGGCGTGATCGTGACCGTATTTGCCACACATTGCTCAATTGCCCTTGTTGGAAGAGTTGCCATAACTGAGATCGTTACTTCTCGCCCTTCCGGAACAGACCCAACGAGTACCTGAATTTGGTCATTACCTTGGTTACCGTGATTTTTCGAAACGTTATAATCAACTACCCTGGGGATACCACCACGAGTTGTATCTGCCACCGTAATATCGCGTTTGATATCAGCTACCGTATAACCATTGGGTAAATTGTCATTTAAGGTAAAGCCAGATGACCCGCCCTTACCCTCGTTGGTCACTCTAATCTTCCAGTTAGCCTTGCGATTCGTAATGCCGTTGAACGTCTTTTCCACCTTAAGATCAGGAGTCACAGGGCTGCCGAGGTATGAGGCACCATCAGTGTTAAAAGACGCCGGAGCATTGTTGTTTACCGCAATGAGCTTGATATTCGATAGGGACAAGGGCGCAGTCGGGTTTTTCACCTGGAGTTGAATGGAGGTTGTGTTAGCTCCATCAGACCCGGTTCCAAAACCAAGATTTCCATTTCCATATGTCCACGATTTGCCCCAATTTTTGCCACGTGGGAACGCTTCTCCCGATTCGGTGGTGAGAGAGCTAATACCAATACTGTCCACTCGCCCAGTGCGAATGTTGATCCGCTCAAGCTGGTTGGGATAACGAGAGGCAGCAGATCGGATACCCCAGATAAAACCGTCCGCTTGAGCAGTGACAGCATAGTCCTCAGAATACGATTTAATGTTGGTTCTTTCTGCCGTGGTACCGACACTCGTGACCGAGGGAATCGCCACCTTGTAGAGGTTTCTCGTACCTGATATCGACGAATTCGAGACCACATACGTACCGTCGGCTAGAATGACCCCCGCGTTAACGCCGCCATAGCGGTCCTTATCTTCGAAAGCAGAGCTACGGCGATTTTGCCTTGATGCAACAAATCCAAGGTCAAATACCTCGCCAGTTAACGGATTGATCTGCAACAGATGAGAAGACGGGAAACACGGATCTTCATTTTCGGTTCCAGTTCCGTTTCTGGTTTGAGAAATTGCATAGAGCCAATTGTCTTGAGGGTTATAGGCAAGCGCGTTGTAGACCCACCCGGTTTCAGCGCCAATTCGAATGTAGTCTCCACCGCCCGCAGGCTGATACCAAAGCTGCGACTTGTAACGAAACCTGTTTTTCGGTTCCGACGTAATGACGTAAGAGCGGCTGCCTTCCGACGTTTCTTGGGGAGAAAGGTCTCGAGCGGGCCGACGTCCGGTCTGAGTAGAATTCACGGAAGAAGGATCTTCCGGGTAAAACCTGGATCGACAGACTTTACCTGGATTCGACGGCACATCGACACCTGACCATGCCGACACCTGCGGGCAGACACTACTCGCCAAACCCGGCATATCTATCTGCAGTTGACCACTGACGTTATACACCAGTGGCTGACGGAATTTAAGATATACGTCATTGCCGCTCACCTCTACATCAAAGTGACGTCCAGCAAAATAGCTAGCGTAAGAATAGCGGACAGAAACGGCAGATTTATCCAGACGAGAGCCGACCGGCGAAGAGTAAGACACTTTTAATACAGCGATTTCATTACTGGAAGAATCTTTCCAGAATTTGAAAAGTCGTTGCGTTGCACTATTTCTCACGTTGTAGCACTTAGGGGCGCCATACGGATCATCCTCTAAACGAACTTCTTTCGTCAGTCCCCGTGAAAAAGAACCTGACGGGGGAATAGCTTCTGCTTTTTCACTGAAGCTGACTAACACACTCGAAAAGGCGAGGCTAAGAGTGGCCAGAAAGACGATGGCAACGCGCGCAAGGTTCTTCATTGACCTACGGTGTGAAATTGCGGCTGTCATCAGATCTGTCCTTTCTTCTTACGTGCAAGTACCACGCCACCAGTGACTAGGGCTGTGGCCACAACCCCCGTACCCACAACCGAAGCTCCGGTCCACGGCAAGGGTGGTCGCTTCGGAGCTGGTGGGGTGGGCGTTGGTGTCGGGTGTGGATTTGGAATATTCGGGGGCGGCGTGGGCTGAAACTCTGGTGAATGCTTGAGTTTCATCGTCACTGCGTGCGCAAAAGATCCGTCAGCATTCTTTCCGGGCAGTAGCACCAGGGCTGGATTGATCTTCACTACGCCTTTTCGCCCCTCAGGAAGATCAGTTTGTACAACGTACAAAGCAGGCTCAAGGTCATGGAACGTCACGACGCCGTCGGCGCCCGTTGTTTTCATACTCACAGCATGGGTACCGAGCGTGAGTGCAGCGTCATACTTCAGCGAGGCAGCATGATCGTAGTCTGCGTTGGTTCGCACATCCACCCGCACACGCGACAGCTTCACCGTATAACCATCAAGTGGCGGCATCTTAACGTCGTCGTATGGATTACCAGCAGGCAACGCGACCGTGAGACGCGACTTTCCCGAGATTAAATCGTCAGGTTGATCGAGCGCCCAGGCGGTGGGCACTACGGCAGTAACGATCAGTGCGACAAGTGCAGCAACCATCATTTTCATCATGTTTGTCATGAGTTATTTTTCCCAGTGAAAAGCGGGGTCTCGGTTTCGCAAGAGTGCGATTTATGGACGCGGGTTGCACGTACTTGATTACGTGCCCACACACCCATGCCAAGTGCGAGGGCAAGCGCAGCAGCCATCAGTGCAAACATCCACCACTGCCAGTTCAGAGTGCTTGGTTCGTTAAAAACTGCGACTTCTTCTGTTTCATCCATGGGCACACGTTCGGCGTGTACAAGGAGTCGATGGGAATTAATACCGTAGGGCGTACACGTAATGAGGGTGACCAGATCTTTTCCTTTGACCTGGTTCAGGGACTCGATTTCGTTAGGAAGCACTACTTGAGTTTCATAAACCTGGTACTTCAAGCGTTGACCAGCAACTCCGATGTAGAACGAGTCGCCTTTCTTCAGGTTCACAAGATTGTCAAAAAGCGTTGCATTACGAAGCCCGGAATGTGACGTAAGAACAGAATGAGTTCCTTGACCGCCAACTGGGAGATCTGAGCCATAAAGATGGCCAACTCCGCGCTGCAAGGAATCTTCCCCCGTGCCATGGTAGACAGGGAGATCCACGTTGATTGCAGGGATCACCAAACGCCCCATCACTTCAAAAGTATTCAGTTCTGAAAGATACGCCTGATAGTCGCGATTATCTTTGGAAATGCGGGCCAACCACGGATCAAGGATCGGACCTTGGGCGCGTGTCGCATTGTATTTTTGCGCTGACGTGAACTCTTTGGAGAGTTCCTGAGGGTTCACCGCTGTTTCTTGTTGGGAGTACTCTGCCGAGACGCGCATCTGCTCAAGATTCTTCAGCTGAGTCACGACGACGGGATACAACATGATCACAATAGAAATCGTGGCAAGAATGAGCGGCAACGCAATCCGGCCCCACACCGACGTTTCCGCCACGGGCTGCTTGCCCTCAACCTTTTGAGACTCTGCAATGATGTGCGTACTCATGTGTTCCTTCTCAATAGATGATGCGTCCCGAAGAGCGGGGTGGGCGCGTTATTTTCATACGATTGGCACGTTTTCGAAATAACACGCCCACCCATCAAGGAGATATTGAAAGCTTTCTCCTTAATAGCTGTTGTTCACTCAGGCCTTGGTCGAGTTACGACGAGCGGAGTAAACTGCGGCGCCAGCGACGCCTGCACCGAGAATCACAAGGAGAGCAATGCCCTGGCCACCGGTCAGCGGAAGATCCGGGGTGTCTGAGGGCTTGTTCTCGATCTCCTTGGTAAAGGTAATGAAGTCCGATTTTGCAAGCACATCAGCCTTTGCAAGGGTGAAGTGTGTGATCTCCTCTGAAAGCAAGTATCCATCCGGTGCTTTGGTTTCTTTGAGGCAGTAATTCTGATTCTCTGGTTTAGTTACAGTCTCCAGATTATTTTCAAAATCGGTGACATGGAGTGGCTTAGAGATAGCTTCGCCTTGAGCATTAGTTTTCAACGTCTCAATTGCGTCACCATTGAGATTCCAAGTTGAGCCGGCGGGGGTGCAGCGGAATACACCAAACTCCGCCCCGGACAATTTCTTGCCTTCAATACCCGTCTTGATCACCTTGATTTTACCAAGGTACGTCTTAACATCATTAGTGTTCTTTGTCTTGTCTTCTTCAACACTAGTGTCACGAGTAATACGAGTTGCCTTGTTGACAATCTCACCCGCTTCTTTGATCTTGGCAGTCAGTTTAACGGTAACGACCTGGTTGTTGACCAGTTTAGAAAGGCCAACTTTCTCACCGGTCTTGAATGTAATAGTCAAACGCTTGTTGTCATCAGAAGTTTCGAAATCAACTCCCTTTTCAAAGGCTGTTTGCCCCATCACAACCGATTCAATCTGAATGCTACCAGGTTCCAGCTTGGTCTCATCATAATCATCAACAATATTGAAAACTGTACGAGTATATTCCTCATCCACCTGAGGAACGGACGCATCAATTGTATAGGTAATGGTGTCACCGCCATTCCGGCCAGCATCAATTACCTTTTTCTCGAGCTTATCGGAAGTGTTCTTTGGGTAGACATGCACGTCATAGTTCCAGTCTTTCTTCTCACCATTGGACATTGGAACTCGGACTACGAACGGCGCGGCAGCCTTGATCTCCGAAGGCTTTTCCACCTTTTCACCGTCTGCGCGGACATCGTCGCCATCACGCAACTGATTTTCTTCCACCAAGTAAACACCAACAGGGAGTTGTTGTTTAATCATGCCTTGATCTGCAGTGGTGACATCATACTTGGTACCAGACTTGAGAGCTTGAGCTTGTTCCGCTGTTAAGGTAGCCGCTGTCTTAAGATTTTCTTGATTATCCAGTTCCAGACTCAGCTTAGTGATAGTAAACCTTACACCTGAGAGTTTCTTACCCTTAGCAGCACGGTCTTCAACACCCGTCGCCTTGTGCGTTGATTCTGGATTTAGAAGTTTGTGAATCGTGATCGAGGCAGGATGCTTAACATCGATATTTGCAGCACCAAGTTGCTCTACTGTGGAAAGATTCTCTCCCCCCCCCCGGGACGGCTCTGCGAATGCAGATCCTGCACCGAAAGACAGTGCCAGTGCCATCATCGTCGTCGCTGCGACGGCGCGAATGGACTTTTTAGTCATAGTTCCTCATTCCTGTTGTGAAATGTTTGCTGTTGACAAGCAATGGACCAAAACAGCGCACTCCTCTCACGGATATGTCTGTTTGGTACACATTTTTCAGGCTACAAATACGTAGTCTGACGATTATTTTGTGCCGATATTTTGTGCAAATTTACTAGAGATGCGTGAAACGTTTTGAGTGTTCTCTATAAGGCGTCTACCTTGTTATTCGTTGGTGAGGCCGTCGTTTACATCTAGTGGTTAACGTTAACTTCGGCTGGCGTACGGATGAAGATACTAACATGGTGATACTCGGAGTTCTACTTAACTCCTTTGCATAAAATTACAGACCGCCCCACCTCATGAATGGACAGCTTCAAGGAGCTTGGCTACACCGACTCCCCGCTATTCATCTCACACTCACCGATGGATGCCTACCATGCACTCCATCAATCAATTACCCGAAACTCGCGGTATCACGGGAACCAACTGTGGCTACTGAACGACGACGAGAGACACCTTCTGTCGCCACTACTGCAACTATTTTTACTCTTTTACCTGCAGGTCTCTCCCGCTCACTTTACCACACCGTCGAAGTGCCGGAGTAGCGAAATCTATCGATTTTTCCACCCAGAAAAGTATACGATCCCAGAAAAATCATCCCTGGGGCTACAGCGCAACCCCACCTACAGTATGAGAAATCGCCCTCATGAATGGATTCATCTTTCATTGCTTTTTGTCGAGTTTGAAGCCCCACCCCTGCCACCGCCAAATGGTCTCCACACCCTCAGGAGTATGCAAATGCAGGAGCAAGTCTCCTGTGAGTTCGGCGCGCTGAGCCTGGAAACCAATGTTAGATGACATCCACACCTGCTCGATTCCCATGCTCACATCTGCAGGTCTCTTACTCTTCACTGCCGCACTCTCGTCAACATAACGAAAGACGAAGACATGCTGATAGGGCTTATCGGCGTCGTCTTCCTCCCAAAATGGTTTGAAGGGACCGTAGCTCCCCCGCTTCCATGTCAACGCAATGAGTTCGGTCTTTCCATCGCGATCAATATCCGCGGCAAAAACATTGGAAACCAGCCACTCTTGCGGCGAAACCCAGGATTTACGAGCTGATTCGGAAACAGTCACCACTCCGTTATCGAGCACAAGACGTTCTGGTTCTCCATCGTCGTCAAGATCGACGTCTTTCTCAACGCCCTCCCAGCGGACCCAGCTGGGCAGCTCCTGTCGGAGCTGTTCGCGGACGCTGAGGGGTTCGCGTTGGAAAAAGAGAAAGGCCGCCACCGCACAGAGAATTGCGATTCCCGCAATGAAAATTACCCAACTCAATGTGCGGTGGCGACTCTTCAGGTCAGCTCGCATCTCGCTTCGCTTGAATGTCGCTCAGCCACGCGGGCGCGGTCGGCTGATCATCCCAGGAACGCACCTTTTCTTGCCATTCCGTATCGGTCATGCGGCGCGATCCACCTTGTGTGAATTCGTAGAAGCTTGAGACGCCACCGCTGGCGATATGTAGTTCCCCGTCAATCGGGAACACAACGAAGATCTCGTTCACTGCCCCGGTTCCGATGTGGAGGACTTCTCCTGAGTTGGAAGTCGCAATATCCGTCACGAGACTTGCGGGGTATTGGAGGGACTGAATCGGCTCGCCATTAATACCATCCTTATTGCCAATCACCCAGAAGTGTTCGAGCTGTCCGCCAAACGTGCGGATCAGTTCGTAGTCCTCGTTGCTTAGCTTCTCGCCCGAAAGTTCCTTGACGCTGATATCCGCAAGCTTTGTCGAAAGTTGGGCAAGGATGCCAAGGCTCTTCTTATTCTCATCTGAAATCAGGCCGTACCGTTCAAGGCCCTCGGAGGTTGCCTTGGCGAGCTTCGCGAGCCTGGTATACAGCTCCGGCTCCGGCTCCACGTATCCACGGTCGTCCTTCTCAGGGATAGGGCCACCACCCATTTCAGCCATCACCTGCTTGGCATAAAGAACGGTGTCATGCTTGAGTTCGGTGTAGCTGGAAAGATAACTCTGGAGCGTCTTTTTATCCCACGCCGATGACGTCATGAAGCTCGGATAGCCTTCCCCCTTTGAGGCTAAGAGCGGGTTGAGTGTATACAGCCACTGCGCCGAGAGGCTTCCAGTCCACATACCGTTTGGATCGTTGGCGATTTCCTTGCGCAACTTCTCAACATTGTCGTTATACTTCGCGTACTCCGTAGCTCCTTGCTGTTTGAGAATGGTTTGTGCCTGAGTTGAGCCAAGAACATTTGGCACGTCCAGGGCATCAGGCAACACGCGATCTTCACCTGCGGGATTCGCCTTCACCCGAGGGGAAAGGAGCTCGGAGAATACGCGTTGATCAAGAGTGAAACGTTGACCCATCACTCGGAATCCCAGCTGCTCCTCATATCCCGTATTTTCCTTATCAACGACGCCCAACGTGCCCGTCGCAATTCGCGGAGGCGTCACCTTCGCCGTCAACTCATGGAACTTTTTCCAGGCAGCATCATTCTTGGGAAGATCCTTCACGCTGGCATTCTTTCCGTAGGCAGTGTGGATCATCGGCAGGTACTCGTAATATCCCGAGTCGTCACTCTCACCAGCGAAAAAGGCGGTGGTGGTGTAGATGGTTTCCCATTCTTTGAGTGCCTTGTTGGAAATCGCCAGGGTGGCAAGAAGTGCGCTGCGGTCAAGTTCCTCGTCTTTCTGAGTGAAGTGCATATTGCCGTACCACATCATCGCTTTGAAATAGGCCTGGAGCTGCGGAGTTTTCTCGTAGTAGCCTCGCACCTGATATTGCGAATAATCTGTATCTTTACCCAGGAGCGGAGATTTGGCGGAACCACTTGCACTCTGGATGAGTTGTAGCTCAGAGGCAACCATATTTGACACCTTCTGCGGAACCTGAGTATCTGGACTCAGCAGTTTGGCCGCAACGGCAAAGAAAGCGACATTGCGCGTAGCAGCCTTTTCCCACTCGGTTCCAGCCAGGCTTGTCAGTTGCGCTTGGCTTTCAGCGAGAAGTTCCTTACTCATCGTCGCCAGCTTATTTGTGAGCTGAGTTTTCTCAACACTCTTCTGAAGCTGCTGGAAGAAAAGATGATAGCTGTGCATCATGGAATCAACCGTGACGAAATTGGGAAGCATAGTGTAACGGTTGCTCTCGTAGATATCGAAGAACTCCTCACGCCCATAGTTACCGCCGATCACGAAATTATTCTTTTCGAGAAGTCGCTTCTGATCGGTGGTGAGACCTTCGAAGTCCTTTGCATTCACAACATTCGACAAGTTGGCGTCAACCTTGTATGGACTCATTTTCCCATATGGGTTAGGAGCTGCCGCGGAGCCACCTGCTACCTGATTTGATTTACTCTCCGCCCTCTTCTTCGCAGAATCTGGACCTGCCTGCTTACCTTCGCCCTGTGCTGGGCTAGGCGATTGCGCGACAGACTTCATTGCCTCTGCGAAGTTCTCTTTAAAGGTTCCCTCGTCAATATAGCTACTGAGGGAAGGTGTGGAGTTCAGTGCCTCCTCTTCGTTGAGGAGTGGGATGATTCGTGCGCGTGCGACGGTATTAACCAGCGCCTCCACTTGGCTCTTTTCGCCCCCACCCTGACCCGCAGTACCCGCAACACCACAAGCCGAAACGAGCGCCAAAGCGCCGACAATCCCGATTCCTTTGTTCACTAGTGTTCCAGCGCTCCGACGCCCCTGACTCTGAACCGGCGAACTGTCAGATTGAACTGGTTGCGTGGAAAAGCTCAATTTTTTTATCTTGAGAAAACGCACGTTGCCGTCTCCTTACTTTTATTGCGTGTAGGAACATTATAGAAAGCTATCATCTGTTTTTTGGCGTTTTAGATGGTTTTTATCGCCATGTATCGCTGTATTGACGCAGCCTTTCCTAACGTCACGTGCCCACCAAAAGGAAGATCGGAACGAAAAAGTGAAGAGGTCTGAACGGCAGATTGCCGTTCAGACCTCTTCACTGGTGGAGCTACGGGGATTCGAACCCCGGACCTTTTCATTGCGAACGAAACGCGCTACCAACTGCGCCATAGCCCCTTGGACGTGAAAACTATAGCACTCACCACCCTCACGAGCGCAAATTCACGCAAGTCTCATTCGTCACGCTCTGCGCTGTGCGAGAAGTTCATCCAAAGTAGAACCGCCAGCCAAAAGTCCAGAGCGAAGTTCCTCAAGTCCAGTCATCTCCGGAGCCGTATTCGGCGCTTCAATAGGAGCATCGCCAATTCTCTCCCCAGCGCGCTTCGGACGATACGGAACTTGCGCCTCATCAGTAGGTTGGGGTTGGTATGGAGCCACTGTGCGGCGCTTGAGGGTGTAGCTTGGAGCTTCAACCCTCGCGACCTCTCGTTCCACCTTTGTTACTTCGCGGCCAGCCTGAGTTACTTCACGCTCAACCTGAGCCATGCCGCGTTCGACTGTCGCGGCTGGACGACGCTCAGCCTCGCTCACGCGATGCTCAACAACATCCTGATTTTCCTGAACGACATTAGCCGTGGCTACTTCGTCAGTGTGCTCAGCAGACACCACCGGCACTTCAACCTCACCACCAGCAGCCTGTGATGCTTCGTCAATCTTTTCGAGTTCTTGCCGCGATGCATGCACTCGATCACGCTGGCGCTTCGCGCGGGCGAGGACCTGCGAAGCCTTCGCGATTTCCTCACGGTCAATATCATCTCCAGCGGCCCACTCGGTCAGAAGATAACCGAACCCGACAGAGCCTGCGCCAATTCCCAGAGTCAACACAATCGCTGGCCAGGTCGGCCAGGATGCCACACCCACACCGATCCACGCTGCGAGCGCCACGACGCCTAGCACACCCAGTCCGAGATAGCCACGCGCACGATATGCACCGCGTGTGGCCATCCGCGCCCGAGCCTTGCTCCGGCCGCGTGCCACTTCTTTCAAGGAAATCTTCCTTTGGCGTGTGTCCATCATGCGCTCCGTCATATAAATCGTGCCGCTCTCACCGCTATCGGCCATCGCAAGGCGCGGCTGCCTCACGATACGAAGATCTTCACTGAACCGTTCCTCCAGCGGAGAATCGGCAATCACCGACCTTCGCAACGCGAATCGCGGCACCACTATCCCCAGCAAGAGGAACACTGCGACCGCAATCGCGAAGCCAGTAAAACCCATGTTCCCACTTTAGATTTTTTGGCTCAAGAAAGCGGCTAGGACACGGTAGTGTGTTGCTTGATTCACGCAAATTTTCCCTGGATTCACCACATATCCGCACTTGATGAACACGCCACGTACCACCTTGGATCATCAGCGATCCAGGACGTAACAAGCGAGCTCGTCTCCAATGTCAATACGTGTTGTTCCACTGGGCACTTCAACCAGGCAATTCGCTTCCGCGAGGCCAGTGAGGAGTTGGCGCGAAGGATCACCCATCGGGGTCACATGGTAACCGGCGCTCGGACTTCCCAGCACTTTGCCACGGACGAACTCGACGACGCCGTCAGTAGAGTTCCACGGAGTGTCCACGCGCGCACGAATCGCACGGCGCTCAATATGCTGATAACCAGCCATTTGACGTAGCGCAGGCCGGATGAAAACTTCAAAGCTGGTCAGCGCTGCAACTGGCGAACCAGGCAAGCAGAAAATCGTGGTGTCCTCCAGAGTACCCACACCGAATTGTCGGCCAGGCGACATTGCCACGTTGTCGAAACGAACCGTCCCCAACGGTGCAAGCACTTCTTTCAAAGTATCGCCGCCACCGTAGGACAGCCCGCCCGTGGTGATGATGATGTCTGCGCGGACAAGTTGGTCTTCAAGCATTTCACGTAACGTGCGCTTGTCATCACTGACTGCACCGACGCGGAAAACATCGCCGCCAGCGTCAGCCACCGCAGACGCCAATGCGTGGGAGTTCGCATCGAAAACTTTGCCTGCAATCGCAGGGTTACCTGGCTCCTGAAGTTCGTCACCGATCGACATAATCACCACGCGAGGACGCGGATGAACCAAAACTCGCGCATGGCCGGCAGAAGCGAGAAGTGCCACCTGGCGTGCGCCCACACGCACCCCACTTCGCACGATCACTTCACCAGCTTCAAGGTCCTCAGCACGCACGCGAATATTGACATTCTCGCTGGCATACTTAATCTGCACCTCAGCCCTGCCCGCGTCGGTATCCTCAAGCGCCACCACAGTGTCGGCACCAGTGGGGATGCGCGCGCCCGATGAAATACGGATGGCAGTTCCGGGTGC
The DNA here is from genome assembly GCF_029625435.1 of Arcanobacterium canis. Taxonomy (GTDB): domain Bacteria; phylum Actinomycetota; class Actinomycetes; order Actinomycetales; family Actinomycetaceae; genus Arcanobacterium; species Arcanobacterium canis. Next base: position 273,799 of record NZ_CP121208.1, on the reverse strand, counting down.
GAGGGCGACGGAGTTGAATTGATCGGCGCGAATATCCTCCGTAACGGGCAGGACAACAGGAAAATCTGGCGAGGCACCGGCGATATCACCATAACGAACCGCGTAACCATCTCGTGCAGCGAGGTCGGCTTGAGGCACGTCAACCATCGAGCGGACGTCTTGCGCAACAATCGTCCCCACAGCATCCGACAGCGCCACCGCAAACGGCGGTTGGGGCTTGGATACCTCGAAGCATTCTTCCTTGAACTCCTCGACCGTCTTCACGTTTGCCTCCTTGTGCATTTGGTGCTAAGTCTAGCGGAGATCAGCGTCCGGATGCCGAGCAAGTACACAGGCGAACACCCCAATAGTTGCGCCGTACGAAAACTTAGCGAACACGTGCTCCGTGCGTTGTGAAATAATAGAAGCATGAACCACTCAACGTTGAGCTTCCCTGACGTCTCTGGCTTAGATCCGGAAGAGGCGAAGCAACAGATTCGTCCAATTGTTCGCGCATCACGGTCAGCTCGTTCTACAGCGAGGCGTGAGGAGCTGGAAGAAGAGTGGATCGCAACGGCGATGAAATTCATCGGCGATGCGGAACTCGTCGCTGCATTCGTTTCTGTGAACGAAGAGCCACCCTCGCATGGGTTGATCCAAACCATTGCAGATTCGGGGAAACGGGTGATTCTTCCCAAGCTCGGCCCAGGCTTGACCCGTGCATGGGGGTATTTCCGCGGGCTTGACGATCTTGAGGAAATGGCTCCCGGGCGACCTCCGGAACCGACTGGCCCTGCGTTCGATAACGATCTCCTTGCCGACGTCGATGCGCTGATCATTCCTGCGCTTGCCGTTTCACACACGGGTGCCCGAATCGGACAAGGCGGCGGTTGGTATGATCGCGCACTGAAGCTTGCTGGTGACCGCGCCAAGATCGGCGCAATGGTGTTCCCAGAAGAATTTGTCGATGCGCAACTTCCCCAAGATGACAACGACGTGCGGGTTCCATACGTTATTTTGCCTGATCGCATCGTGGCAACAACCAACTAGGTAACACTTTCGACTTTCCACACCCAGACGTCTGCATCGTTTTTCCACAGGACATAAGAAGGGCCGAGAATCCTCGTTGCCACGAGTTCATACTTGGGGCATGAAGATTTTTGGGAGAAGTACGGTACCTGCACGGCCGCGATCAGCCAACCCCATTCGCGCAGCGTTGTGGCGTTGGCGTTTTGTTATCCTTGCAGCTGTGTTCGCAATCGCTGTACAGTCAGTGATTGCGGCGGCTGGGGGAGCTGCGCCGAAAACAATCGACGTTGTTGTGGCCGCGCGTGATATCGAGTCTGGTCAACTCGCCCAAAAAGGAGACCTCACCTTTGCTCGCATTCCTCATGAGCTGGCTGGGCCTTTGGCAACCAGCACAAAAGAAATTATTGGAAAACACCTCGTGGCACCGATCCCGAAAGGCGCACCCGTGTTACGCGAGCAAGTATTGGATAGTCAATTTACAAAGAACGCCCGCCCAGGCTCAGTGGTGGCAGCGGTTCCCCTTGTGGATTCTGGCGATCTTCTGACCGTTGGCGCCCGCGTGAATCTCTACGCACCACCCGCACAACTCGAAAAAGATCCGGCCGCACAACTCATCGCACACAATGCTGTCATCGTGGGAAAATCTGTGAAAACTGGCCAATCTACCCTCTTTTCAAAAGTGGATAATGCCACAATGTTTTACGTTTCAATCTCTCCTGAAGAAGCTAGAGTTGCTCTTGGACTTGGAGCGAGGACGCCTCTCATGGCGATCCTCGCCGTTTCATAGAGACTATCTTTCCAAGACTTTCTGCACAGATTCATGAAAGGAAACTCCCATGATTAAGGGATTCAAAGAATTTATTACCCGTGGCAACGTGGTTGATCTTGCCGTTGGTGTCATCATCGGCGCAGCCTTCAATCAGATCGTGACTGCTCTGAACGAGAAGTTCCTGATGCCAATCATCGGTGGCCTGTTTGGCAAGCCGAACTTCGATCATGTCCTTGAGTTCCACATCGGCCAAGGCAAGGACATGGCCACCGTCATGCCGGGTGCCATTCTGACCGCTGTGGTGAACTTCCTGATCGTGGCTGGCGCACTCTACTTCTTCTTCGTGATGCCCATCAACAAGATGCGCAAGCCCGCTCCGGTTGTCGAGGTTGCTCCATCTGAGGACGTTGTTCTCCTCACCCAGATCCGCGATCTTCTTGCTCGCCAGAACTGAACATTCACTGTCAAAAGGTGTCGGCGAGGTAAATTGCCTGGCCGACACCTTTTCTCTTTTCACATCACCCTGACAATACGGGCAGGGAGCTGCTTGGTTCTAAATTTTGCCGAAATGGGGAGGAATCTCCCTCAGAAGATCCTGCTCGTGAGGTGTGAACTGTTGCGTATCTTGGGCCGGTTGGCGGCGAGCGCGTTCGCCGCCAACCGTATGATCCCACTGATGCACGGCCTGTTCTGGCGTTGATAATTCACCGCGTTCCAGCTTTTCGCGATCCACACGCGAAAGCGAAATGACTCGCTTACCCATCAGCGATCCTCGAACGTTGGATTGTCCTCTTCAAGAACCAGGCCATCATCAAGCTCAAAGCCCTGCTCTGATTCCTCAACGTACACAGCATCGGCAACAGCTTCAGGAGTATTGCCAGGCTCAATCGCCTCGCGGTGCTCAAGTTCGGCTTCAGCCTCAGCCTCCAGCTCAGCGTCGTCCTTGAGTTCCACCTCAACATCGGCGCCCGTTTCCTCTTCGCCCTCAGCCTGCTTCTCAGTCGCTGTCTCAGTCTTGAGCTTCCCCTGGCTGGTAGAGGCACCCTTTTGCCCCTGGCCCTGGCCCTGATCGCACCGTCGAACAACGTTGCCTAAAACCGCATCCGTCTGTCCACCGCGACGCATCAGTCCGAGTTCAGCACGCAGTACATCCACAAATTCATCGTCGCTACGAATCACGCCATCGGATGCGATCCACTGTGCCATCTCATCAAGTTGATCATCGGTGTATGCAGCAAGAGCAAGACCCGGCGTCACCGACGGCCGTGGTCCACGTGCCATTACTCGCGGCATAACTTCGGACACCGCATGGTCAGAGACCGACTCATTTTCCACAACGCCAGCCCAACCGTCGTCGTCGAGCTCTGGGACGACGACATCCGATGGACGATAGCGCTGAACAACCTCACGCATCAGATCGCCCACCTGCTGGGCCTCCCCAGCTGGATCGATAAAGAGTGAGGTCGAGAACGTTTGATGCACACGCCATCCACGGATCTCAAGCATTTCAACTCGGTAGCGGTCACGACGGCGCAAGGACTGCTCAGCCACGTAAGCCTCGTCGTCGAACACCACAGCCACTGCCCATGTACCAGGAATATCTGGATGCCCAACAACAAGCGGAATCGTTGTCGATCCTTCGTAGCCAAAGTTCAATGCAGTCACCCAGCCATCAGCTTCAATACGACGCTTAAGATCCGCAAGCAACGGCTCTGGATCGCCGGTATCACAAATGGGCTCCATGCCATTACCCGAGGCAGCTTCGAGGAGATCTGCCAAAAGCTTCGGCCCGGCAGTTGACAGGCGATTCTTTTGAATGTCTCCCGGTTCGAGGGAAGAAATCACCGTCAATTCACGTCGAGGTGCTTCAATCGCGTCAATGAGGCCGCGTAGCCCTGCCGAGGTTTGGAGCACTCCGAAAGAGTGCAGGACACGCCCATGAACCGTTTTCCCGAATCCAACCGACAAAATAACATGGTCACGCCGCACACCGCGAACACCACTGAGATCGCACACAACCATCGGCTCCTGCCCGGCGATCAGTGAACGAACATCCGTGGATCGCTCAGCGAGCAAATTGATCGCGCTGCGAATTCGATTTGCATGAGATGTTGAAACACCGATCACTGCCAGGCTCTCCCCCGGGTGCGACATCGCGTGAGCGAGCACTGCGTCAACTGCGGCATCAACCTCGACCTGCGTGGACTCAATAGCACCCTCACTTCCCGAGGCGGGCACACCGCGTCCATCAACGTGAATGAGGTGCGACGCCGAGATGGTATTCGCTGCCGGAATCGGAGCCAGCACATCGCCATAACCGTGCGTCATCAGCGCACGCGCAGCAAGCGCGTTGTAAACAGCGCGATTAGCAGGCAGTTCACACACCGGAAGTACCTTGGCGAACTCACCAATAGCTGAACGTTCCATCGAGGCGCCACGGCGAATATCACCTACAACCACCACCTGGCGTCCACGCATCAACGCACTGATCATACCAGCTGGAGATTCAGTTTCCGTTGCTTCCACAATCGCCACATCAACCCACGGCATCGGAGGCACGAGCTGCGCAACCACCGTCGGCGGGGCAACCCACACCGGCCGTGATGCGAGAACAATACGCGAGTAAATCGCAATCAAGTCATGTAGCCCACCCACGCCTCGTTCAGCAAGCTGCTCATCAAGCTTGAGCGTATCGGACTTCGCCTCGCGCATTACTTCACGCCCGTGCTTGACAGCCGCAAGCATCACAGGCGCAGCGAGAGAACGCACGTGACGTTGATCCAGGTATCGCAAATGGTCGAGGAGATTAGCGACGTCGGAAGGCGCAAGTTTCGCTAGCACTGTTGACTTCGTGATCAACAGTTCAAATACACTTGAGGCATAAGCAAGCTCAAGCTCTGCACTCACATCCTCAGCGGGTACCGCGCGTCCAATCATGTCACGCAGAAGTTCCCCGAACCCGAAACGATCCAGTTCCTCAACAATGGCGTTGCGCTGCGGCAAGAAATTCATGTGTTCAGCGTCGGTGACCAGAGCGGCAAGCCGCTCCTGTAGGTCCTCGAATGGCATCCCAGCTAAGTCCTCGCCGCCAAGATGTGCCGAAAGAGCAGAAAGATCGCGTTCGACTTCTTCACGCATCACGCGAATCTGTCCCATGCCATCAGGCAGACGCGGCCAGCCGCCTTCAACAGCGTAACGACGCCAGATTTCGCGGCGTTGCTGCGCACGAACCAGCTCGCTATGCAGATCATCCACCACCACTCCGGGACGCACGAGATCCTGCGCTTGACGGCGGAAACGGCGACGCTCCCTGCGCTTCATCTGGTAGCCATTCGCAACGCGCCACTCCTTGGTGCCCGTTGCAATCACCATATCCATCGCAGAGGTTTCAAAAATTTCGGGCAAGAAAGTGTCGAGCGACTGCGCAACACCGCAGAGCACATCAACTTGCTCGAACCACTCTTGAAGCGTGCGAGCCTGCGTCAAACCAGTTTCTCCTGCGGCGCGCGAAGATTGCGCGATAACCGCGCGCAAGGACACCTCATGGAGCCGGCGAGCTTCTTCAACAGCGCGGGTGCCCTCAGCCATTTCCGAGATCGGAGTGCCTGCCCAGGCACTACCCGCGTAGACCTGATCAAACGCTCCCATTTCACCGGCTTTAGCGAACTTCGCTTTCATCGAATCCAACCCCTCGTTGTGGAGCATGGACACCGCTTCGCTGCCCAAGCGAACGCGAGTTTCTGGGCCGTTGGGATCCGCAGTCAATGCCGCAAGTTTCTCAAGCAGGTCATGAATCGACATGTTCCACTCAGGATCCCGTGCGTGAAGGTCATGAACAAATTCACTGAGCACCTTGCGCACACGGACAAGTTTGTCGCGCATGTCCAGTGTCTCGTCAATGTCGAACTGAGGCAGCTCCAGACGCATACCGGTGCGGATACGACGTGGGGCTCCTTCGGCGTCGGTCAGATCGAGGACGAGATCCTCAAGGCCAGCGTGCCGCATATGAGCCACAAATTCACGCGCTGATCCTTCGTCGGTCGGCACGAAAAGAACAGACGCACCGCTCGCTGCGCGGTCAGCAGCGATGGACGCCAAAGTAGAAAACTTCTCCGAGCCTGGCGGAGTATCCAGCACGAATGAACGTCCAGAGGCGACTGCTTCGACGGCGTGCAGCTCATCGACGTCGTGATCACCTGCACCGCGTTCTGCCTCCGGCGCCCGATCGTCGGGCGAGCCTGGCGGAATCGGCGAGCTCGTTAGGCGAGCGGTCTCGTCGTCACCGGCAAGCGCCGCCATGATGCCAGAGGTGCGAACATACGGTGCAATGGCCTCAAGGTCCTCAAGCATCTGCCGTTCAGGGCGCGCAAAGAGACCGAGCAGAGCACGCTCTTCAAATTCAAAGCCAGGGAGGAATCCACGTGCCACGTCTACCAAGCGTGCGAGAAGGGAATCGGCGTCGCCAGCGGCAGCAAGCTCACGGATCTGCGCGATATTTTCCCCGGTAGCGCCGTTCTCCCGCAAAGCACGTAGGACAGCCGGGTTAATTTCTATGCGGTGTTGGAGCTGAATCAGTGCGTCGTCACCTTCAAGAAATTCGAGTTTGATCTGCCGGAAGATGGCAGGCTCGCTGACGACGGTGGGTTCGCGGGTCTCTGCCGACGCCGTGGGGCCGTTTTCGATTTCCGCTTCATCCAGGTGCAACTCAGTGGTGAGCTCATATTCATCAGCCACCAACGCTTCCGCCTGCGGGAACTCGATCCACGTGATGTGTCCAAACGCCAGCGATAACGGAGCATGGCCATGGGATGCACTCATGGAATTCATGCGCTGGCGCAGGTGGCTGAGAGCTTCGCGCGCCTGCGCCAGCGCGCGATCTTCGCGAATCAGAAGAGAAAGTTTGGTCACACCATGCGAATAAAACACTGCCGAACCCGTGGGGTGGGTATGGGTCAGATCAACGCTCGACTGATGTACCTGAGCCAATGCCTGCTCATCAGCCTCGCGAGCATACGCTGACAATTCCTCGTGCCAGGTTCTGAGCACATCGTTGACCAGCGCATCACGGTTTTCTCGCGGCGCGAGCGTTAACGGTGATATGCTCCCCGTTTCGACGCCAGATTCTGGGGCACGGGATGGGGTATTTTCAGCCGGGGTCGGCTCTACATCTTCCGAGGCGGCCTGGGACTTAGACTTCTTACGACGCAAAAATGGACTCACACCACAACGATACTCAACGTCTCCAAGAAACAGGCACTAGCGCGCCGAGGGCGAAAAAGATATGTGTGCCCCCGGGCGGGATCGAACCGCCGACACCCGCTTTAGGAGAGCGGTGCTCTATCCACTGAGCTACGGAGGCAGGGCCGTTCAAGCATACCCGAAACTGACGCAAAAGATGAAGGCGAAGGAATGGAGATTCCTTCGCCTTCATCTTTTGCTTTTGCGATTACTACGGCTCGCGCTTGGCGGGGCCGACGTCGTCGCCCTCACGGACCTTCTTCGGAACCACCATCACCGGGCACTCGGCCTGTCCGAGAACCATCTGCGACGTTGAGCCGAGAAGTAATCCTGCAATTCCTCCGCGCCCGCGAGTACCGAGCACCACGAGATCGACCATCTTGGAAAACTCTGGTAGCACATATGAAGGATTACCGCGCTGAGCATGAACATTGATCTTCACGTCACGGCCTTCGCAGACCGCATCGATCTCCATGCGAATCTCCTTTTCAGCGTCGGCAAGAATATCTTCGTCCGAGATCACGGCATTCATTCCTGGGTTATAGGAAATCGGAACAGCGCACAGCACCGTCAGACGAGCGTTCCACCGATCAGCTTCCCAGATCGCACGCTGAAGTGCGCGCCGACCATGCTCCGAACCATCCACGCCCACCACAATATGCTCAATAGGCTGGAACGTGCGCTCATGACGGACGGGAACCACCACCGTCGGGCAGTAGGCGTGTGCAGGTACTGCCGACGACGCAGTGCGCAAGATGCGATCAGAGAACTTGTTGCCGCTAGAACGACCACCGATCACTACCAGAGCAGCTTTCTTTGACAACTCCGTGAGGATCTCCGTCGGATCACCAAACTCAAGAGCTGAGGTCACTGGAACGCCCTGACCTTCGACCTTCTCCACAGCTTTTTGCAACATTCCCTCAGCAGCATCACGTAAATACTGGCCAGAGTCTTGCGGGATAGCACTTACTGAAGCCGTTGCGTATGTGGGAAGCTCGAAAGCACACACCAGATGCAATCGCGCATCGCGCATCTTTGCCTGGTTTAACGCCCAATCAAGAGCCGCATACGATGGCTCGCTTCCATCGATTCCAACCACAACCACGTTGTCATGCATGGGATCCTCCTTTTCCATTTGGACATTCCCATTATCTCACTCCGGGACCGAATATGACATAGGTGACGTGAGAACACCCAAAGGAGACACCACGAAGAAGCGATAACAGAGACGAAAAAGGAGGCACCCGTATGGGATGCCTCCTTTTTCATTAAAGAATCATGCGCCGACGCGGATAACTACCGGGGTGCCACCGATCCACGAATCGGGGCCAACGCGGGTACCCATACCTGGGTTCCATGCGCCAACATTCTGGCCGTTGCCGAGCGAAATCGCAACGTGGCCTGGCCAGTACAGGATGTCGCCTGGGCGAGCCTGCGAGTAAGGGACGCGAGTGCCAGCCGAAAGGACAGACGACGGAACGCTACCGATAGCCACACCATGCTGTGCGTAGACGTAACGAACGAATCCGATGCAATCCCAGCCAGCCGGGGTCACGCCACCCCATACGTACGGAGAACCTTGGTAGGCAAGTCCGGTGGAGACAACCGAGGAACCGGAGACGGAGCCGCCACCAATCGGAGCAACTGGCACGACGGAGTCGGAGGAGCGAGCCACACGCGAAGAGCCAACCGTAGCGGCGGTTCCTTCGCTGGTTTCACTTTCCTGCTGTGCAGCTGGAGCTACCTCAGCGTCCTTGGCATCAAAATCAACCTGAGCGATCTTCCACTCACCAGCAGCGGAGGTGCTTACCTGAACGCTGTCAGCCTTCTTTACAGCCTTGGTGGTGTCGATCTTAACGGTAGCGGGCTTAATGAGCGCATTATTCGCAGCTGCCTGATTCTGTCCATCTGTTGCGAATGCCGAAGGCATACCAACGCCAGCGAGAACGCCAACCGTACCTGCAATTGCGAAACCGCGTAGAGCGGCCGAATCCTTCACGTTTTTATTCTCGAGAAGCGAATGACGTCCTGCCATAATTCAGTAAATCTCCGTTTGCCTCATTGTGAGCCCGAGAGGTTCGAACTCAACTTCCAGATAATAGAGTAACGACGATGTAACAATTTGTCACCCTTTTATAACAATTCGGTAACCGCCACTCCATCATTATTGCCATTTTTGCAGGTCACAGACGTGTTAAGGGATAAATTGTGGCGTACAAAACACGTTATTTTGGATCCACACCCACCCTCTTCTGTGCGTCTCCTTACTGCGCAGACTCCAGGAACACTGCGTGGCGCACGTGCGGCGAGAACTCGATAAGCTCACCCAGGTCAGTGCGAACCTGATCTACACTCACCGTTAATTCTTTACCAGGAAGGATGCCGAGAGCCGCAATCATCGAGATCATCTCCGCGTCATCTTGAACAACCTCTGCCAAACGAGCAACTTTTACTTTCACCTTCTGCCCCGGCTCAAGCGACTCCATCACCGCTGCCAGACTTTGAAGTCCAGCAACTTTCCCTGACAATTCTTTGGGATCGTGGGCTTTCTCGTCGGGAATCGGGTTACCAAAAGGATCAGTGGTGGGGGAATTCAAGAACTGCTCAATCTTCTCCACTACGTCGTCACTCATCACATGTTCCCAACGGCAGGCTTCATCGTGGATACGGCCCAAATCCAATTTGAGCACGTCACTCATCAACCGTTCAGCAACACGATGCCGGCGCACGACGTGAGCAGCGCGGCGCAGACCTTCGGGGGTGAAATGAATCTGGCGTCCATCAAGCTCCACCAGACCATCACGCTCCATGCGCCCGACAGTCTCGGACACTGTAGGACCAGATTGCCCCAAGCGCTCAACGATACGCGCACGAAGCGCGGGAGTACCTTCCTCCATCAGTGAATACACTGTTTTGAGGTACATCTCTGTGGTGTCGATGAGGTCGCTCACAGCTTTTCCTTTCGTGAAGTTTGTTATCAGCTTACCGACTTTGTCAATCTTTCGTCACTAGATGTCACCACCCGACGCCGGTGAACGAACACACCACACCTTCATACCGATATCTGGCGTACCGGCCAACTATAAAAGGGAGCCGGATACACACTGACGCATCCGGCTCCCTTTATCACAAAGATCAGGCCAAGCCAATCATCTTTTGAATCGGCTCAAGAAGGAAGTACACCACAAAGACCGCACCCGAACCCCACATCAGCGGATGGATATTGCGCGTCTTGCCACGCGCAACTTCGACGAGAATATACGTCAAGAAGCCCGCGCCGATACCGACAGAAATCGAGAAAGCGAACGGAGCCATCGCGATTGTCATGAACGACGGGATCGCAACATGGAGTGACTTCCAATCGATATCCACCACTTGTTGCATCATCAGGAAACCAACAGTAACGAGAGCTGGAGCAGCCGCCTCGTTTGGCACCATGGCGAAGAGTGGGGAGAGGAAAGTCGCCAAGAGGAATAGAGTTCCGGTAACGATCGGAGCTAGGCCAGTTCGCGCCCCTTCGGCAACACCAGTGGTAGATTCAACGAACACAGTGTTCGACGAAACACCACCAAGACCGCCAGCCATTGCACCCACGGAATCGACAATGAGAATCTGACGAGTTGACGGCGGGTTGCCATCTTTATCAAGAAGACCACCTTCCGTACCTACGGCAATCATGGTGCCGAGAGTGTCGAAGAAGTCAGACAGAAGAATAGAGAATGCGAGAACCGCAACCGCAATCACGCCAACCTTCTGGAACGGGCCAACCACTGAGAACTGTCCAAGGGTGGAGAAATCGGGGAGGTTGACAGGTGAGCCAGCCAAGGCCGGGACAGTCAGCTTCCACCCCAGTGGGTTATTTTCGCCGGCCACGCCGAAGTGGCCAATTGCTTCCACAACGATTGCTAGCACGGTTGCGCTGAGAATGCCCCAGAGTACGGCACCCTTAACCTTGCGGATCAGGCCCACGATGATCACAACGACACCAAAGATGAACACTGCCATCGGCCACGAACCGATGGAACCGTTGACACCAAAGGCAAGTCCATCAGGGAAAGTGTGAATGAGGCCAGCGTTGAACAGACCAATCAAGGTAATGAAGAGTCCGAGGCTCACCGAAATCGCTGCACGAAGGAAACGCGGCACAGCTCGGAAGATCGCTTCACGCAAGCCAGTGAGCACAAGAAGGAGAATGACAAAGCCTTCAATAACGATGATGCCCATTCCGTCGGCCCATGTCATTCCCGGGATCTGGACAAACGTTGACGCAACCATCGAATTCAGACCGAGACCAGCAGCAAGCGCGATCGGGTAATTCGCAACGCTTCCCATCAGGAGACTCATGACACCAGCCACAAGAGCGGTACCAGCAGCAATTGCAGGAATATTGGGGGCAGTGCCACCGCCAAGGTAGTGACCCGTGGAGTCAGGCCCCTGGAGGATCAGCGGATTCAGGACGAGGATGTAGGCCATCGCGAAGAACGTCACAACTCCGCCACGAATTTCTGTGGCGAGCGTGGAACCGCGGCGCGATATGCGAAAGAGGCGGTCGAGGGAGGACACGGAGCCGGGTGTATTCGGGCTCTGTTTTTCAGCAATAGAAGTACTCACGTGCGGCTACTCTAGCCGGATCATCCCCACCACTTCAAGACCAATTCCACGATGTGGGCATATTTTGTCTCACAATATGATCAACTTGAAAAAGATTGGCTGAAACTCACCGTTTCAGGGAACGTCGGCCTGAACAAACTTCCCAGCGCCGCGAAGCTCCACACCGCCGTCGGCAGCTTCGATAAAGACTGCCGAACCGGTGTTCATGCGCAACGTCTCACGTGAGCACCGGATCTGCGCTGCCCCCTCAAGGCATAACATGATCCGTGGACCGCTCCCACGCACCCACTGCCATGATGACGCATCACGCAAAGCGATCACCGACAATTCGAAATCGTCCACTGGCGCGTAGAACGTGGACTGGATCGGGCTGACGCGTTCGGGGGCGATTCGAATCGGCGGTGCCGCCACGGTATCGAGGACGGAAAGTAATGCCGGCACATCCACGTGCTTCGTGGTCAGTCCAGCACGCATCACGTTGTCGGAGGTCGCCATCACTTCCACACCAAGGCCCGAAAGATAGGCGTGTACCGTGCCTGCAGGAGTGAACATCGCTTCGCCAGGACTGAGCGTGACGGGATTGAGTAAGAGCGAGGCAACAACACCCGGGTCTCCAGGGTAGTACTGCGCAAGATAAGCCACGATCCGATCCGCACGCGGCGAAGGGCTCTCTTCCGGCGGGCGCGCCTGGCAGGCTTCAACCACCTGCCCCACCGTGACGACGTCCGGACGGGTATGTGCAGATAACAGCCATTCAAATGCCGATTTCACTCCATTGGCATTCGGTTCTTTTTCAATGAACTCAGCAAGCCGCTGAGTAATCGGCGCTCCAAGTCCGCTTAATACCCCGAGAATTCGACGCGGTGAGCGAAAACCAACAATCGCTTCGAACCTGGTCAGAGCGTAGACAAGTTCTGGCTTATGGTTGGAATCTTTGTAGTTTCGTATCGGCGAATTTACTGGGATTCCCTGAGCTTCTTCCGACGCAAAACCGCGTTGTGCTTGATCGATCGACGGGTGAACCTGAAGCGATAGTGGTTCGTCCGGCGCAATGAGCTTGAGAAGAAAAGGAAGTGTTCCCCCGGTACGACGCGCAACGTCTTCTCCCAACACCCGTTGCGGTGCGGCAGCAACGTGCGTGGCGAGATCGACGACGTCGGTGGGCGTTTTTTGTCCATACGCCCGAGAAAACTGGCGACCGATACGCGACGGGGCGAGTGGGTGAGCACCCAACCAGAGCTCGGCTACTGGGTCTTCTGACGCCGGGAAACCAAACATCGTGGGGATCGCATCATGCGACCCCCACGAGTAGTTTTTGACATTCCCATCAAGGAACTCCACGAGCTAGTTTTCCCCAATGATCTCAAGATCGCGATCGTTGAGCACCGGCTCCGACGGATCCCACAACGGCGTGCGCCTGGGAGTATCCGTCTCCGAATGCGACCCACAACCATGATCAAGCGAGACCACTCGGCCATCGAAAGCAGACCATTCATTTCCGCAAACGCCAAACATTGCGCGCGCAGAACCGTCCATCCGCAAGAAGTAACCGCACGTCGCGCAGGGAGCTTTCGCATCACGCGTCGCCTGATTGCGCGGACCTCCCTCACCGCGATACCAGCGACGGAAGGTTGCCGCGCGGCCGGCGTCGGACATCACGCGCTTACGCCCAAGGCCAAGCTCGAAAGCTGCCGACGCATCAGCGTCGATCCCTGTGGCTTCAAACCCTTGATCGAGCATGGGATCCTCGACCTGCTCCAGGTGAGGATCGTCAGGGTTATACGGGAGGCGATCCGACGGCGAAATATCGGATGGCTTGAGCCGATCGGCCCACGGGATCCACGCCGGAGCCAAGAGAGCATCCGGGCCGGGACGCATCACGACTTCAGAAACGGTGATCTTCTTCGCCCGAGGTGCGCGAGCGAGTGTGACGGTCCAGAACCATCCCTTGTAACCAGGCAAAAGACATTCGAACGCGTGCGTGATGACGCGATCACTTTCCTGCAACATTCCGGCGTGAGGCCCGACGTTACTTTCTTTTGTGACTTCTAAAATTGCGTCACGAGCCTGCTCGGTTGCACCGCCGAGCAGCTTGTCTTTGACCGGACGATTCTGAGGAGCAATGCGATTATTCGACATCGAAATCCTCTGCGAGAGCACGCAATGCCATCGCGATACGCGGCCCGTCCTTAGGGTAGCGCCCGTGACGCAGCTGCTCAGACGCCGAATCGAGGATCTTGATCAGATCTTCAATCAGCGGACGCATCTCCTCCGGCTTGCGGCGAGCTGCCGCAGCAAGGGAGGCAGGTTTAGCGATGACCTCAACCGAGAGCGCAGCAGGACCGCGGCGGGTCGATCCCACGCCGTATTCCACACGCGTTCCTGCCTTGACACGCACACCAATCGGCAACGCACTAGCAGGCAGGTAGACAGACTCGCCGTCATCGCCAGAAATAAAACCGAAACCCTTCGCTTCGTCGAAGAACTTCACCTTTCCGGTAGGCACAGCTTCACTCTCTTTCTTCTAAAATTTCGCGGGCATACCGCGAGCGCGGGGGATCTCCCCGAAAAACTACTCCCCTTATTATGGCACTTCGACCCCACCTTTAGCGACGCTGGTTTACGGCTTGAAGCGAAACCGTCACCGCGAGGCGCCGCTCACCTTGGTAGATTAATGTCATGGTGAAACGATTGGTGAAAGCCGCCGCTGGCGTGACAGTGTTAGCAGGATTCATGTGGCCAGTGACAGCGTTTGCAGTTGAGCCTCATTCACTCGATGCGCATTTCGTCGATGAAAGTGGCGTCATCACAGATTCAGCGCAAACTTTCAATTCTGTGGCTCGAGTACCCAAAACAGGCTTGTATGTGGCAATTGTGGATGATTTTTCCCAAATGAACTCTGAAGCCTGGGCCAAGCAAACTGCGGAAAAAACCGGCCTTAAAGCGGGTCAGGGAATCGTGGCAATTGCCACCAAAACTCGCGATATCGGTTTTTATGCCCTTGATGGGTACAACGGCGTCACTGCCTCCGTTTTGCAACAGGCCATCAATGACAGTGTCTTGCAGGATCTCAAAAACGAGAACTGGGATGCTGCTGTGCAAAAACTCGCCCAGAACGTCACCTCGGCAATGAATGGCGACAGCGTGGAGCACGGTGGTTCGACTCCACCTATCGTGCCAATCGCCGGTGGAGCCCTCGCAGTCGGCGCTGGCATTTTTGCTGTCTCGCGCGTGAAGGCGCGCAACAAAAAGAAACTTGAAGCTGCCGATCTCAATAAACTCGCACAGCAGGCGTCTGCAGCTCTTCTCGATGCCGATGACAACCTGCGTTCAGCTCAAGCTGAGTTGGAATTTGCCAAAGCGGAGTTTGGGGTGGATGCTACTGCGAAGTTTTCGTCGATGTTGGAGGGCGCCCAACGTGATGTCCATGAGGCATTCATGTTGCAAAAGCTTTTAGGTGACGACGACCCCGAAACCCCTGAAGAACAGCGCCAGATGAATGAAAAAATCCTCGCTTACGCGCAATCCGTTCAATCGGCGCTTCAGGAACACCAAAAAGCGTTCTCTGAATTGCGTTCTTTGGCCCGACGCGTTGAGGTCAAGCTTGACGAGTTGCGCCAGCGCAAAGAGGAAATCTCCTCCAATCTTCCATTGGTAGCAAAGAAGCTTGACGACCTCTCGCGTTCATATGCCAAGCAAATGCTGGTGGGCTTCGAGACCGTCCCCACGCAAGTTGACGGTCTGCTCACAGCAGCAGGAGAGTCTATTGACACGGCAAATGGCCTTGTGGCTCAGGGAGAGAAAAACAAGGCCGTCCCGTATGCGCAACTTGCTGAGGGTGCAATCGGCCAAGCCTCCGAACTTGTGGCAAGCATTGATCGAGCGCCTGAGCTGATTGCAAACGCAAAGGATGCTGTCGCTCAAGCAGCCGCTTCGCTCACCCGTGACCTCGCCGACGCCGATCGCCTGGGAGGCTCTGATGGCGCTATTCACGCTCGTGCGCAAGAGGCGCGCGCAGTGTTGGCACGCGTAGGAAGTGATGATAACTTCCTGGGCCTCCAACACGATCTGCGCGCCGCTGAAGACGCTCTTGATCTGGCTCTTTCCGGCGTGCGTGCAGCCGATAACCGCCGCCAGAAACTTCAGTCGCGCACCGAGGCGGATATGAATTCTGCAACCGACGCTATCGCCCAAGCCGACGCACTCGTGAACACCTACCGCTCCGGCGTCGGCGCTCAGGCACGTTCTCTGCTGGCTCGCGCCCGCACTGCGCTGGGCCGTGCTATGAGCGAAACGGAGCTTGAACGTAAAGCCGATCACGCGCGTGAAGCGGCAACACAGGCAACTGCTGCGTTGAGCGAAGCGCAAAATGATATCCAGCGAATGAACAACTCTCGCCGCGGCAATGACGGCGGCGATCTCCTGACCGGCATGATCATTGGCGGGATTCTCAATGGCATCGCTTCTTCCGGGCACCGCTCGAATGGCTGGGATGGCAGCTGGGGTGGCGGTTCCTTCGGTGGCGGGAACTCCTCAGGAGGAAGTTTTGGCGGCGGGGGCGGCGGCTCCTTGAAGTTCTGATCTCACGCTGAGCGCAATAAACAGTCACGCGCAACGAAACCCCGATAAAATAGGGATCGGACGTTTCTTGACGAAACAGCCGATATCCAACGAAAGGCTAACCATGGCAGAAAAGCAGTCGATCCTGGGCCGTATCGCCCAGTTGGCGAAAGCAAACGTAAACGCGCTCCTTGATCGCGCAGAAGATCCACAAAAGATGCTCGATCAGATGGTTCGCGATTACACCAACTCCATCGCTGAGGCTGAGGATGCGGTCGCCGTTACCGTGGGCAATCTGCGCCTTGCACAGTCCGACTACAAAGAAGATGTCGAGTCCGCACGCGAATGGGGCCAGAAGGCAGCAGCCGCGGTCGCGAAGGCAAAGCAACTGCGCGAAGCTGGCAACGAAGACGGCGCCGCGAAGTTCGAAAATCTGGCGAAGATCGCTATTGAGAAGCAGATCCAGTCCGAAAGTGAAGCAAAGTCCGCAGAACCTGTACTCGCTTCACAAGAGGAAGTCGTTGCGAAGCTCAAAGATGGCTTGAACATGATGCGCTCTAAGCTTGAGGAGCTCAAGGCAAAGCGTGATCAGCTGGTAGCTCGCTCAAGGACTGCGGCCGCTCAGAACAAGGTTCAGGATGCGATCGCGTCGATCAACGTTCTCGATCCGACCTCTGAGCTTGGACGTTTCGAGGAGAAAGTTCGCCGCGAAGAAGCACTGGCACTGGGCAAGGCCGAAGTTGCGCAGTCTTCTCTGGATGCTCAGTTCGCTGAGCTGGAGTCAGGCAAGGATATGACGGAAGTGGAGGCTCGCTTGGCAGCACTTCAGGCCGGTGAACCCGTCATGCAGATTGAAGGCAAGGACTTCACATCCTACTGATCAGACACATGAAGGTGGGATGATCCCACACTTCTGACAGCGCCAACGTCGAATTGAGACAACACAACATTCGCCAATGCGGGCGGGAGGGCAATCTCCCGCCCGCATTCGGTTTAGAATTGCACTATGTACTTTCTTATTGACGGCGAAAACCTTGATGCCACGTTGGGCATAAACATTCTTGGGCGTGCTCCACGCGGAGAGGAGCGTCCGCGCTGGGATCGCGTACTTGACTTCGATCCTTGGCAGGATCAGCCGTCAGACGACGATTCCATCTCCGGTTTGTTCTTCTTGAACGCCACACAAAAGATCGCGACGTCGTTCGTTCAGGCACTCATGGCAATTGGGTGGCGTCCGCTGCTTCTGACCTCCGAAGATCCCGATGTCAAGGTTGTTGATCGAGGAATTCAGCGCACTCTTGAAGCTATCGCGAAGACGAAGCCCGGCACTGACATCGTGCTCGGTTCGCATGACGTGGATTATCTTCCTCAGATCGAAGAGCTACTGGACGCTGGGCATCGTGTGGCTATTTTATGCTTCCGCGAATTTCTTTCCACATCACTCGCATCTCTTCAAGATCAAGGGTTGACAATTATCGATCTCGAATACGACGTTCACGCTTTCAACCAACCACTATCACGCATCCATGTGATGGATGTCGAAGATTTCGATCCTCTGGAATTTATTTAATCTCCACATGCGGAGCCTCACCGGCTCCGCATTTTTCTTCGCTCGCATTTGGTGCTGGTCTGCTCGCTCGGCAAAGCACACGCAAATTGGCAACGCGCCGCCGACGTCGGCGAGAAAACACGTCTGACGTTCAGAAAACTTCCAGCGCACTTCCAGAGAGGATGGTAAGAATAGTGGCATGACAGCCCAGTATTCTGAACCGGAAGCTCGCATCCTCGTAGTCGATGATGAGCCAACCATCCGTGAACTCCTTTCCGCCTCTCTACGTTTTGCAGGCTTCGAAGTCGCTGCCGCTGGCGACGGCGCCGAAGCACTCAAACAACAACTTGCGTTCAATCCTGACATCGTCGTACTCGACGTCATGCTCCCCGACATGGATGGATTCGAAGTGCTTCGCCACCTGCGCGAACACCGTACAACGCTACCGGTTGTGTTCCTGACAGCGAAAGACGATCTCCAAGACAAGCTCCAAGGCCTATCAGTCGGTGGAGACGATTACATCACCAAACCGTTCTCACTCGAAGAAGTCGTGGCACGTATTCGCACCGTTCTTCGTCGCACCACCGCAACCACTCCACAAACCGCTATCATCACGTACGCGGATATTGTCTTGAACGAAGACACCTACGAAGTCACGCGCGCTGGCCGCGAGATCGACCTCTCTCCCACTGAATTCAAGCTCCTGCGTTACCTCATGGTGAACTCCGAGCGTGTGGTGTCAAAGATGCAGATCCTTGATCACGTGTGGGATTACAACTGGGTGGGAGAAGCCTCGATCGTCGAATCATATATTTCTTATTTGCGTCGCAAGCTCGATTCGCCTGAAGCTCTCGGCATTACGGATCCGCAGGAAGCAGAAACCTTCGTACCTCTGATCCACACCAAGCGCGGCATTGGCTACGTGCTGCGCACCTCAAAGTGAGTCCCGCAATGAACCCACACGATCGGCCACGCTGGTATCGCACGCTTTCTTTTAAGCTCGGCGTTACCTTCATGTCACTACTGGTTGTCGTGTTCGTGTTGATCTCGTTTATCGGCGCACAGACGTTGCGCACTCACTTAACGTGGAAAATTGACACCGAGCTGATGACCTCCGGTACCGAAATTGCTGCACAAACTCTTGATCGCATGGCCAACGGTTCACGCAAAGAAATTTCCACCTCCGCCTACACGCAGATCCTTCCGTCGGAATACTTCGTTTACGTCGCCTATCAGAATTTCAAGCCGTTCACTGTGGTTGGAGAATCTGTGCGACGCACCGTCGGTGAGCCTGCCCACCCGGCAACCTTGGCGACACAGCTCACGCAGGAGCCCATCACCGTTGCTGGTACGAAGAGTTCTCAGTGGCGAATCATCACGTTGCAAATGGTGGCACCACAAACGAATCAGCCCATTGGCTCGGTTGTTATTGGTCTGCCTACGATCAGCGTCGATGCGGCGGTGGCGAACCTGATTCAGAAACTCGTGGCTTTCGAGCTGGGCCTTGGCGTACTTGGCGGGGCCGTGTCGTTTTTCATGATTCGACGACAGCTTCGAAGTTTGCATGCGATCGAAGTGGCCACACGCGATGTCGCTTCTGGTAATCTCTCCCGCCGTGTGCCGTCGGACCCGTCAGGTTCCGAAGTTGGTATGCTCGGACGATCTATCAACGTCATGCTGTCGCAGATTCAGGAGTCGTTCGAATCGAAGGAAGCCTCCGAGCGCAAGATGAAGCAGTTCGTTTCGGATGCATCCCATGAGCTGCGCACCCCTCTGGCATCCGTCAACGGTTACGCGCAGCTCTACCGATTGGGTGGCGTTCCAGCAGATCAAGTTCCGCATGTCATGGCACGAGTCGAATCTGAATCGACACGGATGAGTCACCTCGTCGAAGATCTGTTGCAGCTCGCGCGTCTGGACGAAGGACGCAAGCTCAACTATTCCGACGTCGATCTCGCCTCAGTTGCGCTGAATGCAGTGTCGGATTTCGAAGTGCGCGCCCCTGATTACCCCATCGAAGTCACCGATCTGGATGGCGAGGATCCTCAATCGGTGATGATCATCGGCAATGAAGAGAAAATCACGCAGGTGATTTCGAATCTGTTGTCGAATGTCCGCTCCCACACGCCGTCGGGCACGGCAGTGGAGGTGGCCGTCGGACGCTCAAACGAACGCCCAGATTCCGCGATTGTTGAGGTGCGCGATCATGGGCCAGGTATCAAGGAGAAAGACCGATCTCGAGTTTTTGAACGATTCTTCCGCACGGATACGTCGCGTTCACGCGAATCGGGAGGATCGGGACTTGGTCTGGCTATTGTCTCAGCGATCATGCAAGCCCACTCTGGAAGCGCTGAAGTGGCGGAAACTCCCGGCGGTGGATTGACCATTCGTTTGACGTTCCCCCGGCTCATGGAAAAACCGAGTGCGCCTGAGAAGTCACACCAACATACCGCTGCCTACACTGCACCAAAGCTCACGAAGGCATTCACTTCGCGCAAGTAATGAGCGCATCGCGCTCTCTCCCCCCGGCGATGAGTTTGTGATCACGCAAGCTCATCGCCGTCGGCTTCACCCAACATTTCGGGATTCGCTGAACGGCTGACAAGCATCGACTCGATATGCGCTTGGACGCGCTCCATGAACTGCTCTGGTTCTTCGTCTGGCAGCGCCCACATCGGCTTTCCGATATACATGCTCACGGGCGGGCGTCCCAGCTTTGGCAAGAATCGACCAACCGGCATCGCATCATGTCCACCGGCAAGCCCCAACGGAACAATCGGAACATGAGTTTTGATGGCCAGCGCTGCCGCTCCCGGCTTGAACTTCCCCATCTGGCCATCGCGCGATCGTGTCCCTTCAGGGAAGATCAAGATCGGGACGCCGTCGCGCAGAAGTCGCCCCGTCATTCCGGCAGCACGCCCAGCATTCGGCCCGTGATATTTTCCTTTGCGCTCAATTGGATAGGTATTGAAAAACATCGAGGTGAGTTTTGAAATGCCCTTGCGACGATAGAAATAATCAGCCGCTGCTCCTGTCGCCAGACGCTCAGCCATGAACTCTGGAAGCAGGGAAAAAACCATCGGAGCATCCAGATGCGAGGAATGGTTACCCACACAAATGTAGGCGCCCTCAAGGCCCTCAACATTTTCCGCTCCCCACACCGTGGCATTCAACAATGTGTTGATGACCGGACGCGTCACGAGTTTGCGCACGATCTTGCGCTGGTTGCGTTTCGCGCCAGAATGATAGCTGTCGAGAGGATGGAGTTTCCTGCGTTGATTTTCGCTCATCGACGCCCCTTATTCAGTTTGCGCACAACCTTGGCAACGAGCGAGCGTGGGGCGTGCTGTGCGAGGAAGGCGAGGACTTTGTAACGTTTGGATGGGATGGACAGGGAGCGACCGGCGTCAACGTCACAGAGCGCTGCGGCAACGACGTCGGGGGCCTGCATCCACAAAAACGACGGGATCGAGGAATTTGACACCCCCGTGCGCGCGTGGAACTCCGTGTGAACCCAGCCAGGCATGAATGTCACAACGTGAACTGCGGTGCCGGAAAGTTCAATAGCCAGGGAGTCTGACCAGATTTTGAATGCGCCCTTGACCGTCGAATACGAGCCCATGGGAGCGACAGCGGCCATGGATACCGTATTCACGATGACACCAGAGCCGCGCTCTTTCATCACCGACGCAGCCACGCCACCAAGTTGCATCGGCGCGAGGGCCATCAGCTGGGCTCCTACTAAAAACTGGGAGTAATCGGCTTGCGCAAGTTTGGCGTAGAGGCCCGCGCCTGCGTTGTTGACGAAGAAAGTGACTGGTGGATCAGCTTTCAAACGCTCACTAACCGTTTCAACGCCGTCGGAGGTTGATAAATCGGCACTGAGAGTCTCGACGCCGACGCCGAGGGCTTCGATCTCCGTTCGAGTGCGCTCAAGACGCGCCTCATCGCGAGCAACCAGGACGATATCGAAACCACGTCGCGCAAGCTGGCGAGCGAACTCACAGCCTAAGCCCGAGGTGCCACCGGTAATGAGAGCACATCCTTTACGAAAAGTATCCACCTCTCTAATTTAGAGCATTAGGTCAGCCAGTTGTGGCTTAGTCGGTATCTGAGAAGTGACATCACAGTGATTTTCACACCACAAAAAGCTGAACCCCACTTCGCCAGCTCACAGATCACCCGCTAGACTGCAGGGGTGCTCGAAAACGAAAAAGCCGCACATGCGTCGGTTCCCGATTGGGTGATCCGCTCCTTCGTGCGTAGTGCAACGAATGTCGGCGCTGTTGTTAGTGCAGAAAAGCTCACTCACGCGTGCCGTGCGCTGATTGACATTTGGTCAACCCCTGATCGCAAAGTCCATAACATGGCGCATGTGATGGATATGCTCACGCGCATCGATACCCTCGCACCCGAAACTCGAGATCCTGATTACATCTGCCTTGCGACGTGGTATCACGGAGTCGTTTTTTCTGTGGATGATCACGCGGTGTACACCCACAACGGCGGCGAGGATGAGCTTGCCAGTGCAGCCGTCGCTCGCGAAGATCTCGCGCTACTCGGTATCCCGCAATCGGCTCGTGAATCCATTGCCACGCTGATCACATCACTGCACCATCGCCATTCGTCGTTTTCTCAACAGCCAGGAGAAACCCAAACATTTGATGCGATTGATTCTGACCAAATTGCTCTCCGAGACGCCCACTTGGGCATTCTGGCATCTGATCCCAAGCGCTATAAAAGGTACAACGCCCTGACCCGCGAGGAATACGCCGCCGTGGACGACGTATCGTATTACCGCGCACGCTCGCGGATCTTGACGCGTTTACTTGCTCGTAAGCGGCTCTTCATCTCTCCGCTCGCCGCTGGTTGGGAGCTCAATGCGCGTCAGAATGCTACCGCCGAACTGGAGCGTATCAAGGCATTGATCGAAGCAAACGAATCAACAGTCATCGATACTGCACAATTTTCTGTCGTCGCCGCACCCGAGGACACCAACAAGGCCAGCGCATGTGCCACCGAGGCATCATCAGCACCTGCACCGAGCATCCAGGACGAGGTCAGCGATGCACTGACTGCGCAATTATTAGCTCAGTCCGAGCCTGAATATGATGAGCATTTCGACACTGACGACGGCGCCGACGAGACCCCTGAGGCAGTTCTGTTCAGGCGCTTGACTGCTGAAGAGTTTCGTTCGACACTCGAAGATCCAGACGATTCTTTCGAGCCAGGAACCCAACCTACGGTCTTGTCGGGGCCGGAAGCCGAAACTGCTAAACGTGAGAAGATCGCCCGCAACACTCTCGATATCATCGCATCGAAACGTCGCAGCGCAGAAGAAGCCCGACATGCTGAAGTAACGAAGGATAAAACGCAGCCGCGTCCTACCTCGACAATCGAGAAGGTCGAATCGATCGAGGATAATTTTTAAAGCGGGGTTTGCTCTGAACGCCGACAAAGAGTTCTGAGGACACTCATTGAGACATAATGGTGAGGGCAGCGGATTTCCATCCGCTGCCCTCACCATTGATGAAATGAGATCACTTCCAGAGTCTCCCCCGCACTCATGACCTCAATTCATGACGCTGTCTGATGCGATCAGTACATACCGCCCATGTCTTCGCCACCCTGAGCTGCCGGTGCCGGCGGCTCAGGCTTATCAGCCACAACAGCTTCGGTGGTCAGGAACAGACCGGCAATCGATGCAGCATTCTGAAGAGCCGAGCGGGTCACCTTGACCGGATCGTTGATGCCAACAGCAAGGAGATCCTCGTACTCGCCAGTGGCAGCATTCAGGCCGTGACCGGTGGGGAGGTTACGAACCTTCTCTGCCACGACGCCGCCTTCGAGACCGGCGTTCTCAGCAATCTGCTTGAGCGGAGCCGACGCAGCCACGCGCACGATCTGCGCGCCAACAGCCTCGTCACCTTCGAGCTCGATGTTCTCCAGCGCCTGGTCCGCAGCGTGGATCAGAGCCACACCACCACCGGAAATGATGCCTTCTTCCACAGCAGCCTTCGCATTGCGGATCGCATCTTCGATGCGGTGCTTGCGCTCCTTGAGCTCCACTTCGGTTGCCGCGCCGGACTTGATCACAGCAACACCGCCGGAGAGCTTTGCAAGGCGCTCCATGAGCTTCTCACGATCGTAGTCCGAGGTGGACTTCTCGATCTGCGACTTGATCACGGCAACGCGCGCATCGAGATCTTCCTTCGAGCCAGCACCATCAACGATGGTGGTGTTGTCCTTGGTCAGAACGATCTTGCGTGCGGTTCCGAGCATGGAGAGATCAGCGTTCTCCAGCTTGAGGCCGACGGTCTCAGAGATGACGGTAGCGCCGGTGAGCACTGCCATATCCTGGAGCATTTCCTTACGGCGATCACCGAAGCCCGGTGCCTTCACAGCAGCCGACTTGAAGGTGCCACGGATCTTGTTCACAACGAGGGTAGCAAGAGCCTCACCCTCAATGTCCTCTGCAATGATGACGAGCGGCTTGCCTGACTGCATAACCTTCTCAAGCAGCGGCAGCATGTCCTTGATGTTGGCAATCTTGGACTCAACGAGGAGCACGTATGCATCTTCAAGAACAGCTTCCTGGCGCTCTGCGTCGGTGACGAAGTACGGCGAGAGGTAGCCCTTATCGAAGGACATACCTTCAGTGATCTCCAGCTCGGTACCGAAGGTATTGGACTCTTCAACGGTCACAACGCCTTCCTTGCCAACCTTGTCTAGAGCCTCAGCAATGAGCGAACCGATTTCCGGATCACCAGCCGAAATAGCAGCAGTTGCGGCGATTTCGTCCTTGGTCTCGATTTCCTTGCCATTCTCATGCAGCTTGGCCACGACGGCGGCAACAGCCTTGTCGATACCCTTGCGCAGTGCGATCGGGTTGGCGCCGGCAACAACATTGCGCAGGCCTTCCTTCACGAGAGCCTGGGCGAGAACAGTTGCGGTGGTGGTGCCGTCGCCTGCGACGTCATCAGTCTTCTTGGCAACTTCCTTCACCAGCTCAGCGCCGATACGCTCGTACGGATCTTCGAGCTCAATTTCCTTTGCAATCGACACGCCGTCGTTCGTGATGGTGGGCGCGCCCCACTTCTTGTCCAGAACGACATTGCGGCCCTTGGGGCCAAGGGTGACCTTCACCGTGTTAGCGAGCAGGTCCAGGCCTCGCTCCATGCCACGGCGTGCATCCTCATCAAATGCGATGATCTTCGACATATTACATTCCTCCACTAGGGATGATTCCACCCAGTGCCCGCGACGGACGACGACGGCGGTGGCGTTCATTTCTCGCCACTTCCGGCGCCTCACTGGCCGGTAGTTTTATCACTCGTTGACTTCGAGTGCCAGTACCAATTTTGGCACTCGCGCCCTATGAGTGCAAACGAATTGTGCGGCTATTTCTCCCTATTTCACCGCGAGCGATACGCACCTCACACCAAAGTTGTTCACGCGCTCAATAAACTGACTGAAACCAAACAAAAGTGAGGGTGCCACCCCTGGCACCCTCACTGTCGTTTATCTTCTAGCGCAACACAGCCACAATTTGGCCGGCCCCTACAGCTGACGCAGACTCTACTGCTGTTCCGCCAAGTTTCTGCGCCACATGTTCCGCAGCGGCTTTCACAGACGAATCACGATAGTAGACGGTCGTTTGCGCAGGCGCGCCCTTGGAATAGTTTCCAACCTCAATATTGGTGTATCCCTCAGCCTTCAGCACTTTGCCCTGCTCAGCCGCATACCCTTTCACACCCTTACCATTGAGCAACATGATCGAGATCGTTTTGTCCCTCACCTGGGCAGACTGAGATTCGATGGGTGTTGGGGTCGCTTTCGCGGCCGCAGCCGACGCCGACGGAGCAACCGACGCCGTCGGGGCTTGGCTGGGTTTGCCACTCGCCACAGACGAAATCGGAGATGATTCATACGTGGAATAAAAGTGTCCCACGGCAGCACCAAGCAACGGCATCACAACCACGACTGCGATGAGCGCGATCCACCATTTACGCAAGGACACCACCGGACCGCGATGAGCACCGAGCGAGCCGCGCTCGCGGGCAAGCGTATCGAATTCGTCTTCAGGATAAGTATTCACGATGCAGATCTTACCGTGCTGAGCTACCGATGCGAACCATTGTCGCGTTCTGCGAGCTTTTTCCATGTCAGCTCTTTCAATCGAGCCACGAGAACAGGTTCACGGGCATAGGCCCGAGGGTCATCAAGAAGATTCGCAAGACGAAGGTAATACTCAAACGGCGCGAGCTGAAAAGTGTGCCGGATCGCGGCTTCTTTTGAGCGGGCAATCTTGCGCCACCCTTTTTCAAAGTTGAGGATGGCGATCTCTTCTTCAGATAAGCCGCGTTCCTCTTCGGGTAGAGAGTTATCCTTCGTCATATTTACTACTGTATCGCGCCCCTATGACAGTACTTCGTGATTATCTGACAATTCGCCCATATGCGCGCAGAGCTGGAAGCGACATCGTCACGAGTACCATTTTGATCAGTTCACCTGGCACAAAGGGCACCAACCCCACACTCAGAACGGTGACCCATGTTGCACCACTTCCCAAGAAGACTGCCAGCCAAATCAACCCTGGCACGAAAGGTGCCGTGAAAGCGCCGAGCATTCCGCCCACATAACGCCACCCCGACGTCACGCCACGATCAGACATCCACCCGATGATCGCCGCCTGGCCGACCATCCCAAGAAGATACCCAAAAGTTGCCCCGAGAAGAATCGACGTACCACCTAGACCGCCAGCAAAAACGGGGGCACCCGCAAGACCTACCGCAATGTAGACAACAGTGGTGATGACGGCGCGTCGGAAGCCTAAAGCAAGCGAGATAAGTGGGATGACGAGAGTTTGCAACGTGATGGGGACTGGCCCCACCGGGATCTTCACTTGCGAGGCAAATGCGATGAGCGCTGTCGCTGCGGCAATAAGCACCGCCGACTGCACCGCAGGAAGCGCCTTGATACGGATAGGGTTTGTGACGATCGACGTCGATGTTGTCATGGCCACCTGATCTCCTTCGGATACGAACCACATATGTTTCTCACCCCTAAGTTACTGCACCGTAAGTTACGAGCAGCGCGAGAGCACACGAACGTTGCCGAATCAACGTCCAACTGGAGCATACTCCACGGAAAATTTCCGACGTCGGGAGAAAATCTCCCCAACAGCACTACACACACCGAGCGTTACACTAAGCTCATGAGCATCGCGAACATCGATCCCGGTTGGGCACGTGAATTAACACCCATCGAAGACAGTATTCATGCCATGGGTAATTTTCTCCGCGAAGAAAATGCGGCTGGTCGCGGTTACCTCCCGCAAGGCGCCAACATTCTTCGAGCGTTCACATACCCTCTTGACGAGGTGAAGGTACTCATCGTGGGACAAGACCCCTACCCCACTCCCGGACACCCAATCGGATTGAGCTTCTCAGCAAACGCCGATGTGCGTCCGCTTCCACGCAGTCTCGCCAATATTTTTAAGGAACTCGTCACCGACACTGGTGTGCCAATGCCACCCAATGGTGACCTCACGCCGTGGTCCGAACGTGGGGTGATGCTCTTGAACAGGGTATTGACCGTCACCCCCGGGGTTCCAGCATCACATCGCGGAAAAGGCTGGGAACGCATCACTGACCACGCCATCCGTACGTTGGCACGGCGTGGGCGCCCGCTGGTAGCGATTCTTTGGGGGAAACAAGCACAAGAACTTGCTCCGTTACTCAGCGGAATTCCCATTATCGCCTCGCCACATCCGTCGCCGCTGTCAGCTTCGCGAGGATTCTTCGGGTCCCGCCCATTTACGCGCGCAAACGCCCTGCTCGTGGAGCAGGGCGCTGAGCCAATTAACTGGGATTTGAGCCGCTGAAAAGCGCCAAACGCTAGGCGCTCACATTCATGTGCTCGTCGCAGAACGCCGGCTTATGCACACAATCCTCACACACAGGCATACGCGTGCGGCACGAGGGTTCATCGCAGTTATGCAGACGTCCAGCCGGCGCACCACAGGTATGACACTGGGCGAGTTTGGCTGCCTCGCCGTCGAAATCTATGACCTCACGGTTGTCAAACACCGTCAACGAGCCCTGCCAGCGTCCAGAGTTGGCGAACTTTTCGCCGTACCGGACAATGCCGCCGTCGAGCTGATAGACCTGGGTGAACCCACGGTTCTTCATTAATGCTGAGAGGACTTCACAGCGAATTCCGCCCGTGCAGTACGTCAAGATCGGCTTGTCCTTGATGTCATCAAACTTGCCTGATTCAAGCTCAGCGATGAAGTCATGCGTCGTGGTGGTGTCAGGGACGACGGCGCCTTCGAATCGGCCGATCTCCCACTCCACTTTGTTACGTCCGTCAAAGAAGACAAGATCTGGGTTTGCATGGATGAGGTTTTCAACTTCCTCAGGCTTGACGTGAACACCGCCACCGATCACACCTTCTGGGCCAACTTTAAGTTCGCCAGGAGCACCGAATGCCACAATTTCATCGCGCACCTTGACCGAAAGACGCGGAAAATCGCGAGAGAATCCATCCTCACCCATGCCAGTCCCCTCCGACCATTTCATGTCAACATCGGCGAATGGCGGGTAGTTCTTCAATTCCTTGACGTATGCCTTGCACGCCTGAACCGTGCCACCAAGCGTTCCGTTGATGCCATCACGGGAGATAAGGAGACGACCACGCAACCCCAACTTCTCGCAGAGGTTCTTCTGCCACATCTTCACTGCAAGTGGATCTGGCAGAGGCGCGAACTTGTAAAACAGCAGCACTTTCGAATCGGTCATTTTTCTCCCTTAGATCACGGCATCAGGAACGAGGTGAGCGTGCCATCTCGTCCACCACAACACAATTTCACCATAAACGCTCTCTTTGCGTTCGTTTGAAGCTGCAACTTGCTAGTCGCAAATATGACTCGAAGTTCTATTATTGGTAAACGATACGAAGGTCTCGGCGGTGAAGAAGGCGGCTATGTGGCTGTTTATAGTGCGAAAAGCGACGGCGCCCGCATCGTCGTGAACTGCGTCGTGGCGGGCACCCCGGAGCATCCGAAGATCGTCACGCTCCGCCTCCGCGAACTATAGTTGAACATGAACTGAGTTCTTGAGAGGAGGTGATACGCGATGTATTACCGATTGCAGTATCCGTTGAACGACAGGGACAATAAATCTGTCTCGCTCAAAATCACGGAAAAGTCAGCCAATCGCGTTAGGGAAGCGATAGCTACATCAGGAGTGAAGGGCGCATTGGTGACGCTAGAACTTTCCAACGGTAAGACCGCTGAGGTGTTTGTCAGCAACTCAATTCCACTCATTCTTATACCGGCAAATTCTGAGGGCACACCACAGGTTTTCTAAATGATTTCGGGTTCTCCTCCAGCTTCGAAGAGTAGTGTCGCCGCCGTATGATGCGCCTCATGTACCACCGCCGCGCATACGGCGACGCAATCTAATAAATCCTGTGCCCTACGGTGCGGAGGCATGAGCCTTTGGACATAGCCATCCGAAGCGCCTTTCCGGAGTTTCAAATGGGTCTACTAATGGGTCTACTAAACCAGCATGAGCAAATTGGCAACTACCGCAAGTGGCGGTATTTCGGGTAAAAAAGAGAGCCCCCTGTCGGACTCGAACCGACGACCTTCTGTTTACAAGACAGATGCTCTACCAACTGAGCTAAGGAGGCGTGGGCTAGATGGTCTAGCCAACGGGAATATTTTGCCAGAATGAGGCGAGGAACGCTAGTTATGCGTTCCTCGCCTCATTCTTTGATGAACATTTGGCTATTTAGCGCCGTTTTTGTTCATGCAAAATTGCTATCAGCTCTCCTTGGGAGCTTCAGGGATGGCCTTACCAGCGCTGATATCAGCGAGCATCTGTGGGAACTGCTCAATCCTGACGTCAACCTTCTTACCGTCAACGGTCACGGTTGGCGTACCGTTGTAACCCTTATCACTAAACGCCTGAGTCGCCTTCGTAACGTAATCCGCCCATTCCTTCGACGTAATCGTTGCGGCCATATCCTCAAGATCCTTGTCCTTCATTCCAAGTTTCTTGGCAACCTCACGAATATCTTCAGGAGTTGCTTGCTCTGCGGAGGACTCGGCAGTTTTCGCGCCTTGTTCCATCAGAGCTTCGAACATGGGTCGTGCGATTTCAGGTGCATACGTTGCGGTGTAGAAGATCGCTGCAGCACCCGTGGCAGAGAATGGCTGATGAAGGATATTGACGGGATAGAACTTGAAGCCAATCTTTCCTTCTGAACTGTAAGAATTGATGACATCCTTGTTCTGGAGTTCGAGCTGCTGGCAGAACGGGCAACGGAAATCAGAGTAAATGGCCACTTCTGGCTTCCCGTCAACTTTCTTACCAGCCTCACCCTTGGCGTTAATGGTGATTCCGTAGTCTTCGTCAACGTTCTTGATGTCAAGTGCGCGAGCCGTTCCGCCGTACTTTGCTTCACTGCTATTCGAGGTCAGTACCATGTAAGAAGTCACGATCACGACAACAGCAACAATAGCCGCCACAACAATACCAACGATCTTGTTTCGGCGAGCGCGCTTTGCCTCAGCTTCCTTCAGCGCACGTGCTTTTTCTCGAACAGCGGCGCGACGCTCTTCTTTCGAGAGTTTGACTGACGTGGTCCCGGGAGTTTGTTTGGGTGCCATGATGTCCTTTCTTGCCCCAACGCCGGCGCATGAGTTACATCCGTAAGTTTCAGTTGAAAGTTTAACCTAGAAAAGAATTCTTCCAAAAGGGGTGAGGTTGACTGTCGATCCACTCCGCCAGAAAACATACGCTCCGGCGGCTGCCACCATTGCAAAGACCACCCACAACGCCCGATACCCAGAAGTCGGAGTGACAGACTCCATCATGTAACGCACTCCCTCCCGCGCCTTGTGGGAGGCAGCAAACATCCAGATCACCACAACAGCAAGCCCGACGACTGTGGAATATAGAGACCTTGATCTCGCGATATCCATTTGCACCATCACCCAACCGGCACCCATAGCGATTGTTCCGCCAACTAATACCGACATAGCCAACCTCAATGTTGCCGTCACCATGACCCATGGCAGGCGGACGAGAGACCGGAGAGATTCCCCTGTATAAGGGCCACCGTGTCGATACCGTCGATTGATGAGTTCTTCGCGGGTGTCCCCCACAATGTCAGCACACCAGAGGGTAGCAATCACCGCAATCATGGTGGCCCACGGGCGTGCGCCCCCAATCAACGCCACAGCGACTGCAAGTGCGAGGAAAAAGAGCGGAAATGTCCGTGGGGGTGTCATCCACTGCGGAATCGACGGCGGTTCGGTCACCTTGGCTTCCTGCGGCGCATACGAGACAGGTGGATGTTGCGGATAGAGAGCAGTTGGCTGTTCCGCGGGCGTCGTCATCACACGAGTTGGCTCGACGGCGGGTGCGGACTCAAGCACAACGGGAGGCTCAATCACAGCTGGACGCTCCAGAATAGCGGTCAGCTCAACGCTCGGTGCCGCCTCGGCGTCGTCGGCCACCTCGGCACGAGCCACCCCGTCGTCGGCCTCTTCGGCACTCTCACCAACCGGAATCATCGGGGAAAAGCTGGCGTCATCGAGCACTTTTTGAAGCGTCGTGTACGGCAGACGCGCCGATTCGTTAGGCGACAGAGCCGCACGGAAAGCGGCGGCGAGGCGATCCGGCAACCCGGAAAGATCTGCTTCACCTGCAAGAACGCGATTCATCACAGCTGAAGTGTTACCGCGCCCGAAAGGTGGCCGTCCCGTCGCAGCGAATGCAATCACCGCAGCCATCGACCACCAATCTGCCAGTTCATCCGGCGCGCTCCCACGAATCACTCGAGGATCCGCCCAGCCAGGTGTGTGGGTCAGAGAGCCAGTCTGAGTCAGGCGCAGATCGTCGCCCAATTGAGAAATACCGAAATCGATGAGCACCGGCCCGTTTTGCCCGAGCATCACATTCGACGGCTTGACGTCTCGATGGAGGACGCCTTGAGCATGGATTGATTCCAGCGCCTCGCCAAGTTCTCGCGAAAGTTGGGCAAGATCGTCCCCCGTGAACACTCCTTGTTGAGCCACGTCGTCGTCGAGAGTCGGCCCATCGATTAGCTCAGTGACGATAAAGACGTCTGTGTCATCAGTTTCAGCGTCGAGAATCTGCGCCACGTACGGGCCACGCACACGTTGAAGCATTGCAACCTCGCGTTTCAGGCGCACTCGCGCAGCGGGGTCAGCAGAAAGCGCAGGATGAAGAAGCTTCAACGCGACCCGTGTGCCGCCGCCGTCGATTGCCTCGTACACCGTTGACATCCCCCCGACGCCGATGCGCTCAACGAGCTGATAGCCGCCAATTTCTCTACGTTCCACGATCACCCCTCCCAGGTCACTTCTCTCATTTTGCCCTATTGCTCATCAAATGTGATGTCACTGCACTCCCACAGAACACGTAGTGACTTTTGCGGTAGACCAATACGCAAAGCTGTGAAATAATCGACACGGTGCTCACACCGACGTGGGCATCGTGTCTTTTATATATAGGCACCTTTCACTCGGATCGTCCGGCACGTACCTGCCGGTGGAGGGACCAGCAATGGCTACCGTTACTTATCAAAACGCTACCCGCGTCTACCCGGGAAACACCACTCCTTCAGTTGATTCTTTGAACCTCGATATTGCCGACGGCGAATTCCTGGTTCTCGTTGGGCCTTCGGGTTCGGGCAAGTCAACCGCTCTGCGTATGCTCGCAGGCCTCGAAGATGTGAACTCCGGAAAGATCTTCATTGGGGATCGCGACGTCACCGACGTCTCCCCCAAGGATCGCGACATCGCTATGGTCTTCCAGAACTACGCACTCTACCCACACATGTCCGTCGGCGAGAACATGGGCTTCGCCCTGAAGATCGCTGGTGTGGACAAGAACGTGATTAAGGAGCGCGTGGCGAAGGCCGCAGAGATTCTCGATCTCACTCCATACCTTGAGCGTAAGCCGAAGGCACTGTCAGGTGGTCAGCGTCAGCGCGTGGCCATGGGCCGCGCCATCGTGCGTGAACCGCAAGTGTTCCTCATGGACGAACCGCTGTCGAACCTGGATGCGAAGCTGCGTGTGCAGACCCGTACCCAGATCGCTTCGCTCCAGCGCGAACTGGGTATCACCACCGTGTACGTGACCCACGATCAGACCGAAGCTCTGACCATGGGTGACCGCATTGCAGTGCTGAACTTCGGTGTGCTTCAGCAGGTGGCTTCCCCGGCAGAAATGTTCTCCCGTCCGGCAAACGCCTTCGTTGCAGGCTTCATCGGCTCGCCGGCAATGAACCTCGGCCCGTGGACACTCGAGGGTGGTGTTGCTCGCTTCGGTGATGCGTCGATCCCTGTTCCAGCCAATGTTGCAGCAGGAGTCACCGCTGAGGATAATGGCAAGATCATCGTGGGCCTGCGCCCTGAAGCTTTCGACGTCGTGTCCGAAGCTGAGCAGTCAATCCCGTTGAAGGTGACCTTCGTTGAGGGTCTGGGTTCGGATGCTTACGTCCATGGCCACATCGTTGGCCAGGAGCGCGAAGCTGAGCGCTTTGGCTCTGGCGACAACTCCGACATCGTCACTGTGCGTACACCTCCGACGATGAACCCGATGCCAGGCTCGATTGTGTACTTGCGTCCACAGCTTGAACATGCGCACTTCTTCGCAGCATCTTCGGGCATTCGCCTGGGTGACTGAGAAAAGTCTCGTTGTGTTTCATCAGGGCCG
The DNA here is from genome assembly GCF_029625435.1 of Arcanobacterium canis. Taxonomy (GTDB): domain Bacteria; phylum Actinomycetota; class Actinomycetes; order Actinomycetales; family Actinomycetaceae; genus Arcanobacterium; species Arcanobacterium canis. The sequence goes on along the minus strand of NZ_CP121208.1, from coordinate 240,306 downwards.
GTTGCTGGAACTCCAGCAACCGGCCCTGATTGATGGAGCAATGTTTTCTAAACCAACCCCGCTCAGAAGCGTGCCTACCGGCGTCGGCGAGTAGACGCAACACCAGCGCGCCGATTATTCTCCAGCTCGGCCGTACCACCGGCGTCGGCGAGTAGACTGAGATTCTTAAGACCGCAAAGAAAGGATCTGCGAATGCCACCAAAGGCGCTTCAGATTACGTCGGCGAAAGTTGTGCCAGCGTTACTCGATCTGCCGTGGAACATTCCGCTCGAAGAGTGGCCTGAGGAGCTCATCGCGACACTCCCGCGAGGCATCTCCCGCCACGTTGTGAGATTCGTCAACCTCGAAGGCGAGATCATCGCGATCAAGGAAATTGGCGAAGAGGTAGCGCACCACGAATACGAGATGCTTCGCGATCTCGATCGTATTGATGCTCCCTGTGTCGATGCGCTCGCTGTCATTACTGGCCGTTATGACGACGCCGGTGAACCGCTCAACGCCGTGTTGATTACACACCACCTGCCCTATTCTTTGCCGTACCGCGCAATTTTCTCTCAACAGTCCTCAATGCGCCCAGAGACTGTCAATCGTCTCACCGACGCGCTCACCGTACTGATGGTGCGTTTGCATCTCATCGGCTTTTTCTGGGGCGATGTGTCGCTATCGAATACGCTCTTTCGGCGCGATGCTGGCGAGTATGCTGCCTATCTTGTTGATGCGGAAACGGGCGAACTTGAAGCGAATCTTTCGCCGCGTAAACGCGCCTACGATATCGATGTTGCGCGCACAAATATCATCGGAGAGCTGATGGATCTTCAAGCCGGTGGGATTCTTGACGAAGAATTCGATGCAATCGCCGTCGGAAACCGTTTCGAAGAGCGCTACCATGCGCTATGGGCGGAGCTCACTGAAGCAGAATCTTTCTCGTTATCTGATCGTTGGCGTGTGGACGAGCGAATTAATCGGCTCAATCAGCTCGGATTCGATGTCGGTGAGATGTCGATGTCCACCGATATTGATGGCACACAGCTTTCGATCCAACCGATGGTGGTGGACGCCGGGCATTATTCACGTCAAATCATGCGATTGACCGGCATGGACGTTGAAGAGCAACAAGCCAGGCGCATGATGAATGATCTTGATTCGTATCGCACACTCACAGGACGCGATTCACTCCCGCTGTCTGTGGTGGCTCATCAATGGATGACGGAAGTATTCGAGCCTACCGTCAATGCGATTCCACGCGAGCTGGCAGGAAAGCTCCAACGCGCCGAGATTTTCCATGAGGTGCTCGAACACCGCTGGTACATGTCTGAAAAGGCGGGTCATGACGTACCAATGAAAGATGTCATCGAGTCATATATCAATGACGTGCTGGTACACCGACCAGATGAGCAGGCACTGATCCCGCAGACTGAGACCACCACAATTCCTGTGATTATGGAATAACAGTAGGTGGGTGGGAGATTGCCTCACGCATTCTCCCACCCACCTACTGCATGGAGGCCAAACAAAAATCCCGATCTACAGCATACGAGCGAAGGCCTCGTATATGTGCAGGTCAGAATCAAGTTCGGGTTGGAATGTTGCTCCGATTTGATTCTCGTAGCGCACCGCCACAGGCGTACCGTTGGGCAATTGCGCGATGACGTCCACTCCCTCACCCCATTGGGCAATGTGAGGTGCTCGGATAAAGGTCATCGGGATCGTGACCGGATCGTTGCGCGTCGCTTCGCCGTGATCGTTACTCATGTAAAGGCCATCGTCGATGTAAAAGCTCCCCAGTTGGCGCCCGTAAGCGTTGCGCACCACCGTCACCGGCATCGTTGCGAAACCGTTGATCTCCACAGCTGAGTTCGTTGGCATCGCTGCGTGTGCGCCATCGATCCCCGATACTGGACCGTTCATCACGTGTTGGGCTAGCAGAATCAGCCCGGCACATGTGCCGAATACTGGCATTCCACCGCCAAGAGCCTCTGCTAACGGATCAAACATATCCAGCTCATGCAGGAGCTTGCTCTGGACTGTTGACTCTCCGCCAGGGAGAACCAAGCCGTCAAGTGAACAGCGCACGTGTGCTGTGTGACGCAGTTCAACTGCACGAAGGCCGAGTTCTTCTAACCGACGACAGTGTTCAATGAACGCACCTTGAACAGCAAGAACTCCTACGGTTTTACCGGTCATTGACCGCGCTCCGCCATGAGAAGATCAATCTCAGCTTCGTTGATTCCCACCATCGCTTCGCCAAGGTCCTCGGAGAGCTCAGCGATCAACGCCGCGTCCTCAAAGTTCGTCACAGACTTCACGATTGCGGCTGCACGCTTTGCAGGATCGCCTGACTTGAAAATACCCGAGCCAACGAACACGCCCTCGGCTCCAAGCTGCATCATTAGCGCGGCGTCGGCTGGAGTGGCCACACCACCGGCAGCAAAGTTCACCACCGGAAGCTTGCCAGCGTCCTTGACCTGGCGAAGTAGCTCCACAGGAACGGCAAGCTGCTTAGCGTGCTCGAACACTTCGTCGTCACGCAGCCCCACAACGTGGCGGATCTGAGACTGAATCAGACGCATGTGCGTCACTGCCTGGACGACGTCGCCCGTGCCAGGCTCACCCTTCGTGCGGATCATCGACGCGCCTTCAGCAATTCGGCGAAGCGCTTCGCCGAGGTTTTTGGCACCGCACACGAACGGAACGTCGAAGGTGCTCTTGTCGATGTGGTAGACGTTGTCCGCGGGCGAAAGCACTTCGGATTCGTCGATATAATCGATCTCAAGCGCCTGAAGTACCTGAGCCTCAACGAAGTGGCCAATACGGACCTTCGCCATGACGGGGATCGATACGGCCTGCTGAATTTCCTTGATCAGGCGCGGATCGCTCATACGTGATACACCGCCTGCAGCACGAATATCTGCCGGGATGCGCTCAAGCGCCATCACAGCACACGCTCCGGCTTCTTCAGCAATGCGTGCCTGATCAGCATTCGTGACGTCCATAATGACGCCGCCTTTGAGCATCTGCGCAAGTTGCTTATTGAGTTCGTATCGGGAGTTGGCCATAATCTCGCCTTACTGTTCACAGTGTGTGCCGACGCCGGTGCGCCGGGCTGACTTCCGCACAAGACTATACGTGACTTTTTTCGCTCACGCCCTACAAGTTTTCGCTCGCATTCCTCCCTGCTGCCGAGCGTGAGAGAGGAGGGACGCAGTCGGGTGTGCTGGGCATTCCAGCAGCCCAACTGTGCCGGGTGCCCAAGAGTCGGGGGCCAACATGCAAGTAGGCGTGTCTGCCGACGTCGTTTCAGATCGCCGACGCTTGTCAGATCGCCGATGGCAACGTTGTTGGCTCACTCAATCGAGTTCGTCCTTCGAGCGCACGCGAGATCGTCATTTCATCTGCGTATTCTAGGTCACCGCCAACAGGCAATCCCGAAGCTAAACGCGAGACGACTACTCCCATGTGCGCAAGATTTAACGACAGATATGTGGCCGTGGCCTCACCTTCCACATTCGGATCCATGGCAAGAATGACTTCTTTTACCTCGCCAGTGCCAAGACGCGAGTACAGCTCACGAATGCGCAATTGATCTGGGCCAACACCGGCGATAGGGTCAATAGCTCCGCCGAGCACGTGGTAACGGCCGCGGTATTCGCGCGCACGCTCAATAGCAACAATATCTTTCGCTTCTTCAACCACACAGATCACGGAATCAAGCCGGCGTGGATCGGAACAAATAGAACAGATATCGCTTTCAGTGACATTGCCACAAATTGAGCAGAAACGAACCTTTGTTTTGACCGCCTGAAGGGCACTGACGAGTGCTTCGACCTCTGCACTATCTACTTCAAGCAAGTAAAACGCAATGCGTTGGGCACTTTTGGGGCCAACACCGGGCAGGCGTCCGAGTTCATCAATCAACTGTTGTACTGCGCCGTCGTAGACTCCAGCCATCAGTGTGCCTCCTCTAACGGGATTTCTTCAACGATTTGGGCATCAAGCTTTTCCACCAGGATATTCACCCCGGCGTTTTCAGCGACGGAGATTTCTGGGTCATCATCCGTCACTTCGTCCCAGTCGTCTTGCTCTTCTGCTTTCTTCTGGTGGGCAGCGGCAAGCTTAGCCACGTCAATTGTGGCTGCCTTCATGTGCGACGACTGATGTTCAGGCGCACGCCCTAACATTCGGGCAGTATCAGCAACGAAATTATCCGTTGCGCTCGGTTCATGAGGAACCGCAGGTGTTCTCACCGGTGCCGCAGTTGACTGATGCTGACTGGTCGGAAACACCTGGGGAGGAGGCGCCGGCATATTTTGGGCATAGAACGGCGTCTCATGTGTCATTGCCGCTGGATTATACGGTTCGAATTCCTCTTCGGGCACTGGTTCAAATTCAGGCGGAATATATTCGTATCCAGGAACAGGCCCTTCCTCATGGATCGGATCTTGACGAACCGGCACATCCAAGGTGGGAGCAGGAGTCTGCGGGAGCGCCGAAGATTTCCCCATTGGGGCGGAGGCACGCGTATGATCCTCGCCGGCAAATTCCACCTCACCACTGAGCAACGGCCCAAGCACACCTGCAGGATCTGCCAAGGCACGAGCCTCGGGTTCACGACTCGGATCCTGGTGATAGACAGGATCGTCCTCAGGGTGAGCAGTTTCCTCAAGCCCATCCTTCGGCTCGCCAAGTGGCCCTGGCTGAGGAAAAGCGCGACCTTGTTCAGCAGCCGATGTTGCTAGCGGGAGCTCATGTGCAGTGTGCTCCGCAGTAGCCTTTCCATGAGAAACCCTTTCATGGGCGTTGTTATTGGCGCGATCAGGAGCCGCGGCCTGCGCGGCCTCAACTTTTGGGCGATCAGTGTCCGTATTCTCTCGCGAATTGGGCACCGGAGGACGCGTGCTGTCCCTCTGACCTCCCGAAGGCTGTTCCCCCACACGTGCCTCAACGGGCAAAGACTTTCCGAATACTTTGCCGATTGCAGCCGAGACTTCTCCTGTGTGCCGCCCAAAAGCCTGTGCTAATCCAGGCTGCGAAAAACCGATCACGAGGGCGCCATCTTCAAATGCGATTGGCCCAAAAGATGCCGCAAGCTGTGAGCCAGCAACTTTCGACGTGTTCTTCACTGTGGACAGCACGTCCTCCCAGCGGCCGCGAACTGCATTCAGAGCACGTGATGGATCCACAGCAGGTTTCTTTTGTGACGCCGCCTCACGTGGCGCACTGTGAACAGCCTGTTCCTGTGGTTTCTCGGCCGATGGTTGTTCCTGACGAGGCGACACTGGAACATGATGAGGACGCTCTACAGTCTCTGCCCCCGGCATCTGCGGCATCGGCCGGTCTTGGGGAGCAACCTGGGCACTCGACGCTGGCGTCTGCGGCATCCTCTGATTCTGAGGGGCATTCATTCCTCGGCTGTGCGTAGGTTGCCCAGGATGTGCAGCAGTGCGCGCAGCCTCTTGCGGACTCCTCTTCAGTTTCGCCAGCTGCGCCGGCGGAGGCACAGCTGGCCCACGCCCCGTAGTTCCGACGTTCGCTGACACCTGTGAGTTCCCTGCCCCACCGGCGTCGGGAGAGGATGAACGTAGATTTGTCCCCTCGTTGACGATAAGCCGAGCACAGAGCAACTCAAGCTGGAGTCTTGGCGCAGTAGCACCCACCATCTGCGATAGCGCCTCGTTGACCAGGTCGGCACAATGGGATGCGCGGCTCGCACCAAGATTCATTGCCTGCCGCACCATACGTGAGTACTGATCTTCTGGGACAGCGACGAAAACATCACGAGCAGCTTCGCCCGTGAGCGCGATAATCATCAAATCGCGCAAACGTTGGAGAAGATCCTCCACAAAACGGCGCGGATCATGTCCACTTTTCACAACTGAATCAACCACACTGAACAGGTGTGCGCCGTCACGCTCAGCGATCGCTGCTACTGCTTCATCAAGCAACGCTGCCGATGTGTATCCCAGTAGTGCCACTGCGCGCTCATAGTTCAACACGCCATTTTCAGAGCCACCAATAAGTTGGTCAAGAACAGACATCGTGTCACGAACAGACCCGGTACCTGCGCGTACAGCGAGGCTGAGGACTGAACGTGGAGCCTCGATCCCCTCATTCGCGCACACCTGAGCAAGATAATCTTCGAGTTCAGTGGGTGGAACCAGACGGAACGGATAGTGATGCGTACGCGATCGGATCGTGCCGATCACCTTCTCAGGTTCAGTGGTCGCAAAGATAAATTTCACATGCTCGGGTGGTTCCTCGACCACTTTTAGCAGGGCGTTAAAGCCCTGGTTCGACACCATATGTGCTTCGTCGATAATAAAAATTTTGAAGCGATCACGGACAGGCGCGAAACCCGCTTGCTCACGCAGCTCGCGCGCGTCATCCACACCGCCGTGTGACGCTGCGTCGAGTTCGACGACGTCGAGTGAGCCCGAACCGTTACGCGCTAACTCACGACACGAATCACACTTCCCGCACGGGGTGTCGGTGGGGTATTCCACGCAGTTGAGACATCGTGCAAGGATACGCGCGGAAGTAGTTTTCCCGCACCCACGCGGGCCAGAAAACAAATAGGCGTGGGTCGTCCGCCCTGATGCCAAGGCAGCCATCAGCGGCGTGGTCACATGGGATTGCCCAATGACCTCCTGGAAGTTCTCGGGACGATAGCGACGATACAATGCGATACTCACGTGTCCTAGTCTACCGGTTAGGGTATGACAAAAAATTGTGATCACTTTCGCCGATGTGGGCGATGTGGGGGAGGGGGAGGCTCATCGTTACGCCAGCGGTAAATACCTGAACGGTCTGATGATTAGCTCCGCATGTTAGGACGCGTGAGAGAAAATGAGGACTCCCCACGCACCCGCCAGAGCTAACGTTTCCTTGCTGCATTCCTGCCCTGGGGAGTTACATCAGATGACGCCACGTGAGGAGTCTTGCTCCAGGTTACCGAATTTACCAACGTAACGCCAAGCGGATTCACGAAAATGAGCGGTCTGTCGCACTGAGAAGACGATGTAGTACTTGTTATTTTGTGGCACATTCCACCGCAAAAAATGCTTCGGTTCGATTTTCTTTTTCTCCACGGAACACGTAGGATAAATGGGCACGCCACGATTGTGGTGTGCGTGGAGGTATCGCCTAGCGGCCTATGGCGCACGCTTGGAAAGCGTGTTGGGTGCAAGCCCTCGGGAGTTCGAATCTCCCTACCTCCGCCAAATGCCCGGAGGCTTGGAAATCAAGCCTCCGGGTTTTTCATCGGAGCTTGACAATTTCATTGAGAGTCAACTGGATTCCTCTCAACGTTCACATCTCGATTTCATGTATGACAACGTCAGTGGGCCCGGCGCTTTTAGCGCCGGGCCCACTGTGTCACTTACGAGAAGTCTCCCTCTCGCGTGCTCTCATTTAGTTGCTTTCCTTGCGGCGAGTTGCGGCAATTACTGCACCTGCAGCAACCAAAACCACAGCCATTCCACCAAGACCAGCAACCGACGAACCAGTGAAGGGCAGTGCCTTCTTCAATGGTGACGCCTTCGGAGCCTACTGAACCGCTCCAAGGACCGTTACCGGAACCTTCTTGACCACAGAGGTACCGTTCGGGAAGGTGATCTTCACCTCGACGTCGTACTTACCAGGCTTGACATCCTTACCTGGGGTAAGGATCAGCGAACCATCTGGATTCACCTTGGCCCAACCTGGAGTCTTTGGCGTGCGATCGTACTTGGTGCCTTCCGGAAGGGACTTGCCATCCTTATCCTTCGGAGCAGGGATGGTGGCTGTCTTACCTTGCTCAACCTTGGTCTCGCCTGGGTAGGTGACGTTTGGAATTGGTACGAGCGGTGTTGCTGGGAAGCTGTTGGGATCGGTAACTTTGTCAGTCGCCTGAGGATCAGCAACAGTCTTACCGGTCTTCGGGTCAACCTTCGTATTCAGCTCATCGCCGTCCTTGACACCATCACCATCAGAATCAGCCTTATTCGGATCAGTATTCCCCGGCTCACCCTTCGGATCAGACTTACCATCCTTGAACGGGTTCTTCGCACCAGTGACCTCATCACCGTCATTGACCCCATCCTTATCAGTATCAGCCGACTTCGGATCAGTCTTGAACTTATTGACCTCGTCACCATCCTTCAGACCATCACCATCAGTGTCAGCCTTATTCGGATCAGTACCAAGCTTCTTCTCCTGATCATCACTCAAACCATCACCATCCGAATCAGCCTTATTCGGATCCGTAACAGCATCAGTGTCACCACTCGAAACAGTCTTACCGGTCTTCGGGTCAACCTTCGTATTCAGCTCATCGCCGTCCTTGACACCATCACCATCAGAATCAGCCTTATTCGGATCAGTATTCCCCGGCTCACCCTTCGGATCAGACTTACCATCCTTGAACGGGTTCTTCGCACCAGTGACCTCATCACCGTCATTGACCCCATCCTTATCAGTATCAGCCGACTTCGGATCAGTCTTGAACTTATTGACCTCGTCACCATCCTTCAGACCATCACCATCAGTGTCAGCCTTATTCGGATCAGTACCAAGCTTCTTCTCCTGATCATCACTCAAACCATCACCATCCGAATCACGATTAGTATCGCGCTGAACAGTGATCACGAACGTAGTCTTCGACTTCGAACCATCAGAGTTAGAAGCAGTCACGGACACAGTGAAATCACGCGACTCCTCATCCTTGCCCCAATCAGACACGATCGGAGTACCCGAAATCACGCCATCCTTGAGCTCAATACCCTTAGGCTGACCAGAAATCGAGACCTTCGCATCCTTATCCGCAGTCTTTACGGCCACGTCCTTGATCGGCTTACCTTCAACAACCGTCTGATCGTCAATAGCCCCAACACCAGCAATCGGGACAATCTCCATCCACGGCATGTCGCGAACAGTCACCGGAACTACGACTTTGTCGACCGAACCATCTGGGTACGTCACCGTGACTTTGATTTTAGTCTCACCAGAAGTCTTACCATCAGGCATGGTCTGACCCGGATCAACCGTGATCTTCGGTTGCTTGCCATCCTTCGGGAAGTTCGGAACAGTCACTGCATTCTTCACTTCATCCTCAGTGGTCCGCGTGCCGAAGTCCTTCGTGATCGGGGTGACCTTTGGATCATACTTCGCATTATCCAATGGCGTTACTGTGAAGTTCGCGATTACCTTTTCTTCGACAAGCTTCGTCACGTCGTCAGTGCCGTCGTTGTATGTGACAACGACAGGGACTTTAATGGTGGCATCCTTGGCGTCAGCCGGTGCCGTCACCTTTACTTCACCGTTGTTCTTGTCAACAGCGAAAGTGTAACCAGGGTAGTCTGTCGCTGTTTTCTTTTCGAACTCAGGATCCAGCTTGAACGTCGTTCCAGCAGGAATGTCTTTAGCTGTTTCCTTCTCTGGCGTCGTAACGTCGTCGAAGGTGGGGAAAGCACTCTCGGTTGCTCCACCCTTGATCTTTGTGTCGGCGTACTTCGCGTCATACTTCTGCGAGATAGAGCAACCGGTATCGTCAACCCGTGAACCCGACTCAGTACCCGCGCACAGATCCTTGTCGTCATTCACGCCGTCACCGTCAGAGTCTTTGAGGAACTCAACAAACAGATTCGGAGTCTCTTCCTTAATTTCTATCTTCGCACCGTCACGGAGCTGGGAGTTCGCCTTGAGAACGAGTTTGTCCTTGTTAGCATCCTCTTCACCATCGACTGTAACCGTGTAGGTGCCTGGCTTGAAATCGGCAAGACCGAAGTTCATTACCACGGGGAAGTCCTTCGTACCAAGCCAGGTCGAACCACCATCAGTGGACTTGTACTGCTTGCCATCCTGCGCGGTCAGGGTGACAACGAGATCCTTGAGAGATGCTGGCAGGTTCTTGTCAAACGCTCCTGGCCCGCCCGAAAGCACAGCCTTGCCATCAATTCTGACGCCAAAAGTCACATGCTGCGAAGCACCAGTCGGCGGATTCGGGTTATCTTCACCCGAAAGAACCTTCACAGTGATGGTGGTTGTGTCGGTTGACCGGTCTGGGTAGGTAACAGTTACCGGCACATCATATGTACCAGGTGTTGCTGCTTCTGGGATGTTAACCTTCACGCCGCCTTCACCATTTACTGTAAAGGTGAACGCAGGGGTATTGGCCCCTGGCTTCGGATTCGCAGTAATAGTGGAGTCTGCGGGAATCTTATCTGTACCGTCGAATGTTACCGGCACACCCTTACCCGGCAGTCCTTCAGCAGTTCCTGCACCTGGGTTGGTCTGATCTGCAGTATTCGGGGTCTTGGTGACCTTAGCTTCGATTACTTCGGAAGAACCATCTGGATACTTGACAGTAACAGGGATGGTGGTTTCTTCGTTAACCTTCAGGCCGTTTTCAGGGTTGATCGAGATCGTGCCATTCTCGTTCACTTTCACGCCTTTTGGAAGTTTACTCTGATCCTGAGGAGCGAACTTCGTATTCGACGGGAGCTGCTTTCCACTCTTATCGGCAGGCGCGTGAATTCTCAAAGCCGTGCCATTCGGGAATTTAGCTGGAATGTACTCAGGAGCGTAAATGTCAGCTTCTTGAACCTTTGGCTTGACATTGACAACAACGCTGACGGTATCGGTCGTCTTATCCGGATAAGTTACCGTAACGGGGTAGGTGTGCTTACCCTCAGGAGCATCAGCCGGAACAGTGATTTTGCCGGTAGCAGCATCAATAGTCGCTTTAGCTTCTGGGTTCTCAGGAAGAGTAAAGGTTGTCTTCGACAGCGGCCCGTCCTCAGCCTCAGTACTGATCGCTTCCTTATCATCCGTTGTGACATCGTCAAATGTAATCGGGTCGGTAGTGATCGCAGTACCCACTGTCGTGGTGGCTTCCTTAACCGGGTTTGGTTCGAAGCGCTGAGCATCGGTAGGCTGCGGATCAATCTGCGCATTTGCAGTAGCGAGGACCTTCTGATTCTTGTCCTTCACGATTACTGACACAGTAAAGACATCGGAATTATCTGCCTTCGCGCCAGCTTTAGGCTGGACAGTCAGCTCACCAGTCTCGGAATCCATGAAGATCGTTCCAGGCGCATTGACCTTTTCCTTCGATTCAACCAGGGTGTAACCTTCGGGAAGGTCAGCATCATTCACTGAGAACGTTGCGCCTTCAGGCTTCTCTCCGTTACCGTCGAGCTTGCCGTTGTAATCTGCCTTTGGAAGAACAGAAGTTGGCTTGCCTTCTGGAGCCTTCACAGGCTCATATTTAACAACAGTTGGGGTGGCGATAAAGGAGTCGTAACCGAGATCGGTAGTCTTTCCGCCCTTGTCAACCATTTGCAGAATGGCCTGGTAAGAAGTTTTCGTATCAGGGTCTACAGTGATCGGCGCATCGCTAATCGAGCCGTCATTGCCGATAGTAATCGGCACGATACCGCCGTTGCCAACTTCATCTGCCGGCACGGTACCACCGATACTTTTACCAGAGTCATCGATCGGCGTCTTGACCCACTTCACTTGATACTTGTAATCCGGACCGAGTGGAACAATTCCGTAGGTCTGCGTGTGAGCTGTGTCCTTCGGAGCAGCAGGATTTGTGCCACTGTCATACGGAGTCACATTGAAGAAGAGCTTCTGCGGAATCATGCCGAAGTTAAGGTTCTCAATCTTCTGATTTGCAGACAACCACTGGTAGGTACCATTCGGAAGTGCTGATGCGGGGCCGAAGCTGCTACCAACGAGGTCTCGATCTCCCGACCAACGTCCACCCCAGAAGGGGTCCGTGTAGCCAGCACCCAACGCAGGATCAACAACTGGCGCAGCATACATCCAGTTCCAGTTCACGTGCTTGGGGAAGTTGTCACCACGAGTAGTAATGTCCGACTTCCACGAACCAAGATCAGCCGACGGAGAAACAGTTCCGAATAGATCGTATGCCTTGACTTGATTGCCGTTCGGCAACTTGTACATCGTGCCGTTATCTCGCGAAAGGTTCGAATAAACAGAAACGCCATCGTCGTAGCCGCGCTTATTGTATGCATTTCCGAACGTACCGTTGAACTTCACCGAGTACCATCCGTTTGGATCAGTTTCGGTCTCGATGGTCTCGGCAATCCACTTTGCTGGGTCAGCCTTGACTTTTTCATTAATCCAGTTTTGGAGTGTCGTCTCATTCTCCCAGGTCCAGCCCGAAGGACGCCATGCCGCACCAGAAATATCCATATTTGGCTTTGTCCGATTATCGAACTTCGATGGGTTTTCACCAAGATACTTGACGATCTCATTCAACGCGTGATCTGACAGGTACGAAACCTTGATCGGGGTCTTGTACAAGGCTGGATCAGAGAAATCCTTGCTGCTGTAACTGAAAAGCTGATTTGCATTCGCCGCACGCTGGAAATTCCAGTAGCCGAATCCCGAAGCAGTGCCATTCCCCTTGCGGGAAGTATCGACGGCCTGCTTCTGATACTTGTCAGCACCTGTGACGGCATCCTTGGCGACATCTGCTGGAAGAAATTTCGCCTTCCAATCTTCTGCATCAGGGCGGTCCGCGATGAGGAAGTTAACATCGACGGCGCTATTTGTTCCAGGATTGAAGGTCAATGTCTTCGACGACGGCGTAATAAGGTTTCCAGCCGCCGGAATCGGTGTCACCGCTGGGTTCAAGATCATCATCTTGCCGTCCGGGGTTTCGATCCAGGTTTGAAGTTTCTCGCGAACACCGTCAGCAGCAAGCGCCTCAGCTTGGCCGGTGAATACTCGCTTCGTGCCATTGGCATCGGTGTAAGGCTTAAGAATTAGGCCAAAACGTCCATCGTTGAGCGTTTTAGTCTTGTAGGTAGGCGAAACATAAGTAATTGTTCCCTGCTGGTTCTGTTCAATCCAGCGAGCATACACCGTTACGCCTTCAACACCTACGGCCTGCCCATAATCAACAGGCGTCTTACCACGTACAGCACCGCCGAGGTAATCATTTCGCACGAGTTTCTGAAGCTCTGAAACTGAACCAGTTACACCATACTTTGTCTTATTCGGAGTAGGATCAGTGGTCGTATCCTCAGCTTCGATGATACTCGAAAGTGGCAACGTGGCACCATTAATGGTGCCACCACCCTTGACGATCTGGCCACCTCCACTAGCTGGCGACTCGCCTGCCGCATAAGCCACGTTCTGCGTACCCAGCACGCCAAAACCGGCACCCGTTGCAAGACCCGACGCTGCAATCGCCACTGCACCAAAGGCGGCAGCTGGCTTACGCCAGAAGCGCGAAGTATTGATATTTTTCATTGACACGTGGTTCCTTTCTTGCAAGGAGAATCCCCCCCCCCCCCGCAGACGTGACGATCATATCAAATCACTCTTACTCCACTCCCAGGTATTTCCATATTTGACTACGCTGACCGATCCTCAGGCCAGTACTCCTCAGGCCAGCACTCGGGCCTTCGCCTTGGTCAGAGACAAAATGCCATCCACTGAACGCTAATTCACCGCACGCGTGCGACGAACACACAAGGCACGATAAATTAGTAAGGTGAACGTCGAAACCAATGCCCGTGAACAATACCGGCAACATCTTCAACGCCGGCAGACTGTCGTGTTTGGCTCCATCATTGCCACGATGATGGGACTCTTTCTTCTGGCTACCGTGTTCTGGACTGGCCTGATCCCATTCCCATTCGATCCCGGCTTCTCAGCCCCAGCCAAGCCAGTATCCGTTCCGTGCCCGACTTCCGATAAGCCAGTTGATCCGAAGACGATTACCGCACAGGTATACAATTCAACGAGACGTGCTGGCCTGGCAGCCAAAGTTGCCCAAGCACTAAAAACTGCCGGAGTATCGGTCACTGACGCCACCAATTGGTCTGGCTCAACACTTAAACCATCTGCCACAATATTTGCAGGAGCAAGCGGAATCGATGCAGCTTACACGCTGCGTGCGTATTTCCCCGGCTCAACTGTGTCCTTCGATTCCACTCAGGCAAACGACACAGTCTACGTCGTCATGGGCTCGACACAAGAGGACATGGTGAAAAAGCCCACCGCTGAACAATTTGCTGCCGCAATGCAACCCATCGAAGGCTGCCAAGCAGTTCAGAGCCAGAGCGCGGATAAGTAGGCTCCACAAGCGAGCTCAATTTCGCTGAAGAGTAATGGTGGGGAAACTTCACTTCACAGAAGTTTCCCCACCATTACTTTTCTTTAACTCTCTATGCGCACCTTCAGTGGCAGGCGCTACTGGGCCTGCGTCATCGGAAGCGCAGAAGCACGCGGATGCTTCGGGTTAATATGCGGCGCGTCGCCTTCCAGCTCACTACCTGCAGGCGCCGACGCCGGAGTAGCGCTCTCGATCGACGTGCCACGCCAGCGCGAGATCGCTCGCATGAGGTGGTAGATGATAATCGCGGAGAATGACCCCATGGCGATACCTTCGAAAACCATTCCATTGACAACCAGCGTGTAGTTGGCGATTGCCAGAACCATTGCCACGGCCGCCGTATTGAGGTTCACCGGGTCAGAGAAATCCACTCGATTCTGGACCCAGATACGAATACCGAGCATACCGATCATGCCGTAGAGCACCGTCGCAGCGCCGCCGAGAACACCCGGAGGAATCGTAGCGATGAGCACGCCGAACTTCGGAAGCATCGACAAGGTGAGTGCGAAAAGCGCAGCAACCACGTACGCCACCGTCGAATACACGCGCGTTGCTGCCATCACGCCGATATTCTCAGCGTACGTTGTCGTGCCTGAACCACCACCGCTACCTGCAAGTGCTGTAGAAATACCGTCGGCGAAGAGCGCACGCCCAGTCACGTCGTCGAGATTCTGACCGGTCATTGCAGACACAGACTTCACATGGCCAACATTTTCCGCAATCAGGACGAGAACCACCGGAATAAACAACCCAAGCAAGGTGAAGTCAAAAGCCGGTGCGTGGAAGCGCGGAAAGCCGATAAGTGGCGCGTGTGAGATCGCGGAGAAATCGACTTCGCCCTGGAACACTGCCACGACGTAGCCAATTGCTACACCAATAAGGATCGACAAGCGGCCAACGATTCCTTTGAACAACACAGTGACGAGGAGGATCGCGACGATTGTTGCCGTTGCCGTGACCGGCGCAGCTTTCACATTATTCCACGCTGCAGGAGCGAGATTGAAGCCGATAAGCGAGACGATTGCCCCTGTCACCACCGGTGGCATAAGACGATCAATCCAGCTGGCACCCGCAAAGTGGACGATCACACCGATTGCCGCCAGCGTCAGGCCGACCGCGATGATCCCTCCCGAAGCAAGCGCGGCTTTGTGAGAGTCGAGCGGCGCCCCACCGTTTGCCACGTAACCTGTCACCGCTCCAATTGGGGCAAGTAAAGCGAAGGACGACCCCAAATAACTTGGGAGCCGCCCTTGAGTAATACCAATAAAAAGTAACGTTCCAACGCCTGTAAAGAAAAGCGTTGTTGCCGGATCAAATCCAGTCAATAGAGGAACGAGGAACGTTGCGCCAAACATTGCAACCACGTGCTGGGCGCCGATGCCGATTGTGATCGGCCAACTCAGACGCTCGTTCGGCAACACCACCTCCCCGGGAGCAATAGAAATGCCATTACCGTGAAGTTTCCAGCCGAAACTCATTGCGTCTCCTTCGTGAGAATATAAGGGGACACCAAATGGTGTTCGGGAGATCATCGTAAGGCGCAGACCACCATGTAGACAAACCACCGGCCTATGGTGTTCACCATATGAGACCATAGACCGGTGACGTGCCTTGTTTATGTGAAAAATTTTCTCATTCTGCCCGATAAGCCACAGTAAAGATCTCCGCGACGATTTCGTCTGACTCCGAGAAGTCATGCCCAAGCATTGCTGCCACAGCGGTAAAGAAATCGCGATGAATTTCTTGCCACTGCGCAAGATCTGACTGACCTTCAGCCTGAGCAATATCCTGACCAACTTCACGGAAGGGAAGAACATCAACGCGTTCATTCGACAAAAGAGCCCGAGGAATTCCTGCACCGTCAACCATGATGGTGAACTCACCGGCGCGAGGGAGCGGAACCTCCTCGGCTTCATATTCTGGCTTGTAGCTCACTGTTGCGCGCTTCTTACCAGACAGAACGAGGATTGCTGCTTCATTCGCCTGCTCGGCTGTGCTTCCAAAAGCAAATGCAGGCGGCCTCAGAGCAGCGATATCGTCCTGTCCCGTGACACCGGCAACTGGTTCAAAACGAAGATGCGTGACGGCGTTCGTCCAAAAAGCGTCAAGATTCTCTTCGGTTGGTTCGATTATCTGGCTCATTGTTCCTTCTTCCATTCTTCAATACGGGAACTTTGACGATTCATCACGTTCATCATCCAATTAGTGGTCAGTACTCGCGCCACACCAGACGCTAAAAGCAGTCCGCCTCCAATAAGTGACAATCCAGCGCGTTTTCCTTTTTGTTTTCTGCCGATCCCATGAACCAGTAATGCGCCACCGAGGGCAGATTCCGCAGCCGCCATTATTCCCGGAACCCACGGACGTTCAACGGTGACCTTACGTAGAGTATTCATTACAGGTGAGGCAATCGCTCCTTCACCCAGGAGCTCCCACGCTACTGTTTCTTCAAACGCTTCTGTGCCTTTGGACGGCTCGAAGATACGCGTCCCGAGAGCTTCCAGTGGCGCGCCTTCAACGAGCACTTCAACATATTCATCCCCAAGTCCGAGGGCACGAATTAAGGCCTCTGCCCCATTCTGCGGTTCTTCAAGCAATGCGGCACGCACATCAGCGAACGACGCCGACACCGCATCAGCCACGGCCATCCGAGCCACGGCCCCCGCCCCAAGCTCGTCATGCGCAAAGACTGCGGCAGGTGACTGAGGTGCCGCCGCGATCCATTCAACGACAGGCATTTCACCTTCCCAGCGCCAGCGCAGTCGCACATTGTCACGCTTGACGAAAAGCTTTGGGTTCCCGTCAGCCGGAACGGTCAGAGCCACCATGACACTCGGTCGAGGAAGCGCCACGCGCCTAAGATTGAAACGATCTCGAGCAACGAGGACTCGCAGTTCATCAAGTTTTGCCACAGCAATTGGCTGAGCTTCTGCAGTCGCCAGCACAGGCAGCTCGCTCATTGGCACGTCGGCGAGAACAAGACTCGGCCCGCTCTCCCCTGCCAGGGCTGCGAGAGTCGCAGCATCTGGAGTCGGCGGAGTGAGTGCCGAATCGGATGTCACCGTCGCGTCGGCCGACGCCGGACTAGCAGGATTGACGAACTTCACCTGGCCAATGCCACGCTCTGCACCCGATGAGGAAGCAGACGCTTCTTGGTCGAGAAAACTCTGCGAATCTTCACTCTCAAGCGTCTCTTCAAACAACGGATCAAGATCATCATCGGTGACAAAGACCGATCCTAAATCCATTTCTCCGTAGAGCACGGATCCATCCAGCTCCACCGAGACTTTCCGGAGCACTCGCTGCATCTCTTCCGCAAGTTCGTGGACACCGCGACCGCGGAACACCTCGCCATCTTCATCAACAGTTGCAACACGGCGCCGGCGTCCAGCGATCACAACCTCAAAATCATAGCCAAAGTCATCATCAGCACGGCCACGAGCAACGATCCGCTCGTCAGCAAAAAACTTTTCAATATCAGCAACTGACACCAGTTCCGGATCGAGCCTCTGAATGTGCCCGGTAACGGGCCTCCAAAATGCCATGATTCCTCCTCGAATCTTTCCTACTTTGAGCGTAGCTGATCGATCTGGTAAAGCGCGATACCAGTGGCAACGGATGCATTAAGAGATTCCATCTCAGAAGCGATCGGAATTTGAGCAATCACGTCACATGTTTCGCGGACAAGACGAGAAATCCCTGCGCCTTCAGAGCCGGTCACAAGCACCAATGGGACATCGGCAAGCGACAGAGTAGAAATGCTCTCTTCCCCGCCGCCAGCAAGACCGACAACAAAATAGCCTTGTGCTTTGAGATCCTCCAATGCGCGGACGAGATTCGTTACTCGCGCAACGGGCACGCGTGCTGCAGCGCCTGCACTCACCTTCCATGCAGTGGCGTTGACACGCGCACTGCGACGCTCAGTAATCACGACGCCGTCAGCATGGAAAGCGGAGGCAGACCTCAAGACTGCACCGAGATTGTGTGGATCTGTGATCGAATCGAGAGCAACAATCAATCCTGGACGGCCAAAATCAGCTGCCCGGTCAACCAAATCCTCAAGATCGGCATATTCATGCTCAGGAACTTCAATCGCAATGCCCTGATTCACTTGCCCATCAGTCATCTTGTCAAGTTCCGTTCGCGAAACATCAACAAGTGCGATTCCACGTTCCATTGCTGCCTGGGCAACTTCTGTCACACGAGGATCATTTGACATCGAAGAAACAATGAATACACGCTCGAACGGCACACCGCTGGCAACAGCCTCTGCCACGGGGTTACGTCCGCAAATCAGCTCATATCCTTCCGGCGTATGAAGGAACCCTCGAAGTTTCGGGCCAGCTGCACGCTTGGCGCGAGCCTCCGCCTCTTTCTTCCTTTTGTAGGCAGCATGATAGGTACGATCCTCGGCCTTCGGCGTCGGCCCTTTACCTTCGAGCCCCCGACGACGCTGACCACCGGAACCAACTCCGCGCGATCCCTTCTTTGCTCCTTTGCGAATAGCGCCTGGACGCCCTCTACCCTGACCAGCCATTTTATTCTCCCAACTTCCAGGTGGCGCCATCCGCCGAATCTGCAACCGAAATACCTGCGCCCGCAAGCAGATCACGCATCGCATCTGCCGTGGCCCAATCTTTATCTGCACGTGCCTTCGCACGCTTATCAAGAACGTCCTTTACCAGTGTGTCCAGCGCGTTCATCACCGCTGACCCTTCACTCGATCCACTTCGCCACTGGGGAGAAAGAGGATCAAGTCCGAGGACATCAAGCATCGAACGAACAAGCAACTGTTCTATGCGAACTGTTGCTTGCTGGCCTTCAGCAAGTGCCGAGTTCCCTCGCTTCACGTGTTCATGAATGACCGCGAGCGCAGCCGATACATTGATGTCATCATCCATCGCAAGGACGAATTCTTCCGGAAGATCTCCTGGAAGAAGCATCAATTCTTCAGCAGGAATTTCACCCACTGCGCTCGCCGCACGTTCAACGAAACCTTTCAGGCGATCCCATACCGCTCCTGCTTCATGCAGCGTCTTGTCCGAATACGCAACGGTGGAGCGGTAGTGAACTGTTCCCAGAGCGAATCGAACCAAGACAGCCGGATACTCTTTGAGAATGTTCGCCACCGTGAGCGAGTTACCCAGTGACTTGCTCATCTTCTCGCCATCGATGGTCACCCACGCGTTATGCATCCAATATTGAGCAAAGCCATACCCAGCACCATGGCTCTGCGCCTGTTCGTTTTCATGGTGAGGGAAACGGAGGTCGATCCCGCCTGCGTGGATATCGAAGCTCTCGCCCAGGTACTTCCCACTCATGGCCGAACACTCTAAGTGCCATCCCGGACGCCCAAGGCCCCATCGGGTTTCCCATTTCGCCGTATCAGGTTCTGACTCTTTGGCACGTTTCCACAGTGCAAAATCGTGGGGGTTGCGTTTGTCTGGCTCGCTCTCGGATTCATCAATCGCCAGATCACCCACCCGTTGATTGGTGAGTGAACCGTAGTCCGGCTGTGAACTGACATCGAAATACACATTCCCCGCGTCAGTGGCATACGCGTGGCCACGCTCAATCAATCGCTCGATGAGAGCGATCTGTTCAGGAATATGTGCCGTGGCATGAGGTTCATAGGTCGGACGGATGATACCCAAAGCATCGTAGGCAGCATTGAATTCTTGTTCGAATGTATAAGCCCACGCCCACCAGGAACACCCAGCCTCAGAACTCTTGTTCAGGATTTTGTCATCAATATCGGTGACGTTACGAATAAGCGTGACCTCGTATCCACGGCGCATCAGCCACCGTCGCAATACGTCGAACGCGACAGCGCTCCTCATATGGCCGATATGGGGCGAACCCTGGACCGTGGCACCACACAAATAGATCCCCACTTTCCCGTCAATAAGGGGATGAAAATCTCGTAGTGTCCGAGCCGGCGAATCATAAATCTTTAGCGTCACGCCAACAGTTTACCGTAAACACCACCTCGGCCTGCACAAAGATTGACGTAGTGGAAAAAGTCAGCACTCAGCGTAACTGTGGAAACGTCTGCGACCACACCGCTGCGTCGTCGAAAATCTGAACTAGGCTCCAAACACATCACTCGCCCAAAACGCGATAAATTGTCCACATGTCAAAAAAGCCAAACCTACGCGTGCCAACTCGTACTTCCTCCCAGGAGAACGAGCAGTAACCGAACCTGCAGGAGGTTCGACAGTGATCCACGCACGTCGCACGCTGGATTCGATCGGCCAAGCCGAGAACGGCGAAGGTAGCGGCAAGCATTGGATTATGTTCCCGCACGTCATTTCGTGGGGTCTGTGGGACTGGGCAAGTGCAGCATTCAACTCCGTGGTGACCACCTTCGTTTTTTCGGTGTATCTGGTCAAAGCCCCCGGATTCGGCCCACACGCCAATACTGCTCTGGGCTATGTACTCGCTGCCGCAGGCCTTCTGATCGCCCTTTCGGCACCGACTCTGGGCCAATCAGTGGATCGCTCAGGGCGCCGCGCCACCGTCTTGCGGATCACCACGCTGATGGTATCGCTGGTCACCGCGCTCATGTTCTTCGTTTCTCCTGGCCAGTGGCAGCTGTGGCTCGGCTTGCTCCTCCTGGCAGTCGGCAACATCGCGCTTGAAATCGGCTCCGTGGTGTACAACTCGATCCTCACCGACATCGCGCCTCGCAAAGACTTCGGCAAGATCTCTGGCTTCGGGTGGGGCATGGGCTACATCGGCGGCATCGTGCTCCTGCTGATTCTCTTCGTCGGTTTTATCCAGCCCGAGGTCGGCTGGTTTGGTGTCACGAGCGAAAATGGCCTCAATATTCGGGCGCCGTACTGATTGCGGCCATCTGGAGCTTCGTCTTTTCCCTACCTCTCATCGTCACGCTTCGCGATGTTTCTCCGACAATCGATGAAGCCCCCGGCGGGATCCGTGAGGCTTATCGTGAGGTGTGGTCTTCCCTGAGACGCATTTGGAACGAGGATCGCTCACTGGTCTGGTTCTTGATTTCCTCCGCAATTTATCGTGATGGA
Organism: Arcanobacterium canis; assembly: GCF_029625435.1. Lineage (GTDB taxonomy): Bacteria > Actinomycetota > Actinomycetes > Actinomycetales > Actinomycetaceae > Arcanobacterium > Arcanobacterium canis. The sequence goes on along the minus strand of NZ_CP121208.1, from coordinate 219,135 downwards.
CTTGCCGGCGTCTTTACTTTTGGTGCAATTCTGGCGGGCGCTGCTTTCGGCTTCGGCGACGGCGAAATCATCATCTTCGGTGTCGCCGCGAACGTCATCGCAGGTATCGCCACCATTGCTTTCGGATACCTTGATGACATTCTGGGAGCTCGACGCGTCATTATTTTCTCTGTTGCGTCAATGAGCGTGATTGGAATCCTGATCTTTATTTTCCACCGAGGGGCATTCGGTTACTCTCCACACACAGTGTACTGGGCGCTCGGCCTAGCACTGTGCATCTTCGTGGGACCAACTCAATCTGCTTCGCGCACATATCTTGCACGTATTGCTCCACCAGGTGAAGAAGGTGAAATGTTCGGTTTGTATGCCACGACAGGCCGTGCAGTCTCCTTCCTCGCGCCGTTCCTGTATTCCACTGCGATCACTCTCGGCGCAGCACTTACCGGAATTGCCCTCAAGGATGCGGCTTACTTCGGAATCCTCGGAATCGTGTTCACACTGGCCCTGGGTTTGTTCACTTTCATCCCCGTGAAACCACAAGAACACGGCGAATAAACACATCTAACGAAGGGCTGGTTTTCTCAACCAGCCCTTCGTGCTCATGCAGTCTCATACGCTTCGTTCTCGCAGCGCTACATGATCGCGTGCAAAATCGTGAATGTGATCATGGAGAACGCTGCCGATGCGGGCAGGGTCAAGAACCAGCCGCCCACGATGGTTCCTGCGACTCCCCAGCGCACAGCACTACGGCGCTTCGTGGCGCCCACGCCCATCACCGCGGAAGTCACAGTGTGAGTAGTCGAAATAGGTGCGTGCCACAAAAATGCGGTGGTGTAGAGAACCGACGCAGCCACAGATTCAGCCACGAATCCACGCGCCGGATCGACGGCCGTAATATTGCGGCCGAGGGTCTTCATGATGCGCATACCACCGGTGTATGTGCCAAGCGAAATCGCTGCAGCGGCACCAATCTTCACCCAGAGCGGGATTGAGGTTCCTTCGTGGTACCCACCAGCAACAAGAGCAAGGACAACCACGCCCATAGTCTTCTGCGCATCTTGCAAACCATGACCAAGTGCAATCGCAGCACTCGAGAAAAGCTGCAGTTTGCGGAAGCCACGCATCGTCTTCTTGTAGGTAGCGCGCTCGAATACTTTGAGCAAAATTTTCATTCCGATATAGGCCAGAACGAAGCCCACCATCGGTGACAAGAACATCGGCAGGACGACCTTCTCACCGATCACTGCCCAGTGAACCGTCACCGACGCTGCCAGACCGGCACCCGTCAGACCGCCGATTAGTGCGTGCGACGACGACGACGGCAGCCCAAACCACCACGTAATCACGTTCCAGATAATCGCGCCAAGCAGGCCCGATGCCACCACGATCAAACCCGAATTATCTTGCGGAGGCGAGACAATTCCCGAACCAATCGTCTCGGCAACACCCGTACCAATGAGCGCACCGACGAAGTTCATCACAGCAGCCATCTCAAGCGCACGGTTTAAGCTCCACGCGCGAGTTGCCACGGCTGTCGCCACTGCATTCGCGGCGTCGTGGAAACCATTCGTAAAATCAAAGATGAACGCCACAACAACGATCATCAAAACCAAAAACAGCGTCAGATCCACGCTTATGACTCCTTGATCGCGATTGTCTCAACCACAGCGGCGAGATTCTCAAAACGATCGATCGCACCCTCCAGACGTTCCACCACGAACTTCATACGCATCACGGCCATCATGTTGGCATCGTCATCAGCAAAAAGATCAGAAATGAGCTTGCGATACACGGTGTCACCGTGGTTCTCAAGCTGGTTGATTTCAACCCAGTATGCACGCATATGTTCGTCGATCTTCTCCAGCTTGCTCAGCAAAGTCATCGTCACATCGGCACACTTTTGAAGAATATCGATGAGCTTCAGAGCGTCCGGCGGCAACTCTTCGACTTTATACAGCACCATATTTCCGCCGGCTTCATCGATCATATCCACACAGTCATCAATCAATGAGGTCAAATTAAAAAGATCCTCCCGATCAAAAGGAAGTACGAAACTTCTGTTGATCGTTTGGATCACTTTGTGGCTTGCCGCATCGGCGTCATTCTCAACTGCATGTAGTCGCGTGTACAGCGATTCGCGATCGGCACGATTCGCATGTGCCAATTCGGTGAGAACCTTTGTTGCTCTACCCAAATGCTTCGATTGGGCTCCAACAAGATCCAGAACCGAATCCTTATGAGACAACCGCATAACTACAGCGCTCCTTCGTTATGAAAACACTTTTCCATGGCAAGAATAAGGCATGGCGTTACAAAAAATACACCCAGGAAGTCCTAATGATGGATTTTTCTCGTGATTGTGCTGAAAATTCAATGAAGACAGCCACAACTTACTGGCGTGTTGAAGGCAACTTGTATACGAGAGCAGACGCAACCGCAGCAAGCCCCTCACCGCGGCCAGGGAACCCGAGATGATCAGTTGTCGTCGCTGCTACCGTACATGGCGCACCAAGCACTGAAGTCATTGCTTCTTCCGCTTCTTTCTTACGTGGTGAAAAGCGCGGCTTTGGACCGATGATCTGCACAGACGCGTTAATGATGTCCCACCCGGCTTCTCGCACCAGCCGAGCAGATTCACCGAGTAAGCGTGCCCCGGATGCCCCTGAGAATTCCGGGCGCCCTACTCCGAACACGCTCCCGAGTTCTCCTACTCCTGAAGCAATTAATATCGCGTCAGCAACCGCGTGAGCTGCGACGTCGGCGTCAGAGTGACCCTCCAGACCAGTCACTCCTGGCCACTGCAGACACGCTAGCCACATTGGTCGGCCAACATCTGTGCTGAATTGGTGGATATCCGTGGCGACTGCGGTTCGCAGATTTCGTGGATCACACATCATTGTCCTTTTTGCGGCGCTGACAAAGGAACTCAGCAACCGCCAGATCGAAGGGTGTTGTAATTTTGAGAGATTCGGAAGAACCAGCCACTGCCCACACTCGCTTCCCCAGAAGCTCAACAAGTGCAGCATCATCAGGGGCTGCGCTGAGCTCAGAGGCGCTGAGCTTTTCACCCTTCGCATGGGCACGTTTGACCAGCTCGGTAGCGAATCCTTGGGGTGTTTGCACAGCGCGTAATTCGGCGCGGTCTACAGTCGCGCCGAGCGGCTGTGCGTGTGCCGGTGTTTCTTCGTCCGCAACGACGACGGTGCGCTTGATCGTGTCAGTTACCGCCATCACCGGCACCACGGCCGCGGCTCCCGCTTCGACAGCCTCAATCACACGTCGGATGACCGACGGCGGAGTGAGGCAACGTGCGGCGTCGTGGATGAGAACCACTGACGCGTCAACCTCAGCGAGTCCGCGAGCGACAGATTCTTGGCGGGTACGGCCGCCGACCACGCACGTGACACGAACAGGGTCAGTACCGCTCTCAACACTGTTCATCTTGCCGTCGTCACTACTGGGCGAGAACTGTGCAAGGGCTCGCGCGAAATCTTCTTCGTATCCGGCCGGGATTGTCACCACAATCTGCCTCACACCACCAGCGATCATGCCGCGTATCGCATGGACAATGAGTGGGTCACCGTCAAGCTCAACGAGGGCTTTGGGGATATTCGCGCCCAAACGAGTTCCTGATCCAGCGGCTGTCACCACCGCAACGACACTCATTTTCCTCCCAAATTTCACATCAGAAATTTCGCAACAGAAAACAACAGAAAAGCTGGGGAGCCACGACCTCGACACCGCGAACGGTTCGAGTATCACAACTCCCCAGCTCTGTCATAAAAGATTATCTATGGCCGACGCCGGAAAATCACTCGGCTTCGTCGGCTGAGTCCGCTGAACTTGGGCTAGGAACATATTCGCCAAGCACCTCATTGAGTAATTCGTCAGCGTCGGACTCGTCAACGTCACGGGCCAAAGCAATTTCCGAGGCCAAAATACCGCGAGCCTGGCTCAACATGCGCTTCTCCCCCGCACTCAAGCCACGGTCAGCATTACGACGAGTGAGGTCACGGACAACCTCGGCCACTTTGTTGACGTCTCCGGAGGTGAGTTTTTCACCATTTGCCTTAAAACGACGCGACCAGTTGCTGGGCTCTTCAACGTCCTCTTCACGAAGAACTCCGAAAACGTGCTCTAACTGCTCCTCGTTGGAGACGTCGCGCACGCCAACATCTTCGATCGAATCAGCAGGAACTTGAATCACCATGTCGTTTTGGAGCACGCGTAGAGTGAGGTACAGCCGCTTCTCTCCACGCATGGTCTTTTCCGAGATGTCCTCAATTTCCGCAGCCCCATGGTGCGGATAGACAACCGTTTCGCCAACCTTGAACTCAACGCTCACAAAAACTCCTCTACTGCCTACGCGCTTCGGGCTTTCCGTAGGCGCACACAGTCCAACTTAGGGATCATTCTAGCAAACGGCTATTTCTCAAGGAGGTCTAAAAGTTTGTAGCCCAGTCCCCGCACCGTCACTAATTGGCGCGGATTGGCCGGATCTGCCTCAATTTTTGCACGGATACGCTTGACGTGAACATCGAGGGTTTTCGGGTCTCCGATGTAGTCAACTCCCCACAACGCATCGAAGATCTGGGTACGCGTCAACACGCGATTGGCGTTTTCCATGAGAAGTTTCAAAAGTTCGAACTCACGCAAAGGCATGGCAACCGGTTCTCCGTTCACCCGCACTTCGTGAGCATCAGGATCTAGCTCAACTGTTCCTGTGTGAAGCACGTGCCCCGTCGCCTCAGGCACTACCTCGGTAGCTTTCTCAAGACGACGCAGTATCGCGCGGATACGCGCCAACAGTTCGCGATACGAGTACGGTTTGGTCACGTAGTCGTCGGCACCGAGTTCAAGGCCAACCACGCGATCGATCTCTGAATCTTTCGCAGTGAGCATGATGACCGGGACATCCGACTCGCTTCTGATCTTGCGGAACACATCCTCCCCACTCATGTGCGGCAACATGAGGTCAAGCAAGATGAGGTCTGGGCGAAAGCTGCGAAACTCCACCACAGCCTGCGGCCCGCTTGCTGCCGTTGCCACCTCAAAACCATCACGGTTGAGGTTAAATTCGAGAGTCTCGCGATAGGTTGGTTCGTCATCGACCACCAAAATTTTCGTCATATCACTTACCTTTCCGCGCCGACGTCGGCCATATCGGTTTCCTGCGTGCGTTCTTCCGGGATCACAAGAGTGAAAGTCGATCCACGGCCAACTTCACTCCACAAACGAACCTCTCCACCGTGTTCGGCGGCCACATGCTTCACGATCGCCAAGCCCAGGCCGTTTCCACCGGCATCGCGTGTGCGCGCCTCGTCACCGCGGAAAAAGCGTTCAAAGATACGCGCGCGGATATCGGGGGCAATTCCGATTCCAGCGTCAACCACAGCAATTTCCACATTCCCCTCGCGCGAGGCGACACCGACAGAGACCCGTGAATTTTCACGCGAATATCGAATTGCGTTATCCAAAAGATTACGTAGAGCACTGACGAGCATTTGATGACTGCCGCGCACCGTCAGCCCGGGTTCGCCCCCACCAATGAGCTCGATGTTTCGAGCGCTCGCACCGATACGCGCACGGTCAAGTGCTTCGGCAACAACGACGTCAATCTCGACTCGATTCCGTTCCGTCGCCACGCCCGATGTGACACGCGAGAGCTCCATAATTTGCGACACCAATGCGGACAGACGCTCCGTTTCACGTCCCAAACGACTCGCAAAATGTGCCACGGTGGCTGGATCCGATGCGTTGTCCTCGATAGTTTCTGCGAGCAGACGAATTGCCCCAACAGGAGTTTTGAGTTCGTGGCTGACGTTTGCCACAAAGTCTTCGCGTAGCGCTTGGGCTTGGTGCTCAGCAGTGATATCGCGGAAAAGCACGAGTATCGCAGCGTCTTCTAAGGGCACGACACGAACCGAAATCTGGCGGATGCCAAGCTCTCCGCGAACGGCGATGGTGTGAGGGAACGAGTCGCCGACGACGTCGGCGCTTTTGTCAGCATGTACGCGCCTGGTGCTTTTGCGCACGTGTGCGACGGCGTCGGCTAATTCGCCTCGTAGCCTCGATCCGTTCACCAAGCCAGAAGAGGCCGCGTCGGGAGAAGCATGAAGAACGTCGCCGCGGCGGTCAACAATGACCGAGCCTTGAGGTAACGCGCGAAGAACCTCATCGACCCCGATTTTTTCTGCAGCTGCGCGACGTCGGCGCTCGTGAATTTCGCGAGAATTTGCCGCACGTAATGCGTAGAAAACTAATGCGCCGCCAGCCACGACGCCGATCAGTACGCCGAGCATGACAAAACCCAGGCGAGCCGTGCCTCCGTCCATGTATCCCAGCCTAACTGAGCACGCGCACAAAATGACGAGTGTTTTCCAACTGTTCACCTAAGGCGCGCACGTAATTCACTCCCACCTGATTTAATACCTACATTCGGGTGCGGTGGCGCAATGGTGCCCGTCATGGTGTACCTCGCACCGCCATCTGACGAACGAAGGAGACAATATGCGCGAACAGTTTCGCAATGAAATGCACGAGCTGTATGACACCCTGATCGCTGAGACGAAAGGCGCTGCACGCGCAATGCGCCTCGCTGCCGAATCGTTCAAGGACGCAAATCTCGCACTTGCGGAGCAGGTCATCGACGCCGATCAGAAAATCGACTTGCTCGAACGTAACGTTGACGAGATGGCGATTTCACTTCTTGTACGCCAGGCTCCTGTCGCAAAAGATCTGCGCACCGTGGCATCCGCGATGCGACTGAGCTCGACAATCGAGCGTATGGGCGATCTGGCTCGCCATGTCGCCTACGTCGCCCGTGGCCGTTACCCATCAACTGCCGTTCAAGGCCCAGTGTATGAGTTGCTGACCGCGATGGCCGACCAAGCGGCAGTGGTTGGTGAGAAAGTGGCGAAGCTGGTCGAGACGAAAGATATCGGACTTGCACACGAGATCCTTGCCGACGACGACACGCTTGACGACTTGCATCGCAAGTCGTTTGACTACGTGCTTGATCCAGGAATTGAGCTAACTCGCCAGGAAATCGTAGACATTATTCTTCTCGGCCGTTACCTCGAACGTTACGGCGATCAGGCGGTCAATGTTGCCACGCGCATGAAGTTCCTCATTACTGGAATGGAGCCGGAGGCCTAAGGGCTACCAGCTAGAGAGTGAAGGAGGCGCAGGAAATCATCTCCCTGCGCCTCCTTCACACTTGCGGCAATAGATGCTTTGCGCGTCTTACTTACCCTGATTTGCGACAGCTTCGATCGCAGCCTTGGCAGCCTCAGGATCGAGGTAGGTGCCGCCCTTGGTCACTGGCTCAAGAGTCTCTTCATCCAGCTCGTAGTAGAGCGGAATACCCGTCGGTACGTTCAGACCAGAGATGGCCTCATCCGAGATCTTGTCCAGATGCTTGATGATTGCGCGCAGAGAATTTCCGTGAGCGGCAATCATCACAGTCTTACCCGTCTTGAGATCCGGCACAATCTCGCCTTCCCAGTAAGGAAGCAGACGCTCAAGAACGTCCTTAAGGCACTCCGAACGCGGAATCGGCTCACCGGCGTAGCGCGGATCGGTATCCTGAGAGAACTCCGAACCCAGCTCAATTTCCGGCGGCGGAACATCGTAGGAACGACGCCAGAGCATGAACTGCTCCTCGCCGTACTCATCACGAATTTCCTTCTTGTTCTTGCCCTGAAGCGCACCGTAGTGACGCTCGTTCAGGCGCCAATCGCGCTTGACAGGAATCCAGTGACGATCAGCCGCATCAAGTGCGAGGTTGGCCGTCATGATCGCGCGGCGAAGAAGTGAGGTGTGAAGAATCTCAGGCAGGACGTCAGCGTCCTTGAGAAGCTTGCCACCACGGCGAGCCTCTTCCGTACCCTTCTCGGAGAGCGGCACATCCACCCAACCCGTGAAGAGATTCTTCGCGTTCCATTCACTTTCACCGTGACGGAGGAGCACAAGTTTATAAGTCATATCAGCTTCCCTATCAGTGGTTGCAGTAGCGGTTGCTACCTTCGCACACAATTGTAGCAAGCACCATTGAACACATCGGGGCCGGACGGCCTACCTCGCTAGATATGAACATCCCTCGGCAGGCATCGACTCACATGAAAATTCAGACAGCGCCTCACTCGGCGAAATTGGCAATGTCGCCGCTCCTGCTGCACCGGCATTTTCAACGCAACCGTCGCGTACCTGGGCCTAGAGAGTTCCATCACGCCCCTGGAACGAAAACGGCACAGAGGGATCGTCCGTCAATATGTATAAGTAGGCGGGGAGGAAAATTCCTCCCCGCCTACTGCACGCCGACCGGATCAGCAGTGTGATCAGCGTACTGCCTGCGTGGCTTCCACCTTCGCACCTAACTCACATCATTGATGGGTCAGAGACGAACTATCAGCTCACGATGAGGCTTGAAAATTTACTCGCTCGCTGCCAGCATGTGGGCGAGCGAATAAACCGTCACTTACCCGACTTTTTGGACTTGTCTGCGCTCTTATCCTTGCCAGCTAAAGCTTCGTCAGATGCCTGAGCAGCCTTCTGGTTGACAGGATCAGCCTCTGAACCAGTCAGATCTGCTTGCTTACCCTTAGGCTGTGCATCTGCCACGGCAGCATCGGAAATCACTCCGCCACCAGCGGTGAAACCCACCACGCCCTCGTAAGCATCGTAGATGAGATCGCGAAGTTCGGAAACGAGCGGAGCCTTCGGGTTTGCCGGAGTACACTGATCTTCCAGAGCGAGATCGGCCAGAACGTCGATCTTTTCTTCGAGCATCTCACGAGTCACGCCGTTCTCCTTGAGGCTCATCTTGATGCCCAGATCCTGCGCGAGCTTGGTTACTTCCTTAATGAGGTTGTCAACCGACTCTTCGGTAGTCGCTCCACCGAAGCCCATGAAACGAGAAAACTCAGCAAGATCCTCGTCTGCACGGTAGTGCTCGTACTTGGGGAAGATCGCGTGCTTGTACGGCTTGGTGGCGTTGTACTTGATCACGTGAGGCAGGAAGATCGCGTTCGTACGTCCGTGGGCAATGTTGAATTCACCGCCGACCTTGTGCGAGAGCGAGTGAACAATTCCGAGGAACGCGTTTGCGAACGCCATACCAGCCATTGCCGACGCATTGTGCATGGTTTCCTTGGCATCCTTGTCACCTTCGAGAACCGACTTGCGCAGGTTCGCGAAAATCATCTGGGCTGCACGCAACGACAGACCACGAGTGTAATCCGAGGCCATAGTTGACACGTAGGACTCGATCGCGTGCGTCAGAGCGTCCATGCCGGAATCGGCTGCGGTACGCGGCGGCACCGAATCGACGTACTGCGCGTCCACGATTGCCACATCTGGGGTGATCGCGTAATCCGCGAAGGGGTACTTCACGTGGTTCTCGGAATCGGTGATGACTGCAAACGGGGTGCATTCAGAACCGGTACCCGACGTCGTCGGGATGGCCACAAACTGCGCCTTGCGGCCAAGCTTCGGGAAACGGTAGGTACGCTTACGGATATCCATGAACTTCTGCTTCATGCCGAAGTAGGAGCTCTCTGGGTGTTCGTAGAACAGCCACATTGCCTTCGCGGCGTCCATCGGTGAACCGCCACCGAGGGCGATGATGCAGTCAGGCTTGAACTCGTTCATCAGTTGAGCACCGCGGAAGACGGTGTTCGACGTCGGGTTTGGCTCAACGTCCTGGAAGATGTTCCATGCAACATCGTCGCGACGCTGCTTGAGGTGTGCGATGAGGACATCCACGTAACCGTTCATGACCATGCCAGGATCGGTGACGATGAAGACACGGGAAATGCCCTGCATCTTCTGGAGGTACTGGGTGGAGTAGCGCTCGAAGTAGGTCTTCGGCGGAACCTTGAACCACTGCATATTGTTGCGCCTTTCCGCGATTCGCTTCACGTTGATGAGGTCGGTTGCCGAGACATTGTGCGACACCGAGTTGCGCCCGTAAGAACCACAACCGAGCGTCAGCGACGGAACCAGGCCGTTGTAGACGTCACCGATACCGCCAAGAGCCGACGGCGAGTTAACGATGATGCGACATGCCTTCATACGCAGCCCGTATGCCTGCTCGATCTCACGGTCTTGGGTGTGGACGACTGCAGTATGGCCCAAGCCGCCCATCTTGAGTAGCTTCTCAGCGACGTCGAAGCCTTCGACATCATCCTTGACGGTGGTGAAGCCAAGAACCGGGCAGAGCTTCTCGTGTGCGAAAGGCTCATTATCCGAAACTTCGTCAAGCTCAACGAGAAGGATCTTCGTGTGCTCAGGAAGATCGAGACCAGCTTCCTTTGCAATACGGCCAGCACTCATGCCGACGACGCCGGGGGCGATAGTGCCGTTGTCGCGGACCATAAATGCGGTGAGCTTCTTCTTCTCTTCAGAAGTGACAATGTGGCAACCCATTGCCACAAACTCTTCCATGAGAGCGTCCTTGATTTCCTCGTCGATCACGAGGCACTGCTCGGAAGCACAGATCATGCCGTTGTCGAACGTCTTGGAAATGATGAGGTCATTGACAGTACGACGAATCTTGGCGGTCTTGTGTACGTAAACCGGAGCGTTACCCGGGCCAACACCGAGAGCTGGCTTTCCGGTGGAGTATGCCGACTGAACCATTCCGGCACCGCCGGTTGCGAGGGTCAGCGCAATAGTCGGGTGATTAAGGAGGCTCTTGGTGGCATCGAGGGATGGCTGCTCGATCCACTGAATGCAGTTCTCCGGTGCGCCAGCCTTGACTGCGGCATCGAGCATGACCTGCGCTGCCGCCGTCGAGCACTGCTGTGCTGAGGGGTGGAACGCGAAGATGATCGGGTTGCGAGTCATGATGGAGATAATGCACTTGAACATCGTGGTCGATGTCGGGTTGGTCACCGGGGTGACGCCTGCAATCACGCCGATCGGCTCTGCGATCTCAGTGATGCCCTTCTGCTTATCTTCCTTGATCACACCAACCGTGCGGTTGTACTTAATCGAGTTCCAAATGTACTCGGTGGAGTAGAGGTTCTTTACCGCCTTGTCTTCGTAGAGACCGCGCCCAGTCTCATCAATGGCTTTACGGGCGAGTTTCTGGTGCTGATCAGTTCCAGCGAGCGCCATCGCGTGTACGATCTTATTGATTCGCTCCTGATCGTAGGAGTCGAACTCTTCGAGAGCCACACGAGCTTTCTTTGCGAGTTCATCGATCATGGCGGTGATATCGGACTGCTGATCCTTCACAGCTCCTGAGGTCGTCTTTGCCTTTTCCGTTGGAGTCATGATTCTCTTCCTTTTCTGAGCAACTGAGGTTTTTTCGGCAACTTGACGCCGCCCTCGTCGTCTTGCCCCCTAACCATATCGGGGTTAGGCAAACAAAAGCGAGAACAGAGAAAACGGCGAAATAGAGCCGATTGTAGCATTTGTGAAAAATTTTTCAGCGATTTTGTGCGATTATCTCCCCTACCTCCCAAAGTCCTACATGAGGAGGATCTTTGGTTGAAATTTCAGGATTTATTGGGGTTTTGGTCCCGGAAAAGGGACGGGAGGCCTAGCTCAACATTGTCGCGCGACGATGAACCTATTTATTTTCCTGGCACGGCACCGATTCACAGCCCAAGAGCGTGAAAAATTGGACAAGGAGTTCGCGTGCATTCTCTCGAACTTCGCGGCCTTCAGACAGCGCCGACACCGCAGCGCCGTCAACGATGGCAATAATGAGTTCCGCCGGAGCTTGAATTCCGAGATGCGACAGAACTCGTTCCACTGCCATGTTCAAGCGGGAACGCCCTGTGCGATAGGCTCGCGCAATCGGCGCAGAGCTTCCGGCATCCATCAGTTGAGCGTAATGCCCAGCGAGAGCGTTTCCTTCAGGCAAAGTGGCCGCGAGAACATAGTTGGTGCGCTGTTCAGCGTCGATGCTACCGCTAAGCGATTCCACCGTTTCAGCAACGCGTTCAGCGCGCGTGGCCCAACGAGAGATATTGATTTTACCTGCTTGATAGAGAAGATCTTCGAGACCAGAAAAATAGTAGGTCGTTGCCGAAAGTGAGCATTTCGCACGAGCTGCCACGCTTCTGTGGGTTACCGACGAGGGACCTTTCTCATAGATCAAATCGGCTGCGGCTTCAATAATTCTCAGCCTGCGCATCTGACCTCGAGATGTCGATCCTTGCTTTACCTCGCTTGTCGTGTGAACCATAACGATTCTCCCCAGTGCTCAAAACGTGTGACTCGATATTAACAACCCTGTCCATCGAATTTTGCCCAAACCCCTCTTTTTTGTCGCCGTTACGGTGGCACCAGGATGTGTCGATCACTCGATATCGGTCAGCTCTTCGCCAGCGTTATCCCTGGCAAAGAGCATCGCGACGAGCGCGGCCGCCGCGATCACTGTGAGATAGATTGCTGGGGCAAGGCGCGTATGCGTTACCGAAATCAGCCACGTGGCAACAAACGGAGCAGTTCCTCCAAGGAGCGCATTGGCACCGTTAAACGCCAGAGCGAAACCCGAATAGCGCACCTCCGTCGGGAAAGATTCGGCGAGGAAGGTCGCAAGTGGGCCATCGTTAAGAGTCAAGCACACAGCAAAGATGAACTCGCACAGAATGATGACCCACAAATGTCCCTGCCCCATCCACCAGAACACTGGAACCGAGCCAATAATGAAAGCAATTGACGCAAAAATGAGCATCCGGCGTCGGCCGATTTTGTCGGAAAAATGGCCCATGATACCGATGGCCGCGATATAGACAGTGAGCGTCAGCGCTGAAATTCCAGTCGCTGTTGCTTCTGGAACACCGAGGGCTTCGTGGAGATAGGTGGGCATGTAGCTGAGCAATATATAGAACGCCACAGCATTCAAGGAAGCCACACCGAAAGCGACAGCGAGCGGGAAACGATGGTGTTTGAGCAGATCGCGCAGGGGATACTTGTTCTTCTTCATCTTGGGGCTCGCTGCCATCTCCTGGAAAACAGGAGAATCTTCGAGATGAACGCGGATGAAACGCCCGACGAAACCTAATGGCAGAGCGAGCAAGAAGGGAACACGCCAGCCCCATGCACTCATCTGGGCGGGATCAAGGAAGTTGTGTAACGCCGTCACCGACAGCGATCCTGCGAGTAAGCCCGCCGCAGTCGATGCCGGAACCAATGCCGTGTACATGCCACGGCGATCTCGCGGGGAAAACTCCGCCAAGAACGTAGCCGCTCCTGCATATTCACCCGAAGCAGAGAATCCCTGGATCATGCGGAGGATCAAAAGCAAGAGCGGAGCTGCAATTCCGATCTTTTCAATCCCTGGCAACAGACCAACTAAGAAAGTCGAGCCGGACATGATGAGGATGGACCACGATAGTGCCCATCGGCGCCCGAATCGATCACCCCACGCACCCCACAAGACTGCACCAACAGGCCGCAGAATAAAGGACATTGCGAAGATCGCAAACGTTGACATTAAGCGGACAGATTCGTCTGACTCAGGGAAGAATACTGCGCCGATGACAATGGCGAGGTACCCATATGAAGCGTAGTCGAACCATTCGATGAAGTTGCCGATAAAGCTTGCTCCGGCAGCTCGGTGCAGAGTCTTTTTGAACTCCGGTGAATCAACCGAATTTTCTAATCGAATTGCGTGGGACATTTCCACCACTATCCTTTATCGATACCTCGCCATTGAGGCCACTTCTTCAAAGCGGCATATCAGTGATCCGCAAGTGCATTGTCAGCGCTGGGATTTTCGTTGAAAAACACCGGGGCGAATCCTCCGATAATGATCAGTAGCCCACCCATGCCACTGAGCCAGCCAATCGACTCGTGGAAAATCAGGACGCCACAGATAATCGCAACGACACACTCCCAATAGGAGATCGTTGACATTTCCACTGCCGGCAGGTTTCGACCAGCCACCACCAGCCAACCGAGAGCGAACAAGCCACACACAAGGAACAAGCCGACTGCCCACCACCAGTTCGAAGCTGAGAAAGTGGAGACTCCATGCCAGGGTTGGAGCACCAGCGACATCGCGAGCGCCGCAACTGCAGCCCAGACGAAATTCCATGTGCCACGAACAACCGAATCCATGTCTTTGCGGTAGCCATAGAAGAACAATGCAAGCCCGTAGAAGACTCCCGAGAGCAGCCCCAAGAGGTCACCGAGGGGTTTCTTCGGATATTCAGCGCTGACTGCAGAGAGGTCGAGTCCGAAGGTCAAACCGTTATCCCAGCCGATCACTCCGATAGTCAACAACATGCCGATGAAGACGAGTGAAAGGAAGAACCAGGAAAGCGCTGATACTCGCTCCTTTCGAATAATGCGAGCCAAGATCGTACAGAAAAGAGGCCCGGTGTAGATCAAGAACACTGCGTTTGAAATGGATGTCAGCAGAGTTGAGGAAATATAGCAACCGAGCGAAAGACCGATCGATACACCGCCAAGGATCACCGCAGGGGTGATTCTGGCAGAAAGAACATCACGAATTTTGCGCGTGAGAAGTGCAATGATGACGAATCCGATCACTCCGAACGTCATTCGTCCGAAGGCAAGAAAAGATCCGATGACCGCTTTGTCATCAGGCTTGAGCCCAGCTGTTGCACCGCGTGAAAAGGTCCCAACGAGGCCCATGCCAGTGGCGGACAGCACCATTGCAGTCACGCCCAGCGACTTATTCATTGCGTAATTCGTTGGATGAGAAGTGTTATTGGACATCGTTGTCCCTTTCCCTCAAAGTAAATTTTGGAAAGGTGGGAGTTGCGTACGCCGTGCAACTCCCACCTTTTGTGCCCTAGACCAGGGTTGGATCCTCAACCTGGTTCGGGAAGTAATCCTCGCAGCCACCCTCGCGGTAGACGTCAGCGGTTGCGCAGTGGAGAGCACCGCCGAACGGGTAAGCATCGCGGAACGGCACCGGAATGACGTTCATTCCCAGCTTGTCCATCTGCTCCATCTGGTGAACCTCGGAAGCCTCGCAGATCACGGTCTTGTGATCGAGAACCAGGCAGTTCATGGACAACCATACGGAGGAGTAGCACAGCGGCGGCGGTGTGGTGTGAGCCGGCTGAGCTGCATCAACAATCTCCCAATCGTTTGCTTCGAAGATCTTGCGCTGCTCTTCGGGCAGACGACGCTGCGGGTTGTTGATGATCAAGCCTGGGCGCAGCGGCACGAACGTGGCATCGATATGGATCGGGTACGGATCGCCCGGGAAGTTCACTGCGTGAACTCGCAGATCTGGGTAGTAGCGCTTGAACCACTCCATTGCCGTACGATTTGTGGTCAAACCGTGCTGGATGAAGAGGTCCTTGCCCAGACGGAGCACGTCAGCGGCGTCCCACATTGGCTCAACTTCAGTGGTGACGAAGTCCTTATTCGCGGTACGGATCAAACGATCCTCAAGCGAGATTTTCTCGTCATAGTAGTTGTGCTTGTAGGAAGCATCGGTCAAACGCGGGCGCGGAGCCTGTGTCCACTTGAACTCTGGATCCTCGTCGAAGTACTGCTTCATCAGTGGCCAGTATGCGAGGTATTCGAAGTAACGGCAGCGGAACGAATTCGCCGACGCCATGATCTCGTTGCCGATGGTGAGGAGGATGTCGCGAGGCGGCATACACGTCATCATCGAATCATTCTGGAAATCTGGGGTCTTGATGTGCTGATTCCACTGGAGAGGAGTCGGGCGGTCAACCTTGACTCCGTGCTCTTCGAGTGTCTTCGCAAGGAAGTCCAGCTGCGCTGCAGCCTTCTCAACAGTCTCGAGTGGACGCAGGCCCCACATTCCACGCATCTCGGAATCGACAGGCACCTTCTCAGATGTTGCAGGTTCCTCGGGTGGGATCATCGAATTCTCTGCACGGCCAACAATGACGTGCTTGAGTGGATCAAAATCATTCCACGAGTTCACAATTTTCGTCATCGTACTCACTCCTTTGTGATGTTTATTTTTTGTTGTTGTGTTGGTGCGCTGCTCTTTCGAGCAGGAAACGAGAGGTGGCCGATGGTCGCCTCAGGCGATGAGAAACCCTGAGTGAGGATTTCGTTATGCGCGGCTATGCAACCACGCGGGTTCCAGCGTTACCGTTCAAGTTTTCGATTGCGTCTTCCAAACGCCCGATCACTGCAGTTCCGCCGGTAGCTTCAACAAACTGACACGCGGCATCAACCTTCGGCCCCATCGAGCCTGCAGGCAGGCCCATCGTGCGCAAAAGTTCTGGCGTCGCTTCCGTCAAGGCACGTGCCTGTGGTGTTCCGTAGTTTTCGTATACGCCATCGACGTCGGTGAGGATCATGAGCACATCGGCACCGAGTGCCTGCGCAAGCACAGACGCCGTGCGATCCTTGTCGATCACAGCTTCAACACCGCTGATACGCCCGCCGTCGTCGATGACGGGGATTCCGCCTCCGCCAGCGCACACCACAACTGCACCATCGTTAACAAGCCGACGAATCGTGGCCGTCTCGACAACCTGGACAGGCAGTGGCGAGCCAACCACTCGGCGGTAATATTCACCGTCGGGCTTGACTGTCCATCCACGTTCCTCTGCCAGCGCTAGCGCTTCGTCCTTCGAGTACACCTCACCGATGAACTTCGTGGGGTTTGCAAATGCCGGATCGTCAGCGTCAACGAGCGTCTGGTTGATGAGTGCTGCCACTTCTCGACCCGGCAACTCGTTCTGCAACGCCTGCAGGAGCCAGTAACCGATCATTCCCTGGGTTTCCGCACCCAAAGTATCGAAGGGGTAGGGCTGTGACAGACTTTCATCCTTCGCACTTTCAAGCGCAAGGACGCCAACTTGCGGGCCGTTGCCATGGGTGACGATGAGATCGTGTTCTTGAGCAAGCTTGGCTAGTTGTTCGGCAGCGTGTCGAACATGCTCAATCTGGGTGGAGGCGTCGGGCGTATCACCACGCCGGAGCAGAGCATTTCCTCCTAGGGCGACAACAATTCGCATCGTCAGCTCCCCAGCGTTGCGACCATGACGGCCTTGATCGTGTGCATACGGTTCTCGGCCTGATCAAAGACGATCGACGCCGGAGATTCAAAGACATCATTGGTCACTTCGAGGCCATCGAGGCCAGTGCGCTGGTAGATATCCTCTCCCACTGTGGTGTTGCGATCGTGGAAGGACGGCAAGCAATGGAGGAACTTCGCCTGCGAGCCAGCCTTTTCCATGAGGTCTGCGTTGACTTGGTAATCGCGCAGAAGAGCGATGCGCTCATCCCATACTTCTTTCGGCTCACCCATCGAGACCCAGATGTCGGTGTAGATGAAGTCGGCACCCTTCACGCCTTCAGCGACATCGTCGGTGATGAGCACCTTGCCGCCTTCGGCTTGCGCAAGCTTCTGTGCCAGTTCGACGATTTCAGGGGCATTCTGCAGCTCTTTCGGAGCCACCATGCGCACATCCATTCCCATCATTGCGCAGGAAACCAGTAGTGAATTACCCACGTTGTTTCGTGCGTCGCCGACGTATGCCATCGAGATTTCGGAAATATCCTTGCCCGATGCCTCGATCATCGTCAGCTGATCAGCGAGCATCTGGGTTGGATGCCACTCGTCAGTCAAGCCGTTCCACACCGGAACTCCAGAAAGCTCGGCAAGCATCTCCACGTGCTCCTGCTTCTTGCCGCGGAACTCGATACCGTCAAACATGCGTCCGAGGACTCGAGCCGTATCAGCCACAGACTCCTTGTGCCCCATCTGCGAACCTGACGGATCGAGGTAAGTGACTTGAGCACCTTGATCGTATGCGGCTACTTCGAACGAGCAGCGGGTACGGGTAGAGGTCTTCTCGAAAATCAACGCGATGTTCTTACCAACAAGGTGTTTCTCTTCTTTTCCCGCTTTCTTATCAGCTTTGAGCTTTGCGGAAAGTTCGAGCAATTTACGCCATTCGGCGGGGGTGAAGTCAATTTCCTTGAGGAAGTGGCGTCCAGTAAATGTGTTGTCCATCATCGTACCTTTCGTGTGTTGGGATAGGGGTTAGTTCAGATGTCTTCGCGAACAATGGGGCAACTCATGCAACGCGGGCCTCCTCGCCCGCGTCCGAGTTCGTTGCCCGGAATGGCCACAACTTCGAGGCCATTTTCTGCAAGGAAGTCATTTGTTGGAGTATTGCGTTCATAGGTGACAACCACACCGGGGGCGATTGCCAGGACATTTGATCCGTCATTCCACTGTTCACGCTCAGAAGTCAGAGCGTCGAAGGGTGGTTCAAGTACGCGAATCGACTCAAGGCCGAGAGCCTGAGCGATCACGTCGTGCATTTGGGATGGATCGTGAACGGTGACATCGAGTTCTTTTGGAGTTCTCCCCGGGCGGATCACCTGCGAGCGCAACATTCCCAGCCCTGGATACTTAACGAAGGTCTCCGGATCCGCCATGCTCATCACGGTATCAAGGTGCATCTGTGCTCGGCTCTTAGGCATTTCAAGGGCGACCACTCGCTCAACTTGGCCCGAGGCGAAAAGCCGCGCGGCCAAACGCTCTACACCCTGGGGACAGGTACGTTCACTCATTCCGATGAGGACCGATTTGTTGCCGATGATGTGGACGTCTCCGCCTTCCACAGTGGCGTCACCAGCTTCAAGACCGTTTGAGTGAATGTGTGGTCCGTACTCGGTGAAGCGTGGATGGTAACGGTAGATGACCTCCGCGTTGATGGTCTCCCGACGACGAGCCGACATTCTCATTGCGTTGATCGATACGCCATCGTAGATCCAACATGAGGTATCGCGAGTAAAGAGATGATTCGGCAAAGGCGCAAGGACGAAATCGTCGTCGTCGATCGCTTCCATCGATACCGACGTGGTTCTTGGGATTCGTTCGAAAAGCTCTCGCTTGGTCATGCCACCGATCAGAAGAGCAGCGAGGTCATCTGATGGAAGCTGCTCACAGTAGTTAGCGACAGCGTCTACTGCTCCAAAACCTATTGATTCCTCCGTGAAAATTCGTTGGAGAGCTGAGGCTCGGGCTTCAGGGATATCGAGCGTTTGTGCGAGGAGCTCTTGGAAGTAGAGAACTTCGATGCCTCGATCGGTGAGTTCTTTTGCGAACACATCGTGTTCTTCGCGGGCTTTTTCAAGCCAGAGGATGTCGTCAAACAAAAGCTTGTCTTTATTTGACGGCGTGAGACGGAGCATTTCCGTTCCTGGCCGGTGAAGCATGACTTGCTTCAACGGGGCGGTTTCAGAAGCTACATGAGGTTTCATGACTCCCCCTTGAGTAATGGTGGTCGCTCCTTTGCGATTCCCACACGTCTTTGTGTTGGCACAAATGTACCAACTAATAAATATATTGCGCCATAAATTCCTCATTTTCAGCAAAAATTCATACGGCACAGATGTACCACCTGAAAAAATTTTCCACCCCGAAAACCTTGAGTTTACGAGAGTTGAGATGTGATTCACGCCAATTTCAATGCAAGTGTCAGATCAAATTTTCCTCAAATCTGGGACTTTAGCCCCCAAAAACGTGTGGCGCGACAAGCTTTTGCTCATCGCGCCACACATTTATCTGTGCAATCACATCTCGCTACGTCTCAACGACGCGGTACAAGATCAGATATCGGAAACTGACTTCTCTAGCTTCTTCCCACCGCTAACTTGACCAGCTTCAAGCTCGTCAAGAATCTGAGCAATCGGCGTCAGATCTTCGGCGTCGTATTCACGGAGGAAAGCAGTAGCGTCATCATCCCCGCGAGCAAAACGCTCGACAGGGAGAAGTCGGTCATTCGTGATCTTCACATCGATCACTACCGGTTCTTTCGTGCCCTTGACTTCCTTGATCACCTGTTCAAACTCAGCACCAGTATGAACGGTGTAACCCTTCACACCAAAGCCTTCGGCCACCTTAGCGAAATCAATATCCGACAAATCGATACCCGAATGAGGCTGGTTGGTATCGTCCTGCTCAGCCTCAATGAATCCCAGCGATTTATTCGTGAAAACCACATTAATCACAGGTGTATGCTCGTCGCGCTGAGCAACAAGATCCTGGCTCATCATCGCAAACGCGCCGTCACCGGAAAGGGTCCAAATCTCGCGATCAGGAAATGCCTTCGCGGCAGCGAGACCGGCCGGAATACCGTAGCCCATCGTTGCATACAAAGGCGACGTCGTGAACGTCCGCTCTTTACCCATGTTCAAGAAACGAGCCGTCGCAATATTGACGTTGCCGACATCAACGCCAAAGATGGCGTTGTCAGCTGCGTGTTCGTTGATCACCTTGTAGATCGGTTCGAATCGCGCAGGAGACTCATTCCTACGTTCGGCATTCTTCGCAATCCAGGCATCCCACTGTGCGCGGTTACGAACCATTGCGTTGTACCACAGCTGATGAGCACTCGTGAGATCCTCGCCTTGTTCCTTACGCTTCCTCACCTCGGCCAGAAGCTGACGAAGGAACGTTGGCGCATCAGCAAGGACACCCAAATATGCTGGGTGTCGATCCCCCAACACCGACGGACGTAGATTGGCATCAATAAATGTCGCATTCGGATTGAAAGTAGGGAACTCAAAATTCGTGCCAATAAAGAGGACTTCTTCAGCAAAACGGGCGCCTTCAACACCAGGTTTTGTCGAGACGCGGCCAGTGGAGAGCATCCACGCCTTCTCGTCCCCTTCAAGAATTGGCTTCGCCAGGTACGTTGACCCCAGCGGAACCTGCAACAAATCAGAAAGCTCGCGCAACTCGTCGGCAGCCCCCTTGGCACCCTGACCAAAGTAGATATACGGACGCTTACCGTGAATCAAAAGATCGGCCGCCTTTTTCACGTCTTCTTCGCGAGCGGAACGATCCCAGTGCGCAGCAGAGAATGTGCCAGCGGACGGAATATAGGTATCCTCAATTTCCGTCCACGCGAGATCCTTCGGGATGACGACGACGGCGACACCCTTCTTCTCGTATGCTGCCGAAATCGCCTTATCGATCACCATCGGAAGCTGAGCGGCAGTCATGACTGTGCGGTTATAGACCGACACATCAGCGAATATAGGATTCTCCGGCATTTCTTGGAAGTAATCTTTGTTCATGTTGAAGGTTGGAACTTGACCAATAATTGCCAGGAGCGGAATATTGTCAATTTTCGCATCGTAAAGTCCATTAAGGAGATGCACAGCGCCCGGCCCAGCCGACCCAAGGGTGACACCGATCCGTCCGGTCAGTTTCGCTTCCGCTACCGCCGCCAGCGCACCCGCCTCTTCATGACGAACCCCAACGTAATGAATACGGTCACGGAAATTGTAAAGAGCGTTCATCGTGGAGTCGAGAGAGCCACCCGGCAGGCCGTAAATATTCTTCACGCCGTAGGCTTCGAGCACCTTCATCATTGCATCACCAGCAGCAATTGTCGTTGCCATGAGTCATCCTTCCCTTGAACCCGCGCAATTGCGGGGATCCATCCTCGAGCGGACTACACCACTCCCCTTATGGTTGAATAATAAACTATAGAAATCTAAATTTCTACCTGAAAGTCCAGCTTTCAACTAAATGGGCCTCCCGCGTCACCAATCCAGCGAAATGACGTGGGCGAACGTCCTCGTCGGCGATGTGAATGAGCCGCATATCATAGTGATTCGCGACATTTTCGCTTCACCAAGACTTACCTCTGCTCTGGCACACACTTAGGGTTAGGGCTATGGAGATCGAAATCCGACGCACTGATATCACGACGGTCCACGCAGACGCCATCGTGAACGCGGCAAACTCCACGCTCCTCGGGGGCGGTGGAGTTGACGGCGCTATTCATCGAGCCGGCGGGCCAGCGATCAGCGCCGCGTGCCAACAGGTTCGCGCAACCACTCTCCCCGGTGGTTTGCCCGCTGGTCACGCAGTGCCAACCACTGCAGGAAAACTCCCTGCAACGTGGGTGATCCACACTGTCGGACCTGTTTATTCACGTAAAGATGACCGAAGCGAAACGCTTGCTTCGTGCTATCGCGAATCTCTGCGCGTGGCTGAAAGCCTCGACGTCCACACGATTGCTTTTCCACTGGTGAGCGCAGGTGTGTACGGATGGCCCGTGAATGAAGCGGCCAAAATCGCCATTGACACTGTACGTACGTACCCAGGCGATTTCTACGTCATCTTCGCGGCTTTCTCCGCCGACGTCGAAGCTGCACTCACTCGTACACTCGCGTCAGTTGCAGCGTGCGACGGAATTCGCTCCACGTCTCTTATCGCTCACGCGACCAACTTCCGCTCCCCGACGATAACGTAGGCGCGAGCATCGAAGCTAGATCCCGTGCCAGAACTCCCGCACAAGGGCTTCACGATCGGGCTGCGACGTCTTTTTCAAAATATGATGAACATGAACCTTCACCGTTGACGGAGAAATAAAAAGTTGTGAGGCAATTGCCGAATACGTCTTGGCGCGCACGATTTCAGCAAGGATCTCCGATTCACGCTCAGAAAGCGAGAACCGTTGGGCGAAGGCTCGAACACCTGATTCGAGAAATTTCTCTCTGGCTGGAGTCGGTTGCTCTGGGGTGTGCTCGTAAAACAGTGTCAAGCGACGGACTGCAACGCGCACAAACCAAAACCCGATTCCCAAAATCAGCGCATTTTCGACAAAATTTCTCTCCGGCATGAAAGCAGGCGCACCCGCGTCTTTCAGTGACGGCCGAATATAGAGGAAGTAAATATTCCACAGCAACGTCCCTAAACCGCCTGCCAACATACCGAGCGCTAAAGGCAAATGCGTGAGGAGACGGCGACGCTCCACTTTGTCAATCGTTCGAATAAAAGCCCACGCCCCAAACACCACGAGGGCAAGAACCATGAACGAACGCATCGTGAAGAAGACGAACTCCCGATCGCGTAGGTCACTTATACCGAAATAGGCAAGTGCCGACCCCGCCACAAAAATACCGACAGCAATCTTCGCTGGGCGCATTGAGACTTCAACGAATCGACATGCCATCGCCCACAAACAGCCGAACACTCCCGCTCCCAAGAAAACAGATTCGAGCGGAGAAGTAATCGTAAACATCGTCTGCGCAGAATAGTGCGGTTGAGCATAGGCCGTGCGGAACACTAAGCCAACGTCAAAGAAATAAAACATGAAAGCTGCCGCAGCAAGCGCGAACATCTTCTGACGTGTCACAACAAATGCTGAAAAGGACACCGCCGAGATAAATAACGAACAGACAAAGACAATCATTGTATAAAAGAACAGGAACAACGCTGATCCTCCTTGACTGCTGAGCATGTCACTCCCAGAAATGAAGCAGGACACATTTTATCAGGGACATACCTTTCCAACCAGGTCGAGATCGGCAAACGCAGTAGCACCGGCATCACGATGTTTCGATCACTTTTCATTTTCTCGTCCGTCGCAGAAATACGAAGATGAGGGGACGAGGTAGCTCACCACTACCCCGTCCCCATCTTTCATTCATCAGCCTGAAACGATCACCGCTGCCACACACAGGATCCCACCGAATCCGAGGACAAAAGCGACCATCGGCCACACGAACTTCAACCAGTGCGAATACTTCATATTCAGCATCTGGAGGGTTGCCATCACCAGCCCCGTCGGAGCGAGGAAGAGCATTGCATACTGACCGTACTGATATGCCATCACAATGATCCAGCGAGGCATACCCACGGCGTCGGCAAGCGGAGCGAAAATCGGCATCGCGAGCACCGCCAAGCCCGACGACGACGGAACCACAAAACCCAAAACGAAGAAGACCAGCATCAGCATGATGATGAACAACGGGCCTGACATTCCACTGACCAGGTTTGTCAACGAATTCAAGATCGTGTCCGAAATCAGTCCTTCATTCATCACCAGGTTAATTCCACGAGCAAGGCCAATGATCAGCGACACTGCAACCAGCGAAGAAGCTCCTTCAGAGAACGCATCAACCAATGCGGTCTCCGATACTTTCTCCTTACCCCAAGCCGCAATAAGCATCACGATGATGGCAATAACCAAGAAGGCGGCAGCCATTTGTGGGAACCACCATCCGGCAGCCATGACTCCCCAGACCATAATCACAA
This sequence comes from Arcanobacterium canis, assembly GCF_029625435.1. Lineage (GTDB taxonomy): Bacteria > Actinomycetota > Actinomycetes > Actinomycetales > Actinomycetaceae > Arcanobacterium > Arcanobacterium canis. The sequence continues at coordinate 195,137 of NZ_CP121208.1, read as the reverse complement.
ACGCTGACACAAACAGCGTCAGAATGACCTTCTTCTCCCAGTTGAAGTTGGTGACATCATCCATCGACGAAGCCATGGACCACCGGTTGTTGAAGTCCCCGTGATCTTCCCAAGTGTACGAACTCGACGGATCAGCCTTAATTTTCTTCGAGTACCAATGGAGGTAGAACACCACCACGATACCGCCAACGATCAACCCCGCCAGACGCCACCAAATACCTTCAGTGAACTGGATACCTGCAGCGTTGGATGCGATCACCGAGGAGAACGGGTTCACTGTGGAAAAAGTTGTTCCCATCGATCCTGCAAGGAAAATCGACCCCACACAAATGATTGAGTCGTATCCTAAAGCCAAGAAAATCGGGACGAGAATCGGATAGAACGCCACCGCCTCTTCTTCCAGACCACACAGAGATCCACCCACGAGCATGAACACCGACACGAAGAAAATCAACGCAAACTCGCGCCCCTTCGTCTTCTTCGTCAGCGCCACGAGACCAGATTCGAAAGCCCCTGTTTTACGCACCACTCCGATCAGACCACCGAGGACGAAAATGAACACCATCACGTCCACAGCTTCAATCGTGCCACGAACCATTGCACTGGGAACATCCGAGAACCCCGCAGGGTTCTGCTCAAGACGCTCGTAGGAGCCTGGAACCGAAATCGGCTTATTGAGCGCACCTGACGTGAACTGACCGATATCGAGATCAATTCCGAGATCCTTCAGCGACTGCTGCTCAGCCGGCAAAGTTTTCGCCTCCCCCTGTGGAGACGTCAGGACAAGGCTCGATCCTTTCGCGTCATAGGAGAGCTTTGCGTACTGCCCAGCAGGGATTGCCCACGTGGCAACTGCGGCGAGAATCGTCAAAATGAAGAGCACCGTGAAAGCACTCGGAACGCGAAACCTCAGCTTTCGCTTTGGCTTAGACACCGGCGCCGGAGAGCTAACGGCTTGTTGTCTCTCGCTCATCACACACCCCGGATAACCGTTCCAGTGAGACCCTTGAGGCCATCCGCTGCTTTCTCAAGCGATGTGATGATAGCGCGCTTACCAGGGTTTTTCTCAACGAATTCAATACATGCTTCAACCTTAGGCAACATCGACCCTGGAGCGAATTCACCTGCAGCGATGCGCTCGCGAGCCTCTGTCACCGTCATCTCCGAAATGGCCTGCGCCTGCGGAGTATTGAATCCGACGTACACCTGCTCAACCGCTGTCAGGATCAAGAGAGTATCCGCGCTGAGCTGACCTGCCAGAAGAGCTGCCGTGCGATCCTTGTCGATCACCGAGGCGACACCCTCGTAGTGCTCGCCCTTGTCAACCACAGGAATTCCGCCGCCGCCAGCAGCCACAACCACCGCGCCGCCGTTGACGAGCGAGGAGATCACCGGCGCCTCAACGATTGAGACCGGGATCGGTGAAGCAACAACCCAGCGCCAACCACGACCAGCGTCTTCGACGTAGGTGTTGCCGGTTTCCTCGTGGAGAGCGGTGGCTTCCTCTTCAGTGTAGAACGCGCCGACTGGCTTAGTTGGCTTCTCGAAAGCCGGGTCATCGGCATCGACAACAACCTGTGTGACGACGGAGGCGCACGGCTGGCTCATGCCACGCGCGCGGAGCTGGTCGCCGATAGCCTGCTGGAGATGATAGCCGATGTAACCCTGCGACATTGCACCACACTCTGCGAATGGAATCGACGGAGTAACCGAGGCTTTCGCTGAGGTGTCTGTCGCAACCTTGATCATGCCAACCTGCGGGCCGTTGCCGTGGGTGACGGTGACTTGGTTGCCCAGTTCCACTAGATCGACGATAGGGGACGCAGTGGCGGCGATGAGCTCAAGTTGCTCTTTAGGAGTCTTGCCTAGCGCGTTACCACCAAGCGCAACAACGATTTTTTCCGACATTGTGACTCCTTTAGGACAGCGTTGCGTACATGACAGCCTTGATCGTGTGCATACGATTCTCGGCCTCTTCGAATACGCGCGAGCGGGTGGACTCGAAGACTTCGTCGGTCACTTCCATCTCGGTGACGCCGAACTGTTGAGCAATATCTGCGCCGATTGTGGTGTTGATATCGTGGAAGGATGGCAGGCAGTGCATGAAGATCGCATCCTTGCGTGCCTTGTTCATGAGTTCGGTGGTCACGCGGTAACGCTCGAGGAGCTTGATGCGCTTCTCCCAGAGCTCAGCTGGCTCGCCCATGGACACCCAAATATCGGTGTAAATGACATGGGCATCCTTGACTGCCTCTTCTGGGTCCTCGGTCAGAGTAATTTCGGCACCGGTTTCCTTCGCGATCTCGCGACAGGTGGCGACGAGGTCATCGGCCGGCATTTGTTCCTTCGGACCACAGGCGACGAAGTGGAGACCGAGCTTGGCGCAGACCACCATGAGAGAGTTTGCGACGTTGTTTTGTGCATCACCCATGAAGACGAGCTTCTTGCCAACGAGGCCATCTGGGAAATTCTCTTCCACAGTGAGCATATCGGCGAGCATCTGAGTGGGGTGGAATTCTGTGGTCAGGCCGTTCCAGACGGGGACGCCTGCCTTGGCGCCGATTTCTTCAACGATCTCTTGAGCGAAGCCACGGTACTCGATGCCGTCGTACATACGTCCAAGCACGCGAGCGGTATCTTCGATCGACTCTTTCTTTCCCATCTGCGACGAGCCTGGATCGAGGTAGGTGACGCCCATTCCGAGGTCGTTGCCGGCAACTTCAAATGCGCAACGAGTACGGGTGGAGGTCTTCTCGAAAAGAAGGACGATGTTCTTGCCCGAGAGGTACTTGTGGGGGACACCGGCCATCTTCATGTCCTTGAACTCCTTCGACAGACGCAGGAGGTAACGGATCTGGTCTGGGGTGAAATCAAGAAGCTTGAGGAAATTCTGTCCGGAAATTGACATTGGCATGATGATTCCTTTCGGTGAATATTCGCATCGGCTTTCGCGTCCTTGCTCTGCCGATACCCCACTAACCACATCGTCGTGGTGGGGACGAAACCCACTGTGCCCCGTGGAAAATTCTCATGCGAGAAAATCTCGGGTGAGTGAGGGTTTAAATCACTGATGCCATAATTTATCGAGCAATAAACCCTGGTGAACCCGCGAAATCTCGCGGGTTCACCAGGGTTGGCGTAAAAGCTAAATTTTTTCGCTGACGCATGGCGCTACTCGAATTTCACCACATATTTGCCGTGGAGCTCTTTCCCAGCGAGTCCCTTCCACGTCTGTTCAAACTGATCGAGAGTGATGCTTGTGTATGGAAGTGTCACGCCCTGTGAATACAGCCTGCACGCTTGCGCATAGTAATTGCGCCCTTCAGTATCGGACAACAGAAAATTCGTGTATCCGAGCATAGAGATTCCTTTGGTACGGAAAATTGAGGTGGTGAACTCAGCATGAGTTCCTGCACCCGAACCAATCTGAATCCAGCGCGCACGGTTGTTTATCAGTGACATCATGGGGCCAACGTACGGGCCCGACAGTTGATCGATCACGACATCAATCCCACCTGGCGCACATTCTGCGAGAACCTCTGCAATTTCGGGCGCAGACGGGTCTTGAGTGATAAAACCTGTCATTCCATATGCTTGGACTGTTTCCAGGGCTTGAGCGGAGCGAACCATCGCCACAACGTGTGCTCCACGATTGAGTGCGGCTCGCCCAGAAAGGAGGCCCAGATTACCATTAGCGCCTGTAATCAGGACGGTGTCGAGTGCGCTCACTCGAGCACATTCAATTGCCCCCACTGCCGCAATACCCGGAACACCGAGCACGGCTGCCGTCAATGAGTCGAGATTGTCGGGAACTGGTGCGGTAAAGGCATCGGAGAGATCAACATATTCTGCAAAAGATCCAGCTGGCGGATGCGGAAGTTGAAAATAAACCCGTTCACCGTCAAGAGTCTGCGCAACTCCCGAATATCCGAGGGTGTCACCGTCACTAAAAGCGCGCTTAAAAAATTTACCCGAACCGATCGCGAAATCAATTGGATTGATGGCAGCAGCTAATACACGAGCCGCCCCCTCTGGCGTCGAGGTTTTGTCGATGACGACGTGTGATTCACGAATCGTTACATGTTGCATTGGCATCCTTACCTCACTTTTGAGCACGCGACCGACGTTCTCTCGTCTCACAACGCGACACAGGGAGTATATCGCGCTAGTCGCCGTCGTCGTCGTTCTGACTTGAAAACCCTTGGACTGATTACCTCAACCGGGCAGCGCAGGAAGAACGCTGCCGGGAACACGGAAACCGTCTGGACACTCACAAACTCAAACAACCGAAAGGAAACCATGATGGACAACTACAACCAGCCACTCGACCAGGGCGCATCCTTGGATGAAGGCGCGATCATTTTCCCAAGAATCCCGACGATCCTGGCTCCTACCTCATTCAAGGCCGCGGCCTACAACCCGGTGCGGAAGTTCCGGTGGCGAAGAAGTCAGGTAAGCCGGTGCGCGTCATCGTCGGGGAAATTATCAGTGAAGACGAATACGATTTACAGATCGCCCAAGAAGCATTGGACGATTGGACACAAGACGGATATCAAACTCGTCCTATCGAGGAATTGTGGGAAGAGTGCGATCTATGAGTTGGAGTTTAGAAACATCAAACCGGTTCGATAAAGAATTTAAGAAACTCGACCACTACACGCAACGAATTATTAAAGGCTGGATCGTCAAAAACATTGCTCACGCCGACAATCCACGCGCTTATGGCAAAGCCTTAACAGGAAATTTTGCTGGCTTATCGCGGTATCGAATTGGCGATTATCGCCTTATTGTCGAAATTCAAGACGATAGATTCATCATCTTGGCTCTCTCCATTGGTCACAGAGCGATATATGCCGCTAAGTGCAAAGAACGAGGAAATTTCCGTGCCGTTAGTTCACAATCCATCGTCCGAGAGTCACGGCTACGCTTTTCACGAGACGGTGATCAGTCTGCGGTTTCCTGAGAGCGATTCAGTTCTCGAACTCACCTTCCTAGCCAATCAATAAAATGAGAAATAGCAATGACAGTCACCATTTTTTGGGATGGACGTCCATGAGCTTTTGCTCCTCAACATTGTTTTCGGTGTTGATCTTCCCGCCAATTATGTATTACGTTTGTGCTATACATAATCAACACGTGGTGAGGGGTTTGGGTGCGTGTTGAGGCTCATTCACGAGTGACTATTCGCCGTCCTGAAATCACGGCCGAGGATGTGGTGAGCGCGTTTGAAAACACGTTAAGGTCACGTCCTCGTGACACGTTGCCCGTACAGTGGGTTGGTGTCGGTACCGACCCACAGGGACGCTTACTGGAATATGTGGCAGTGGAAAATGAACCAGATGGCTGGCTTGTTTTCCACGCGATGATAGCGACGAAGAAAGTACTGGTCGAAGTAGGTTTGAGGAGATGAAATCATGACGACATACCATGATGTTCACGGGGCGACGTTCACAGATGAGGATATCGAGCGGTGGGCGCAAGAAGCCGAGTCCAGCGAAGGCTACACAGGAAAGCATCTAGGAGCTTCGGTAGCGGGCCGTCCTATCAGTGTGGGAGTAGCCGCCCGCCCGTTTACTATCCGTCTTGACGTGGCACGGCGCGCAAAGCTTAACGAGATCGCCCGCAGCAAAGAAACCACCCCATCGCAACTCATCCGTGACCTCATCGACGCTCTCTAACAAAACTCAACAAGAACGGCTGTGTCTGCGAGAACCCGCTACTGGTTCTCGCAGACACCAAACGGGTCAGTCGCCATGAGGGTTTCGTAGGCCGGATGGAACCGGCGTAAATCATCGCCGTTAACAATGGACCGCTCCAGGAAGCTGTGCATGTAACCGGGCAAGCACTCTCGAATAGATTGCGCGGAAAAGCGAACTGGACGGCGGATGACTTTCTCGCAACCGCAGAATTTTTCGGAATAACCGTCAACGACCTCATGCCGTCGCGTGGGGTTGATGGTGAGTGGGTTCCGGCTCCTTTTAAGCCTGGATATGCGAAAGCCCCGACCGTGGGGGCCGGGGCTTTATCCGAGCCACCTGTGGGAATCGAACCCACGACCTATTCATTACGAGTGAATCGCTCTGCCGACTGAGCTAAGGTGGCGTTGCACTGCAACTTGATCAATGTAGCGGATGTGGGGCAGTCATTTCAAATGCACACCCCACATCCGCTTGTGATTCATGCCGCGCAGCGTTTTCCGTCCTGCGGGACTTTCCCATCAAGAAGATAGTCGTTGATCGTGTTTTCGATGCACTTGCCCCCACGTGGGTAAGCCGTGTGGCCTTCGCCGTCAAAAGTCACAAGCACGCCATTATCAAGCCCCTTGGCAAACTTTTGTGCCCATTCGTATGGAGTAGCAGGATCTCCTGAAGTTCCAACAACAACGATTGGTGCCGATCCCTTGGCCTTGAAGTTCTTAACCACGTCCAGACCCGACTTTGGCATAACTTGGCATTGGTATTCTGAGTAAGACATCAGCGGCCCAAGGATCGGAGCTTCTTTCGCAGCAATCTCCGACTGCTTTGCCCACTTTGCTTCATCACCGCTGAGAACAGAATCGGCACAGCTGATTGCCGTATTTGCCACCATCATGTTGTTAATGAAGTGCCCTTTGTTATCGATGCCCGCATAAGCGCGGAAGAATGCGTCAAACAAGGTGCCTTTATTGTGTTGAAAGACTTCCTCAAACGCTTTGTTGAGGTAGGGCCAGCTCTCATCAGAGTACAGAGGAGTGATATAACCGATCCTCAAAGCTGCCTGCGTCAAAGGCTCATGTTCTGTCGGAATAGGTTGGTGTTCAGTTTTCTTGAACAGATCGATGATCTTTTGGCGTGCCTGGTCACGGTTGCCAGTAAAAGGGCAACCTTCTTGTTTCAAGCACCAATCGAGATAGTTATTCGTTGCAACTTCAAACCCCTTCAACTGAGCAAGATGGTTGTCGAATCCACTGATGGTCGGGTCCACAGCCCCATCAAGAACCATACGACGAACATTCTTCGGGAAAAGTTCAGCATATGTACCGCCAAGCTGAGTACCGTACGAGTAGCCGAGGAAGTTCATCTTGTTGGATCCAAGCAGGTGGCGAGCAAGGTCAAGATCCTGCGCAGCTTCGCGCGTACCAACAAACTTGATCGCTTCGCCGGTGTTTGCCACACATGCGTCGGCAAACTTCTTCATATCCTCGTTTTGACGCTTCTGCCCATCCGGGGTACGCGGATAGGTGGTTGTCATAAATTCCAACAACTGTTTGTCATCCAAGCACTTCACTGGCATCGACTTTCCGACACCTCGCGGTTCGACTGCAACGATGTCATATGCCTTCGTGAGTTTGTCAGGGAACTGCAGCGAAGAGGATTCCACCAGTTCAGTCGCTGACCCTCCTGGCCCTCCAGGATTAACGAAGAGCACGTTTCCATGCGAGTTTTTTCCGACAGCTTTTTCCAACGGAATCTTGACAGTCTTTCCATCAGGGTGCGAGTAATCCATCGGCGCTTCCATCGTGGCGCACATGAAGTCTTTGTCTTTACACGGAGTCCATGAGATCTTTTGCCCATAGAATTTTTCAAGGCCAGCTGGAATTTCAGTTGTGGAAGCAGCGGTCTGATTCGGGGCGTGAGAGGTGGCCGACTGGTAACCAGGCGAGGCCGAACAGGCAGCCAGGACAGCGATACTCATCACGGGGAGAATATTTTTCAACTTCATGTGTCCCACCCTATCGGACATTAACTTAAGGCCGCATACATCTGAAAAATGATGTGGAAAGAGGGTCCAACAAAGTTAATTGTGGAAAAGCCGCACCAAACTCGCAGCACTGACCTCAGGTTTCACCTCGCTACAAGCACGCTCTTAGAGCCGCAGACCCATCATTGCAGCTTCCATCGCCAATTGCGGGGCTACATTGGCCGAAAGGCGTTCGCGTGCCACATTCAGTTTCTCGATTTTACCGAGAACCTGCGCGGCCGTCAGTTTCCCTGCAAGCTCCAAGATCGCCTCAATATAGTCCTGGTTAATGAGATCCACATCAGAGCCCAGCTGGGTGACAAGAACGTCACGATAAAAACCGATCGCATAAATAAGTTCGCGATCAAGGAGATCACGTTGGGAACGAGTCGCACGCTTCTTTTGCGAATCAAGAGCTGCCTTGATCTCACCACGCATTGACGAAGGGACTTTCGAATCCGCGTCTAAACCGTAGGCTTCCATAATCTTGCGTTTCACAGCATCAGCTTGGGCATCTTTGACCGCTTTGGCAGCTTTCGTCCCTGCCTTGGCGGTTTTTTCTCCTCGCATCGCATCCGCATCAAGCAACCGAATCGCCGCCATTTCCGCATCGCCAACACCCTTGATCGATGCAATTGCATCGAGCGTGTGCCTCCGGATAGCCGCAGCTCCATCCTCGTTCAGCGCCAAGGCCCGAGCCACACCAACATGCGACTGGGAAGCACGCGCCGCGAGAATCGCGCGTTGAGGATCGACACCATCGCGCTGAACCAGGAGGTCCGCCACCTCCTGCGCCGATGGTGTGACAAGGTTGACCCCACGGCACCGCGAACGAATCGTTGGAAGTACATCACCTGGAGCCGCAGTACACAGCATCCACACGGTACGCTCACCTGGCTCTTCAATAGCTTTTAAGAGAACGTTTGTGGTCCGCTCAACCATGCGGTCAGCGTCCTCGATCAAAATAATTCGATAGTAACCCTGCGACGGCGCCACAAAAGCACTTGCGACGTACTCGCGCACTTCATCGGCAGAAATAGTGACAAGATCTGTCGAGACGGTGGTCAAATCCGGATGATTATCTGCCATAGCTGCATGACATCCGGGGCACTCGCCGCATCCAGGTTCTGGTCCAGTACACAACAGCGCAGCAGCGAGTGTACGCGCAGCAAGCGAACGCCCCGAGCCTGGTGGGCCAGTAAAGAGCCACGCGTGGCTCATCGCCGACGACGTTCCCGTCGATTTTCCGCGAGCTATCGCCCTGCCGACGTCGGCTGCTGCCTTGAGCACCGAGATAGCAGATTCTTGTCCGACCAAGGAATCAAAAACGCTCATCGGTGACCATCCAAAAGAGCATCAATCGCGCTGAGCGCTGCATCAGTCACATTGGCAATTGGCGCGCTGGCATCAATAACAACAAAGCGCTCGGGTTCCATCTTGGCCATGTCCAGGTAGGAGGAACGTACAGATTCATGGAAGTCGAGTCCTTCGGCTTCGAGTCGATCCTTCTGCCGACCAACCCGAGCCACACCGACATCGACGGGGACATCAAACAACAGCGTGAGATCCGGGGTCAGACCATCAGTTGCCCACATCGAGAGTTTTCTGATTTCGCCAGCGCCAAGCGACCGCGCAGCCCCTTGGTAGGCCACGGATGAATCGATGAAACGATCTTGGAGAACGATGGCACCTCTTTCGAGTGCTGGGCGCACACGCAGAGCAATATTTTGGGCACGGTCAGCGGCATACAGCAAAGCTTCGGCCTTTGAGGCAACTTCACCGCCAGAAAGGAGAAGACGGCGAATTTCGGAACCAAGTTGAGTACCGCCAGGCTCTCGCGAAGTCACAACGGGTAAACCGCGTGCCTCAAGAACTTGCGTCACAGCGAGAATCTGGGTGGATTTCCCCGAACCATCGCCACCTTCGAACGTGATAAAAAGTCCCATCGTTGCCTTTCTTTTCACGCCCGCACTATCGGCGCTCTGCAGATTGTCTTACTGAACTACCTTACGCGAGAGTGAACGTCGGCGACATACCATCGACCGGCTGTACCCGGCTCACAATTCCTACTGTGATTCCTTCGCTGTTGTCTTTTTTGCTGTGCTCTTCTTCGCAGTGCTCTTCTTCGCAGTGCTCTTCTTCGCAGTGCTCTTCTTCGCAGTGGTTTTCTTTGCGGGGGCCTTCTTCTTTCCCGCTCCTGTCACGGTCTTCTTCGCCTTATTCCGAGCCTTCGGACCACCTTGTTCAGCAATCTTCAGACGGCGAGCGACCAGAAGTTCTTGAGCACGCTCGGCTGTGAGCTGGTTAATATCGTCCGAACGCGGAACTGAGGCATTCGTTTCCCCGTCAGTGACATATGGACCGAAACGCCCATCCTTGAGAACAATATTCTTTCCACTGACCGGGTCCGGGCCAAATTCAGCCAACGGCGGCTTCGCCGTGCGCGCGCCGCGCTTCTTCGGCTCAGCAAAAATCTTCTCTGCCTCGTCAAGAGTGATGGTGAAGATCTGCTCTTCACTCTCAAGCGAGCGCGAATCTGATCCCCGCTTCATGTATGGCCCATAGCGACCATTCGTCGCCTCGATCATCTCACCATGAGATTCACCGACCTGGCGCGGCAAACTGAGTAATTTTACTGCCTCTTCCAGGGAAACAGTCTCAGGGTTCATTGACGCAAACAGGGAGGCTGTACGCGGCTTGGGCTTGACTTTCGAAACCTTGCCCGTTGGCGTCAGTTGGACGGCGTCGTCGGGAAGGACCTCCGAAACGTACGGACCGAAACGTCCGTCCTTGACCACTAGCTCATACCCAGTATTTGGGTCCTTACCGAGGCTGCGATCTCCTTGGAGCGCAGCGTCAATCAGTTCCTTCGCCTTGTCAACATTGAGCTCGTCCGGAGAAACATCGTCAGGAACATTGGCGCGCTTGAGCTCACCTGTGGTCTCATCCACCTGCTCAAGGTAAGGCCCATAGCGTCCTACACGGACAGCAATGCCGTCACCGATCTCAATGGTATTGACCGCTCGAGCATCAATTTCGCCCAGAGAATCCACCTGTTCGTGCAGCCCAGCCTTACCGTCGCCCCCCTTGTAGAAGCCACTGAGATAGGCAACGCGATCCTCATGTCCCGTGGCAATCTTGTCCAGATCTTCTTCCATCTCAGCCGTGAAATCATAGTCAACGAGCGTCGGAAGATTCTCTTCTAGCAGGCGAATGACTGAGAAAGCCGTCCAGGTCGGGACGAGGGCCTGACCTTTACGTGAGACATACCCACGGTCAATAATCGTTGAAATTGTTGACGCATAAGTGGATGGACGTCCGATGCCCTTTTCTTCCAGAGTCTTCACCAAGGACGCTTCGGTGTATCGCGGCGGTGGAGTGGTTTCGTGTCCAGCTGCCGACGCCGACCGCTCCTCTAGCATGTCACCCTGTGTAAGTTCGGGCAGGCGGCTTTGTGCCTTATCCTCATAGCGTTTCATGTCCGCACCTTCTTCGTACGCAGCCATGAAACCTGGGAAAGTAATAATCGTTCCCGAAGCACTCAGCGTGGCACTGTGAGCACCTGCAGCTGCGGACAACGGCGCCTCAATTTTGATTGAAGCCGTTGACCCCTTGGCATCTTCCATCTGCGAGGCAACTGTGCGTTTCCAGATCAACTCGTAGAGAGCATATTCACGCCCCTGAAGTTGCCCAGCGACTTCAGACGGCATCCGGAAAGAATCACCCGACGGACGAATAGCTTCGTGCGCTTCCTGAGCACCCTTGGATTTGGACGCATAGTAGCGCGGTTGCGCCGGCAACGATGCTTGGCCATAAAGTTCACTGATCTGAGCACGCGCCGCGTGAATCGCTTCATTCGAGAGATTCACCGAATCTGTACGCATGTACGTAATGAAACCGTTCTCGTAGAGCGACTGCGCAATTCGCATAGTGTCACGCGAGCTCAATCGCAACTTACGCGATGCTTCCTGCTGGAGAGTTGACGTCGTGAATGGCGCGGCAGGACGACGCTTATACGGTTTCGTCTCGACGCTTGACACCTGTGCCTGTCCGTCTTGGAGAGCCGCAGCGATGTCTTGAGCTTCCTGCGCAGCCAACACTCGTACACCCGCTTTCGCAGACTTCGCGACGAGGTGACCGGCGTCGTCGAAATCTTTCCCGGACGCCACGCGCGCGCCGTCGATCAGCGAAAGCTTTGCCTCAAATTCCTCATTCCCTTTCGCCAAAGTGGCTGTCACATCCCAGTACGAAGCTGGAACGAAGGCCATGCGTTCGCGTTCGCGTTCGACGACCAATCGGGTTGTCACCGATTGCACACGCCCAGCCGACAGCGAAGGGGCCACTTTGCGCCACAAGAGCGGCGATACTTCGTATCCCACTAACCGATCGAGAATACGACGAGATTCCTGGGCATCAACAAGCTGAGTATCGAGTTCACGTGTGTTATCAAGAGCGCGCTGGATCGCTTCCTTCGTAATTTCATGAAAGACCATGCGTTTGACTGGAACTTTCGGCTTCAAAACCTCGAGAAGGTGCCATGCAATCGCTTCACCTTCTCGGTCCTCGTCCGTTGCGAGATAGAGTGCGTCAGCGTGCTTGAGTTTTGCTTTAAGTTCAGTGACTTTCTTTTTCTTATCAGGATTAACCACGTAATACGGGTCGAAATCGCCCTCAACGTTGACTGCGAATTTCCCGTAGGGGCCCTTTTTCATATCTGCGGGCAAAGCTGAAGGTTGCGGCAGATCGCGGATATGACCGACTGACGCTTCGACGTCGTAATCACTTCCGAGGTACTTGCCGATTGTCTTCGCCTTGGCGGGAGACTCGACGATCACCAGTTTCGTCACTGACATTCCTTCTTTCTTGCCCAACTCAGGGTGCGCGGGTAAACCGAACTGTGCTTCGGCTTCCCCCGAATCGTACTCACATCTGCCCCACCGCGTGCAAACTGGGCGCGTCGGATTGTGAATATATGGTGCCCAAAAAGAGCCTGTGGATTATTTATCCTTAACGAGCATTCCCAGTCGAACCATCCGCGTCACATCCGCTGCAATTTTTTCTTCGATCTGTTGTGCCTCTTGCCCGAGAAGCTGGCCAAGAGCAGCAGTAATCTGACCTGCGGACAGTTCACCGTCACAAACTGAAACGAATCCTGCGAGCTCCGTACCAGCAAGAACTTCTTCACCGAAAGAGTCCGTTTGAGTGAACTTGATCAGCCACGGGTCTTCCGCTCCCGGCGAATAAAAACGGTGTTCAGCGACGTCGATTGCCGTGAAATACGCATCTGACGGGAAATCGTCACGTGCCGCGAGGGCACGCTGGTTCCACACACGTTCCATGTATTGACGCGGATTTGCCGGAGCTCCCCCGCGAAGCTCGACGTGAACGTGTGCCGTCTCACTCTCCGGCGCTTCCTGAGCGCCCAAAAGGACATACCCAAAGCCAATTGCTTCAATTCCCCGATCACGGAAATCGCTGAGCCATGCCCGGTAGGCAGCAGAAAAATCTGGTGAATCAACCCTCAATCCGCCGTCGCGAATCCACGTCTCCACGTACTGTTCAGGGTCCGCAAGATCTCGTTGAACAATCAGTGAATCGCACGCCATCGCCCAGGACTCGGGACGAACATGCCATGGCTGACCGGCGGGGATTTCCCAATTTGCCAACAGATATCCGCGTCCGCCGGGTGCCATATGTTGAGAAATTCCGCGCACGACGTTTTCAACTAACGAATCACCTGCCAGCGACCCGTCACGATATTCCATCTCACCCAGAACGTCACGCACAGACGCAGGTGTAATAACGAACGGGGGATTTGACACCACAACATCGAACTGTTCGCCCAGTACCGGTTCAAACAACGACCCTTCCCGCCAATCGACCCTGACACCGTTAAGAATCGCATTGAAACGTGCAAAGTCCAGTGCGCGTGGAGAAATATCGGTTCCCACCACATCCGCTCCGGCAAGTGCAGCCAAAATCGCGTGGAAACCGCATCCGGTACCGAGATCGAGCACACGCCCGCCCACTGGGTAATCTGCCAGCGATGCTAATGTGCGCGTTGCGCCGCCGATACCCATCACATGATTCGCTTCCAGGCGTTTGCCAGCAAGCGCGCCAGAATCATGAGCAAAATACGCAGTTTTTCTCGGGCCAACCTCATAAGCAGTGATGTGAAAAGGGCAGGCATAACGCACGTTGTTTGCGTCGTCTTGCACTTGCACGTCAGATGATTGTTCCCCTTGACGCACGCGAGTAGTCGTAAGTAACGCTGAACGATCTGTCAACGACGGCAGCGCAATGGTCAGTTCTTCATCTGTGAGAGCTTCTCCGAGCAAGAAAAAACGAATCAGAAGAGATGCAGGATCAGTGTTCCCTTCGAGCGCTACCGACGCTGGAATTGGCATGTCACGTTGCAAAGCCGCGAGCGCCGACGCCGGAAGGCGTTTCTTCATGGCAGGCAATGTGTAGGGAGCAAGGTCAGCTGGATCAAACGGCAAAGAAGTGGTCATGGCATTCATTGTGACACGTCAACGTTGTGTGATGAGAGTTCATCTCTGGGCAAGGACGATGCGTAAATAAAAATGGTGATCCGTGATGGAGCACCTACCCTGAACACGATTTTCAGTGCAGACTTATTCGGTGGCTACTTTACTTGATGTCGTTCGCGCACACGGGGCGGATCAGATCACCGGAATCACACAGGTTCGCGCACGCTCCGCTCGTTTTGGTGAGTGGGGTGAATGGATTGCGCCTTCGGTGCTTGAGGCGTTATTCGCTGCTCAACTTCCTCAACCCTGGGTTCACCAGGCACATGCTTCCACTCTTCTTCACGAGGGACATCACGTGGTTCTGGCAACGGGCACCGGAAGCGGAAAATCGTTGGCAGCATGGGTACCAACCTTGAGCGCAATTGAGGAGAGCCGCGGTACTCATTCCTCACTTCGCCACCTCAAACGTCACCCCACCGCCCTGTACTTATCTCCAACCAAAGCGCTCAGCGCAGATCAAGAGCACTCATTGCGTGCTCTTGCGAACTCTGTGAACCCCCAGATCGGTATTGCAACAGTTGATGGCGACGCAGACGCTCCGACCCGCAGTTGGGCACGCGACTACGCCGATATTGTCTTGACCAATCCCGACTTCCTTAATCACGCGCTTCTCGGTTCCGCCCAGCGATGGGGACGCCTTTGGCGTGGTCTCAGTTTCGTCATCATTGACGAGTTCCACTCGTATCGCGGAACATTCGGTTCAAACGTCGCTCTGGTAGTTCGCAGACTATTGCGTCTGGCTCGCCACTACGGAGCAGACCCGAAAGTTATTTTCCTCTCCGCAACATGCGCCAATCCTGCTGAGAGCGCACAGCGATTCCTTGGCGATGCTTTTGGCCCTGTCATCTCCGTGACCGACGATGGTTCACCCCAAGGTACACGGCAGATCGTCACATTACAGACAGCGCCTTTGAGGGATGAGGACGCGAAAAGCCAAATAATCGTGCCGTCTCGTGATGGAGAGTTGACCGATGTCAAACGTCGAGCCGCAAACACAGAAGCAGGTGAACTCACTGCCCGCTTAGTAGCAAGCGGGGCAAATGTCTTGACATTCGTCCGGTCACGTCCGGCAGCAGAGAGAGTTGCCGAAGTCGCACAGGAGGCGCTTGCGCATCACGCACCCCACCTTGAGGGAAGTGTTGCCGCTTATCGAGGCGGTTATCTCCCCGAGGAACGACGTGATCTCGAGAAAAAACTACGATCAGGAGATCTTCGCGCACTTGCCACAACATCAGCCCTTGAACTTGGTATCGATGTTGCCGGGCTCGATGCTGTCGTCGTGACAGGATGGCCAGGCACTCATGCATCGTTTCAGCAGCAGATAGGGCGGGCAGGAAGAGCGGGAAAGAATGGACTCGCCGTGTTTATCGGCCGCGATAATCCGCTCGATCAGTATGTCCTCTCACATCCTGATTCTCTTTCGTCAACTCCAGCTGAAACAAATGTTTTTGATCCGACAAACCCGTGGATACTCTCTTCTCATGTGTGTGCAGCTGCAGCGGAGCTGCCGTTGACAGAGTCAGATGCGGAAATTTTTTCGCTTCCTGATTCATCCCTTTTCACCTCTCTTTGTCACGAAGGGCTGCTTGTTCACCGACCTACTGGCTGGTTTTGGAACCCTGCCACACGTATGTCGGCACACGCGCTCGTCGATATGCGAGGCGGAGGAACCACTGTGTCCATTATCGATTCTGAATCCGGCGCCCTTCTTGGCACCGTTGACGAAGGACGAGCCGAATCCACAGTTCACCCTGGGGCAATCTATCTCCACCAAGGCGTCCCGTATCAGGTGGAAAGTCTGGAGTCAGATCTCGCTTTAGTTCATCTTCACCGTGAAGATGAACTACGTACCTACCCTCGTGAAGAAACCCATGTCGAGATCCTTCAGACCCTGGACACTATGAACGCAGGTGCTGTGACGTGGAATTACGGAAAAGTGGTTGTCACCAAACGAGTCGTAGGCTATGACATTCGCAGAGTGAAAGACGGAATGTATCTGGGAATGGTTCCTCTCCACATGCCTCTTCATCAGTTTGAGACAACTGGATGCTGGTTAACGGTGAGGGACAGTTCCACACGCGAATACGGCATTGATGCCAGCGACTTAGCTGGGGCTCTGCATGGTGCAGAGCACACGATGATCGGATTACTTCCCCTTTTTGCAACATGCGATCGTTGGGACCTCGGAGGACTTTCAACCACCCTTCACGGCTCAACTGGTCAACCCACAGTCATTGTCCACGACGCGATGGCTGGCGGAGCCGGAGCGGCTGAGCGAGGATACGCGGCGGGAATCGACTGGTTGGAAGCCACCCGACAGACGCTGGAGTCATGCCCCTGTGAGGATGGCTGTCCACGATGTGTCCAGTCACCAAAATGTGGCAACAATAATTCACCCTTATCAAAGGCTGGAGCACTGAGGATTCTAGAACTGGCGACCACTGCTCTACAGCAACCTCATTCGGCTCTTTCATCATCAAATGAGAGATAGCTGACCGTCACCCAATCTACCGTTGTGTTGCCATGAATCATCGTGATACCGGATCCGGCACAGCACTATCTGGCCCGGCCACCGCTTCTGTTTTCAATGTTCCAGTCAGCCCTGAGAATCCAGACAGTAGCTGCGATTGGACAGTGACAACATCGCCCTCAATGACACATCGCGTGTCATAATCCTTCATCTGCTCATCGACCCACGCGCACGCTGCACTCATGCTCCCGGAATTGTGGAGTATCTGTGCAGCTGAAATCGCTGCCAAATCGGCAGCATTACGCATTCTGGTCACCTGAGCATTGAGGTTCATCGCTCCTAAGAGAATCGCAAAAACTGTCACTAATGCAGTAATTGAGCCAATTGCCACCGGCATTTTATTTCCCTCCTTGTTGCATATTGTCTCCAGATGACATTTCATATACTCCCGGCTCAACAACTACTCGGTGATTAGCCGTAAACGTCGTTCCAAAATATGACAGGACTCCACGTGCAGGCGCACTGACGCTGACACTGAGCAACTGCCCCGAATGCCCAATCACGACCTGCGCTTGTTCACCTGCTACTCGGCGTGCGATTGCCATCGCCTCAGATTCACTTGCTCCAAGCGAGAGCGCGCGACTCACTTCTCTCGCCGCAGTATCAGTTCTACTCACGCCTTGGGCGCCCACGATGCACGAGATGAGAATAAGCACAACTAAAATAACTGCAGGCACAATGACTGCAAATTCGGCAGTGACCATACCTCGTTCCCGTTTTACAGGGACGCGCCGTATCCTTGGCAGACCGCCGCGCAGCACAGACGGAATAAGAACGCTTGAGTTCATTCTTCAATCCCCTTGTCCTTTCACACTCCATTGCGATTGTTTCTTGTCAGGGCCACACAGAAATGGTTTCACGTGGCCCTAACATTCCCCGAGTGAATTAATGGCGGGGAGAGACGCACAGTTCCTCTCCCCGCCCATCCCTCAGATAAATGAGGAGAAGAGGGTCTTAAAGAGTGAAGCAATCAACTCCTTGAACCAATCCTGTTGGAAGATCCAAATCAAGACTCCAGCCGCAGACGTCGTCGCCACTGTGCCCACTGCGTATTCTGCTGAAACCATTCCGTCTTCCACTTTGCGTCCAGCGAGCTTTGCCCAGAGATTCTTCATCATTGTCGTGTCCTTTTCTTCCCCTGTGTCAGGGGATTCCGACCTCCGATAGGGAGGAATTTTTCTCGTATCTGACGCAATACCGAATGAGTTTTTCTCACTTTTTATTGCGACACATATATTTTGATTCATTTTGATGTCTATTAATTGCGTCAATTATTGGACTGTGGATGACAACAACACCAAGCTCCACTGTGGATAAACACTCTGGCCTCACATCACCTTCTGCGCAAAAGAGACGACCACCGGCACCACTCCGAGACAGATAAACGCCGGGAGAAAACACAGACCAAGCGGCAACACAAGCTGACTACCCAGTTTCGCAGCGGCCTCTTTGGCTCGACGCGCCCGTGTCACCCGCAAAGTCTGAGCAGATCTGTGAAGGAGCGGGACAGGTGCAGCACCGTCAATCCAGGCGGGTTCGAGCGCATCACGTAACCTGCGAAATCCTTCCCAGCTCCCTTCCCACGCCTCAGACCAACTGGCCCCCATCACGAGTCTGCCTGCCACTTCACTCAGCGACGTATCACGGCGAGGTTCTGCGTTTACTTTCCACAACCACGAACGCAGCCACCGATGAGATCTTCGTTCCTCATTACCATCGCGCCCCGAGGCAAGCGCATGATCAACGGCCCTCAAGCATGAAGGAATAGACACCCCCACACTCAGGGCTGCAATTGCCAGATCAAGCACAACACCGGGATCAACAACCCCGAGAGGCCGGACCGAACGTACCCGACGTCGTCCCGTCGGCACCCACCAGGCACTCGTTGCCAGAGCCAACAACACCCATATCATTCCACTACCTCTTTCTCCTGCGCGCTCTTCACCATCCGAACGACCATCCAAATACCAGCAAGCTCGAAAAATATTCCTGCACCCAGTACGACTTTCCCGACCGTTGTCTGTGCAAACTCGATGACGCTAATGCCGAGCATGGAAGCGAGGAAGATGCCGAATATTGGCAACGCAGCCAACATTCGGGCGCTCGTCATCGGCCCGGCAAGAGCAACGTCACGAGCAGACTTCGCTTCCCCTGTCTCAGTAATTCCGTCTGCGCAGGTTTCCAGAATCTCCGCCATCGGAGCGCCCGTAGCGTTCCCCATCCGACACACAGCGAACGTCGCAGGCAATGTGGCCGCAACGATCGCGCTCACCCCTAACTTCCGACGCCGAATCGACCCGGCATTCCACAGCTCCGTCAGTACCACCGGCACACCGTCGTTATCGAGCGCAGCTGTCGCACGAGTTTGAGCCACGCTCAATACCGAATGCCCGACGGCGGCGCTACCGCGATTTTTTTCGCGCCATATGTGAGGTTTCCAGCGCAGTCGGGGCGAAGGGCGGGTATCGACACCCGCAGAAAAATGGGATGACGGCCCCAACCCGACACTTTCTAGAGCGCTTGCCCACGCGTGTTCAATCGTGGCGCCCGAACGCAATCGGGTGGCAACTTGCGTCATCATCATGCCCATATCAAGCTCGTGTGTTTTTCGCTCTCGCCGAGGAAAAAGAAATATATGCCGCTGTGATCGCGTCTCGCGTGCTGCAACATTCCTCCGAGCCGCTCGAAGCGGAGGCACACTCACCCAGATGACGCCGAGTAACAGGACTCCCCACAACATCCACATCATTGTCCAGCCCCGCATACATCAGCCACAGTAATTCCCAGACGTTCGCAGAGCTTGCCTGCTCCAGGGCCGGCGATCACTCGATCGCTGGTGGCTCTTCTCCTCTCGACCGCTCCACTCCCGCTCGCCTCAACACAGAAAGCTTCCCGAGCCACCAGCTGCGAATGCACACGCTCAAGAACAGCAATTTGTGCCAAGAAACGCCGACTCCCTTGCCGTTTCACATGAATAACAGCGTCCAGCGCAGAAACGGCTTGAGCAGCAACAGTTGCCTCATCCATCCGGGCAAGCGCACCGAGCGCAGTCAAACGAGATGGCACATCCACCGCAGAATTGGCGTGAATAGTGGCCCATCCCCCTTCGTGGCCAGTGTTCAGCGCACCGAGCACATCACGGACTTCACCGCCACGACACTCGCCCAAAATAATACGGTCAGGACGCATTCGCATCGCTGCCCGCACTAAATCGCTCATGTTCACTTCGCCAACCCCTTGTACATTGGCCCGACGAACTTGAAGGTGGACAACATGTGGATGCGCCGGTGCTAGTTCGGCAGACTCTTCAATCACCAAGATTCGTTCATGAGGGGAAATGAGCTGAAGAATCGCATTCAAAAAGGTTGTCTTTCCTGCCCCTGTTGCACCAGAGATAATCGTATTTGCCTTCTGCGCAACAGCAGCGCGCGCAATCACTGCAAAACCTGCGGGAACAGATCTGTTGGCAACTAGCTCATCTAACGTCAGTTTTCGAGTGCGATGGGTTCGAAGTGAAATCAGTGTTCCCTCAGCAGCCAATGGCGGTACTAACGCGTGCAAACGCACCCCCGAAGCAAAAGTTCCGTCAACAATTGGTGAGGCATCGTCCAAGCGTTGACCACATCCTGCAGCGAGCCGAACCGCGAGCGCCCGCACGCCCTCTTCACTAGCGAGCTGAGGGTCAGTACACGAAACTTTTTCCATTCCCTTTCCCCGATCCACCCACAGCGCGCCAGGGCCATTGACCACAACATCAGTGACGGCTGGATCCTCGAGAAGAGGCCCAATAGTTTCACCAGCGCCTTCAATCTGGTGCCTGACAGCAATATCGAGGCCGGCTAACTCATCAGTGGAACGTACACCGACTTCACACAGCGCATGACTCATCGACACACCAGCCGCAAGGCGCCGGCGAATAGCATCCATTTGCGTCGGAGAAAGTTTCATCCTCATTCTCCCTTAAGGTAACGAACAATCTGTGCCACATCCTTTGCCACTGACGAGCGTTTGCGACTTCCTGGAGAAAGCCCATGATCAACGTCGGCGCTGAAGTTTCGCATTTGGGAAAGCCCGAAACATTGGCGTTCAAGAACACTGGCGATGTGCGCGAGTCTGCCTGCGGAACTCGTCGCCACAACCGGCACGGCGTTGTGCCCGATCCGCTCCAACGCAACTTTCGCCCCTGCTAGGCCGACTTCCGACGCCGGCATCATCATGACCACCGCATCGCACCAGTCGAGCACGCCTCGAGTTTCGCTCATCACCGCTGTCGCAAGATCAACGACGGTGATGGGGCAAATCTGTGCGACTGCAGAAATCGCACGGACACCCACGTCGTCTGTGGGAAAACTTCCGCGTTCATCGCTGGAGAGCACTCTGACGCCATTCCACACAGGAAGAGATTCGACGAGGCGCCCAGCCAGCAAGCCGCCGCTACGAGCGACGTCGGCCCAGCGCGTCCCTGATTGCTCGTGAATCGACAGCACCAAGTCGATTCCGGCAGAGGCGGGGTTTGCATCAATCAACCCCGTTCCCTCGCCACATTCGCGCGCGATCATTGCCGCGCAACTGGTGGTTCCCACGCCACCAGCGCTTGCGCACACTCCAATAACCTGACCGCGCAAGGTTGACCCCACTGACACCATCAGTTCAAGAATGTCGGCGGTATCGGTGCGCAAATCGAGGTCAACCCGCCCCTGCGCAAAGTACGGTGCAAACATTTCGTGAAAATAGGCCAGGACATGTCCGTCCCTCGCACCTTCACACGTAAAATTCAGCACGCCCACAGCGCCCGAAGTCCGCGTCACCTCAATTCCGACGAGCGAGGCTAGTCGCCCCAGTTCATCGAAAACTCTGTCAGCTGGGCCGTGATAGACGGCCGATTCGCAATTCAATGTTGTCTCCATGTAGGCACTCTTGCTCGTTACCCACCCGGTGCGCACCGCCGATACAACTCCTGTGGATAACTCCATTTTCCACAGAAGTTGTCACTCGCTTTTTCATCATGAGCACACTTCGCCGGGCGCGTCATCCCCCACAACCGGCGAAAACCCCGTTACCGTGGGAAAGAGTCGATATTCAGGAGGACACGTGAGCACGCCAACCGACCCCTATAACTCCACGAAGGGCACCCCCGCAGAGGACACCTTCCTTGAACCACTTGAGGAAGAAACCCCTGCTGGCGATTTACATTTTTCCCATCCTGCCCCGGAAAAACCCATTTCAGATGAGGCACCTGCTGAGCCGCTCGCCCCATTTCCAGCTCACTCCAACTTTGAGCGCCACGTTTGGGATAACGCAGCAAACGACGACTTTCCCGCTCGTGACGAGACTCAACACGATCCGGAAGATCACCGCAGCGGTGACACTCGTACAGCCAATCTCTCCGACGCCAATATTCCAGCAAATGACCATGCGGTGACACGCACTTCAGTCATTTCGGCTGCCAACATGGAATTTGCTCCTCTGCGCGAGTTTGAAGGTGAGGAAGCCTCTCCATCTACTGCGTCGGAATTCGAAGCTGCTCCAACGCGCCATGATGAGTGGACACACGCTCCTGAAACTCTCCCCGTCGTGGCGGATGCTGACTCTGAAACAACAGCGCTGTCCCCTTCCTCACTTGAGCCCAAGAAAAGCCGCGGATGGGCACACATCGGCTCCTTTGCCGTCGTCCTCCTTCTCCTACCCATCGCCTGGTATCTCCTTGAAGATTCGGCAGTGCGCCTCCAGACCAGTGCATTAAGCGATGCAGCTACCCTAAACACTCTAGGCCTGGCTGAATTGGTCGGAGCCTTTGCCACCCTTGCATTGATGTGGATGAACATCCGTCGGTCGGCACTTGGCGCTATTTTCTGGGGCACTCTTGTTGCAATCGCGGGGACAGTTGGCGTGTGTATGCCGTCGCTAGCGAAGCAGCTCACCGATACCATTGCCGATCCGTTCGGCACCTACAACGCCTTCACTGGCAACGTGGTGTATCACTTGACCAACTCTTCGGTCAATGGTCACCTCGCTCTATGTGGTTTCACTGTGATGATCACGGGAATCGTGGTTCACCGTACCCGATCACATCAGGCTGGGCCGACTCAGATGGACTTCGTCGGAGAATAGTTTGCCTGCCGATACATCCTGCATCACTCTCCCCGGCCCGTGGGAACACAAATTCGTTCAAGCTAACGGCGCCCAGTTCCACCTGGTACATATGGGCGAATTTTCCAAGGAATTGCCACTTGTCCTGTTGGTACACGGGTTTCCACAATATTGGTGGGCCTGGCGCCACCAACTCGCGCCGCTCGCCGACGCCGGTTTCAACGTTGCGGCAATCGATATTCGTGGCGTTGGCGGCTCCGATAAGACGCCCGGAGTGGTCGATTCCCTAACTCTTGCCGAGGACCTCGTCGCTCTGGTTCGCACACTCGGATACGAGCGTGCCGTCCTCGTCGGCCATGGACGGGGAGGCGGACACGCGTGGACAGCAACAGCTCTCGCTCCCGACCTCATTAAAGGCCTGGTCACGGTGTCATCGCCTCATCCGCGCACTCTCCAGCGAATTGGCTTCCATGTGACCTTCAAAACCTGGCGACATTCATTGTCCACCATCTTGCCCGTCACGGGAAAGAGATACTTAGCGAACTCGCAACGAGTAGAAGATTTACTCGTCGAATGGAGCGCGCCGGGTAATACGGGCGCGTCCGCAGAATCGCACAACTACGCTGCCGCAATGGCTCTTCCTGGAGCTGCGGGACTCGCCCTCGAACGATTTCGTTGGAGCTGGGCAGGGCAGTTACGAGCACGCGGACGCGAGTATTTATCTGTGTCACGAACCCCCGTGTCCTCCCCCGTCCTGGCAATTCGCGGCGAACTAGATCCGCTACTTCCCCCACGAGCCTGGGCCAGAGACGGCGATTTCGCTCACGGTTCGTACACAAAAGTCCAGATTCCTTACGCGGGCCATTTTGTTCCCGAAGAACAGCCGACGCGTTTTACCGAAGTTCTCCTGGGGTTCTTGAACGACTTGCGCCCATAACACAGCACAACAGCGTCGGCGCTATCCTTCTAGGAAAGCGCAATTCACCGTTAATCCAAGGGAAAAGACGGACAAAGATCTGCCAATGGACAGCGGTGACATTCCGGTTTTCGCGAATGACAGATGGCACGGCCGTGATCGATTGTGCGGTGACAGGTAATCGTCCAAATTTCAGGTGGAAGAAGTTTCGCGATTTCCATTTCGGCCTTGACAGGATCTGTCTGACGCGTCCATCCCCAGCGACGAGAAAGTCGCCCGACATGCGTATCGACCGTGATTCCCGGCTTTCCGAACCAGTTCCCTAGGACAACGTTCGCAGTTTTTCTACCGACGCCGGGTAACGTCACGAGTTCGTCAAGCGTACCGGGGATGTCGCCGTCGAACTTCTCAATAAGCCCGATAGATAGACCGTGCAGTGAACGCGCCTTGGCCCGGAAAAACCCCAACGGATGGAGAATTTCTTCAAGGTCTTCTCGGCGCGCTTCGGCCATGACATACGGGTCCGGGTAGGCAGAAAAAAGTGACGGCGTGACAGAGTTGACTCGCGCATCCGTAGTCTGGGCAGAAAGAACCGTCGCAACCAAAAGTTCGAATCCATTGGTGAAATCAAGAGCACACCGCGAATGAGGATAAATTTCAGCGAGGCGATCAGTGATTGCCTGTGCTTTCTCCTGACGCGCAGCATATGCGCGTGGGCGCGGAGGAAACTTCTCTTTCTTCACCATCAGGTTTGGCCTCCTTGTCTTGTCGCATTCCAGTCTAACGTGACAAGTTTTCTCCGACGTTGAACGAGGTCGAAAATTTGTGCAATCCGTGACATGATTAGATCAGTATGACCTCTCACACACCGGGTGACACGTCCGGTTCGTGCGCGGGGTGGGGAATTTGACCAGAAAGGAATGCTCATGGATTCCAGCGTTCTTGCGAACGTCGAGCTCTTCAAGGAGCTTACCGAAGAAGATCGCGTGGCGCTCGCTGCACTCATGTCGGAGACCAGCCTCAAGCGCGGCGAATCGCTCTTCCACGAAGGCGACGACGGCGACCGGTTGTACGTTGTGATCGAAGGTAAAGTGAAGCTCTCGCACACCGCCGACGACGGGCGCGAAAACCTCATTGCTGTTTTGGGGCCGGGGGAGATCATCGGCGAACTGACGCTGTTCGATCTGGGTAACCGTTCTTCCACCGTTACCTCGATTGCTCCGACGCACCTGCTGTCCCTGTCCCACAAGGACATGATGACCTACATCGAGGATCATCCAGCAATGGCGAAGGCAATGCTCAAAGAGCTGGCCAAGCGTCTGCGTACCACAAATGCTCAAATGGCAGATCTCGTGTTCTCTGATGTTCCCGGTCGCGTTGCCAAGGCGCTCCTTGATCTGGCAGAGCGCTTCGGTGAGCGCACGCCTGAAGGCATTTTTGTTGCGCACGATCTCACCCAGGAAGAGCTCGCGCACTTAGTCGGAGCTTCACGTGAAACAGTGAACAAGTCGCTTGCCGATTTCACTTCCCGTGGCTGGATCCGTCTCGAAGGTCGCGCTGTTTTGCTGATGCAGATCGGTCGCCTTCAGCGCCGTGCACACTGATTTTTCACTGAAATCATTGGTGAGGGAGGGAAACCCCATGGGGTTTCCCTCCCTCACCAATGTGAAACCACACACCGTGTCCCACACTGACGCCACTTGAACGGACGCCCATGACCGGCGTCGGCAAGGTGTTTACTCCTTGGGTCGCTTCAAATAGGCAACCAAAGATGTCTCGTTCGGCCCAGGTAAGACAGTGACAAGCTCCCAGCCCTCACTGCCCCAAGTGTCAAGAATTGCTTTCGTATTATGAATGAGCAACGGAATCGTCGCATACTCCCAAATAGTCATGACTCAAGACTAACCTGAGGCGATCACGCAGAGCGAATCTCCGTTAAGCGAGGGATCCGACCCTCGCGAATTTCTGAAATCACAAAATCATCAGATTCAGCCAGAGTGGATGACCAGCTTTCAACATCTGCGTATCGACGCAAGAGCACGCGCCGTTCGCGCTCGGTCATTCCGCCCCATACTCCAAAATTCGCCTCGGAATCGAGCGCCTCAGCCAAACATGTCAGCCGAACCGGGCACCGCGCACATAATTGACGCAGGTCACGCTGTGCCGCGCCGCGCACGAAAAGGGCATCTGGGTCTAGGCCCGCGCAGGCTGCTGCAGCGGTCCACGAAGTTTCTGCGTAAGCAAGAGACATACAAACTCCTCTGGCGTCATTGCCTTTTGAGTGGCCACATTTTCTGTGACTTATTCATATTAACGCCTCATTGTGCTAATAGCACACCGGAGCTTCACAAGAGTGGTACGCTATGAACCTTTGACGGTATTTGACACTGCAGTAAGACGCGAGATGGACGACACCCTCTCGCGAATGCACATAAACACAGTATCCTAGGTTTATGGCTGAAAACCGCAATCTGAGTGGACAATCGATTTTTGCCGCGATCGTGGCTTTCCTTCTGCTATGCACAGTGGGAGGATCCTTGCTCGCAGCAACTGCGATTCCTTTTACCGCTGCCACAGGCACCGCCGCAAACGCTGTGACGAGCACATTCGAAACTCTTCCCTCGAAGATCGACTTTTCTCATCCGTCAGAACAGTCCACGCTGTACTCTGCGGACGGCAAAAAGATTGCCTCGTTTTACTCTGAGAATCGCATCATTGTCGATTCCAGCCAGATCTCACCATTGATTAAAAATGCCGCAGTAGCAATCGAAGATCAGCGTTTCTATCAGCATCACGGACTGGATGTGAAGGGCGTCGTCGGCGCAATCATTAACAATGCCTCCGGAAATTCAATCGCAGGTGGCTCCACGATTACTCAGCAGTTCGTGAAGAACACCCTGTTGGAAGAAGGACGAATTTCTGGCGACACCAACCAGATCCAAGCAGCAACCGAACGTTCCTTGAGCCGTAAGCTCAATGAGGCCCGCTACGCCGTCGCCGTTGAAAATAAACTCAGCAAAGATGAAATTCTCACTGGCTATCTCAACGTGGCACAGTTTGGCCCCTCACAGTGGGGCGTCGAGGCAGCGTCCCAATATTTCTACGGAAAACATGCCAAAGACGTCACACTTCCCCAAGCTGCCATGCTCGCTGGCATTACCCAGTCGCCAGGAAAATGGAATCCTGTCAAGAATCCTGACCTGGCAAAGAAACGACGCGATACGGTCCTCGCCAAGATGAAGCAGCTCGGCATGATTTCCGAAAAGGACATGCGGGCAGCAATCGATACGCCGATAAAAGACATGCTCCACGTGACGTCGCCCGTTAACGGTTGTGCAGCCGCTGGCGACAACGCGTACTTCTGCGAACTCGTCACAAAGCAACTTCTCGAATCACCGATTTTGGGCAAGACTCGCGACGAGCGCCTTGCCGCTCTCTACCGCGGTGGTCTTCAGGTTCGGACTACTTTGGATCTGAAGAAACAAGATGCAGCCCACACCGCACTAATCACACAAACCCCGATCGATGACCCTTCCTCAATCGAAATGGCAATGACCTCCGTCGAACCAGGGACCGGCAAGATCGTGGCCATGGCGCAAAACACGCGCTATGGCAATCCCACTGATGAAGATCCTGATCAGACAAAGCTCAATCTCAATGTCGGAGAGGATATGGGAGGCGGAATTGGCTACCTCGGTGGGTCAACCTTCAAGGCCTACACTCTCGTGCAGTGGCTCAAGGATGGGCGCTCTCCTTTTGACTACGTCAATTCAACCCAGCGAACCTTCTCTCGCGATTCATGGAATATTCCCTGTGCTCCCGGATACGCCGACGAATATACGCCTCAGAATCTTGACGGCCTGGGGTATGCACGCGGCCAGCTGACGGTCAAAGACATCATTCGCCGCTCAATCAATGCTGGTTCCGTTGCCATGGGCAATAAAGAAAACTTGTGTGCTTTAAGCGATACGGTCACTGCAATGGGTCTCAAGCGCGGCGAGATTGCGCGTGAAGATTCTAAATCCTCTCAGTTCACTCGCAACCAGCGTGGTGACCTGGTCAAGAATGGTGAAATCCTTCCTCTCGATTTGAACCCGTCAATGCTCCTGGGCTCAAATGCCGTGACACCACTGGCACAAGCAACCGCGATGGCTACCCTCGCGGCCGAAGGAAAGGCCTGCAAGCCTATCGCTTTCACCGAAATTAAGGACACGAAAGGCAATGTCATCGGCAAGCAAGATCCGCAGTGCCGTCAAGTCCTCGACAAAGAAGTGGCGCAAAAAGCTACCTACGTGTTGAAGTCCGTTGTGGCACCGGGATACACCGGCGAAGAAGCTGTCCTCAAAAATGGACGTCCAGCCGCTGGTAAGACGGGTACCGCAAATAACGACTACGCTGCATGGTTTATCGGTTACACCCCTCAGCTTGCCACTGCTGTATGGCAGGGCCACATGGAAGGCCTCGTATCCATGTTCAACACTCGGATTAACGGAGTCTTCCACTCTGAAGTATTCGGTGGCCTCTATCCTGCGCGTGCCTTCAAGATGTACAACGACGCGGCACTCGACGGAATGCCGATTGTTGACTTCACAACTCCGTCAGACTTACCCGAACTCTCGCGTGGATCGGATTCGTCCTATGCGCCACAGTCAAGGACTCTGCGCCGCGTGGCTCCGGGGGATACACCATCCGCATCGGACAATGCGGCCTCTGACACCACACCGTCTCAAACGTCAAAGAAGAAGGACACGGCGAAGAAGGATGCTCCCAAGAATCCAGCCCCACGCCAAAATCCTCCGCGTGAAAAGCCTGCTCCCAACGCACCCAATTCTTCCCAAGACAACAGGAACTAAGTGATGAAGTTTTTGGCGGCCGCGGTCAGTGCCGCAGTAACAGCCGGCGCGACCGTCAGTTTGTTTGCGTATGCCCACGCACACCGCTACGTCGTGCGGCACAGGCGCCTCGATATTCCCGACGTCGCAGCGCATGTGACATCACAAGATGGCATTCCTCCCCTACGAATTCTCCATCTGTCTGATATGCACCTCGTCGCGGCCGATAAATCCCGAGCAGATTTTTTGCGAGCGTTGCGCCACGAAAACCCAGATTTCGTGATTACTACGGGCGATTTCGTGGGCGAGAATGCGGGAATTGAGGCGGTTCTCGATGCCCTCGATCCGCTGCTTGATCTTCCCGGCGCTTTCGTTTTCGGATCAAACGATTACTACGGTTCACGGCCGAAAAATCCTTTCTCGTACTTGATACGAGATTCGAGCAGCGACGGCCATGAAAATCGAGCAATACTTGATTCACAGCGGTTACGCAGCGGGCTGACCGATCGCGGATGGTTCGATCTGACGAACACGACGGCTACAACAACAGTGGCCGGACACGATCTAGAACTATTCGGCGTCGATGACCCGCATATGGGACGCGACCGAATGCCACACCTTGACACGCGCCCCGACGGCGTGCTTCGCATCGGCGTAACACATGCTCCATACATCTCGGTGCTTGATGAGATGCACGCAACCCAAGCTCAGATCATCTTCTCAGGCCATACGCATGGTGGCCAGGTATCACTTCCCGGTGGGCGAGCATTAGTAACAAACTGCGATCTGCCGACCCCCTTCGCACACGGACTTTTCCAGTGGCCACCGAGCGGCAGGATCCTTACCGCCGACGGCGACATGCGCTTGCCGTCAGGCGCCACCGCAGTCTCGCTGTCGGCGGGGATCGGCACATCTCCGTATGTGCCACTGCGGCTTTTTACTGCACCCGAAGCGATTGTGCTCGATATCTACAGATAAGAATGCGAGTGTTCTGCGCCACTCAATTTTGCGTTTGGTATTTTGTTGACGAGTCGGCTAAAATAAACGAGTTGCAACAGCAACGGGGTGTGGCGCAGCTTGGTAGCGCGCTTCGTTCGGGACGAAGAGGCCGTGGGTTCAAATCCCGCCACCCCGACCAAATATTCCCGGTATTTCAGCGAAAACGGATACCGGGATTTTTCTTTTCTTCAACGACGCTTTAGGACATTAGTCCAAGCTCTCACTTTATAGCCGCATGGCCCGCTGCCCCGCATCAAGGAAATGACAGCCACGCTATTATTGTCAGCCACACTCCCCCTGTAGACTTGAGATATCATCGCATGTAACAAGGAAGTAGAATCCCATGCCGAAGATTATCGGTTCAAATTTGGCTGAGCATCGCGAACGGACTCGGGATGCTCTTTTTGGGGCACTCCAACGCCTCATGGAGGAGCGCGGTTTCGACGGTATTACGATGTCGGATCTCGCACGTGAAGCAGGGATTGGACGCACAGCGATTTACAACCACGTTCATGACAAAGAAGACCTCCTGATGGAATTCGTCGCCCACGAGATCTCGGTCTATGTTGAGAACGTCCAAAAGTCGCTAGCAACCACCGCAAATCCCATCGATCAACTTCGAATTTTTGTCCGTTCACAGCTTCTCCAGGAACGCGCTTACCTGCGTGCTCCTGGCCCACCACTTATCCAAGTTGTCTCGCCGGAAACTGCACATCAGATGGGCAAGCATATTGCGCAGTCGTCAAAAATTCTTCGAGGAATCATCCACGCGTGCATCAATAATGGTCTCGCCCCTCAGCAAGATGTTGGTATCGCCATCACATTGATTAACGGCGCTCTAACCGGGCGCCGTATCCCAAAAGAAGAGCCGGAACGTTCCATGTTTTTCGATGCCGCCGAACGATTTGTCGTGCGCGCGATTGGAGCAGACGCGGACGGAAAGCTCACAGATCTCGGACCAATTCCGGCGTGCTCCTGGTAGGTATGGGCCTCGGCGTTTGCTCAGGCCCACACACATTCTTGAGGCTCTTTATTCAGCGCGGATCTCGTTGACCTTTTCGCGTAACGCTTCAGGAGAAATCAAACGCGGTTTCGCAGGGTGCCCAGCAGGCACGAAAGTCGCAACAGAACCATGCCTAAGCGCCTCATAGCGCGAGGGAACACCAAGCACACCCTGAGCATAGGAGATCAGAGGATGCGCAGGATCGTATACCTCATCAAGTACCTTGTACAGACGATCACGATCGCTCTCCTGCCGTGCTGACACAACAAATTTGACGACGTCGGCGCCAACCTCACGCATCTCCTCGATCATCAATTGCATCACTTCATCGTCCGGAGTATCGGCACTCTCATGGTGAGAGACCATCGTGGCGTATCCGGCATCTTTTGCACGCCGAACGAACTCTGCAACCTGAGGCATCGTGAATTCACAATCAATCGCCACACGTTCAGGATCCACTTGCAGACGCATCAACACGTCGAAGAGCTCAGCGAAGAGTAAGCGCACACGCCCGTCGCTCAGCTCAACAGTGCCACCCTCGCCCAAAGTCCGGATCGTCAACAAGAACGGCAAATCCGTACTCGCGAGCATTTCGGGGATCATGTCTTGCGCGATCGCGGTGATTGACGGGTTCGGATGGCTTGCAATCATAAAATCGATTCGCCATTCAAAAATATCTGCAACGTCGCAACTGTCAGCGATCTCTTCTAGCACCACTGCCTTCGTCGTCCCGACGAGCGGCACCACGATTGAATCTGGCCCAAACTCCATGATCCTCCTTCCGCTTTGACCATGTTACCTAATGACGCCTCTCGCACCTCTTTTCTTCCCACAACGCGAGCAATGGTATCCACAATGTGAGCACATACCGACGCAATTCAGCGACAACGTCGGCAAAAATTCGTCCGCAACACTCGGCGTGTTTTAGAGTGGTCACTAAGGAGGAGAACGTGAGCGTTAACGACTTTTTCACAAACAAGCCCGAAAGCGATACCCCGACATCGTCGTACAGCGAAAATCCACAACCGCATTCGATGAGTCCGCTGGCTGCCGCCGTCATGACCGGGAAACGCCCCTTATACCTCTTAATTGGAGCTGCAGCACTCTTCGCCCTCGTGATCACTTTGGTTTTCTCGATGGTTATTTTCCAAGGACGGAATTTAGCTGGTTCGACTCGCGCGCCACAAGCGTCTGCTTCTGAAAACGCGAGCACACCCCCATCGGCGCAGGCCACGGCGTCAGAATCAACCCAACCCACACCATCGCCCGATACCCCAGCCGCGATTGCCCAACGTACAGGATGCGATTCACCAACTGCCGACGCGGAAAAACTTTCAGCCTACGTCTCGCATGTCGCCGCAGAGGGCGCGTGGAATGACGAGAACAAGAACGCTGTGACTGCTGCTCTCAAGGACATCGACTCCCACTGCCCGAAATCGTACTCGTTAAGTTTGCTTGGTGCCCTGGCCGATTCGCAGATCGCTCCTCAGCTCAATGCGCTTGCAGCAAACGGAGCATGGATCACGCCGGCACGGCCACTTCCTCAAGGTGGCATCGTGGCAACGAACTTCACCTCACCGGCGAAAAACATTCACTGTGCTATGTCTGGCGAAAACCTCATGTGTTCGATCAATGTTTACGATTACCCTTCCACTCCCCCAAGTTGCGAGGGAAAGACGCAAACCTACACACTCACCCCCAAGGGAGAACTCAGCAAAGGATGCCAAACCAAAGTCACGGCGACGAAGGTGCTCGACTACGGAAGCTCTGTCAGCGTTAAGGGCTACGGATGCACTGTCGAAAAAGATGGAGTGACCTGCTGGAACGCGCTCTCCGGGAAGGGATTTTCCCTCAAGCGAGCCTCGGAGAATCTGTTCTAAATCATAGAGAAGTTCGCCTGGCTCGCTCGTTCTCTGCCCTAGACTGGCCACATGAAGTTTTCCATCACGATTATTTTTAACGCGATCGCCTTATGGGTGGCTACGGCTCTCCTGGCTGGTATTTCCCTCGACGGCACGTTGAAAGCCGGCTCGGTACTGGCCGGACTTGGTCCCACTGGTTCACGCATTGTGTACTTTGTGCTTGCAGGCCTTGTCCTCGCCTGCGTCAACGCACTTGTCCGCCCGGTAGTGAAATTGCTGTCTCTACCGTTTTACGTCCTCACACTCGGCCTGTTCTTCGTGGTCGTCAATGCTCTGATGCTCAAACTCACCGCCTGGATCACTGCATCGTTCGATCTGCACCTTGTGGTCACCAATTTCGGGTGGGCATTGCTTGGCGGCATCGTCGTCGGTGCGGTGAACTGGGGACTTCGCGCAATTTTTGCCGAAGTCGAGACCCTGAATTAAGAAGGACCAACGATGCTCCCCACACTATTCGTCTACCAAAGCGCTGTCCCACCAGCAGACTCCCTCTCCGGCGTCGCCGCATGGGCGGTGTCCGTTATGGATGCTCTGGGTGGCCCAGGCATCGCTTTTATCATTGCCATCGAAAACCTTTTCCCGCCTCTCCCCTCAGAGGTCTTCCTTCCATTGGCGGGTTTCACGGCACGGCAAGGAAACGCATTCTCGTTAACCGGCGCCATCGTCTGGGCAACGATTGGTTCCGTTCTCGGGGCTATCGCGTTGTACTGGATCGCTCGGTGGTTTGGCCGCGAGCGCACCCGCTTCTTCATGTCTAAAATCCCGTTCATGAAGATGAGCGACGTGGATAAAACTGAAGCGTTCTTCACCAAGTACTCCGGGCTTACGGTATTTTTTGGCCGCTGCCTACCGATATTTCGTTCCCTTATCTCTTTGCCGGCGGGCGTCGTGAAGGAGCCCTTCGTAAAGTTCGTCCTGCTCACAGCAGCAGGCTCAGCGATCTGGAATACGGCACTGATCTACGCCGGCTACACGCTCGGCGCCAACTGGAACAAGGTAGAAGCGGTGGTATCACAGTTCTCCACAGTGATTGCGGTGATTGTGGTACTCGCGATTGTGTCGTGGTTCGTTTTCCGCATATGGAAACGCACTTCACGAGACAACTGATTTTTCTGAGACGACG
The DNA here is from genome assembly GCF_029625435.1 of Arcanobacterium canis. Classification (GTDB taxonomy): domain Bacteria; phylum Actinomycetota; class Actinomycetes; order Actinomycetales; family Actinomycetaceae; genus Arcanobacterium; species Arcanobacterium canis. The sequence continues at coordinate 161,452 of NZ_CP121208.1, read as the reverse complement.
GGGGCAGGTGAGATACTTGCCCCCGTCGTCTCACCAGCGACGCGGCCCGAAAACCAACAAGAATTACCCGAAGATCTGGCATAACCGGTAGTCTGGAGGCAGTCTTTTCCAAGGAGGATGTGTGTTCACCTATCTGCTTCCCGTCTCTGATTCTCAGGCGGATTCCTATCTCAACGAAGGTTACGAACTGTGCGGCGGCTATGCCGTTGATGCCAATGACGGCCGTCGGGTCTCTACGCCTGCTGACCTTATTGACCTGTGCTCAGTGCGTTTCCCCGGCACCCCTTTCGCTGATAACAAGGCAATTCACTATCTCGAGATCCCATCGGATCCATTTGTCCAGACTCGTGTCGCTGCTGGCCCGCTCACCGACGGAGCTTTCCAAGGCGGCGTCGTCGATCACGCACCTTTCGACGGCTCGGGCGTGGCAAAGGCGAACGGGATCGAAACCTCACTGTTGCTCGTTGACCCCACTCGAATCCCAATCGGCTCCAAGCTCTATCGCCTCGACGTCAATGGCCAGCGCACACTGCTCGGCGTGTATCACGGAATCGCATGGGGTTGGGAGAATGTCGCAACCGGGAGTTTCAAGGCCGGTATCCCCTCCCAATTCATTGGTGCGGTTGTCACGCGTGAGTGGGGTTCTGTCCCCGCCGACGTCGAAGTCAGCGAAGCTGGTGAGCCGGTATCGGTCACTCTCGTTTCGCCGTCGGAGCCTGAGGCCGAAGACGGCTTCGAAGAGCTGGAAAGCGGAATGTGGGCGAAGCGCATCGCCTATGAGGATGACCTCGACGTTCACACCGATCTCATTATGGGTAAGCTTTCGGGTATTCCGGTGCGTGCGATTCGCGGAATTATCACTCCAGAAGACAACTTTGCGTTCCAGGTCGTTTCCCTGCTCACCGATGCCCCCTACTGTGAAGGCGCCTCTTTCCAGCGTGGCACCACCGGTTGGTTTGCCGCCGTCGCGGAGATCGAGGCAATCGAAAACCAGATACGTCAGCAGGCTCGTCCCGCAGGTTGGGATATGAGGGACCGTCCGGCAGTGACGGTGAGCGAAGAAAACGGAGTCGATATCAACAACGAGGAGTGGCTGTTGCAGTCAGCCACTGCCCTGATCGTGGCAACTGCTCCTCCCACATGGAAGGAAGAGTGGGTGCGTGCTCAACTGGTGGGAAGCTCCACGATTTGGGACGGCATGGCACTTCTCGATGAGGATCGCGGAGCACGTCTGCGCGTTGTCCCGACAGCGGCGTTGCTGTACATGCGCCGTTTGAAGGAAGTGTATGCCGCAGCTGGCAAGCCAGCCTTCTTGCAAATCGTGATTCAAGTGGCAAATGACGGCAACGCAAACCTCAATCTCAATTCCGCTTCCGAGCCAGAGTTCGCAACTCAGGTAGATCCGCGGGAATGGATTGCTGAACTTGCGGCGTTCACTCATACGGACGAGGTTCTTGAGTGGATGCTGCCATTGGCAGGCGTACAAAAGCTCGAGGAGCTCGAACTGCCCTCTGTCACACCAGAGCAGTTGCGAACCGATGATCTCGCTGGGGGAATTACTCGCGCCGCAGACACGAGTGAGAAGTAATTTTTCAGCTGCCATCGCGTCAGCATTGCGTACGATCGTACGTCGCTCGCATTGGTTGCGACACAGGTATGGATGCGAAGAAAGGAACCACAATGGCTACTGAAACTGTGAAGCTGGGTGTTGCAGGAATGACCTGCGGACACTGCGTCATGTCGGTGACTGAAGAGTTGACGGAACTCGATTCTGTATCGAATGTCAGCGTCGAACTCGTCAGCGGCGGCGTGTCAAACGTTGACGTTTTCTTGAACGACGGCGCCGCCGTTGACAAGGACGCGCTCAAGGCTGCAATCGATGAGGCTGGCTTCGAGCTGGTCTCCATTGACTGATTTCCTGACTCGGAAAATCTCCAAAGATCGGCAAATCTGCGAACGCGGCTTTGCCGTGTGATGAACCGAATTTCAAAGGATAGTTGGGGCAGCGGGCAACCGTTGTCCCAACTCTCTATTCACGGTACTACTTGCAGCGTTCATCGTAGGTTTGATCGAGAACTTCAGCTACTGCATTCGCCTTCTGCGGCCCAGGCCCAAGTTCGGCCATCGCCCGTAGGTAAGCCGCCTGAAGACGCGTGGCACGGTCGAGTCGAACCCTAAAGAACGACTCATCGATCCTCTCCATAGAGTACGTTTATCAGTTTTGGTGACTTATCGATGTTTTATCTAAAAAAGATAAAGTGAAAATAAATCCCTCAAATTCATCATATGCACCAAAAGGTCACCCGAAAAGGTCACCACACTTCTGGCAAACTCCTGCTGAGCAAAGACATAATTCCGGGAAGAATGCAGGCGCGTTATGCGTTGGCAATAGCGCACGGAAAGGACTGTGATGAGCGAGCAGACAATTGTTGCCGAAATCGACCTTGCGGTGACCGGGATGACCTGTGCATCCTGCGTCAATCGCGTTGAGCGCAAGCTGAAGAAAGTCGAGGGTGTCGATGCCGTCGTCAACCTCGCAACTGAGCGCGCGCATGTGACTCTGTCGCCCCAAGCTGCCAACCTCACCGATGCAGAGCTGGTCGCTATCGTCGAAAAAGCAGGATACGGAGCGAGCGCCTTGCGGCGTGTCGAGGTTGCTCACGATGGATCACGCAGCGCTGTCGATACCGGAATCGACGCTGAAGCGGTAGAAAATGCCGCTACTGCTGCTGCTCGTACACGCGTTGCCGATCTATGGCGCCGTTTCGTTGTCGCCCTCATTATCTGTGTCCCAATCGTTGCCATTTCGATGATTAGCGCGCTTCAGTTCCCTGCCTGGCAATACGTCGTCGGCGTCCTGGCAGTGATCGTTGCTTTCTGGTGTGGTCTTCCGTTCCATCGCGCCGCGTGGCGCGCAGGGAGGTACGGTTCAACCACAATGGACACCTTGGTGTCATTAGGTGTCATTGCCTCAATGGGGTGGTCAATGTGGGCGATGATCGGCGGCGGAGCCGGAGTGTTGGATTACCGAATGTCCATGAGCGGAGTCCACAGCCTCAACCACGCCTCTTCGCATGTCTACTTCGAGACTGCAGCCATGATCGTCACGTTCCTTCTGTTAGGACGGTGGCTCGAAGCAAAATCTCGACGTAGTGCTGGCGATGCTCTGCGATCGCTCCTAGAACTTGGCCCAAAGAATGCCTACGTCCTCGAGCGTGCCGACGGAACAAAAGTCGGCCAGCTCGTTCCTACTCAATCGGTGGGCGTTGGCGATCAGGTGCGCCTCCGACCGGGAGAAACCGTCCCCGTGGATGGTGAGGTGATCGCCGGAGAATCGGCCATCGACGCTTCTGTGGTCACCGGCGAATCCGCACCTATTGACATCACGGTTGGAAGTCATGTCAGCGCAGGCACTATCAACACCTTGGGATCTGTCGATGTTCGTGCGACGGGCGTTGGTGAAGACACCATGTTGGCTCAGATGGGCCGGCTGCTGACCCAGGCTCAGACAGGGAAAGCCCCCGTCCAGCGTCTCGCGGATCGAATTTCAGCCGTATTCGTCCCTGCAGTAATTTCACTGGCTCTTGGAGTTTTCGTGATCCGCATGATGCTCGACAGTGGCGCTGTTGAAACTGCGCTCACTAGCGCAATCACGATTCTCGTCGTAGCTTGTCCGTGTGCATTAGGTTTGGCGACGCCCACAGCTTTGCTTGTGGGATCGGGAAGACTCTCGCGATCTGGCATTCTCATTTCTGGCCCTGAGGTGATCGAACGCGCCCACGGAATCACTGCAATCGTGATAGATAAAACAGGCACTGTCACCACCGGCACAATGTCATTTGCCTCAGCCCGTCCGGCTGACGGTGTTTGTGAATCATCGCTGCTCCGGCAAGTATCGTCTCTGGAAGCCTACTCAGAACACCCCATTGCAAAGGCAGTCACTCGTCATGCCCACACGTTGGGCTTGGACACACTCGACGTGACCAATTTCCGAGCCTTTCCAGGGAAAGGAGTATCTGGGATTATCAATGGGAAGATCGTTCATGCCGGAACTTTCGCTTGGCTGAAAGACGAAGGCATCGAAATTCCTCCATCGCAGGCATCTCTCGCACAGAACAGCGAACCAGGCTCAACGCTCATCGCTGTTTCCTGCGCCGGCGTTTTTCTTGGCACAGTTGCCGTTCATGATGCTCTCCGATCGGGTGCAGCTGCCACGATCAACAATCTTCACCAGCGTGGGATCAGCGTCCATTTAGCGACAGGAGATCATCGCTCCACTGCCGAATATGTAGCTCACATGATCGGTATCGACGAGGTACATTCCGAAGTCTTACCTGCTCAAAAGGTGGAGATCGTCAAACACCTCATTGCTTCAGGCAAGCGTGTGGCCATGGTGGGCGATGGCGTCAATGACGCTGCTGCGCTTGCCTGCGCTGACCTTTCGATTGCGATGGGAAGCGGAACCGATGTCGCTCAAGCGGCTGCAGATATGACGATCGTGAATTCTGACATTTCTTCGCTCGTCACTGCGCTGGATGTCTCGTCACGAACCTTGAGCATTATCAAGCAGAATCTTGCGTGGGCTTTCGGCTACAACCTCGTTGCTATCCCGCTCGCGGCATGTGGAATCATTGCTCCGGGACTCGCAGCCGCAGCGATGGCATCCTCGTCGGTCATCGTAGTGCTGAATTCTTTGCGCCTACGCGCGTCCTAACGTGTACGATCGCTATCAGTGACAGGTAAAGTGGGGCACATGAGCGAACCCCCACCGACGTCGAGCACTTCGTTAGCGAACGAAGTGCTCCTCATCGACACTAAAAACGACTGGACCCGTCGCCCAGCTGATCTCCTCGCAGCATTTCAAGTATTTCTCCTCACAGCGTTTACTGCCGTCCTGGCAATTTATGCCCAGTCAACCACGAACGCTGTCACAACTGATGTTCGTGACGTTACATCGAGCATCCTCGGGCAGTTCCTTTTTATCCCCATCAATGTGACCGAGGGACTTATCTCATTCATTATTCCGCTCATTTTACTGGTCGATCTCATCTGGAAACGTCGATGGCGCACCTTGTCCCAACTCACTTTCGGTGCAGTTCTCTCAATTTTCCTCACCAATGCCATCCGATGGGTGGGCATCACTTTAGCTCCACAATCGACTCTCCCTACCTCACACGGCCCCAAAGACACCAATGCTTTGCTGGCCTTTATCCCATTTGTTGCTGTGATCGCAGCAATGTTGATCGTGGCTGGCTCAACCCGTGACTCGAAAATTGTTCGAGGAAGCTGGTGGACAATGGGAGTTGTCACCGTTTTAAGCGTGATCCAAGGAGAACAATCCCTTTCAGGTGCAGTCTTTACTGTCTTGACAGGAATCATGAGTGGTTTCCTTGCCCGCTATATCATCGGTTCCCGTCCGCTCCAGGCCAACGGGACGTCGCTGCTGCGCACCGTGCGCCAATCAGGCATCGACGTCGCGCAGCTGATTCGCATCGACGAAGGACTCATCGGCCAGCTGTGTGCCTGGGAGGTGCCCGTTTCCGGCCCGCTCGAGGTGACGAATCGCGAGGCTCTGGAACAACTCAAAGCAATTTGGGCTGCCTCACATCTCGCTGATGGCCAGTCGGCGCAACTGGACGACATCGATACGGTTGGCCCGGCCCGAGCCTCCGCCACACGCCCGGATCCGCTCTATTCACTCATGAGAAATTCCTACTCAATTCCACATTCCGACGGTGTGAGCAGAAATTATCTTGCGATTGACACCCAGGGCGAGGCGTTCCATATCGCCACGATCGATTACGAACGCACAACGATGTCACATATCGAGAACCTTCTTGCACGCCTACGCTTCACAACACCAGTGAAGTGGGATCCCGAATCGTATGAGTCAGGCGTTGAACATGCCGTCGTGCTCTCCACCCGCGCCCATCAGCTCGGGGCAACCGACTGCGCAATTGTCGGACTCAATAAACGCTCTGACACGATGATCATGGCTTTCAAAGCTGACCCCGATCCTCTTTTGTCCGATATTCCCCAAATAAGCGATGCCCAAATCGATTCACTGTGGGCCAGTATCCATGCGATGCATCGCACAGGCGCTTCCCACGGACAGATCCACGCCGACGTCGTCAAAGTTCGTCCCGATAGGCTTGATCTGACGTCGTGGTACCACGGCAACCTCTTCGCTGCGGAAGCCTGGCGTCATATTGATCTCGCCCAAGCCACCGCGATGCTCGCAGTAACAGTCGGGATCGAACGGACTGTTGCTTCTCTCACGCGGTGTATGCCCCTCGATCAAATTGTCTCGCTCACCCCGTTCCTCCAGCCCACCGTCATGCCAGATGAGACACGTGAAGCCCTTGCGAATAACAAAGTTCTCGAAGCGCTGCGCACTGCGCTGATGAAAAAAGTTCCCGAAGCACGTGAGGCCCCTTCACTGGAACTCAAACGTTTCAGTATCAAGACCGTCCTCACTGTCACCGTCGGCGTGATTGCTCTCTACGTGCTGTTCACATCAATGCGTTTCGACGACGTCGCCACTGCTATACGCACAGCAAGCCCCTGGTGGATGGTCGCCTCGTTCGTGGCGGGTCTCGTCACGTATCTCGGTGCCGCACTTTCTCTCAAGGCCTACACGCAAGAAAACGTCCCCTATCATGAATCAGTGCTGGTTCAGGTTGCGGCATCGGTGGTCACACTTGTAGCTCCGGCTGGCGTTGGCCCAGCAGCATTAAACCTACGTTTCCTCCAAAAGAAAGGCGTACCCACGGCAGGTGCTGTTGCCGCTGTGGCGGTGGTTCAGGTGGGGCAATTCGTTGCGACGCTGGCACTTTTGATCCTTCTGTCACTCATTACCGGCGATCTTGGAAATCTCTCGTTGCCGTCAGCCACCGTGCAGATCGCTTTCATTTTGTGCTTAGTCATCGGATCGAGCCTATTCTTCATCCCGCCGATACGCCGCTGGGCTATTGCGAAAATCCGGCCCACAATCGAACAAGTATTGCCACGTTTGCTGTGGTTGATTGCCCACCCGCGTCGAATCGTCTTGGGCCTCGCGGGCGCCCTGATCATGACTGCAGCCTTCGTCGCGTGCTTCGGTTTTGCCCTCAGATCTTTCGGCTATTCCCTCCCGGTAATCACGCTGGCAATTGCCTACCTGATTTCGAACTCAGTTGGATCTGTTGTCCCCTCTCCCGGCGGCGTCGGGCCTGTTGAAGCTGCGCTCACTGGTGGCTTAGTTCTTGCTGGTATCCCCGCCTCAATCGCATTCTCCACTGCAGTTTTGTATCGACTATTTACCTTCTGGGGCCGTGTTCCGCTCGGTTGGATCGCTTTACGAGTAGCAACGAAGAGGAGTCTGATCTAGTGTCAACTCGCCAGAGCCGACGTCGGCTCCCCCGTTGGATACCCGCGATGTTCCGGAAGGATTTCCCACTCCTTCTCTCGCTTGCCGTTTTCCTGAGCCTGAGTGTCATCAGTGTGTGGCAATGGCGTAATTTCATTTCTCCTTCCTGGGATCTGGGTATTTTCACGCAACTTGTCAAGCAGTACTCGCATTTTTCCGAGCCAATCGTGGATATCAAAGCCCCAGGTTTTAATCTCTGGGGAGATCATTTCCACCCTATTTTGCTGCTTCTGACGCCCTTCTACTGGCTCGCACCTTCAGGGCTAACTTTGTTGATCGCTCAGAATTTTCTGTTCGCACTCTCAGTTATTCCCATTGCGTGGTACGTTCCGAGGTTGATCCGCCACGCTGGCTATCCCCGGTGGATAGGGCACGCGCTTCCGGTGTCTTACGCACTGAGCTGGGGAATCTGGAATGCCGCATGGAGCCAATTCCATGAGATCGCTTTCGCAGTTCCACTACTCGCTTTCGGACTGGTGGCATATCAGCGCGGTCGGCTTGTGCAAGCAGCGATTCTTATCAGCGGGCTTGTCTTTGTCAAAGAAGACCTCCCTTTGACCGTTATTGCCTTCGCACTTCTCGCAGGCATACGGTGCTGGCTGAACTCGCGCACAGCCAAAGAGCTCAAGCTCTGGTCTCTCCTGGGAATCTGGGGCGCGGTGTGGTTTATCCTCGAAATCGTCGTTTTTCTCCCTGCTTTCAATATGCACGGCCAATGGGATTACGCCACAAAAGTTCACCGCTCCGTTCTTGAGCTCGCCGCAGGATTCTTTGTTCCAGGAACAAAATTGGTGACGCTTCTCCTTCTCGTCGCCCTCGGCGCAGTGGTCTGTCTGCGTTCACCCCTCATCACCCTGACGTTGCCCACGCTCCTGTGGCGCTTTGCCGGCGACACTGAGACTTATTGGGGGTGGCAGTGGCACTATTCAGCTGTTTTGATGCCGATTGTTGTCCTTGCAGCTGCTGACGGCATTGCAAAACTGAGGCTCTCTTCCCTGCCAATCGCCTCCCGACGTCGGTGGGTGAGCGTCGGTATCGTTGTCTCTCTTGCGGCGACCACATTCACCACCTGGACCGGAGTGCCCACCTTGATCGCAAAGCGATCCTATGTCCGAGTACCGGCTGATTCGACTGCTGCCATCGCCGCCATCCCGCCCGGAGCAAGGATCGCGAGCGACACTCGCCATATGGCTTACCTCGTTCCTCGGAACACGGTGTACTTCGATCAGACTATCGGTGGTGTCGTTCCGGACTACTGGATCGTCTCCGACAAGTCGCCCGACGTCGTTCGCTCCGAGACGCAAAAACGCTGGCCGGGAACTACATGGGACGTCAGGAGCTTTTCAAGCGTCACCCTCGCGGTTCGTCAGTAGGCCTTGCGTCGCTAGAAGACTGCTCAAAGTGTGCCAAAATGGAGGCATGAATGAACGAGCAGGATTGCCAGCAACGCCAGAAGATCTCATTGACGTTGACGCCCTTATTTCGGCTTATTACGACATCGAACCGGATCCGAACAACGCCGCTCAACAGGTCGTTTTCGGAACATCCGGACACCGAGGTTCCGCATTTGATGGCGCTTTCAACGAAGCACACATCGTTGCCACCACCCAAGCCATCGTTGAGTACCGCCGTCTCCAGGGAACGGACGGCCCGCTCTATATCGGCCGTGATACCCACGCGCTCTCCGAGCCTGCAGAACGTACCGCTCTGGAAGTGCTCGCTGCAAACGACGTCGAAGTTCGTGTCGATGCACGTGGATCGTGGACTCCCACTCCAGCAGTTTCACTTGCGATCCTCACCGCAAACGGCGCAGACACCGTCGATGGCGTGCGCACCCACGGTCCGGGACTTGCCGACGGCATCGTCGTCACTCCGTCACATAACCCACCACGTGACGGAGGATTCAAATACAACCCACCTCACGGCGGCCCAGCAGGCACCGAGGCAACAAAGTGGATCGCTGCACGCGCAAATGAAATTCTGCGCGAAGGCTGGCGCAATGTTGCCCGCCTTCCCTACACACAAGCCATGGCGGCACACACCACCCGCGGCCATGACTACCTTTCGGCGTACGTCGATGACCTCGCATCGATGATTAATTTCGACGCGATCCGCTCAGCGGGCGTCCGTATTGGAGCTGATCCAATGGGCGGTGCCTCTGCAGAATATTGGGGCGCCATCGGCGAACGCTACGGTATCGATTTGACGGTTGTGAACCCGCAGGTCGATCCGCGTTGGAGCTTCATGACTTTGGACTGGGACGGCAAGATCCGAATGGATTGCTCAAGTCCCTACGCCATGGCATCGCTCGTCGCACGGATGAAGACCTCCGGTGAGGCAGCGCCGTTCGACATTGCCACAGGAAACGACGCCGACTCTGACCGCCACGGCATTGTCACTTCCGACGCCGGCCTGATGAACCCGAACCACTACTTGGCTGTTGCGATCGACTACCTCTTTACCCACCGTGATCAGTGGCCCGCAAACGCAGGCATCGGCAAGACTCTCGTGTCATCCTCGCTGATCAATCGCGTGGTGAACGGGATGGGCAAACGTGTCATTGAAGTCCCCGTGGGTTTCAAATGGTTCGTACCTGGCCTGATCTCGGGCGAGATCGGTTTTGGCGGCGAAGAATCTGCAGGTGCATCTTTCTTGCGTCACAATGGTGGCGTGTGGACCACTGACAAGGATGGCCTGATCATGGACCTGCTCGCCAGCGAAATCATGGCAGTGACAGGAAAGAGCCCGTCAGCTATTCACCGCGAATTGGTGAACACTTACGGAGCAAGCGAATATGCCCGTATCGACGCTCCGGCGTCGAAAGAACAGAAAGCTCAGCTTGCCGCACTCGCTCCGAGTGACGTCAGTGCAACCGCTCTCGCCGGTGAGCCAATCCTCGACAAGCTCACCGAAGCACCGGGCAACGGTGCAGCAATCGGCGGCCTGAAGGTCGTGACAGAAAATGCGTGGTTCGCTGCGCGCCCCTCAGGAACCGAGGACGTGTACAAGATTTACGCTGAATCCTTTCAGGGCGCTGATCATCTTGCCAAGGTTCAAGAAGAAGCAAAAGCTGTGGTTGCCGCAGCACTGAAGTAATCATCGTTATCCTTATGTAGAGGGCCGGTGGGAATTACTCCCACCGGCCCTCTACTGATCACTGAGGATTGAATTTACTGGCGTTCCTTACGAACGGTCGCAAAAACTCCTGCAACCATGAGTGCAATCGCCACGGCCCCAAGGCCCGCAGCCGACGCACCAGTGTATGCGAGGGATCCCTTCGATGTCGGGTTCGGGGTCACGGTGGTTGTGGGCTTGGTCGAGGAATGGTTGCCCAGTGAGAGCACCATGTCCTTCGTTGTCACCTTGCCCTTGTGGAAGTCCACAGAAGTTCCTGTGTGCTTCTGCACCTTGCCCTTTCCTGCGATACCGGTGTCCGCGTCAGCCTTACCGGAAGCACTATCAGCGCCCGCGTCAGCCTTACCGGAAGCACCATCAGTACCCGCGCTAGCCTTACCGGAAGCACCATCAGTACCCGTGCCAGTTGAACCGTTCGAGCCAGCATCACCTGATGCATTGTCTGATGCATTGTCGCTGGTCACGTCGCCCGGGGCATCAGTGACGAGCCCGGAAGAATCTCCGTCGGGGGTCAGTGCCTTGAGCGTGACGTTGACCGTCACAGTGCGCGTCACTTCAAAGCCATCGGCCTGGGTCGCAACCAACACCACTGTGTTCTTTCCTTCGTGAAGGATCGTTCCCTTGGTAACGGAGAGCTTCGCACCGGAATCATCCGTGACGGTGTAGTGCGAGAGCACCTGGTCGAGATCGCCCAACTGCGTAGGCTCCAAGGTGAGGTTGATTTCATCGTCACCCGAGATCACCGGTAGAGCATCGACGGTGAAGGTCACAGCTTTCGTCGTGACATTTCCTGCGTAGTCAGTGCCCGTTGCCGTCAGAGTGTACTGACCAGCCTTGAGATCCTTGGTCGCAAACGGAAGGTCAAACTTCGTTTTATCGATCTGCGCCTGAGTTCCCATTGCGTCCTGTGCAGGAGCGTCCTTTTCAGGATTCTCCTTCTCCGACGGAGCTGGTGCCGCCTGATCTGCTGTTCCCTCTGCCTGTTCAGTCGCATTCGCTTCGCCCTCTTCCGACTCATCGCCATCTTGCGCTGGCGTGTCGCCTGCGAGGACATCCTGAACGCTCACTGGCGTCGCGGTCAGCGTGTTGTCAACCGTCTTGTCGAATGTGTAGCCATCTGGGCCCACAACGTTGACTGCCAGGGATGCAAGGTGATCGTCAGTTGCACGTGTGGTGACAGGCGAGCCATCACGGATGACATCACCTTCAGCTGCCGAAACTGCAACATTTGGGGCGATCTTGTCAACAACCACCGGGATCATTCCGGTGAGTTCATTACCCATGCTGTCAACAAACTTCAGCAAGATGGTATCCCCGTCCTTAACTGCAACTGCTTGAGCAAAGTGACGTTCGTTCGATTCCGGCCCATGCCCGGTGAAGTTGAACAGTTCCTCAACCACAGAGTCGTTGATCTTGAAGGTGTAGCCCCAGCCGTCGTCGGACGCGGTGCCCTTAAAGACCACTTCATCCTTGTTGGTGAAGAGAGTGCCGGAGATGAGAGTCGGATCTTCGAATGTGATCGTCGGAGCCTTGACATCCACAAGAAGCGTCATCGCACCAGACATACGCACAGTTCCTGCTGGATCAGTGATCGTGTAGGCGAAATCATTGAAGCCAGTAGTGATACCGGTGAATGGAATAGCAATCAGGCCGTCTTGACGAGGCTGAACAACGATCGGGTCGCCACCGACGTACTTACCATTCTCGACACGCGCTTCGGGAGTAACGGTCATCGACCCCACGGGGGTATTGACCTTGCCCACCAAAGTAAATGTGCCATCCTTGACCTGATCCGGACCAAGAGGAACGACGCACGAGGCGAGCGTTGGCGCACACTGCGCGTTGAGCCACTTCGGGCCTTCGAATGTCACCGGCGGCTGCTCACGATCCGCGATCGGCACAGCCACTGTGGTGGTGTTGGCACCATCTGAGGCAACGAGGGTGACCGAAGAATCGGTTGCCTTTGGCTTGACTGTGATCGAGAACGTTCCGTCAGCTTCAACCTTGGCATATTTGGAACCAGACTTAACGGTGAGCTTTGCATCACGGTTGTTATCCGAGACTTGCCCGATCAACACTGCTTCGCCGCTATCGCGCAACGCAACCTTGCCGTTGACAGAGTTTGTCACAGCGAGTTTTGGAGCTGCGGTGTCGTAGTACGGAGTGAGAGTCACAGCAGCGATCTCCTTGCCGGACGCGTCGTAGCCCTTGACCTCCACAGTGTTCTTCCCCTCAGCGAGCTTGACCTCACCAGTGAACTGGGAATCAGCCAGCGCGGCGTCCTTTCCGTTGATCGTCACCTTGGTGATATCCGGGGAGGCGACGCCAGCAACAGCCAGCTTTCCATCCTTGACGAGCTTCGACGTCGGACCAAGCGGCTTGGTGTTAATCTGCGTCTCGTTACCGACGACGAGGGTGGTCCCTGCGAGAACCTTCGTTGCGGAGCTTTCGTTCAGGCCGCGATCTTGGGTACCAAAGGACACGAACTTCGCGCCTTCAGGAACCGTCACGGTGTAGTTGACGCCCTTAACGCCGGGAGCGCCTGGCCCATTACGCTTGATGGATGGGTAACGCAAAACGGTACCGTCATCGGTCACTGCAGTCAGGCCGTATGGAATCCCGGAGAGTTCTTCAACGATCGTGAGGTTGATGACGCTCGGATCTCCAGGCTTTTCGCCCTTGATGACGTCACCGAAGACGATCTTTGGAGCGGTGTAATCCACACCAAAGGGAAGATCGGTTACCTGCCAGTCAAACTTATCCGACAGACGCGAGGACACGCGGTAGATATAACGACCTTCTGGAACCTTGGTAAAGTCGGCCTTCTGCGGATCCCAGATGAGGCCATCGAACTCGTATGACGAAGCGACGTGCTGAACGTTTGCGAATTTCTTAGCGACCACGTCATTCCAGGTTGCACGGCGAACACCCTTCTCATGGCCGAGTTTCTTGACCAGTTTACCGTCGGCGGTGTAGATCTCGTACTTTATGTCAGATGCGTTGCGCATCATCATCAAAGCAGGAGTCATGACGTCGAAACGCTTATCGTCATTCGGGGACAGCCAGAACTTGCCGTCCTCATCATCGAATTTCTGAGCCACAGCATCGATAGGGATAGTCTTGCCGAACAGAGTCGAGACCAGTTTGGTGTACGTTCCCATTGACTGACCAGGCATCAGCTCCTGACCAGGCTCCTTGACGATCTTCTCCGCATTCCAATCTCCCACAAAGCCCAAGTACGGCACATGGAGATCCGGAGCCTTGGACTTGTCGGTGGACGTGAGCATTGCCCAGCCCTCGATGAAGTGATTACGCGAGGTGTCAGGGTTCAACGTGAATGTTACTGTGGCCTTGCCACCAGCTGGAACACTTACTTCGCGCGTATTGGCAGTGAGAGTTTCGTTCGACTTGATCGGAAGAGTCTTCTTCCCTGTTTCGTTCGTTTCGTTGATGACAACCTGCTCAGGAACCGTGTAGGTCACGGCTTCCTTGCCCATGTTTTCGAGCGTAACGACGAAGGAACGCGACTCGTTGATCTGACGCAGAGCAACGTTCGGCTTTCCGTCTACCGTGGCGAAAACGTTGGTGGAAATTGCTGCATCGACGTTCGCCAGACCAGCACCGACTCGGCGAGTGGGGTGTGGGAGGCCGTTCTCATCCTTCGGAATCGACGCAGTGTTTTGCAGTGCAGTGGACACGCGCTCGATGAGCTGCGGGCCAGCAAGACCCTCGAATCGCTTGGCGTATGCCTGGTAGAGCAAGGCTGACAGACCGGCAACATTCGGGGACGCCATTGACGTGCCCGAATTGTTGGCGTAACTGCCGTCGTTGTGCAACGAGTAGACGGCACCACCGATGCCAGCAATATTCGGGGCGAAATCAAGGTTGGGGGTGGTACCCCAGCCGGTAAACTCCGATGGGCGCAAGTTGGCGTATCCGAAATCCACAAGCTTTTGGTCGTTGGTGAAGCGAACGGTCACCTTCTTGCCTTCCTTCATCTTCTCGGCAAGTTTCTGACCTGCCGTGTGGTAGATGAAGACACCAAATTGCTTGAACTTTTCGACACCAGCCATTCCGAGGAATTCGTCACCGCCGTCTTTGTGGTTGTACACCACGATGCCCTCTGCGCCCTGCGCAAACACATTCTTGTATTTCTCGGTAAACGTAATATCTTTGCCACGCTGGACCAGAACGAACTTACCGGAGTAGTTCTTACCTTTCACCTCGTCGGCAGAGCCGTAGCCACCATCGACAAGCTCATGTTCTTTCCCGTCAGGCTTTCCCGAGGCGAGCTGGTAGAAAAAGTCTTCTTCACCCTGGCCATCAGTCTTCGAGAAAACCAACGGAAGGGCTTGCTGGGTGTTGTCGATGGAGGCGACGGTCAGACCCGGATTATTCGCACCCGGCGAGCCGACGGTGCCATCGTCGAGCTGGCCAATGAGATCCATGGTCGAGTTATCCGGCGAGAAGTTCTGTCCCTCATTGCCTGCCGCAATCACGGTCATGACGCCAGCTTCGTAGGCCTTCTTCAACGCACGCTCCACGCCGTCGGAGGCGTTTGCCATGCCGTTGGGCGCACCGAGCGACATGTTAATGACGTTGGCACCAAGCTTCACTGAATCTTCGATAGCGCGAATAATGTTGATATCCGCTGCACCGGCTTTGCCACTGTTGGAGAACACTTTCATTGCGAGGACCTGCGCGTTTGGCGCGGCGCCGTCGATATGGTTCTCCTTAGGGAAATCAGGAGATTCCGGCCCCTCCTTGCCGTTCGCTGCCACGATACCGGCCACATGCTAGACATGCTGAGATCCACGATCGTAGACATCGAAATTATTGTCGGCGTAGTTGTAGCCGAACGGAACCTTCGCCGTAAAACCGTGAGCGGTATCCGGCGCGAGTCGGCCTTTCACGTCGGAATCGAGGCGAAGATCGGGGTGCTTGACGTCGATACCTGAATCAATGACCGAAACGACGATGCCACGGCCATCAACTCCGTGGTTCTTCCAAGCTTGAACAACACCTTCCATTTGGCGGGCATTGTTTTCTGCTGGGAAGTACAATCGCTGCTTTTCCACCGACGCGACTTCTGGTTCACGCTGAAGATTGGCAAGTTGGTTCGCAGGAAGAGTGGCCTGGAAACCGTTGACGAGGAAGCCCGCCTTTGCACCAGCCTTGAGATCGTATTTCTTTTCCCACTTCTTAATGAGGGAATTTTGTTTGGCGAGGTTGGATGATTCGACACGAGTGGAAGGACGACCAGGCTGTCCCTTCAACATCACTGTGATAGTAATTCGGCTTGTGTCCTTGACATTTTGCGGGGCTGCAAGTTGCTCGGGCAAGCTCTGGGCGGTTGCGCTCGTCGGATGCGATGCGTCCGACGGCGACGTTGGTGCCGGCGGCTGCGCCGGTTGGGCGACAGCCGTAGGTGCTCCAGAGGCGGCGACAGCGAGAGCGGCAGCAAAGGCGAATAGCTTTGGCTTTCTCACATTAACTCCTGACATTTCTGAGGAATTCTGCTGGGAATTGGCGCAGAATTAACAGATATTGAACAAGAATTATTCTTTTTAAGGAAAATTTATTCACATTGTGAGACGAGTATTGCCATATCGCGGCAGGACATATATTGCCCGATTATTGCGATTTCACAGTTGAACCGTGATCCAGAAAAGCGCAACGATAAACGTCCCCAAATTTCTGACCCTACCGGAACAGTGGAATTAGCATTTCAAGGCCATTTTGCTCGCTTTTCCAACTTTGGTGCAGAGATTGGGTAAATAAGGAAAACAGTGTTTTGTTTGAACTAAATCCTCTCGGAAGGATCTGAGAGGGAGTTGCCAGGTGTATATCCTCATCTCCCCCGAGGAGGAGGTAAAAAGGGAAAAATAGAATACCAGTATGATGTGTGGAGACAGACCCCAGAGTACAGTTATTGACATCGGGAGGGAATTACTTCTAGTAACGACTTCTCGAAAGTATAAGATATTAACGTAAGGAGACTTCGATGAAGAAGTATCTGCTTGCTCGCGCAATGACTATCGCTTTCGGTGGAACACTATTTTTTGCGCCTACAGCATTTGCCGCCACGCCAAACGCTTTAAATAACGTGGACTCGAGTGGAAATGTGGCAAAAGCTATTCCTTCAACTGACAATGCGAAAAAGATCGACAATTACATTTATGGCTTGAGCTATGATCCATTGAAGCTTCTTGCTGTGAATGGAGAGGCAAACGATACTTTGCCGTCAACGACCGCAAGTGCAAATGGCGATACTTTTACCGTTGTCAATAGAACAAAGAAGAACCTTGACGCACACACATCAGATTTGTCTGTTATTGAGGCGAACAATGCCGCAATTTATCCAGGTGCCTTGGTGCGTGCTAACCAGAGCTTAGTCAATGGGAATCCTTCAATTGTCCCAGTTGATCGAGGATCGGTGCGTTTAAGTGTTGATCTTCCAGGTCTACGTGATGGGAAGAATGCAGTTGATGTTCCTGTTGCGACCAAGAGCGATGTAGAGGGTAAAGTTAACGGCCTTCTCGATGGTTGGTTGAGGGATAACAAAGACTACTCGAAGCAAGCGGCTCGTGTTTCTTACGATGAGACAATGGTTTCTTCTACCAAGCAATTCGAGGCAAAATTCGGTACTGGCGCCAAGAAGATTGCCGATATTCTCGGTGTGAACTTCAACAGCATTTACAAGGGTGAAACCAAGACAGCTGTTGCAAGCTTTAAGCAAATCTTCTACACGGTAAGTGCTGATGCTCCGACTGCTCCTCATAAGGTTTTCGGTTCAAACGTGACTTTAAACGATCTCAAGCTGCGCGGGATTGATAAGGACAATCCTGCCGCGTACATCTCCTCGGTGAGCTACGGTCGTCAGATCTACGTCAAGCTGGAAACCAACTCCAAGTCGAATGAAGTTGCTGCAGCCTTCGATGCAGTTTTCAAGACAAAGTACGGAGAATTGCCAATTGACGTGGCAACAAAGTACAAGGATATTTTGGACAACACAAGGATTAGCGTCTACGTACTGGGTGGTTCTCCCGACGGTGTGAAAGTTGCTACGGGCAAGATTGCAGACCTGAAGGACATCATCCAAAAGGAAAGCACCTTTAGCACCTCAGTTCCTGCAGTTCCGGTTTCTTACACAGTGAACTTCTTGAAGGATAATTCACGTGCGGTAGTAAATAGCAGCGGCACTTACACTGAAACTACTGCCACCACTTATCGTTCAGGATATGTCACGCTCAAGCATGAAGGCGGCTACATGGCAAAGTTCCACCTCAGCTGGGATGAAGTGAACTATGATGCTCAAGGACGCGAAGTGCGCACACCGAAGAAGTGGTCGGGAACTTGGGTTCCGCGTACTGCAGGTTTCACCGAGCGTATCCAGCTACCGGCCAATGCGCGCAACATTCACGTCATTGTTGGTGAGGCAACTGGCTTAGTATGGGATCCGTGGCGCACGATCATTGACGAAGCGAATATGCCTTTGGTACATGATCGAGAGATTACCGTTCGGGGCGCTTCTTGGGCACCTTACGCATCTAACGTAGTCAAGTAAGGCGATCACAATAGCGTGAACGTAGCGTGATAGCTTAAATTGCTACATCGAAATAGGGGCTGTATCAAAAGTCCTTGATTGGCGAGGGATGGATTTCGGGTTATCCGGGATTCATCCCTCGTCTTTTTGTTGTTTACGTGTTTCTTTTTACCGGGCTTTCATTGGTATTTCGCGGTTTTGCGATAAAATTAGGGGGTAGTGAAGGACGTTAACGTGGATCATCGTTTCAAACCCGTGATGCAGCATCAACCGATGTTGCTCCCCCAGATATTTCTGACCTGATACCTCCTGGGCTACCAGACAACCACCAGGATCTACCAGTCCCTCTCATGCCAGGACTGTCCCGTCCAAACACGATACACGCGTTCAACACAACCCGGTTTCCGGAAAATCATCACCGTAAACCCCACCAGGGATGCTTATCGTAACCAAGCCACCAACGACCTACGCACCGATAGTGGTAAAAAGCTTCGCAAGCAACGATCCGTCGATGTTGAAACTGTCTTTGGAGACATCAAACGTAACTATCACTTCACTAGGTTCACACTACGAGGCAAACGAAAAGTCACCACCGAATTCCGATGGATCGCACTAGGCCCCCAACATCAGAAAAGCACACCACCACAACACCAAGACCGACCAAACAAAGAACAAGAACAACAACTAAACCCCACAAGCCAGCCCCACCCCAACCAACACAACAAACAAAAATGGCCGGGAACACCCAAAGACATTCCCGACCACTTCCAAAACGCTTTCGATACAGCCTCAAGCGTCTTTTCACATGAAATATTCAGTTATCCAAGCACTCGCTTGCCCGCAGATCAAGCAAAAAGCATCCTCAGAAGCTTGCCAGCGCGCGCTTGACTTCAGCCGCATAAAGGGCGGCAGCTTTCGGGCCAGGGTGAATTTTGTCCCCTGCGAGCAGCCCAACATTTGCTTTCGCAATCGATGCCCAGTCAGCCACACGAACAGTATCTGGATACTTCTTCGCCAATTGTGCGATCTGCTGATTTGCCTGGGGCACCCAGGTCGCATAAGGAGGAGCAAAGCCAGTGACGAACACGTACTTATGTCCCTTACCCACGGCAGCGAAAAGTTTGTCAACATAGCGTTCAGGCAAGTTACCATTTGTTGCCAAGCCGATCACCACGTATTCTTTCAGCTTTCCTTGGCTATGAAGTTGGGTCGCGATGGCCGGGGAGGCTTGTAACGAACGTGAAACTTTCGCATCAATGTAGATTCCTGGCATTGCTTGTGCCAAAGCTCCGGCGGAGGCAAGCGCAACAGAATCACCAATAACCGTCACGTGATCTCCCGTGATGGGTTTTTTCTTCTGGTCATCCTTCTGATCATCGTCGAGGGCAGAATCCCCACCGGGCTTCTGATCAGGTTTCTCTTCGGGAGTGTGCTCATGCGGACGGGTGGGCTTTGCCGCTTTCTGGCTTTGTTCAAGAGCCTCTTGGCCTTGCTCAACGAGCAGTTGCGCTGAGGTGAGATTCGACGACATCACCGCGCCGTAGGCCGAAGCACCGATAAGAAGTGTGCCAGCAACTGCGTAGACCGTGGCACGCACAGCAGATTGTCGTAGCCCGCGTATCCAGCCGATGAAGGTCTGTGTGCGGATCGGATTTTCGACGTAAGAATAGGAAATGTGCGCCAAAATCACGGACGCGATCACAATCAGCACCGCTTCAAGAGCCGCGTTGAGGTTGACTGCATAGAAGAAAATGACCCACAGCGGCCAATGCCACAGATAAATGCCATACGAACGCTGACCAAGCCACACCATCAATCGAGATTCCAAAAGTTGGGCCAGGTACGGGCCAATTCCTTTACGAACATCTGGAAGCAGGCCACGCACAATTATTGCAGAGAGAATCGAGGCAATAACCATTCCCCACGGGTACATCCATTTGCCGTCGGGAGCAAAGATTCCAAAGGCAATGAGCGCAATGAGCGAGACGAACGCAGCGCGCCCCCAATGTGCCGATGCCTCTGGCAAACGTTGAACCATGACACCAGGGAGCGCAAGCGCAATTGCGGCACCGATCATGAGACCGAAGGAATGTGAATCGGTTCCCACATAAGCACGGGTCACGTCGAGTGTTGTCAAGTGCGAATGCCACGCTACTGAGCACGCGGCCAAGACTACGGCAATTGCGACTCGCATTGCTTTCTTCTGAACGAAGGCAACGAGAAGAATGAGAATAATTGGCCACACAAAATAGAACTGAAGTTCAACGGCAAGTGACCATAAATTCGTCAAGAGCAGCGGGTTCGATGCATCAAAATAGGAGGAACTATTGGCTACTTGGAACCAGTTGTAGGTGCCACTCAGAGCACCACCAAGCTGCCACCTCAGCCCTGTTGTTGCATCACCGCCAACGAGTGCGGCAATCCCAACAGCTCCGAGCGAAGCAACGATCACCGCAGGGAAAAGCCGGCGAAACCTCCTCATCCAAAAACGTCCAAAACGGATACGGCCCGTCACTTGGCCCTCACGTAAGAGGAGCGAAGTGATCAGGAAGCCCGAGATCACAAAGAAAACGTCAACACCGACAAAACCAACGGGCACCGTATGAGGTAACAGGTGGTACAGAACCACGATGCCCGCAGCAATAGCGCGCAGACCATCGAGTCCAATAATACGTGGGTGATCACCGTGCATCGGCTGCCCTTGAATTTGTGTCACAACATCTCCTCCAAATTTCTACGTGTTTCAGGCTAGCACCGGGGTAGGACACTTTTTGGACGACACCTGCGCGGTGCGTTCCGTATCACGTTACAGTTGGGCAACACTCAATTACGAATACGTAACACCCCCGATTTTCTGCGGTTTTACAATAATTTCAGCGAATACACAGACACCGTTCAGGACGGAGTATCCGCGTTCGATTCACTCATTACCCCGCACTCTTTGTCTCCAACTGGGCTAATGTTCGCCACCGGACGAGCCCTATCCGTGACCATCCAAACATGCGTAAAATTGAGCCCGTCAAACTAATGTCCAAAGGAGAAAAATGGCTTTCGAGAAGGCGCCCGTGGGCGTAGCCGACATCGGCGTCACCGGCATGGCAGTGATGGGCTCAAACCTGGCACGCAATCTGGCACGCAACGGTTATAAAGTAGCGATCCACAACCGTTCGAGTGAAAAAACAGAGAAGGTAATGGACGCTCACGGCACCGATGGAGAGTTTTACCCCTCGGCTTCGATGGAAGATTTCGTTGCGTCACTGTCAACCCCACGCGTTGCGATCATCATGGTCAAAGCTGGCGCTCCGACGGACGCTGTCATCAACCAGCTCGCTGATCTTATGGAGGAAGGCGACATCATCGTTGATGCCGGCAACGCTCTGTACACCGACACCCGACGTCGCGAAGCCGCACTGCGTGCGCGCGGGTTGCACTTCGTCGGCATGGGAGTGTCTGGCGGTGAAGAAGGCGCTCTCAATGGCCCATCGATTATGCCGGGCGGCACGCCAGAATCGTACACACGCCTCGGCCCAATGCTTGAGAAGATTTCGGCACATGTCGATGGCGTCCCGTGTGCCACATACGTCGGCTCTGACGGTGCAGGCCACTTCGTCAAGATGGTGCATAACGGCATTGAGTACGCCGACATGCAGCTCATCGCCGAAGCCTATCACCTCATGAGCGTCGGCCTGGGAATGAGCGCGCCTGAGATCGGAGATGTTTTTGCCAAGTGGAACGAAGGCGAACTCGAATCCTACCTGATCGAGATCACCGCTGAAGTTCTCCACCACACCGATGCAGAAACCGGGCGCCCCTTCGTCGATATCATTGCTGACCGCGCAGCTCAGAAGGGCACCGGAGCATGGACTGTGCAAAATGGCGCTGGCATGGGTGTCCCTGTCACGGGTATTGCTGAAGCAACCTTCGCACGCGCTCTTTCCGGCTCCGTCCCGCAGCGTGCTGCAGCTGCTGAGGTGTTCCCCTCAGATGTCACTCTTCCTGAGGTTGCCGATAAAGAGGCTTTCATCGAAAGTATTCGCCTTGCCCTCTATGCCTCGAAAGTTGTGGCATACTCGCAAGGTTTCGAACTCATCGCCGCAGCATCCGAAGAATTCAATTGGAACGTGGATCTCGGATCGATGGCCCGCATCTGGCGCGGCGGTTGCATCATCCGTGCCCAATTCCTCAACCGCATCACCGAGGCTTACGAGGCAGACCCCGGACTTCCGCTGCTTCTCGCTGCTCCGTTCTTCACCGATGTCATGACGAAATCGACGTCGGCGTGGCGTGAGGTGGTTGGCTTTGCCACCTCGGCTGGTCTCCCAGTGCCGGCATTCTCGTCGTCGCTGTCCTACTACGACGGGATCCGCGCAAATCGCCTGCCTGCCAACCTTATCCAGGCACAGCGCGATTTCTTCGGCGCACACACCTACCAACGTGTGGATAAGGATGGCACATTCCACACAATGTGGAGCGAAGATCGCCGAGAGGTTTCCGAATAAGGGTTCACTCGTCGTCGGCGAATACAATGAGTGTCCGGTAGGTTGATCCGCGCGATCCACGCAGGAACCACATCTGACCGAACACACCGACGTCTGCTGGTTCAGCCTGGCACAACTCCACGAGTTGACCGCGGCACCAGCAGACATCCCCATCGTCAATGTGCTATTGGAGGAACATGACCACTGATCAGGACCACGAAGCTGGGCAACTCACTGCTCGTCTCAATTCCTTTGGGCAGACACAAGACTATATCGCCGTCGATACGCTTATCGAGTCTGGCCAGTACACTGGGCTCGAACTCATGAGGTTGGCGAGTGCTGAAGACAGTGAGTTCAACCGGCGAATGTTCGGCTACCGGCTACTGGGGGTAAAAAACATCCCCACTCAGGCCGCAGCAGACTGCGGATTGAGCGAGGATGAATTCACCCAGATCCAGCGCCGTTTATCGCGCTGGGGCCAGGGATTGCTCGGCTGTTAACTCCACGCTACTTTCCCAAAACAACGTTTTCGAATGGCTCACCTGCAAGCAGGTGCTTCACTTGGCGCTCGATCAGAGCCTCCATACGCGGATGCATCGCCCGAGTATTCCCTCCATTATGCGAAGTAATCAGCTGGGCAACGTCCCAGAGCGGCGAATCTTGCGCAAGCGGCTCAGGATCGACGACGTCGATGAGGAGCTTGAGTCGTCCGCCCTCGGCCACCAGATCGTCCGTAACGGCAAGCGTACCTCGACCAGCGTTAAGGAAGGTCGCCCCATCCTTCATTTTCGCCAAAAATTCCTTGTTTACTAGGCCCTTTGTCGTCTCAGTTGCAGGAATAACGATGATGACCACATCTTGGTGTGGGAGCAGATCGTCAATCTGCTCAAGAGAATAGACGTGTCCGAAGTCTTCATCGCGTTCACGTGAGGCCACCAAGGTCAGATCCACTGAAAATGGTGTGAGGCGTTTGATGATTTCTTTCCCGACTCCGCCCACACCAATGAGCATGACCTTCTTATCTGCAAGACCTTCATCGTAGAAAACATTCCACTTATGTTCTTTGTTGTCGGCCACCATCTGCGGAATATTACGCAGTCCTGCAAGGAGCATCGTCAGAACCATTTCAGACGTTGCCGTCTCGTGTACTGTTGCGGCATTGGCGACCTGGAGACCTTCAGGCAAATCGGGGTTAACGGAGTCGTAACCAATCGAACCGATCTGGAGAAGTTTCGCACCTGCCGCAGCCACGCGTTCAGCACCGTCCTTGGGAACCCAATGCCCCGTCACGACGATGTCGAGTGGGCCAGGAGCTTCGCCTTTGAGGTCCCAGCGGACGACGTTCACTCCCGGAATATCGATATTGACATCCCAGAATGGGTCAATTGAAACATTCACTTTGTTCATGCGCCCATGCTATCGCGCATCTGTGCGCACCGGCATCAGTGTTACGCATATAGCCGATGTTTCCAACGAGGAATCAATCGTAGAGCGCTTCGCGAATCTTGGGATCGTCAATATTTTTCGCGTCGTACCAGGCGAAACCAGAGTCAATCTGCTGCGGCATCTTTTCGCCTTGTGTCACACGAACCGCCTGGGTCACTGCGCGATACCCCATCTGATACGGGTTTTGCGTCACCGATCCAGCGATCTCGCCGTTGCGAATCATGTCCTGTTGTACCTTGCCAGAATCATAACCGACCACGATGACGTTCTTCCCGCTGCGCGCCACCGTCTGACCAGCTGCAACAGCGCCGTCGTCGTCGGTGGCAAATATGCCCGCAAGATGAGGGTGAGCCTGCAAGATCGCCGACGCCTGACTTTCAGCTTTCGCCTGGTCTGACTCGTTGTATTCGATCGCCACAACTTTCATTCCCGGCGCATTCTCTTTGATGTAGTCAACGAAGCCGTCGCGGCGTTCGCGCCCAGTCACCGACGTCGCAGAAGTGCCGAGCACCGCCAACTCACCTTTTCCGCCAGCCAGCTTGACCATATGTTTGGCAGCTTCACGTGCCGAACCATAGTTGTCTGTGGATACCGTCGTGACGGGAATATCCGAACCGGGCACCCCCGAATCAAAGGCAACCACAGGGATTCCCCTGTCCTTGAACTGACGCAACGCCACGATAGACGCACTTTCATCAAGCGCGGCCACCACCAACGCATTCGGTTTCATCGCGTAGGCGAGATTGAGCTGATCAACTTGGCGAACGACGTCGGATTCTGTATCCGGGCCGTTAAACGTGACATCGACGCCGAGATCCCGACCTGCAGCCATCGCACCGGCTTTCGTCGTCGCCCAGAACGGAGAAGCGTAACCTTTGGCGACGACGGCGATGTCCATTCGTCCATTGGCGCGTGAGGCGCGTTCGCCTGCTCCGGCGCAACCGCCCAACAAAAGACTGAGCGCCAGAGCAACGGAAACACAACGTATAGCGGAAGTTTTACGCATCGCCCACCTTCTTCCGCCGACGCACATCGAGCCACACTGCCAGAAGGACAACGACTCCGAGCAAAATCTTTTGGTGTTGATCCGAAACACCAAGGTGAACTGCGCCGTTGCGCAATGTCGCGATAAGAATTGCGCCCACAACCGTACCGAAAACGGATGCCCGTCCACCAGTCAACGAGGCTCCTCCAAGTACCGCGGCAGCAATCGCATACATTTCGTAGGACTGCCCCACATCTGGTTTGCCAGAGGCGAGGCGTGAGGCCATGAGCACTCCAGCTAAACCGGTGAAAGTACCACCGAGAACGTAAATCCGCCATTTCCATCGTTTGACGTCGATACCGGCAAGTCGCGTTGCTTCTTCATTGGATCCGATAGCGAGCGCGTATCGCCCAATGATGGTGTGCTTGAGGAGGAAATGCGCCACGGCCGCGGCTGCAACGAAGACGAAGACGGCGTTGGTGATGCCGAATGTTTTTCCGTTACCAAGCAGCACGAACGCATCAAAATCACCGAGCGGGATGGATGAAGTCCCCGTGATCGTCAAAGCAGCTCCCCACGCCACGAGCATCATGGCAAGGGTTGCGATCATCGGCTGCATCCCGACGTAACTGACTAGGTATCCGTTCGCTGCACCCAGTACGGCACCGGCTGCAATGCCGGCCAGAATTCCAGATCCAATCGCCAGCCATCCAGGCCCGCCGACACTCGTCATCACCACCGCTGTCATGACACCTGTCAGCGCTAGGCCAAAGCCTGGGGTCAGATCGATTCCTCCGGTGGAGATCACAAAGGTCAATCCCAGGCCCAAAAGCACGTACACCGAGGCGTCGAGCAGAAGGGCTGAAACGTTGTCAAGATCGATGAAGTATGGGCTTGCCACGGCAAAGACTGTGAAGAGGACGAGCTCAGACACCACCACGAGGAATTGTGCAGGGTGTTGACGGTAGATTCGCGAAACAATGTTCACTAGGCTTCCTCCTTATACAGCGCGGAGTTGGTATGCGCACTTTCCCGCTCAGTTGAATTGAATGCGGTAGCGAGAGCCATGATCTTCTCCTCTGTGGTGTCGTTGTTGGATAAAACGCCTGCAAGCCGGCCCTCACACATCACTCCAATTCGATGGGTGAGGCGAAGGAGCTCAGGGATCTCTGAACTCGCCACCACGATGGTCAAGCCTTGTGCAGCAAGTTCTTCGAGAAGGGCGTAAATTTCTTCTTTCCCGCCGACGTCGATGCCGCGTGTCGGCTCATCCACGAGTAACACATCAAGTCCACGAGCAAGCCAACGCGCGAGCAACACTTTTTGTTGGTTACCTCCTGAGAGGGTGCGCACGTGTGTGGCTGCGCTGGGGGCCTTGATCGCCAAACGGCCCATCGCCGATGTCGCAGCCCGCGTCAAAGCGGCATCATCGAGCACGATTCCTTGACGCCAGGTGTGAAGCGAGGCAAGCGCAATGTTTTCACTGATTGTTTGGTCAAGAAGAAGCCCGAATCGCTTGCGGTCTTCGCTCAGGTATCCGATTCCCGCTCTCACGGCACTAGCTGGCGTGCGATTATCGACTCGTGTGCCAGCAACCTCCACGCTTCCCGACGTCGCCCGGTCAGCGCCCGCAATTGCGCGCAACGTTTCGGTTCGTCCGGCTCCTTGGAGGCCAGCAAGCCCAAAAATTTCTCCACGGTGGACGGTGAATGACACTGGGCCAACCTCATCTGTGGCAATCTCATGGACACTCAACCCGATCTCCTCACGCACAGTGTGTGAGGGTCGAGCTGACATGTCAATTTCACGGCCAACCATTGCAGAAATAAGGTCGTCACAAGTGACATCATCGAAATGCGCAGTGACAGCGCCGTCACGAAAAACAGTCACGTGATCGCAAATTTCGCGCACTTCATCGAGACGATGAGAAATAAAAACAACGGCAACGCCACTGGCCGCGAGTTCACGCATCACAGTAAACAGCGCGCTGACCTCGGAGACCGTCAAGGCAGCGGTGGGTTCATCCATGATGAGGACGCGGGCTCCCACACTCAGAGCCTTCGCGATTTCAACGAGTTGAGCATTCGCAACGCTCAATGTAGCGACTGCACGACTCGGATCAATCCTCGCTCCTAAACGCGCAAGGATCTCATATGCTGCATTTTCCATTGCCTCATCGTCGATGGAAAGGCCTCGATGCTTTTCGCGTCCGAGAAAGATATTTTGTGCCACGCTGAGATCTCCAGCGAGGGCGAGTTCTTGGCAGATCAGGGCAATACCAGCGTGCTCAGAATCTTTGGGCGAGCTGAATCGCACTGCCGCTCCATCAATACGCAACTGCCCTTCATCGGGTTGAATCACGCCACCGAGAATTTTCATCAGGGTTGATTTGCCCGCACCGTTTTCTCCGACGATCCCGTGAATTTTACCTGCGCACAGGTCAAGAGAGGCACCTGCCAAGGCCACAACGCCCGGATACCGTTTGACGATTCCACACGCCTGAACAACCGCGTTCATCCGCTCTCATTTCTCTATGCGTCAATGCGAAATTTGAAAATGTCGTATTTCCAGCACTTTTAACCGACAGAGAAAACACTATGACGTGACAAACATAATGTCTAGTGTTTTTATTTTTTCTTCTCACACGGTGCGCACGAAAACGTATCCTTAGAACTATGTACATCCCAAAAATCACGCTTGACCGTACGAGCGATGTTCCGCTTCACCGTCAGATCTCTCTGCCAATCGAAGAAGCAATCATTGGCGGTGAACTCGAACCAGGGGCACTCATCGAAAATGAGATTGACCTTGCGCAACGAGTCGGGGTATCACGCCCAACGGCGCGACGTGCTATGCAAACCCTCGTTGACCGCGGACTCCTGCTGCGCAAACGCGGCACTGGGTCCGTCGTCGCCCCGCGCGCCGCTCACCGACCAGCCCACATGCCCTCGCTCAATACGGATCTACGCAACGCTGGCGAACACCCCACCACGCAAGTCCTGACATATAACTACAAGCTTGCCACCGCCGCAATTGCCGCCAAACTCGGCGTTGACATTGGCACACAAGTGGTTGAACTCGAACGCCTGCGGCTGAGAAACGGCACTCCCATGGCGATCTTGTACAACTGGTTGCCCGTGGCAATCATGCCCACGCGCGAAGATTTAGAAGAGCGCGGCCTCTATGAGCTACTTGCAGAGAAAGGAATCATCGTGGCATCCACTCAGCAAACTGTTTCGGCTCTTCGGCCCGACCGACGCGAAGCGAGGCTCCTGGCTATTTCCACACGTCAACCCGTGCTCACCATCGAACGCACCGCGTATGACACGACAGGGAAAATCATCGAATGGGGTTTGCACACCCATCGCGGCGACCTTTACCAATACACGTCTACCGTATTCGCTGCGGCTGAGTGAGCACACCCAGCGGCGGAATCCTCCCCTCGCTTTTCCACCCACAGCCGCACCGACGTCGGCAGGTACTCCCCTCCGTAGCGGCTAGACTAGCCTCATGGCAATTTCAGATCTCGTGCGCAACATCGAAGGCTTCGTCAACAGACACAATATCGCGCGCCGCCGGCAGCAAGGGTGGCTGCCACGAATCACACCCTACATGGGGTACGGCAACACGCATCAGCTGCGTGTGATGGCGCGTGTCCTCATGGCACCGCCACCGGAAAAACGTCTCCCCTCTGACGTGCTGGCAAAAATCGGTCTCACCGCAGAAAATCACTCAGCAGCGCAGGCTGCCTTCTGGGAAGCTGTCGCAGTGGCCGACGCCGCCGCGTCCGAAGCTCAGCGCGGCTGGAACCAGTTCTTCACCACACAGGTTGGATACTTGCGCGTCGATGTCACAATCGGTGAACATACTTACACCACGCGTACTGATCGCCAAGGCTACGTTGATCTCATCATCGAAGATCATGGACTCGAGCCAGGAGTTCACGAAGCCGTCCTCACTCCGAGCGCCGGTGAGCCTGCCACTGCGCAGATCATGATTCTTTCCCCGCAGATCCGGCGAGGAATCGTCTCCGATATTGACGACACCATCATCGTCACATGGCTTCCCCGCGCAATGCTGGCGATCTGGAACTCGTTCGTCAAATACACAAATTCACGCCAGGCCGTGCCACACATGGCACAGTTCTATCGATCTCTTTTGGACGGCGATGACGATGCGCCCGTTTTCTATCTCTCAACCGGCGCGTGGAATACATACGAAACTTTGCGCACGTTCATGGAAAATCGCGACTTCCCCACAGGCCCAATGCTCATGACTGACTGGGGCCCCACACCCACAGGACTCTTCCGAAGCGGACAGGAACACAAGAAAACCCAGCTGCGCAATTTGCTCATTATGTTCCCGCAGATTGAGTGGGTGCTCATCGGCGACGACGGTCAGCACGATCCGCTCATCTACGACGAGTTGGCGCGTGAGCATCCGTCATCGGTGAAGGCAATCGCGCTTCGTGAACTGGGGCCGGTAGAACAAGTCCTCGCCCACGGCACCACGGACGCTGTGGAAACGAATCGTCGTGATTGCGATATCGAAAACGCAGGCGTCCCTGTGGTACGCGGGCGCGACGGAATGATGCTCATGGTCGCATGGAAGCAGCGTTTTGGACATTATCGGCTGTGACGCCGCGTGACACGAGGCAAAGGCTCAGGCGTCGTAAGGAACAGCTTCGACGCTGATTTCTTCGCCCTTGTCGCTCTTCTCAGCCATCTTCGCTTTGACAGCTTCTTTCGCCTCGTGTGCTTTCTCAGCTGCTACGTCTGAGGCGGCTGCGAAAGCATCCTTTGCTTTGTCCTGGGCGGTAGCGAAAGATTCTTTTGCCTGTTCCTTCGCTGCGGCATAGGCGGCCTCGGCTTGCTCCTTCGCAGCACCGCGCCCCTTGCGCACAGGGGCAGATTCCCACACCTTGTAGGCGCCCTTCTTGATTTGCTCGTAACGCTCGCGTCCAGCGCGTGTTCCGAGCAGGTAGCCTGCACCAAACACGAAAACAGTCCTCAAAAACGACATTTTTCCTCCATTTTCTGGGCCCGCACACGATTCCCGACGACGGTGCCCACCTTGGTGTGCCCACCTAGTGTGCGTGTCAACACGCACACCTGCTGGCAGGTTATCTCCTTTCCCACTCTACAGGCGCACCGACGTCGTCGCTCAAAACCCCGCCCGTAGCGTAATATCAGCTAGTACGAACCGCGCTTGTCCAAGGAGACACATGAAAATCGGCTTCGATTCTGCAAAATACATACAGATGCAGTCCGAACATATTGCCGCGCGTCGCGCGGAATTCGGCGGGAAACTTTACCTCGAACTGGGCGGAAAACTATTCGACGATCTACACGCCTCGCGAGTCCTGCCCGGCTTCACCCCTGACAACAAAATTGCCATGCTCGATCAGTTGCGCGATGACATCGAAATTGTGATTGCCGTCAACGCTCACCATCTCGAACGTAAGAAGGTCCGCGCTGACCTTGGTATTTCCTACGAACAGGATGTTTTGCGCCTGGTTGACGTTTTCCGTGACCGTGGGTTCCTCGTGAACAATATCGTGATGACACAGGTCACTGCGGAAAATATGTCCGCTGCAGAATTCCAACGCAAGTTGGAGGCTTTGGGGATGACTGTTACGCGCCACTACCCCATCGCTGGATACCCCACCAACACTGAATTAATCGTGTCAGATGAGGGGTATGGAAAGAACGAATACGTCCAAACTACGCGTGATCTCATCGTGGTCACAGCACCTGGCCCAGGCTCGGGCAAGATGGCAACCTGCCTATCGCAGCTGTATCACGACCACAAGAAGGGAATTACCTCGGGTTATGCCAAATTTGAGACGTTCCCGATCTGGAATCTTCCGCTCGATCACCCGGTGAACCTCGCGTATGAAGCAGCCACAGCTGATCTTGATGATGTCAACATGATTGACCCGTTCCACCTGGCCGCCTACGGCACCCAGGCCGTGAACTACAACCGGGACGTGGAGGTTTTCCCTGTTCTTTTGACCCTCCTTGAGCGTGTGATGGGCAAGTCGCCCTACAAGAGCCCCACAGACATGGGTGTGAACATGGTCGGATACTGCATTAGCGACGACGACGTGTGCCGTTACGCATCGACACAAGAAGTAATCCGCCGATACTTCACAGCTCTTGTGGTTGAAGAGCAGAAGATGCTTGATCCTATCCAGTCTGAGCGCATTGCCATCACAATGTCGAAACTCGGTGTGAAGCCAGAAGACCGCCCGGTAGTCAATCCCGCTCGCCGTGTTGCTGACAAAACCGGGGCACCGGCGTCGGCGATTGAGCTGGCAGACGGTACGATCCTCACCGGAAAGACGTCTACGCTTTTGGGGAATTCCTCAGCGATGCTCCTCAATGCGCTCAAACACATTGCGGGGCTGGACGACGACTTGCTTCTGCTATCGCCCGAGTCGATTCAGCCGATTCAAACTCTTAAAACCGAGCACCTCGGTTCCGCTAATCCACGCTTGCATATGGATGAAGTCCTGATTGCACTGGCAGTATCTGCCGAGTCGGATCCGAATGCCCGCGCGGCTTTAGAAGCAATCGGTCAACTGGCCGGAACCGATGTTCACACCACGACTATTTTGGGAAGTGTGGACACCGAGATTTTCCGCAAGCTAGGAATCAACGTCACGTCCGATCCTGTGTATCAGACGAAGACGCTGTATAAGAAGTAAAAGAAGGAGAATCGGCTCATCACGGTTTGGGGGGTGCATCTGCAGATGCACCCCCCAGTGTTTCCCGTTCTGAGCAAGATGTCCACAGGCGTGATATTCAATGCCGCACCGAGGGAACAGCTACTGCACTGATCCTTTACGTGGGAGCTGTTGCCATGTCACCACGAGGTCTGAACCAGAAATCATGGTGGTGTAGGCGCTTTCTGCGGCCTGGGCGATGGCATCCAGTACGTCTTCACCGCCAGCGATAATGTCAAGGACAATTGATGTTTTTGCTGTCGTCTCATCGTTCTGCGACGGTGAAGGGACGACTTCGCTGACTGCCCAGCCACCTTGCCCACGATCTCCTCCGGGAAAGAGAGTGAGGGTGGAGAACCAGTGATCCACTGCCTGGCGCGCAAGTGATTTTTCACCATCCGTGACTGTCAGCCGCAAGGTAGCAGGCGTGCCGTCATTGTGCGGCGGATTCGTCCATAGCCAGTCATAGTCCACGTGATAACGTCGCTTATCCATGCCTCCAGTATAGTCAACAGGGGGAGGTTCAAACCTACTGACCACCGTGGTGTTGGTGATCTGGTTCGTGCTCACGCTTGCGCACTGGTACAGGAGCGCGTGTAAACCACACGAACGCGCAGCTCAGAATAAAGACGACGCTCAGAATCACGATCCACCACGGAAATCTAGGTAGCTGTGAGGCAGCTTCACCAATTTCTTTGGCATCGTTCGGAGTGGGATAAATACGCTCTCCAGTCATAACAATTCGATGAGTGTTGATGCCAAGTGGTGTACATGTGATGAGAGTGGCAAGGTCTTTGCCGGGAATCGCACGAATCGATTTACTGTCGTCAGGCGCGACAATGTGAATATCGACAATGCGGTATGCGAGGGTCTCTCCGAAAATTTGGAAAATAAATTCATCGCCCTTTTTCGCACGATCAAGATAGGTAAACATCGCTGCATCGGCAAGGCCACGGTGTGCAGTCACGACCGAGCGAGTACCGACGCCTCCGACGGGCAAAGCAGTTCCTTGAAGGTGCCCTGCGCCTTTGAGTAATGTGGCATCAGAAGTGCCGTGGTAAATCGGAAGATCGATATCTGCAGCAGGCACAATCACGCGACCCATCAACCCAGAATAGTTTGCTCGGAGTTGTTCGAAGTATGGGGCGATGCCATGTTGTTCGGGTGTGCGCGCCCTTTCACGAATCGTTGGAACATGCCCTTCAATATCAACAAGCTGCTCCCCCGCAAGGAGCTTGTTGTATTCATGAGCACGACGAATTTGGATCGCTTCTTGCGGTTCGGCCTGCGAAGCAATCTGCTCATAGGCAGAGACGATGCGAGATTGCCGCAGCTGGCTGAACCATTGGGCGGCGGAGGGATACAGCAACACGGTGGTTCCAAGAATCGAAAACAGAGCTGCAATTACTGCTAACTTGTTCCATTTCTTCTGACGTTTTTCAGGGGTGGGCGTAGAAGGCGAAGAGAGGACCTTGCCCATCTCATTATTATCTCGCATCTGGATCCCCCACATTTTGATCATCGTGCTGTGCATGATGCCGTGGGGTGGGCGGGACATGTCCCGCCCACCCCACGGCTAGTTATTCGTTCATATTAATCAGCATCGACGACGCGACTAATATCCTCGCATTCAGTCCTCGTTGCGACGCAGCGCAACAAAGCCGAAACCAAACGCGGTAGCGATCAGTGCTCCGCCAAGGAGAGTCATGATCACCATGCCGGCAGCACCCGTCAACGGTAGGTTGAGTAGGCTGTCAGTACCGGCTTGTGCAGACTTCAGGTTGGTCACCGTCAGCTTCTTTCCTGAGTCCTTGACAACTTCAACCTTCTGAGGCGTAGCGAAGTCTGCTGCAATCTCGTAGCCGAGTGGGGCCTTGGTTTCTTGAACACAGTACGTTCCAATTGCCATTTGCAAAGTCACAGTGCCCTGATCGCCCAAAGTCGTCATAAGCTGCGCATTCTCAGGCTTGGTGCCACATTGACCATTCTTGGGAAGCGGCCATACATGGAACTGTGCATCAGCAAGAGGCTGCTTTTCTTTGTTCACCTTGTCAATCGTGAGCGGCGCAAAAGAAACAACTGTTGGGGTCTTCTTCTTTGGGTTATTCGGATCAATATCTTCCACAGACGGAACTGAACCGAACTCCACGTTATTGATGTTTGTCGTCGATTGGTTAGCAAGCTCATCGCCAGTGACCGTCGAAGCAACCTTTGCAGTGATCGTTACGGTTACGACGTCGCCAGACTTCAATCCTTGAAGCTGGTCACCCTCAAACTTCACAGTCACAAGATTCGCGTCATTAACTGTGGTGCTAGGTTTCAATGCAGAGGGCTGACCGCCTCGTTCTACCGAAACGACGACTGCATCTGGCTGAATTTTGTCAACGCCCTTGGGAAGCTGATCGGTGATCTCAAACTTCGTTAGTGGCTTCTTCGTCGAAAGCTGTGGAATAGTTTGCTTGATCTCCCACACAATCGTATCCCCGGGGAAATGAACAGTGTCATTACCACCCTTGATAGTCTTGACAGGCCAATCCTTATCCGTCACCACAGTATTCTTCGGATAAACATGGACATCATAGAGGAAGGTTTGTTTCTCGTTCGGGTAAGGAATTGTCACAAGGAATGGAGCGGACTTCTCAGTCACATTTGCCGGAGCAGATTTTTCCGTCACAAGGTACACACCCAACGCCAAACCTTTGACATTAGTTTCCCCGTTATCTGCTGTGGGAGTGAACTCTACTGCCGGTTCCATGGTGGCAGGCTGGTCACCAAACATGACACGACCATCTTCGAGTTTGACGGTCTTTACCTTTTCCCAGCCTTCAGGTGTCGCGAGGTTAAGATCCTTCACCTTCTGATATTCAAAAACGACACCAGCAATTGGCTCAGTTTTCGGTTTCTTATCGACAAGCTCAGTGCCGTTGCCGGCTTCACCAGAATCTGGATTAGCGAACTTGTGAATAGTGATCGAACCAGTCTTTCCGGTATCAATATTTCCCTCTGCCGCGTGGGCGATGGGTGCTGCGAAGCTCAGCGCAATGAGCGAAAGAATCGCTACGAATGCGCAGGCCACGCGGGTGCGAATGGCACTAGTGCGGGCCATTACGTCCTCCTTAGTGAGATTGTGTTGAAAAATTTTCTTAATGTCTGCAAGGCAGGGGTGCGTGGTTACTGCGTGGCCCCTCCCTGACGGCGACGTAGGCTGCCGATTCCCGCTATAGCTGCGATCACCAGCGCAAACGTTCCGACGATCGCAAAGACAATCGTGCTCAGCCCACCGGACATGGGAAGGGAAGGAAGAGCCGCTGACGTCACTCTGACATTCGTCAACTTCCCTGCATTTTTCCCAACAGATAGATCTGATCGAACAATTTTCCCGGAGAGCTTGTCGTCAGTTTTGACATACCCGGCAGGAGCTTGGGTTTCCTCAATCAAATAGTCGCCCATGAATGCATCGGGAATCGTGAAATATCCTTCGCGCGGATCAGTATCCGTCATTCCAGCACATCCGCGAGGCTCGTCTGCCACACAATCCGCAATTTCCTCGCGGACGATGTCTTCTTCAGTTGCTACACGCCCGGATGTCCAAACTCGGAATTTCGCCCCGCCTAGCGGACGACCAGTCTCGTCAACTTTCGTCCACGAAAGAGTCGTGGACTTGGGCTCGTCAACAATGTTTTCAACTGTCACCTGCGGCAACGTTTCCCCCGCGAGTACTGCGCCAGCTGTGATCTGATTCGACGCCGTGTATCGGACAGACTTCCAGCTATATGCACCGTGCATTGATGGAGCCGCATCCTTTGTCTTTTGTTGTGCAGGTGAACCGATCATTGTCTGGGTCACCTTGCAGTTCGATCCGGCCGGAATCAGATCTTTGCCCGGGTTAGAGATCCACACTTCATCTTTCGCAACCGGCCCCCAGGTTCCTGTGACTTCTGCTCGCCCCGCCACAGTCGTCGCCGGCGGAGTACAAACGAATTCACCTGAAAACTTCAGCGTGTCGTCAAGTGTTGGTACAGATGAGAGTGATGGGTCAAAGGTGACAGTTGGTTTGATAGAAATCTGGCCAAACGGCTGATTCGACACCGAGCAATCCAATACCGACGTTGGAGACATCGCAACAGTAAAACCTTGGTCTGTATGTGTCACCGCGGTGGACGACGGCGTCGGCCATGCGTAGGTTCCTGGTTGTTCAATCGTCCTGCCATTCTTGGGGTCACCAATGGGGATAGTGTGCGTCCATGGCGCTTTCAAAGCAGTTGGCGTCTTACACACCGCACTGCCTGGCCAAAACTGGAAACCTGATGTGATCTTTTCTTCTTTAACAGCCACACGTGTCGATTGTTGATGTGTCTGTGTAGTGAGCGCCGTGGGCAAATCATTGAATGCGAGTGGCCAGAGCACGCTTCCAGCTTCTGTTGTGGCCGTCTTTCCCTTGGATGTCGTCTGCGTCGCGGGAACATCAACGAGTTTCACCTCTGCCCCTGCCGGAGATGCTGCGAGGGGAAGTTTCTGGAAGAACGTCCCGAGTGCGGTGGCGGTAAAAGTGAAACCGTCGTTTGCGGCGTTAGGCGCATCTTGACCATCGCTCCCCACAATGCGTTTGTGAACACTCAAAGTGGGGCGCACCAGAGTGACGGCATGATCTTCCACTTCGCCACTTGATACTAGGCCGGTGGGTCCAAAGTAATCAGCACTGTGTGGATCAGATGACTGCAAGGTAGCAATCAACCGAATAAGACTTGGGGAAATGGATGTTCCCGCCGGAGGAAGCATCCGCTCGGTGACGTCCCATTGAAGTCTTGCGCCCTTTGACGTTGTCTCACATACGGCATTAGCACGCTCAGATTCAGAAAACTTTCCGTCACTATTCCAATCCAACCAAGCAGATACGTTGGTCGGACGTGTACCGGGAGCAGGCTGGCACGCGACGGTTTGTGTGAATTTGCCTGGCTGGGCTGTCACAAGAAGGGGAGCGTCGAAGGCGTCTTCGTCGTTGTAAACGTTCAGACTCGTCGAGTTCGTCAGATCGTCATTACGTAACGTGGTCCACGAAGACTTGTTCAGGAACTGTGTATCCAGATCCGGGCCATTTTTTCCAAGAAAAGGAGCAGCTCCCTGTTGTACTTTCGCGAGAGTTTGTTGATCAGCACGAACCTGCGTGTGAGTAAGGATCGATTCCGTATCTGAAATATCCGGTTGGGAGATAGCGGCCGCTTGACCGTACGATGCTGGACCGTCTGAGACGTCAGCTCCGATCACGATTCCTATCGTGATGTAGTTTCCGAACCCTCCCCAAAGATCGATATATGCACCATCCGCGTTGCTTGCATACATTGTGGCGAACGGTTGAAAAGCCGCAGACGACACACTATGTGGAACAGTCATTTCCAATGCTTGTTCTGGGACAAGCGAGGATGCCAGGCTGGAATACTGCCAAAGGTTCTGGTGTCCTTGAGGGTTAGCGCCGGAGACTCGATCATGAGATCTCTGAGGCCCAAGACGAAGTTCGGTGTATGTGGGGTCACCCGGAGTGTGGCTGTACTCTAGGACGCGCCAATTGACGGGCTTTTCTGAATCAATTTTTGACGGGACGATGTAGGCAGCCTCACCTTTCGTCATTGCCTCTCCGTCAGAAAAAACCAAGCCATTAATCGGAATTGGTGTGCGGGAACCATCCTTGTTGATAACCTCTACGTGACACTTGACATCAAAACGAATACGTCCGCCACCTGCACGACCAATACCCACAGGTAGACCGGTTCGGCTCGCCTTGTCAAAACGCTGATAGACGTTATCCCAGCCATCTCCACCACCTGATGCAGTCGTATATTGACCAGGAATGTGGATATTGAGCCATGAGCCCTTGGGGGCTGCCTTACCGTTCGCATCCTCCATCAAATTCGACAGGCTGCAGGAAGTAGCAATTTTCTTGTCACCAAGAATCGTTTCACTTTGCACGTCATACGATCCTTTGGCCCCTAACTTCGATTGGCGAATAGTCCCGGCATCCTCTCGATCCCAGTTCACTTCGCCATAGGTCTTGTTCTTTTCGAGGACGCGCCCCTCGGTCTTCTCCAAAATCCCCAAATCAGCCGGTGTCGCACCTTTGGACCAATCAACCCAATCAATCATGCCCAGATATTTTGAACTGTCGCCGCTTGGGTTCCCTTGAGAATCGACAGAGCCGCCTTCACCAAAGGCAGCGTTTGCTTGGAGCTGGCGAATCGGCGTCACTACGCTGGCTATTACCAGCACTAAAGCGACAATAATGGTGACAAATAAACGTCTACACCAGTGGTGAGCTGCGTGGTTAGACAATGGTACTTTCCCTCTTCAGTGTGCATGAATCGGCATCTAAACGTATCTTGCTTTAACAAAAACATGATACCGAGAGGACTAGTTACCCCCCCCCGAATCACCTAATTGGGACGAGCCTCACCAAAAGACCACGGTGATCTGAACCGCCCACTCTCACCATGCGCCCTTCAGTTCCACGGTAGCTACCGTCGGTGAGCACACGATCGATCGGTGCTGCAAAAAGTTCTGGCGTCCAGGCAGGCCATGATCCCAGACCGCCGACCGCAGCCTGCGCACCAGCGTCGGCGCACTTGCTCCCCAGAGCCAACTGATGATCAACAGTGGAATTGAAATCGCCGGCCAAAATAAACGGGCCCTTCGCTGCACATAACGAGTATGTTTGTGTAATTTCCTTACGCCAGTTCGGCATGAGTGAATAGTCGGGCGCCACTGGATGGACACCAAAGATTTGTGGGCCATTCCCGTTCACGGGCGCCACAGAGACCCCTGAGCGGTGATCGTCAGCGACGGAGGTGGTGCGATACTTTCCTAGAGCATCACTGACCAGGACAACTGTCGATTCGAATTCGGCATTATATTGTGGCGTTGACGTGTCGAAATGCTGGAATGAATACCCCGATTGAGCAAGCTTATCCACAAGATCATTTCCGCGTGCAGTGGATGTTTCTGGCAAAACGACGATATCCACGCCCTCGTCGGCGATGATTCGAGCAAGCTGATCCGAATCCGTCGCACCACCCAAAGTGTTGTACGTCAGCACTGTGATCTGGCCATTTCCACGCCCCTCCATGCTGACTCCACGATCCGTGGAGAGTCGATCTGGGTTTGAAATTCCCCGCCACCACACAGTCCCCGCGTGAGCGACACCCACAAAAACCATAACGACAGCTAACAATGCTGCGATTCGTCCGGCATTGACGGCCTTGTAGCGAATAACCGCGAAAATACCGAAAAGCAGTCCGCAGATGAGGAATGCCACAGCAAGCAGACCTCGCATCGCGATGAGTTGCGCAAACGGAAACTGGAGTTCGTAGGCTGACAGACCAAAAACATTCGGACGAACCGAGATGATTGCTACAGCTACTAACGCTGCCCCGATCAGGCCCCATAGATATTTCACCCGAACTCCTTCATCTCAACACTTCGCATTCCACCTGCGCACCTATTTTCATTACCGCACAAAGGCGCCTGAAAATGTCAACGCAATCTCCTCGACTCCCTCATCCTACGGGGAGGAAGTGACAATGATTCGAGCACACCCGCCGCTATACCAAACCTTGACGGGTGCCACAGCCAATGCCTCACTCCATGCGCGTCAGCCCTGTGAAAAGTAACGATTCAGTAATGCGATTTACCCGCGAAAGTAAAAGAAAAACTCTCACAATTCGTCTGTGTCTAAGTACACACAATCACGTCCTCAGTACCACTTTCGCCGGCCTGAAAAAACGCGTTCAATTGGAGCCATGTTTGCACATCGGTGGTTCGCTCCGCTCCTGGTCATTTTGTCCGCGCTCGCTTCATATATGGGCGCGGCTTTCGCTGTTGACCTCTTCGCGCAGATGAGTACACCTTCGGTTGCCTGGGCACGATTCTTCGTTGCCGCGGTCATCCTGTGTGCATGGCGACGCCCGTGGCGCGGCCGCACCGCACGCGGATACATTTTCCCGATCATTTTTGGTGTGGTCATCGCCGTACTCACGTTGCTGTTCTACGCCTCGCTCTCTCTGATCCCGATGGGCGCTTCGGTAGCTATTCAGTTCCTCGGGCCGGTCACACTGGCCATGTTTGCCGGACGTTGCTGGCGGATCCGCGTATCCGTCCTCATTGCTCTCGTCGGCGTCTTCATGATTTCCTTCGGTGGCTTAGACGTCAGCGATCCGAAGATCCGCTACGGCATCCTCGTGACTCTGGCCGCAGGAGCGATGTGGGCCGTGTACATTATCACTGGCCGACGCATGGGGGCCTCTGGCCATCCTCTCGATAACCTTGCTATTGCAACCGCCACCGCGACCGTCGTCACCGTACCTTTCGCACCCGGTGCAGCCGTGATTGCTGTGTCACCGACTCTGATCGGCACAATTCTGATCGTGGCGTTGCTTTCCAACATTGTGACCTACACTCTGGACATCATCGTGATGCCGCATGTGTCAGCCTCGATGTACTCGCTCTTGGGGGCGCTCGCGCCAGCCACTTCTTTGGCTGTTGGCGTCATGATGCTCGGCCAACGCCCATCACTCGGTGAATTCGCGGGACTCGTCATTGTCATGGCCGCTGTCGCGCTCTCTGCTGGCACCACGACGCCGGCGGCTGGCGACGTCGTTGCCGAAGTTGCTGCCCAAGCAACGACCCACCTTGACCCGGTTGAGGTTCTTATCGATTCCCACATCATTCCTTCAGCCACGAGCACTCATATCTCGCTCGTGCCGGTTCGGGAACCTCGGCTCCGCCGCGCGATCGCTTCCCTTTCGAGACTTCGTCCAACCTCACGTCGGACAGCCCGAACAGCGGCGAAAA
This sequence comes from Arcanobacterium canis, assembly GCF_029625435.1. GTDB lineage: Bacteria > Actinomycetota > Actinomycetes > Actinomycetales > Actinomycetaceae > Arcanobacterium > Arcanobacterium canis. The sequence continues at coordinate 120,889 of NZ_CP121208.1, read as the reverse complement.
TGCCACACTAGAACACTGAGTAGGGAACTACTCTTCCCGCAGCGAGAGATGCCTGAACATCGATAATCCGCTGGTTTGCCGATCCGCGAAAGGCTAGGCCGGATACATACTCGGCCTGAAGAAATGGGCCGTCAACGAGCACGTCACTCAACCCCACCAGCTCACGTTTGTCCAAAGTCTCGTTCAATAGTGCTTCGAAGGTATAGCCCGTCCACGTCCAAATTGTCTTGTGCGCTCCAAATTCTTTTCGCAATCTGCGGGCAATCGGAAGAAGAGTCCCGGTTGCCAGCATCGGCTCGCCACCCAAAAAACTCAATCCGGCAACATAGGGTTGAGCAACGTCAGAAAAAATTCGACGACCCAATTCCTCGGTGTATTCCTCGCCATACATGAAAGATTGCGCCGCTCGGTTGTAACAACCCGGGCATTTGAATGGGCACCCACTGACGTAGATCGAGCAGCGCACCCCTTCCCCGTCGACGAAGTTCATCGGTTTATAATCAGCGATACGACCGCGCGAAAGCTTCTCTGAGCGCCACTCGCCACACTCCGGCTGGTGGACACCGGCGTTGTCAATCCTCATACTGGTCTTCCTCCTCACGTATCGTCTCAAGGGGTTGCCGCGCCTGCGCGCATTCACACAGGCACGGCACTCAGATAGGCGCCATGGAGGGGTGACGCCGATTACTTGCTTCCTCGCACCTACTTCTGGATACGGCTTTCACCTTCCAGGTGCTTCACGCGGCTCAAGATTTCCTCCTGCCGACCCGCCGCCATCGGACGCTTCATCGGGTTGCCAAGGTAACCACAGGTCCGACGCACGACATCACAGGTGTCCGGGTTCGTGTTGTGGCAATCCGGGCACGCAAACCCCTCAGAAGTCGTGGCGAACTCACCTTCGAAACCACATTCGTAGCAGTGATCAATCGGGGTATTCGTGCCAAGATAGGCTACTCGGTCATAAGAGTAGTCCCAGACAGCCTCAAGCGCGGAAAGATTGTGATCGAGCTTGGGATACTCACAGTAATGAATAAAACCGCCCTTGGCGTAGTGCGGATAGGGAGCTTCGAAATCAATCTTCTCGAACGGCGTGATCTTCTTTCGCACGTCAAAGTGGAAGGAATTCGTGTAGTAGCCCTTGTCGGTGATATTCGGGATGTCACCGAACTTCTGGCGATCCAGGCGCGCGAAACGATCCGTGAGCGACTCTGACGGAGTTGAGTACACCGAGTACCAGTATGGGCTATGCGCCTTCCACTCCTCGGCATACTGAGCCAGACGACGAACGATTTCGAGAGTGAAATCCTTAGCTTCCGGATCGGTTTCCCAATCTGGGCCATAGAAAGCACACGCCGCTTCATACAATCCGATGTATCCGATCGATACCGTCGCACGATGATCTGCGAAGAACCCATGGACTGCCTCGTCCTTCCCGACGCGCTTCCCAAAGGCACCGAACTGGTACAGAATCGGCGCCGACGCCGGAGTAGCATCTTCACAACGGCGAGCACGGAAATCGAGAGCGTCATGGATAATCTCCATGCGCTCGTCGAAAATCTGCCAGAAGCGATCCTTCGATCCGGCAGCTTCAATGGCGATACGCGGCACATTCAGCGTCACCACACCAAGATTCATCCGACCAGCGTTGACGTCCTTCCCAGTGGCCGGGTCAATCCAGCGAGGCAAGAAGGAACGGCACCCCATCGGAGCCTTGTAATCACCTTCAATGCCCACGATGGCGTCATAGTTGAGAATATCGGGATACATGCGCTTCGCCGAGCACTCCAACGCCAGTTTCTTGATGTCGTAGTTCGGATCATCTGGTGCGAGATTAACACCCCGGCGGATCCCAAAGATCAGCTTCGGGAAGATCGCGGTATGGTGTTGAGCTCCGATGCCTTTGATTCGCACCTGTAAAATTGCTCGCTGAATTTCGCGCTCAAAACGGCTAGTTCCCAAGCCGAAACCGATCGTGACGAACGGCGTTTGGCCATTGGATGAGTAAAGCGTGTTGATCTCGTACTCAAGCGATTGCATGGCATCGTAGATGTCCTTGCGTGTCTTTGCCCACGCATAGTCCTGGCGCTTCTCAGGAGCAACCCATTCTTCGGCGTCGGCAAGATGCTTGTGGTAATTCATCCGCGCATACGGTGCCAGCACCTCGTCGGCACGATCAACCGAGCAGCCACCGTACTGCGAGGACGCAACGTTCGCGATGATCTGCGTAATCTGAGCGGCTGCAGTGTTAATCGAGCGCGGCGATTCCACACGCGCATTGCCAATTTGGAAACCTTCAGCAAGCATCCCCGGGATATCGATGATGCAGCAGTTTGTCATCGGCTGGAACGGACTGTAATCGAGATCGTGGAAGTGGATATCCCCTCGCATATGCGCATTGGCAACGTGCGATGGAAGAAGGTCAGCAAGTGCGTAGGCTTTCGCTACGGATCCAGCGGTCAGATCACGCTGAGTATTAAAAACGAGCGAATCCTTATTTGCGTTTTCGTTGACGACTTCCGGCGCACACGAGAGAAGTTTTCCCACTTGAGTCTTGATATCTGTGGCACGTGCGTGCTCAGCTTCGACCCGTGCGCGCCCGGCACGAAACGCACGTGCCACAGCACTTTGCCCGCAGGCAGAGAGAACGCGCGCGACGGTTTCTCCGATTGCCGACGCCGGTGGTTCGATTTTCCCATGAGCTTCAAGTTCACTGATCACAGCGTGTGTCAGCGACGTCAGTGCTGCCGGGGTCAACGCGGCAGAATGGGTAGCGTGACGAGCCGCAGCAAATGATGCCCGTTCGATTGACGCCGCAACCTTGCGCGCTTCAAACGGCACAACTCGCCCATCACGTTTGTGTACACGGGCGATATGCACACGGTGCTCAAGATATTCCACACGGGGAGTTTCATGGGACGCGGCGAACGAGCCTGGGACACCAGCTGCACTGCTTGCCATACGGCCATGCGCGCCCTCGACAGTACGCATATCGCCATCTTTTGGCGCGTTTTCTAGGTTCTGACGAATTTCATCCAACACCGACATCTTGTGCTCCCCTTGATAAGCGAATACTAGATATAGTATTCGCACTCGCCTCGCAGCAGGAGAAGGCTGGCCTGGACTCACGCATCCTTGGGCGCCATTACGGGCGAAACACACCATAAATTCGTTACGACGTGGGCGTGTCTTTATAGGGTTCAAACGCTCGCCGCCACCGTCGTCAAAATTCCACCAGAACAGGACAAAATCGGCGAATTTTCTTCGCTCCAGGCGCTAAATTAGACTTGGTTTGCACATCTCACCACGACAACCACGAAAGGACAACATGACCGTCGAACCCACTGGGGCACACCACGACGTTGCACCTCACGAATTGTTCTTCTCAACTACTGATTCCAAGGGCGTCATTAAACTGTCCAACGACGTTTTTACTCGCCTTTCGCGTTACCACCATGACCAGCTCACCGGAGCTCCGCACAACATCATCCGCCATCCCGCGATGCCGGGCGCGGCATTCAAAGCAATGTGGGACACTCTCGAAGCAGGTGAACCTTTCGCCGCCTACGTCATGAACCTTGCGGCCGACGGTTCACAGTATGACGTTTTTGCCACGATCACTCCCTTAAAAAACGGCGACTATCTCTCGGTCCGTAGTCGCCCCTGCCGTGATGACCTCTTCAGCGCGGCACGAGAAATCTACAGCCACGTACGCGCGCATGAATACGAATTGATCGACGGCGGCATGAATCGACGTGAAAGTGCCGCCCACGCGATCACCATGCTCACTGACGACCTCGCCGCAGCCGGTTTCCGCACGTACGAAGAATTTCAGAACCTTGCTCTTCCAGCCGAAGTCGCTGCACGCGAAGCCTCCACCGACGTATTCCCTACACGCTGGGGTGACACCCCACTCCATTACATGTTGGGCAGTGTCTGGAGCGAATTCGACACGCTCAACGCATGGATGGGCCGCCAAGATCAGCTAGCAGACGTGTCACAACGCCTCGCCGACGGCGCCCACTCAGTTTTCGTTGATATGCGTGAAGTGGGCGAAGTTGCTGGTAAATTCACAGCTCTCGGCACCACCTATCCGGAACTGAGTGCCATCATGGAACCGCTCATGGTATGGAACCAGATGCAGTTAATCGTGGGGAACTACCTCAACACTCTCATCGGTCGAATCGAGGACCTGCACACCAATATCGCTCGCACTCGTTTCCGCATCGCCCTGGCTCGCTTACACTCCAACACCTGCGGATTTTTTGTGGCGGAGCTGATCGACGCCGGATTCACACCGACACAGAGAACCGAGCCGGAGGGCGCGGCAGGAAACGGAAACGAGCAACTTGAGTCGCTTGAGATGCTCTCCGATGTCCTTATCGACGATGTCGAAACGCTCGAAAATTTCTCACGCCTTCACCAAAAACTGATTTTCGATACAACCAACTATATTGACCATGTGCTTTCTGGAGTGTCGATTCCGCGTCAACTTTTGCAGCTGTGGCAGACGTCAGTGGCGGGTATCAACATCCCTGCAGAAGGTCAAGAATTGGTCGGGGTGGTATCGCGCGCGATTGACCAGGCCGGGGATTCTCTTCAGCACCTCGAAAACTTTAAGATTGAGCTAGCTTCTGCCGGAGAAATTCACGAAGATTTTGCCACACTGAAAGAAACAGTGGCCCAGGTGCGAGCCAAAGTCCACACAATGCGCGGCGATTACTGACGCCTGCCAAGGCTCCCACGGACGTGTATAGAATGCTTCCATGAAAATTTTGGTCACTGGTTTCGACCCCTTTGACGGTGAAGCAGTCAATCCTGCGTGGGAAGCAGTCCGGCGGCTTCCTTCAACTCTTCAGGGCGCACAGATCGTCACTGCGCAGGTACCGACGGTGTTTGGCGACGCTATCGCAAAGGTTCGCAACCTCGTCGAGCTCCACCACCCCGACGCAATCGTCAACGTCGGCCAGGCGGGTGGACGACAGGGAATCACGGTTGAACGCGTGGCAATTAACATCGATGACGCTCGCATCGCCGACAACGCTGGAAATACTCCAATCGATCAGCCTGTGGTCAACGGCGGCCCAGCAGCATACTTCGCAACTGTGCCGATCAAAGCGATGGTGGCCGCAATCCGATCTGTCGGACTTCCTGGCATGGTTTCCAATACCGCCGGAACATTTGTGTGCAACCATCTCATGTACGGTTCCCTCTTCCTTGCCGAAGAATATTCAGCCCAAGAACATCCCGTGCGGGCAGGCTTCATCCATGTTCCGTTCTTGCCTGAGCAGGTTGAGCAACGTCCTGAGATGCCATCGATGTCTCTTGATGACATTGTTGCTGGTCTGAGCGCTGCAATCGGAGCCATTGTCACCACAACCACAGACCTTCACGCAGCAGAAGGCACTGAGTTCTAGTTCTTAACGCTGCCGCTACTTTCGTGAAAGAATGGCAGGGTATGTCTGAACAAAAACCGAATCGCAATCGCGCACGCAAAAATCATCATCGAACCCGACGAGGCTCCCGAGCACTCGGCATTGCGCCACGCCGTCGCACTCCGAAACCGTTCACAGCTGAGCAGATTCAGGCTCGCCGTGAGAGTGTTCCCGTGATCTCCTATCCCGAACAGCTTCCTGTTTGCGCACGTCGCGAAGACATTGCCGAGGCTATCACTCACCACCAAGTTGTCATCGTCGCGGGCGAAACTGGCTCAGGAAAAACAACTCAGCTTCCCAAGATTTGTCTCGAACTCGGGCGCGGAGTGAACGCGATGATCGGCCACACTCAACCGCGTCGTATCGCGGCGCGCTCCGTGGCTGACCGCATCAGCGAAGAGCTGGGGCAAAATCTTGGCGAGACAATCGGCTACCAGGTGCGTTTTACTGAAGAAGTATCGGACAAAACGCTGATCAAACTGATGACGGACGGTATCCTCCTGGCTGAGATTCAGTCCGATCCCCAACTTCGCCGCTATGACACGATCATTATCGACGAAGCCCACGAACGATCCTTAAATATTGATTTCTTGCTCGGTTATCTGGCCCAGCTATTGCCGCATCGTCCCGATCTGAAGCTCATCATTACTTCGGCAACAATCGATTCCGAGCGTTTTGCCGCACATTTCGGCCATCATGCGGCTGGTGCGCAACGCGGAGATATGGCACCCATCATCGAAGTGTCCGGGCGCACCTACCCAGTGGAGGTTCGCTACCGTCCTCTGACTGTGGAGGGTGCAAGCGAATCGCTTGAGGAGAATATGAAGCTTCGCGAGTATTCCACCGGCCCCGACGTGCCACACACCGACGCCGACGCGTCCGCTCCCCAGGACGCACCGGAACGTTTGAGCCGTGCTCAGTCCAAGGACATCACCGAAGCAATTGTGGACGCGGCCCGTGAACTCATGAATGAAGGTCCGGGCGATATCCTGGTGTTCCTCTCGGGCGAAGGCGAGATCCACGAAACTGAAAAGGCTTTCCGCGACGAATTTGGACAGCTCTATCTCGGCCCTGGCGAAAGCTCTCCACACCCAGGAGCTGTGGAAGTTGTCCCTCTGTATGCGCGTCTGAGCGGATCTGAGCAACGTCGCGTATTCCAGGCGCATCAACACCGCAGGATCGTTTTAGCAACGAATATTGCTGAGACATCACTGACCGTTCCCGGAATCCACTATGTCATTGATCCTGGTTACGCACGTATTTCGCGCTATTCAAATAAAACGAAGGTCCAGCGCCTTCCCATCGAAGAGATCTCACAGGCGAGTGCGAACCAGCGATCCGGGCGAAGCGGACGCGTGGCCGACGGCATTGCGATCCGTTTGTACTCTGAGGAAAACTTCGCAGCGCGTCCCGAATTCACTGAGCCGGAAATCCAGCGGACTGCCCTTGCGTCGGTGATTTTGCAGATGGCAAGCCTGGGCTTAGGCGAAATAGACAAGTTCCCTTTCATCGATCCGCCTGATTCACGATCAATCCGCGATGGTATCACTCAACTCGAAGAGATTGGAGCCTTGGAGCCTGGTCTGCGCACACCTGTCCTGACCGACACTGGCCGCGCACTTGCCCGCTTGCCGATCGATCCGCGTCTGGGGCGTATGTTGCTCGCCGCCGTCGATAACGGAGCGACCTCGGAAGTCCTTGTGTTGGTGGCAGCGATGAGCGTGCAAGATGTCCGCGAGCGCCCGTCTGAGCAGCGTGCCCAGGCTGATCAGCTTCACGCACGTTTTACAGAGCCAAACTCCGACTTCTTGGCATACTTAAATCTCTGGCGTTACCTGCGCACTCAGCAGCGTGAACTTTCCGGTTCGGCGTTTCGGCGCATGTGTCACGACGAGTTCCTCCACTGGCTACGTTTCCGTGAGTGGGCCGACGTCGTCGAGCAGCTCACCCAGTTGGCACGTGAACTGCGCCTCAGCGTGCATCCCATCGCCTTGCCGAGCCGGGCGCAAATCCGTGCTGAACGCGAAACGGGTGACAGCTCGCACAATCAAGATGTGGCTCGTGCAGTGAAAACGGTGGGGCGGTCGGCAGATACTCCCGCTGCGGACGCAATTCACCGTTCACTCTTGACCGGCCTTCTCTCCTCCATCGGGACGTATTCCGAGCGCCATCGAGACTACCTTGGTGCTCGTGGCACACATTTCGTGATCTGGCCAGGGTCGGGTTTACACAAGCGCACTCCCGACTGGGTGATGGCGGCGGAGCTGGTAGAAACATCGCGTCTGTTCGCTCGCACTGTGGCAAAAATTGAGCCCGAGTGGATCGAACGTATCGCCGGGAGACTGGTCAAGAAACAGTATTCTGAGCCGCATTGGTCTACACGCCAAGGTGCCGCGTTAGCTCATGAAAAGGTGATGCTTTACGGCCTGACTCTCATTGCGGATCGCAAGGTCTTGCTGTCCAAGGTTGGCACACCGACGTCGCGCGAACTTGCTCGTGAACTCTTCATTCGCCACGCTTTGGTCGAGAACCAGTGGCGCACTCATCATGCCTTCGTCAAGTACAACAAAGAACAACTGGCGCAGGCGCATGAAGTCGAAGAGCGACTGCGCCAAGTCGGTGTCGTGGCAGATGAAGCGGCACAGTTTGCGTTCTTCGATGAGCGTATCCCGGAGTCGATTGTGTCAGCGCGTCACTTCGACTCGTGGTGGAAGAAGGAACGCACCGTTCACCCCGAGTTGTTGAACTTCACGCAAGAATTCTTGCTCGGCGAATCCAGCGCATCCGAGGAAGACTTCCCCACTGAATGGGTGCAAGGTGATATCGCGTTGCCGATTCACTATTCTTTTAACCCCGGCGCTCATTCGGACGGTTTAACGATTGATGTCCCCGTCACTCTCTTACCCCAATTGAGCGATGCAGGTTTTGATTGGCTCGTTCCTGGCTTGCTCCCAGAACTTGTCACGTCCACGATTCGAGCATTGCCCAAGCCGGTACGTCGCCATCTTGTGCCCGCCCCCGACGTCGCCCGCAAGATTCTTGAGATCCTGCCAGCATGGGAAGACGTGGCGCACGGACAAGAGGGAACACCGAGTTTCCGCAACGCATTCATTGACGCGGTCTATCAGCTACGACGCATCGATATTACGGATGCAGATTGGGAGCAGGTAACGCTTCCGGCGCATTTGAACATCAATTTCCGTGTGCGCTCGGAGCGAGGAGCCGTACTTGATGAGTCTCCTTCGATCACACATCTTCAAAATGCACTTGCGCCGCAGACGCGCGGAGCTGTGGAAAAGGTGGTCAAGAGTGCGGTGGCTCAAGCACTTGAGGAAGCGCGCGCAGGATTAATTGCCCCTTCTACAACAGCCAATGATCCTGCCTCACCGTCATTTGCCGGCGCAGATCAGCCGCTTTCTACCTGGCCGCAGGTCGCTAACGGTGTGATTCCCGAAGTCATTGAAACCGCAGGGCCACATGGAATGGTGGTTCGCGGATATCCGGCGCTCGTCGAGGTCCAAGGCAAGGCTGGCGCGGACGCCCTAAGCAGGCAGAAAGCGACGTCGGGCGAGCAGCCGCTGGCTGGTGTCGATGGTGTCACCGTGGAGTTGCGCGTATTGGCGGAGCCAGCTGAGCAAGTTCGCGATCATCGACTCGGGGTGATTCGTCTTCTTGCACACGAGGCGGCTCTCCCCGAAGGCCGAATCAGCTCACGATGGACAGGCAGCGAAGCTCTGGCAATGTCTGCAACGCCGTACCCTTCCACGTCGGCGCTCGTGGCTGATCTGCAACTCACTGCGACGCGTAACTTAGCCGACAAGTGGGCGAAGGACACCAAGAATAAGCTTGGACGGTTGCGTGACCAGCGGCTATACGAGCAACTTCGCGTGTGGGTTCGCGATCGTATCGAAGATGAGGTGTATCGAATCGTTCGTATTTGCGTTCGCATTTTTAGTGCCTGGGGTGAGGTGGAATCTGCGTTGCGCGTGAGCACATCGGTAGCGCTTCTCGCTACAGTTTCGGATGTGAAGTTGCAGGTCAAGGGTTTGGTTTACGACGGCTTTCTCTCTGCCACCGAGGATCTCCAGCTCGCTCAGTACCCGAGATATTTGACTGCGGCGATCCACCGTCTCCACAAGGCGGCGTCGAATCCTGCCGCCGATGACGCTCTGGCGTGGCAGATTCAGAACGTCATCGAGAAACTTCAGCGAGAGCGAGCTTCTTTTGCTCAGGGGCCGTGGAACGCGGCGCGCGCTGGAGAGCTACGCCAAGCCAAATGGATGATTGAGGAGCTACGGGTATCGCTGTTTGCTCAGCAATTAGGTACGCAAGGAAAAGTCTCAGTCCAACGCATTGAGAAAGTTCTGCGAGGAGCATAGGTGATCGGCCGTATCTGACCTGAGCCGGATCCCAAAGATCCGATAGACATGATGATTGATACACTGGTGGCGCAATGTTGACTTTTGTTGCACCTTAACTTCTCACTTTTGCCGGAGTAGTTATACGATTCGTTTTGCCGTAAGCACAGAAAGGGCCAAGGATGATCTCCGTCACAACAGACAGTCTTGAGGGATACTCAATCCGTGAGTATAAAGGCATCGTCTCTGCTGAAGTTATTCAAGGAATACACTTCGTCAAAGATTTTGCAGCCTCGGTAAGAAACTTCTTCGGCGGTCGTTCAAATTCGTATGAGGGAGAAGTGCTGACAGCCCGATTTGATGCCCTTGCGGAGATGGAAAAACGCGCCAAAGAACTTGGCGCAAATGCTATCGTCGGCGTGGATTTCGGCTACGAGACCCTCGGCTCAAACGGCTCCATGGTGATGGTAACCGCCTCGGGCACCGCAGTGGTCATCGAATGATCTTTGAAGCACTCGTCGATATTCTTCTCGACATTCTGGCCACCGTGTTCCCTGAAAGATGGAGGCGCACCTTGCGTCATGCATCAGCTTCCGATCTCCACAGCGCGAACACAAACGTTCGAGGCGGCCTAGCTCGCGTGAAATTTCCTTCAACATTACCCTCACCAAAGCCCACCGTGTCGGTAACGGCTGCGTCACCGTCAAAAAGCACTCGTACATCTTGCAAAAACGAACCAAATTTCGTCCTGCTTGGATCACGCGATCAATGGTTCTACGGCCTGCCCATCATGAGAGTTGACGAAGCGACCTTGCCAAACGAGCGTACAGCGGAACTTCTGGAACTCGGTAAAAAGTTTGACGGACGATTCGTGTTGCTACTCGATCACCCCCTTATGGGAAAGGGAAGATGGATGACAATGTCCGGCACTCATCTCAAAAAAGCCGACGCAGAGAAATTGCCGCCCCTGTGATATTAATTCGCATGACGGCTCCCGCTGTGCCACCATTTACTTGAAACAATTTCTCAATTACTGGAGGCTCGATGAAAATCCGCACACTGATCGCTACGGCAGCTGCCACGCTCGTAGCTTTTTCGCTTACTTCATGCGGTTCGAATTCTTCAGATCGCCCGTCGAAAGATGCCGTGGTCAGTGCGATGGTTTCTTCGCAAGATCAGGTAAAGAAAATCGAAGCGCAGCTAGGCAAAGGCAAAGCGCGTGAACTGGCTCAGTGCATCATGGATGCCAGCTATGACAAGCTCTCCACTGACACGCTCAAGACACTCACTCAGACAAAGGGCAATGTCCCAAATAAGGATGAGGACGTGAAGTTGATGATGACATCCGCAAAGGAGTGCGTGGTAACACTCGCACCCGACAAGGTAAAGGCTCCGAAGCAGACGCCATCAACGCCGGCTTCACCAACAGAGACGAAGTAAGTGACAAAAGTGGGGTGGCATCGGTTGATGCCACCCCACTTTTGTCACTGCCATTTTTACTGTCGTCGCCGACGCGCAAGCAACACACCCACCACAAGCACAACCACACCAACAGCACCCGTCCACACAATATTTGTCCCAGTAAATGCTAGGCCCGTCGTTTCCGTGCTGCCCTTTTTCTGAGTGTTGGTGCCCTGTGCAAGGGCCGACGTCGAATCAGAGTCTGACGCAGACGGCGTCAGTTTCCCTGTGGCCTGAGTCGTTGAGTTGGTCTTTTGCTTTTTCTTCTCCGACTGTCCCGTTTCAGCAAACTGTTCATGTTTCTCGGGCTGACCGGCAGCACACTGGCTCGTCTTTGTCAGCCGAACAACTAACGCGTCAAAATCGGATCCAATAAAACCGGCGTCGAGAATGACCTGAGCTGAGGCAAAGGCGGTCACATTATTGCCTCCGCCAACCACATAGTTGGTCAGACCGAGAGTGAGAACCTGAGTATCTTTGATAGGCGTCCCATCTGCAAACGTGAGATCACTGATTTTTGTGCCAGGCGCTGCGCCCGAATCATAAGAAAAACGCGCGCCCGCCAGGATCGGGTAACCGCCACCGTCCCCATTCGGTGAGGAATCTGCCCCCTGCTCAAGCGCTTGGCGCAGTTGCGCGCCTGTGACCTGGATTTTCATCACTTTATTGTCGTAAGGGAACACGGCAAGGATGTCTTTCAAGGTCAGTGGCCCGGCAGCAAGATCAGCCCGCATTCCACCGGCGTTGAGCCACCCGATCTGCGCCCCTGCTACTTGACGAAATGCTTCAGCGGCAACTGCTCCCAGCGCTCGTGGCTTTTCCAGTGCAGTGTCGGAACACGCCACCTTCGTCGCAAGTTTCTTCTCAAGCTCAGTTTGGTACTTTTTCTCTAAGGCAAGAGCTGCCGGCTCCTCACCGACACTGCCGTTCACTTGAATTTCCTCGTGCGTTGCAACCCACCGACCCTGCTCAGTCTGAGCAAAGTTGATTCGAGCAAGCGACCCATAGTTTCCCTCCGGGGCGACGGCGAAACGTCCATCAGGGAGCATGGTGATGTCATTGCCTTCCTGCGCGAACGAATTTTCTTCTCGCAAGACGACGTTGATCTGTGGAACTTCACGTAAAAGACGCATGGCATCCTCAGCACGAGGAAACTGTGCAAGTGCCACGATCACATCAGCATCCTTCAGCGCAGGAAGTGCAGCTTTCGCCGCTTCAACGTAATCTGCTTGGGCGATATCTTTACCTGCTGTCGTCGTTTCCATTCCGAGGGTCAAACCGAGGTAGCCGATTTTCACCCCACCAACCTTGCGCACAACAGCGATATTTTGTGCGCCATTAAGCGGTTTCCCGCCGACGGAGAGGTTCGAAGATACCCACGGAAATGTTGACGCCGCAATATTTGCGCGAGTCGTCGCAAGTCCGTAGTCGAAATCGTGCTGTCCAAAACCGGCGATGTCCACTCCGAGTTGGTTGAATGCCTCAACCATCGCAGTTCCGTGGAAGACAGCGCCAAAGAGCGTACCCCCGCCAAGGTCACCCCCGAAAGCCACGTCTGTTGGGACTCCTCGCGCCTTTTGTTGCGCAAGAACGGTTGCCAATCGTGCAATTCCGCCGTGATATTCAGGATCGGTTTTCGTTCCCTGTTTCACTGGTGCAATGTCATGGCCATCTTGGAAGAACACAATCGACGCCTGCGTCGGCTCTACTCGCACAGTGTGTTCACTGGGCTGCGCCGACGCGGGCAGTGGCAGTGAAAGTGCCATCGCACCTGACACTGCTGCGGAAATTTTAATAACGGAATTTCTCAGAAGTTGGTTGATCATCGCATCACATCCTTGTGGTAGCGCCTAGGCACACATAGCCCAGACTCAGTGAGTCAGCGAGCCTTACTTTAGCAGGTCGAACGACGGCGACTTCCATCTGTGTGTGATGTTCTTTGTGCAAAGAAAACCCCGCATCGTTTGCTGATCATCATTTCCGAGACACAGGAAAAATAAACATTTGTACATATTCGACAAAATATTTTCATCAGGAATACTCGAAAAATGTCTTTATTACAGGAGATTTAAAGGTTCGATAGAAAATTAAATGAACATTTGTTCATACGGAAATTGTTTTCCGTTATCGCAGGCGCCTAGAGTGTGACACACCGGAAATGCAAGACAATCCCTAAGTTCGAAGAACTCCGCCTCACAGCTCCGGTGGTGAATAACTAACTCAATGAGGAGAAAGTAATGAACCGCGATCTCATCAAGGAAGAATTGATTCAACTTGATTGGCAGGTGACCGATCGAGAGGACTTTTTCCAACAAATGGTCACCAAGCTTGAAAAGCTCGGTTACGTTCGACCAAGTTTTCGACAAGCCATTCTCAAGCGTGAGGAAAAATACCCCACCGCACTCCCGACGGTACCGGAAGCGATTGCCATCCCCCATTCAGATATTGAGCACGTGATCACCCCGTTCATCGCAGTGACACGACTTGCCACTGCCGTTGAATGGCACGAAATGGGCAACAATGACGCCACGCATCCTGTGCGTTACATTTTCATGCTTGGTTTCACTCACGACGACGGCCACGTCAAAGTTCTCCAGCTACTTCTGAAGAATTTCATGGCTCCCCACTATATGGAACGCCTCAACACGGCCACGACCGAAACAGATTTCTTTGCTGCAGTGCGTTCCCTCGACGGGTTCGCCGACTAATTCATCCATTCCACCACTATCAACACTCAATGATGAGGAGAAAATCATGACAACGAATGTCATCGTCGCATGCGGAAGTGGCGTCGCAACATCACAAACAGTTGCAAGCAAGGTCAATCGTCTACTCAAAGAAGCAAAGATCGCTGCATCAGTTCAAGCAGTTGATTTAAAGTCAGTTGATCGTTACCTCACAGACGCTGCCGCCTATATCACGATCGTGCGCGACGGAAAAACCCGAGACATCCCCACGATCAACGGAATCGCATTCCTCACTGGCATGGGCCAAGATGCCGAGTTCGCGAAACTCGTCGAGGCCATTAAAAACTTCGAGAGCAAGTAAGCTCGCCCGTCACGAAAAGAGGGCTGACACATGCAAATTCTTCAAAATGTAGTGAATTTCCTGCTCTCACTTGGAGCAGCAATCTTCGTCCCCATTATTATTATCGTCGCCGGTCTGATCGTGAAGATGAAGATCAAGGACGCTATTTCCGCAGGCATCACGCTCGGCGTCGCCTTCACTGGTATGTCAATGTTGATCAACTTCATGACTTCAGCGATCACCCCAGCAGCCGAGACAATGGCAAAAACCACCGGCGTGAGCCTGCCGATCACCGACGGCGGCTGGACCACGATGTCAACGATTTCGTGGTCATGGCCGTGGGCGTTCATTATGTTCCCGCTGGTGGTGGGTATCAATATCGTGCTGATTCTGATCAACAAAACTCAGACTTTCAATGCGGACCTATGGAACGTGTGGGGCAAGATCTTCACTGCTGTCGCCGTTTACTACTTCACCAAGTCAATCTGGCTTGCTTTCCTCTTCGCTGCCATTCAAACGATATTTGAGCTCAAGACGGCGGACTACCACCAGTATCGCGTCGAGCAAATGTCGGGAATCCCTGGAGTGACAATTACTCACCGCATGGTATTTCTCGCTGCACCGATGCACCTTCTCGATGTGTTGTTGCGTAAGATCCCTGGACTGGATCGGTCTTTCAACGCCGCTGACCTTCGCGAGAAAGTCGGAATTTTCGCAGAAAACCATGTACTCGGTTTTATTCTCGGTGTCTTGTTTGGCATCTTGGCTCGTTTCTCCGTGCCCCAAACCCTCACTTTAGGAATTTCGGCCGCAGCTGCCCTCACCCTCTTCCCAGTGATTTCGAAGTACTTCATGCAAGCTCTTGAGCCGATCTCCAATGCCATCAGCGAATACATGCAAAAACGTTTCAAGGATCGCCAGCTCTGGGTTGGCCTTGACTGGCCATTCCTTGGCGGCGCAAACGAAATCTGGTTGGCCGTCATCTGGACTATCCCGATCACTCTTCTGTACTCATTCATTCTCCCCAGCAATGGTTTGTTGCCGTTCGCTGGAATCATCAACATCGCAATCGCCGTCGCCGCTTACTTCGCCTCGAAGGGCAACATTATCCGGATGCTCATCCAATGCACCGTTTTTGCCCCGGTATTCCTCTACGTTGGGACGGCTTTTGCGCCGATTATGACGCAGCTGGCGCGTCAGACCAAGGCAATCGATCTCACGGCGAACCAGCTGATTTCAAATTCGAGCACGGACGCCCCGATTTTCACCTACGCGTTCTCTCACATCCCGCAAATCGTGCAAGGCAACTGGATTCCGCTAGCGATTTTCATCGCATGGCTAGTCTCGTTCGTGATCTACTCACGCGCACTCATCCGCGAGCGCAAAGAAGCACTGGCAGCACGCAATGCCTAATCTGCCACTCAAATTTTCCACCAAAGGAGCATGACATGCTTGAATCTCTGAAAAAGGATCTCTGCGAAATCGCAAAACGCGCCCAACACGATGGCCTGTGCAAACACAAGTCGGGGAACTTCTCCATCCGCGATGAGGAAACCGGGCTCCTCGTTGTCTCCCCGACGGGACTTGACCGTGATCTCATGTCCGCCCGCGACGTCGTCGTGATGAATCTGGATGCGCAAGTCATTGAAAACGAATCTGGCTTGCGCCCCACAAGCGAAGTCCTCATGCACATCGCCATTTACAATAAGCGCCCAGAGGTCAGGGCGATCGTGCATACGCATTCGATGTACGCCACTGCGATGTCTGTACTGAATCGTCCAATTCCCGCAATCGTCTACGAGGTCGCAAATCTCGGGCTCACCAAAGCGCGTATTCCGGTGGTTCCCTACGCTCGTCCCGGCACTCAGGCACTCGCTGATTATGTTGGCAACGCCGTGATGGAAGCGGACTGCATGTTGCTGGCACAGCATGGGACGGTCGCCGTAGATTCAGGAAACATCTACGAGGCATTCCTCAAGGCTTCCTACATCGAAGAACTGGCCGAGCTTTATCATCACACGCTCACAGCAAACGGCGGCAAAGAACCCACCCACTTTGAGCAGGCAGAACTAGGTAAGTGGGCCTACCCGTCTCAGATCACCTTCCCCAATGCGAGGTCATGAAATGGCCACCCATCTCTACTTGATCAGGCACGGGCGGCAAAGTGATAAGCGTTGCAACGTGGATGTGGATCTGTCGCTCGAAGGCCGCGAGCAAGCGCGCTTAGTCGGCGAACGCCTGGCTGGTTGGGACATCGATGCCCTCTTTTCATCCACCATGATGAGGGCTCACGAAACCGCTGCGATTATCGACGAGGTTCTCGGGTTAGGCACAGTGGTTCACCCCGCGCTGAGAGAACTAAATTTTGGCGACATGGAAGGCCTCACCGATGAGGAAATCGCCGTAAGCTTCGCGGATTTCAAACGAGCACAGTCTCGAATGGATCTCGATCTTTCCTACCCGGGAGGAGAAAATATTTCGCAGGTTCTACAACGTTCGATCGCCGTGTTCGACGAGATTGTTCGCTGCAAACACGAACGCGTGGTGATCGTGACGCACGGCGGCGTCATCCGTGCGATTGCCTCACACGCGGCGCACGCCCCGATGTCGCGGTGGCGGAACCTCGCACGAAACCTTGAGAACACCTCCATTACCGAACTCGTCGCCCATGTCACTCCTACCGGCGTCGAGTATCGACTCGAACGACTCAACGACTATGCACATCTTGAGCCGTATCCCCACCTCCTGCGCGCAGCGTGGGGTGTGGCGGAAAATTAGTAACTGCGTTCAAAGGAGAATGCCATGAAGAAAATTTTGAATACTCCCGATTCTTTCGTTCGAGACACAATGGAAGGCATTGTTTTAGCCCACGGGGACAAAGTCAAACTCTTAAATGACGACTTTCGGATATTGGTGTCGAACTACCCTACTCGTGAAGGAAAAGTCGGGATCGTGACTGCCGGAGGCTCTGGCCACCTACCACTATTCTTGGGCTACGTTGGCCAGGGAATGCTCGACGGCTGCGCAATCGGGGAAGTCTTTGCCTCGCCGTCGGCGGAAAAGATGGCCCAGATGATCCGCGCATGTGATCGTGGCTCGGGGGTCGTCTGCCTTTTCGGTAATTACAACGGCGATCTATTCAACTTCCAGATGGCGATGGAAGATGTCGAATTCGACGATATCGCCACTCGCGCGGTTGTCGCCGCCGACGATGTCGCCAGTGCAAGTCACGAGATGGCGAATAAGCGTCGCGGGGTGGCTGGGATCGTCTACGCCTACAAGATCGCCGGAGCCGCAGCCGACGAGGGACGCGACCTCGACGCAGTCGTGGAGGTCACTCAGCGAGCGCTAGCGAATATTCGAACGATGGGGGTGGCCCTGACACCGACAATCGTTCCCAAGGTTGGAAAGCCTGGCTTCACGATTGCCGACGACGAAATCGAAATCGGGATGGGGATTCACGGCGAGGCTGGCATTGAGGTGCGAAAGATGATGCGGGCTGACGAGATCGCGCAGCTCATCGTCGCCAAGATCGAAGAGGATATGCCGCTTACGGCTTCTGATCGAGTGTCAGTCTTGATCAATGGACTGGGAGGTACTCCACTTGAGGAACAGTACATCGTGTATCGAACGGTTCATCGCCTTCTCGCTGAACAAGGTGTGGAGGTTGTGATGCCCCATATCGGGGAATTTGCGACATCGATGGAGATGGCCGGGCTGTCTGTCACTGTCTTCAAGCTTGACGACGAGTTGCTTGAGTTGCTTCAGGCGCCTGCTCGCACACCGTTCTACACGAATATCAATAAATAGGGGCGGGAGGAGAAACATGGATAACACCACGTTCGCTCGAGCATTGCGTGAGATCAGCGCTCTTATGCGTCAAAATCGTGATTATTTAATCGAGCTCGATCAGGTCAATGGCGACGGAGACCTCGGTATTTCGATGGATGACGGATTCCGGGCACTCGACGAATACTACAACGGCGAAGTTGATCCTGATCTGGGTCAGGGACTTCGAGGCGCTGCCAAGGTGCTCAACGCCGCGGCACCGTCGTCGCTCGGCACGATCCTGAGCTTTGGCCTGATGGGAATGGCGAAATCGTTGCGCGGGCACTTGACGGCAGATTTGCCGCAGGTGATCGAAGCTTTGGCAGCCGGCGTCGAGAATATTGAGGTCAAGGCGGGTTCGAAGCCAGGAGAGAAAACGATCCTCGACGCATTGGCCCCCGCAATCGAAACGCTGCGTGCGTCTGCTACTGCTGGCGCTGCCGAGGCTTTCGCTGCGGCAGCAAAAGCTGCTGCCGCAGGGTCTGAGTTAACGACAACGATGACGGCGGTACACGGGCGCGCAGCATTCACTGCGGCTCGTAGTGTCGGAGTGCTCGACGGAGGCTCGGTGGTCGGGAAACTGATTATCGAAGGGATCGCGCGAGCTGCCGAGGATGCAAGATGAGTGTTTTGACAAGTAATAACAACTATTTTCGGAGTAAAAACAACTAATTTCGGAGTAAAAACAACTAATTTTCTTTGGAATTACGCCGTTTTCACATCATCCGCGTCAAAAATTCCGGGAAGAGTTGTTGAAAACAACTCACGATAGTTGTTAAAAACAACCCCTGGGAATTGGCTGGGCCTATCCGAACCATCTCACCGGCCACGAGTGCAAGCCGATCGATCACGTCATACTCGCGCCACACTCACCGCCACCATCGTACAGGCCCGCATCTCCCGCCACCCTAAAGCGGGCTTTCGCTGCGGCAGCAAAAGCTGCTGCCGCAGGGTCTGAGTTAACGACAACGATGACGGCGGTACACGGGCGTGCAGCATTCGCTGCGGCTCGTAGTGTCGGAGTGCTCGACGGAGGCTCGGTGGTCGGGAAACTGATTATCGAAGGGATCGCGCGAGCCGCCGAGAAGTAGGTGACATGCGTATAGCGAGGATCGAGACTTTCCTCGATTCCAGCTAGACCATAGTATTTAGTGACGATGCTAATATCTCTCTATGCAGAATTCTGAGGAACGTTCCACAGCTCCAGCACCAATTGCCGCAATCGACCGCGCTCTCTCGGTATTAACTGTGCTCGCTGAGGCTGGAACGAAAGGCATTTCTCTGGCAGAGCTGTCCCAGCTAGTAGGGTCAAATAAATCAACAATCTATCGCGTCTTACATACGATGAAATTGCGCGGATTCGCAACGCAGAACTCCGAAAATGGAAATTATTCTCTAGGAGCGTCAGCTCTTTCTGCAATGCATCATTTTCCACGAGATGTTTCTACGCGCCGCGATTTACAGCCAGTACTCGCAGCTCTGTCGCGTTCTAGTCACGAACTTATTCACCTTGGAATGCTCTGCGGAGACCAAATCCGATATATCGAAAAAATCGAGCCTGATCGAGCAATCACTGTTCGCTCGAAAATTGGACAAACTGCATATGCCTATACCACTGCACTCGGCCGCGCAATTCTGGCTGGACAAGATATCAATGAGACGTTACTCGGCGCATTCATTCCCGAAGAAATTGAAAATCGGCTAGCCCTGCTTCACCACTTCACGGCAGAAGTTGACCGCGCCAAACATATCGGTTGGTCACGGGAGATCCAAGAGAATGAAGCAGATGTGGCATGTGTCGGATTCCCGATATCTCGACCCGATGGTGAGATTGTTGCCATCTCCGTTACGGCTCCTGCTGCACGTATGAGCCTGGAACAGATGGATGAAATCGCCGCTTCATCATTCCAGATAATTGATGCCTATCTCCCTGAGGGATACCAACGAGTTTTAGCACTGTAGGCTCATAAAAATCAGCCTCCAAGGAGCACACTCTGCATCTGAAGTGTGCTCTTTTCATTTAACGAAGTTGACTCATCACCCTAGTGCGCGCAATAATCGTTTCACACAGCGAAGTGCATATTTCACTGAATGAAATGAGGTTAGTAAGGTGGCTAACAAGAAGTCGGCAGGATTCTGTGAATTATCAGAAGTTACTGCCCATAAGATTGTTCCAGTCGTCGTTATTGACGACGCTCAATATGCTGACTCTCTGGGGGAAGCTCTGATCCGCGGAGGTCTGCCTGTTGCGGAAGTAACTTTTCGAACTTCCGCTGCATCCGACGCGATACGCGCACTCGCCAACCGCCAAGATATTTTGGTTGGCGCCGGAACAGTCCTTACGCCAGAACGGGTCGAACAAGCGACCGCTGCCGGCGCACGTTTTATTGTCTCCCCGGGACTGGATCGCGACGTCATCGAACGATGCCAGCAAATCGGTATCCCCTGTTTACCTGGTGTTTCCACGGCGACTGAGCTCATGCAAGCACTCAAATTTGGTTTGACCACGGTTAAATTCTTCCCCGCATCCGCTGCAGGAGGAGCGAAGACAATCAAAGCACTCTCAAGCGCATTTCAGCAGGCCAGTTTCCTCCCTACGGGCGGAATTAGTGCTGAAAATGCTCATGAATACCTGGACTTAGACTGCGTCCGCGCAATAGGCGGAAGCTGGATGGTTCCATCACAGCTGGTGAACTCAGGCGCTGTCGATCAACTTGTTGACCTCATCACTCATGCAGTTTCCACTGTAGGTAACTATAGAAAGGAGCGGTCATGACAGTTCGGAATCTCAATATCCTCCCCGCTGATCAGTGCCAATTCGACGCATTATCGTTGGGTGAAGTCATGCTTCGTCTCGATCCAGGCGCACGCAGAATCAGAAATGCTCGCACCTTTGACGCTTGGGAAGGCGGTGGCGAATACAACGTCGTGCGTGGTTTGCGCAAAGTATTTAACCTCCGTACCGGAACTATTACTGCATTAGTGGACAACGAAATCGGACACCTTATCGAAGATTTCATGATGACAGGAGGAGTCGATACTTCCCTTATTTATTGGGCGGAATCAGATGGCGTGGGCCGATCGGCACGCAACGGACTCAACTTCACTGAACGTGGATTCGGGGTCCGCGGCGCAGTCGGTGTTTCTGACCGAGGAAACACTGCGATTTCACAGATGAAAGCTGATGACCTCGATCTTGAAAGAGTTTTTTTCCGATGCCGGTGTGCGTTGGCTTCATACTGGAGGCATATATGCGGCACTCAGTCATCAATCAGCTGAAACAGCACTAAAAGTCATGGAAATAGCTCACCGCCACGGCACAATAATCTCTTACGATCTCAATTACCGACCTAGCTTATGGGCAAACCAAGGCGGCATTGAACGAGCACAAGAGGTGAACCGTGAACTTGCTCAATACGTAGATGTCATGATCGGAAACGAAGAAGACTTTACTGCCGCTCTCGGTTACCAGATCTCAGGCGTCGACAAGGACCTTTCTTCACTTCCTGTTGACTCTTTCGGAAAGATGATCGAGAAAGTTGCCGCAGATTACCCCAATTTTAAAGTCATTGCCACTACTCTACGAGCTGTCCGAAGCGCAAGCTCAAATGATTGGGGTGCAATCGCCTGGTCTCGTGAAGATGGACTAGTGCAGGCAATACAACGTGACTCTCTCGAAATTTTTGACAGAGTGGGCGGCGGCGACTCTTTCGCTTCTGGCCTCATTTATGGCCTTATCACTGGTAGCTCTCTAAAACGTGCAGTTAATCTCGGCGCTGCTCACGGAGCACTTGCGATGACAACGCCAGGAGACACTTCGATGGCGACTCTTTCGGATGTACTCAAGCTGGCCGACGGCGGCAATGCACGAGTCGTTCGCTAATCCACAACAGATAAATTAATCAGAAAGGTCAATGATGACATCCTCATTAAAGCTCGATGCACGAGCAGAAAGGCGAACCGTTCTTGCATGTGGCCTCGGTACCATGCTGGAACAATTCGATTTTGCTATCTACGGCTTAGCCGCAGCACTTGTGTTCCCTTCCGTCTTTTTCCCAGAGTCCTCACCTCTTGCAGGTGCGCTCATGGCTTTTGCCGGCTACGCAGTGGGATTTCTCGCACGACCGGTAGGTGGAATATTCTTTTCTCATTTCGGAGAAAAACATGGCCGTAAGTGGGTGCTCGTTTCTACTCTGTTCCTCATGGGCGGTGCAACGTTTTTGATTGGGTGCCTTCCCGGCCATCAGACAATTGGTTTACTTGCGCCTATTCTTCTTTTCACGCTGCGTCTAGCACAAGGATTTGGCGCAGGAGCGGAACAAGCAGGTGGAGCTACCCTTCTCACAGAATCTGCACACATAGGAAAACGTGGCCGGCGCGCATCAGTCGTCATGATTGGCGCAGCCGCAGGAACTGTCATCGGCACACTGTTCTTCGCCGTGATCCAGTGGTTCATGCCAAAGCATATGTTCATCGATTGGGGATGGAGAATCGTCTTTTGGCTCTCTATCCTCATCACCTTTGCCGCTTGGATCATCCGACAAAAGATGAGTGAATCGCCTGTCTTCCAACAGATGCAGAAAAATACGGAAGTTAACAAAGCAACCTCCGCACCACTGTCTACTGCAGTCAAGAGTGGTTGGAAGCGCATCCTTCTTGTTGCGGCGATGAATTGGGGGCCCAATACCCAGTCTTATACAGTCCAGACATTCTTCGTCACCTTCGTCACCGCACATGTGCTAGTCCCCGGAACCTCAGATTTTGTGGATAAATCAACCATCACCGATATCCAGCTGATCGGCGCGCTTGTGGGTATGGTCAGCGCCTACTTCTGGGGACGTATGTCGGATCATTTCGGGCGAAAGCCAATATATATCCTTATCGCAGCTTCTGGTATTTTTCTGCCGTTCATCTACTTCACTGCGCTTTCCTCGGGAACAGTATTCTTCATGGCATTCGCCGTATGCCTCGGCTACTGGTTCGCTGCATACGGAAACGTTGGAGTACAGATGGCATACTTCCCAGAACTTTTCGGCACCCGTTACCGTTACACCGGCGTGACTCTTGCGAGGGAACTGAGTTCAGTGCTTGGTGGCGGAATTGCCCCCATGATTTCTTCAGCTCTATTACTTGCATTCGACATGTGGTGGCCAGTTGCCCTCTACATGGCATTCACGATGATGTGTACAACAATTGCCTCGTTCTATGCCCCAGAAACCCTTGACCGTGACCTGACAATGCTGCATGACGCAGTAGACGGTGAGGCGCACACAGCGAAAGAACACTTGATTGCTTGATTCACTACGAGATGAGTTGGGGGGCAAATGTTTTTGTTCTCCCCAACTCATCTTGCTACTTCCTGGTTTCAATGCTTTGTCAGGAAATAAGCCGGAGGATTTCGCGCGCAGTATCTGTATCAGTGACCAGGCCAGTAAGAATTCCGCCACGAATCCCAGAAATAATCGCTTGCGCCTTCCTTTTCGAGGACGCAACACCAATAACAAGAGGAACTTCACGCAGTTGTGCTAACGGCAACGCAATCGTGCGTTCGGTGAGCGATGTGTGGATGACTTCACCCTTTTCGTTATAGATCTGGTCAAGAACGTGCCCCACTCCTCCACGATTACGCAAGACCTGAAGCGACTCGCGCGAGAGTTGTTGGCTGAGCACGTTCGAGTCGGATGGTTCCGTTTCAACGTCGGCGACACCGACGACGGCGACATGCGCACGTGATGCGAGCGCAAGGGTACTCGCCACGCGCTCTTCACGTAACAACGGTTGGAGAAGAGCTGGATTGTCAACGAAAAGCGGCACAGGCATACGAACACTCGTTGCCCCAAGTTGACCAGCGACCATGTTACAAATCGTTGAAGAATCACGGCCAAATTCTGGTCGGCCACCAGGCAACGACCCGAGAAGCTGAACAACAGTGCATCGCGGCTTAGGAACAAAAGGCACGTGACGTGCCACGGCAGCAAGAGAACGCCCGTTTCCCATCGCAATAACTTCGCCGTCGTCCACAACGCTGACGAGGAGTTCTGCTGCAGCCCGACCAATCGCGTCGAGGGAATCTCCCGAGCTTGGGTCTGTCACACGAATAACTTTGAGTGGCAAAAACTTTTTCAGTTCGCTTTCGAGATTGAACAGCAATTCAAAAGGGTGGGAAATCTGGACACGCACGACCCCAATTTTCCGAGCACGATCAAGCAACCGCGAAACACTCGGACGCGAATACCCAATTTTTTGAGCGATCTCCACCTGCGTGAGCTCAAGATCGTAATACATTCGAGCTACCTGAAGAAGTAACTGAATATCCTCACGCTTATAATGCCTGGCCATAGCATAAGTCTAATTCCACGGACAGCTGATACGAGGAAAAGAACCATAAAGTGGCCCAGAGTTTCCTATCAAATCAGAAAGAAAGACGAAAACTCTGGGCCACTTCACGTCGCAAGTTCTAATCGCCTTCTTGAAATTTAAAAACGATAGAAGAGTCATAAATTTTCAAGATTTTTTCAAAGACAATTTGGGTAAGAAAAGCTGCTGAGAAGGGAATGAGGAACCACACTATCAGCATGAGGAAGAAATTCAGTCCAGCATCAAGAGAGGCTAGAGGGCCAACTAGCCCAACAAGCCCAAATCCTGCTGATTGAGGTGTACCACTGACTGAAAAGAGGGCAACGGGAATGGCGGATATGATAGCTGTTACTAAACAGGGTAACAGGATAATAGGGTATTTAAAGAGATTGGGCATCATGGTTTTCATGCCCCCAAGAGCGATGGCAAGTGTTACTCCAGATTTATTGACACGAAGTGAGTGAATAATCAATGCAGCAGTAGTCGCAGCAACCCCCAAGGCCGAAGCTCCAGCAGCTAGACCATTTAATTGAATGGCTAAACCAATAGCTACAGTAGACATCGGTGAGATAATCAAGAAAGCAAAGGACATCGCTATCAAGATTGACATGACAATCGGCTGGAGAGTAGTAAAGGTGTTGACAAGATTGCCAATACTTGCCGTAAATTGAGCAACAAAGGGTAAGAGCAGCACGCCGATAAAGGCAGAGCCGACGCCGATTAAAATGGGAGCGGCAATCACAGCAACAGAGCCGAATCTATCTTTGACCCATAAAAAGAGCAAAACAGCGATAGACGCCGTAATCATCGTATTAATCAAATCGCCAGTTCCGCTACCAACATATGCCTTTAGCTCTGGGTTGAATGTGATGACACCAGAGGCAACAAACGAAGAAGCAGCGGTGACCATAATAGGCATAGG
This sequence comes from Arcanobacterium canis, assembly GCF_029625435.1. Lineage (GTDB taxonomy): Bacteria > Actinomycetota > Actinomycetes > Actinomycetales > Actinomycetaceae > Arcanobacterium > Arcanobacterium canis. The sequence goes on along the minus strand of NZ_CP121208.1, from coordinate 95,504 downwards.
CTTCAGACCAAATTGCCATGCGACTAGGGCACCGATAATCAATGGAGTTGCTAGTTGGATAATCACAGCAACTTGAGTGATCTGGACAGCAATAGGATTATCAAAATATTTGAGGATAGCGGATAAAACCGCATTTGGAATCAAACCGATAATAACGCCTAAGGCAGTACCAGATAAGACTTTATCGAAAAAGAGTTTTGGCGTTGGAATTTCTTTCATTGGTATGTTTTTCTCTCCGTAGAGGGTTATTTAGCGTCGAGAAGATCTTCTTTGCTATGAATGAGCTGGGTTAAGAATTGGCAGTATGGGGTTGCGATACCATAGCGTTTACCTTTACGAACAACAGCACCGTTGATGTAATCGATCTCGGTGGAACGCTTATTGATGATGAGATCTTGATACATGGATGGATGATGTAAACCTATGGTTTCGCGGTTGTAGCAAGATTCTTCGATGTATTTAACGATGTCTGCCACTTCGAGATGAACCCCTTCAACCTCAGCCACAGCCGCAAATTCGCTGACGATGGCGGTGAGAATATCGTGAGAAGCGCGCGTTTGCCCGAAATCAGCCATGTTGCTTGATAGTAAGGTACACAAGCCATTCATCGTGCCGTTCACACAGGCTTTTTTATAGATGGCATACAGAATATCTTGAGAATAGCTAGCGTTTAATCCAGCGTCTGAGAGGATCTTTGCGACTTCGTGGGCTTTTTCAACAGCTTTTTCTTGATCAACCAGATTTTTCATGACGATAAAGCCATCACCAAAAAGCTTGACACGACCTGGGCCTTCCATACCAGCCGTCCACATAGTATTGCCGAGCAAAATGTTCTCTCTTGCAACGTATTTTTCGATAACTTCCTCATGTCCAATGCCATTGAGCAGGCAAAGTACTTGAGTATCTGAATGGATCATCGTTTGAATTTTGTTTAACATGCCATCAAGCTGCATTGCTTTTGTTAAGACAATGATTAAGTCAGCTGATAGTTCTTTTGGAATAGAGTTCATATGATAGGCCGGCAAGCGAACAATTTTTTCTTGCCCCTCACAATCAGCAATAAGACCGCGGCCGCGGATAGCATCAACATGCTCCTGCCAGCTATCGACAACTTGCACATCCTGACCCTTTTCTGCCAACGCAATAGCTAGGCGACTTCCCATAGCGCCGGCACCCGCGATCGTTATTTTCATGTCTTCATCTCCCTTTTGCTATGTTTAAAGCTTGTTTTGTCAAAATATGATTCTTCCACACGTTATTAATGTCATTACAATTTGTGAGGATAATATCCTTTTAAATGACACAAAAATGGGGCAATGAGTGCCGATATTCGCACAAAAGAACTTAAAGCTCTTTTTTGATATGAATCTGTATGCAATGAGGGGCTTACCTAGCTAATATCCAAAAACAAAGCTGCAGCAGCGAGTGACACGCCTTGTTTCATGAGAACCTCGTACTCACTGGAGTCAATTGACCTAGTGACCGTTGACGGCGTTTACGGTGATAAGTACCTTCAATATTTCTTCGAGCGGAATTGCGATCCACGATCAGAATGGATAATAACGCCGCTGGGATTTCCGCGCTTCCTCATCGCACCCCCAACACTGCTAGAGCACCCTCAAGAAGCAGCCCGACAACGGTGCAATAAAGGAGTGCTGTGGTGCAAATTCCACCACAGCACTCCTTTCTTTTGTTACTCGGCGTCCTACTTTTCTAGTTTTCGGAACGACGAGCCATCCGGACAGCTACACCAAATGCCACAGCGATGAGGGCGAAAACGATGAGCGGCATCGTCTCGGAGCCTGTCGCACTCAAATGATGTGCCTTGTCAGGAGCAGTCTTCGAGGTAAGACCTGGGGTTGGAGTTGGGACTGGCGTGGCCTCCGGATCGGCCTGTGGCTGACCTTGTTCAGGTGTTGGTGCGCCACCATCCGAACCATAAGATCCTTTGCCACCGTGGTCAGAATGCTCTGTGGCATCGTCTCCAGGCTCGCCCCCTGTTTCATCTCCACTAGGTTGGCTGGGCTGGTCATCACCCAACTGACCCGGCTCTCCACTGGGCTGGCTGGGCTGGTTGTCGCTTTGGTCATCACCCGATAGATTCTGACTCGGCTCTCCACTGGGCTGGCTGGGTTGGTTGTCGCTTTGACCATCACCCGATAGATTCTGACCCGGTTCACCCTCACCTGGTTGCTGACCACCCGGCTGTTCCTTACTCGGTTGTTCCTTACCCGGCTGCTCTCCCCCAGGCCGCTCTCCGCCCGGTTCAACATCGCCAGGCTCAGCAACACCTGGGGTATTTCCACCCGGTTCAACATCGCCAGGCTCAGCAACACCTGGGGTATTTCCACCCGATTCATCTCCAGGAGCATTCGATTCAGCAACCACGGTGTACACGCGCTTTGTCTTACCGACGTTGCCGGCACTATCGCGCACCTCGTATGTCACCTCGTAGGTTCCTGCCTTGGCAGTATCAACGCTTCCGTGAACAATAATCTTGAGATCTTCTCCAGAGTTATCGGTAGCTGTGACACCGTCGAGCAGGTTTGGCAGCGGTGCGCCTTGAGCAATTTTCACGCTCGTCGGCTCTGCGCTCATCACAGGCACCGTGGTGTCGATAATCCGGTAGGTGCGCTTCACCGTCGTCTGATTTCCGGCCTTATCCGTGACGGTATAGGTGATCGTGAATGTACCCGCCTTGGCAGTCGAAACTTCGCTCACTCCAGCCACGGCAATGTTAGCGATCGGCCCGTCAACGTTGTCCTTTGCACTGACGCCCTTGAGGAAATCAGCGTGTCCAATCGGGGCGCCGACCTGCACTTCTACGTCCTTCGGTTCAACAGTGAGTACCGGCGCCACCTTGTCTTTCACAATGTATGTGCGTGTCTTGGGCTGCGAGGTATTACCTGCTTTGTCTTTCGCCGTGTAGGTGACGGTGAAAGTCCCTTGCGTATCCGCCGTCTTACCCTGCGTGAAGACGGCGGGCTGATCCACAACCGCCGTGATTGCGTCTGCTGCAAGATCCCCATCGACGCCGTCCTTTGCACTCACGCCCTCGAGCAGGTTCGGCACAACGCCACCAAGCGGAACCTCGATCTTCTCTGGAGCAACCGTCACGATGGGCTGCTCGACGTCGGAGATAACGTACTTTCGTACCACCGGCTCGGAGACGTTGCCGGCTTTGTCGGTCGCTTTGTAGGTGACGGTGACGATGCCAGGCTTGTTTGCGACGAAAGAGTCCCCGTCAATGGTTGCGACTCCGTTGGGGGCCTCGATTGCGAACTTGATGCTCTTAAGCGGCAGATCGCCGTCGATGGCGTCCTTCGCACTCACGCCCGTGAGCACAGACGATACCTTCTCACCGACCGATAGATTGACATTCACCGGATCGATGCTCACCACTGGCGCTACGCGATCAAGGACACGGTAGGTGCGCGATACCGAGTCGGAAATGTTTCCGGCCGGATCAATGGCCTTGTAGAGCACCTTGTACTCGCCCACCTTTGACGTATCCACAACTCCGTCATGTTGGATGATGAGCGTGTCAGCTGCATCGGCCGCATCGGTAGCGGTGACTCCGGTCATGACGTCAGGCTCGCTGGCACCGAGTTCGAGGTCCACTACAGCTGGGGTAACATGAACGACGGGAATGGTGTTGTCAGCGAGGGCTTCAAACACGGCAACCGTACGCGGCGGAACCGTCACCTTGCCTTCCTTCGGTTCAAAAGCCGATTTCTTCACGACATCGTCGGTTCCATTCTGCTGGATCTTTGACAAGGTGAAGTTGATGCCCTTGAGAGCATTGATCGACTTAGTTTGTTCCGACTTCGTAGCATTGAAGACGACAAGGATATCGTTGCGCTCGGGGTCAATGTCGCCACCGACTAAGGATCTGTGGTTGAGTGGTTGCTTCGGATCGGTGATTCGCATCATCAGCAGACCAGGAGCTGCGAACGATCCGGCGTCAGGGAAGGTGACGCGATCCTTGATGAGCGCCGCTGATCCGAGAGTGAACAGCGGGCTGGATTTACGCAGGCGGAGGAGGTCGAGTGCCTGACGAGAGGCACTTTCCATGTCGGCCTTCTTCGGGGTGAGGTTGGTATTTCTCAACAGCGCAGCCATCTTTGTCCACTGTTGTTCCTCCGGCTTATCCTTCGGGTTGTTATCCCACTCAGGAGGAAGTCCGATTCCGAAGTTGTTTGTCTCCAAGCTCCAATCGATCTTGTTGAAGTGATCGCCAGAGTTGTAGGAATTGCGATCCAGCGACTTTGATCGCAGAATATCCGTTCCAGCGTGCCAGAACATCGGGGACTGTCCGAGTGCCACGGTGGCAAGAGACAGCGTATTCATTCGCACGCGGTCCGCCATCGAGGTGTTCTCTGGCAGCGCCCATGCGTTGAAATCGTAGAGCGTTTCATTGTCATGAGCGTCCACGTAGTTCACGGATTCGTACGGCTCCGCCGCGTATCCCATGCCATTCATCTGACTACCGGAGCGCCAAGTTCCGTCGAAATTGTAGAAAGCGTAGTCGGCAAGGTTTCCAGCCAGACCGAGACGGATCATATCTGCTTTGTCTTGGAGTGCCTTCTCAGCGCCGTTTCCAGCATTCGCTCCGTCTTTTCCATTCGGATCCGACCATAGTCCATTTCCGAAGCCTTGGAGATACTTGTTATTTCCGTGACCGTGTACGCCGTCGCGCAGGTGATCGTTGAAAGAACCGATGCCCGTTCCACGGAGCTTACCTTGGCTGGCCTGGACGAATCGGGCATTGTCCTTCACCGAACCGAAATTCCAGCCCTCCCCGTACAGGTACATCTTCTGGCCGTTGACGCCGTCGTTGGCCATCGTCAGCTTGTTGAGCGCGGAACGAATCTTCTCCATATTCACTCGCGAATGGAAGCCCATGAGGTCGAAGCGGAAACCGTCAACTTTGTAGGTCTTCGCCCAGGTGACGAGCGAATCGATCATGAGGTCTTCCATCATGGCGTGCTCAGTTGCTACCTCGGCACAGCACGGAGTGTTCATGGTGTTGCCTTCGAGATCGAGGCGGTGGTAGTAGCCCGGCACGATCTTCTCGAACACTGACTTCTCGTCCTGCGCAGCTGCGTAGGTGTGGTTGAACACCTGGTCGAGGATGACCTGATAGCCGGCTTGATGCAGGCCCGCAACCATCTCACGGTATTCCTTGGTTCGTGCGCCGCCGTACTGGTTGCCGTTGGTGGCGTAGGAACCTTCGGGAGTTGTGTAGTGGTAGGGGTCGTAGCCCCAGTTGAAACCATCTTTATCTTTGACTTCGCCGACGGCCTTCTGCTGTTCGGCATGATCGCGGCCAGCATCTTTGGGGATCGCCGGAATCTTCTGTTCTGTGCGAAGTTCTGGAATCGAGCCGATGTCATTGGTTGGCAGGAGGTGAATCGTATTCATTCCCGCTTCCGAGAGCTTCTTGAGATGCTTCATGCCATCCGAATGAGGGCGCGTAAATGCCTTGTAGGTTCCGCGCTCACCATCGGGAACCGTTTTATCCGCGATCGAGAAATCACGCACATGCAGCTCATAGATCGCGTGCTCGGAGAAGTTCTTCAGTACCGGTGGTGTGCCCGGCCAGCCAGCCGGCGCCCACTTCGGATCGTTGAGGTTTGCGATCACCGAATGGGTGGAGTTGACCGAGAGCGCAGTGGAATTCGGGTCAGTCACCGATTGTGTGACAACCTTTCCGGCCTTGTCCTTCTGATTGTCATCTTTGAGATTAACGGCAATCGTTGGAACGTAAACCTTCACGTTATACCTGTACGGACGGTCAATCCAAGATTCATCTCCCGTGATCGTCCACGAGCCATCCTCCTCTCGATGCATCGGCAGGGTCTTCGTCGGCTCTCCGCTTACTACGCCACGTGCATCCGGTGCATTGAAAAGTTGCAGCTCGACGTTTTGTGCGGTCGGTGCCCACAGTGCGAGAGTCGGGGTTGTTCCACCCTTTTCGAAAGAGACACCCATTTGACGCTTAGATGCTTGCTCTGCATAGAGCACATCGAGGATTCGCGGAATCTGAACACCGGCCGAGTACTGCGGCACACCATTCAAGGTCGAATAGACGATGCGCACTTCACCCTTGAGAATTTCCTCAATGTTTGCAATTTTCTCCTTGGGTTCAAGGGCGACGTAGGAGCGCAGCTGCGGATCCTGCTTGCGAAGCGCTTGGCTCAGTCCGCTTGCTTTCTTCTGCAGTGGAACCGTGTAATCTGCTCCGGTTACCTTGCCGCCTTCAACCTTGAGCTTGCCGTCCGTGGAACTGTAAAGCGTCCAGGAGCCGTCATTTCCGAGGGCCGACGGCCACGCGAAAGTTTCGCGATCAAGCCAGTGAGCCTGGTACTTCATATCCGATGTTGGATCCTCATCTGTAACCCAAAGTCTCTTCTCGCTAGGCTTGAGATGAAAAACAGTCAGGCGGTCCGTTTTAACTTCAAATCCACAATTACCACCATTACACCCGATCTCTCCAGTGCCCCATTTCAGATTCTCGGTAGCTTTCACCTGAATGGAGCCAGCGGGAATGTCGAGCGTAGAGAATGTATATTCGCCATCTCCATCAGGATCACTCATGAGCGTTTTTAAACATGCGGGATCCCAATTTCCTTCTTTCTCTCCGGTGCATCCCAATTGTTTTCCAAAGTCTCCCGGAAGAGTGTAGGCAGGATGCTGAGATGTATTGAAGAACTCGTGAGTTTCCGGGTTGTAGTAAAAGGTCACCGGAGTCTTTGAATAAATTTTGTACTCGGCATTGTTCCCGTCAGGTACACCAGAACGGGCACCATTCATGCCATAGTTTTCGTTCCAGGTACCGTCTTTGGCGATCTTGTACGTGTAGGTTCCGGGTTCAAGAGTAAAGGTACCGGTATACCAACCAGAGTCTTTCTCTTTTTCGAGAACCAACTTGTCACAGGCCGGATCCCAGTCGTTTTCGCAGCCAAGAGCCTTGCCATGATCTCCTGGAATGGTGACCTTTCCCAGCATTGAATTTTTCTTCGCGGTGTTAATTTCACGCTGGTCGATATTCACCGAAGCATACTGAACATCGGTAACGGTATGACCAGCTGCGTCTTTCGACACCGCCCGGTATTCCACAAGCGCGCCGGCCGGCAGCCCCTGCACATCATGAAAAACACGCGGGTGGGCACCAGAGGTATCAACTCCGAGCGGCTTCCAGTCGGTATCGCCCATCCTTCGCCAGGAGAAGGAGGTTTCCGCCCAGGTATTCTCAGCGAGAGTTGCACTTACTCCCGCCAAAGCAAACTGGACGTTGGGCTGGCCGTCGAGCGTCGTCGTCGTGGAACGAACCGCGCCACCCTTTTGTACATCAAGAGTGATCGTCTGCTGCTTGGGCGTCGCTACGGTCTTATCTGCCTTGTAAACGACCGCACCGAACGCAGGCACATTCACCGTAAAGGTGCCGTCTGCACCTGACTGACGGTCGTCCTTCTTTTCACCAAGCAGGCCGGTGTAATGTGCGCCGGGCGTGAGGGTTTTGAAGGTGGCCGATTTTTCAGATTCCGTATTGTTAACAGCCACGACATATTCAGTGTGATCAGAGCGGTCCACGCGAGCGAAAGCGTAGATACCGGGGCCGCCGCCCTCTTGCTTGTAAAGCTCGATCTGTTCGCCGTTCTTTAAGCCCTTGTTTTCGCGACGCAACTTCGAAACTTCAGAAATCTTCTGATAAATCTTCGCGTTGGTATCGTAATGATCGACACTACCGACCTTGCCGCCAGTGAGCAGATCCTGATCGGTATATTCGCCAACTTGAGAGGCGAATAGCGACTGGCGAGCGTGCTTGTCATCGCCTTTCTGCGTACCGTCCTTTTCCTTGCCGACGCCGACGAAGCCCTGCTCGTCGCCGTAGTACACAACCGGTTGCCCTCGCGTAAGAAACATCAGTTGGTGGCCGAGGATCGAACGTTCCAGGCGCTTATCGAGGCCCATACCCAGGAGGTATCCGATGCGGCCCATATCGTGGTTACCGAGGAAGGTGGGCTGGTCGTTCGCAGACGACGTCGGGGTAGTGTACATGTCGTCGGCAGCGAAGAGGCCGGAAAGCGAGTCAGTCTTGCCGCCCTTGAGGAAGTCGAGTGCCGAAGACTGGAAAGCGAAGTCGAGTGTGCCGCCCATATGGGTGTTACGCGAATACGGGGCCAGGTCACGCGCGTCGGTGTTGTAGACCTCGCCGAACATGAAGAAGTCCTTATTCGCCTGACGGCCAGTCTTTTGGACGGCTTCGGTCCACTGCTTCCAGAAGTCGAAGTTCACATGCTTGACGGTGTCGATTCGGAAGCCGTCGATTCCGGTACGCGCCCATGTGTTGTAGATATCGGTCATCGCTTTGACGACGCGCGGATCTTCGGTCATCAGATCATCGAGGCCAAAGAAATCGCCGAGGGTAAAGGATTCGTCCTTACCCTCAAATTTTCCATCGCCACGGTTGTGGTAGAGGGAAGTGTCCATCAAAGATTCAGGCTTCACAGCCCCGATTCGCTTTGGCTCATAGGGGAAGGACTTCGGGTCGATACCCGGGAATTTACCTGATGTTGGTTTGAGTAGATCGACTGGGTTGCCCTCCTTATCCTTGTATGGCACACGCAAGGTGTCGATGTACTGTGGTTTGTCAGAGAGCTTGATCAGATCGGCTGTGTGGTTAATGATGATGTCAAAGTAGACCTTGAGGTTCTTTTCGTGAGCTTCCCTAATGAGTTGCTTAAGTTCCTCGTTGCTGCCCAAATGCGGGTCAATTCTTGTAAAGTCCGTCGTCCAATAGCCGTGGTAACCGGCGGAAGCATCGTCGCCCGAACCCTGAACGGGCTGGTTAACGAACGACGGAGTCATCCAGATCGCCGTCGCGCCGAGGTTCTTGATGTAGTCAAGTTTTTGGCGAAGACCGGCAATGTCACCACCATGATAAAAACCGATTCGCTTCGGGTCGAAGCCGGATTTCATCGGATCAGAGCCATAGTGGCCATCATCATTGGCCTTGTTGCCATTCGCGAAACGATCGGTGATGACGAAATAGAAGGACTCGTTGGAGCCGTTACGCACGGGCGCGGGCACACCGGTCTCACCGACGTCGGGCTTTTTGTACTCGGGCAAACGGATTCCGATGTGCCCAGAGAAAGAGTCGTACTGGAAGACCACTTTCATGGGTTTCTGGATCGAAAGTGCCATGTTATTTTCGCCCTCGTTGGAGCGCCACTGAGCGTCGGCCTTGATCTTGTACTTCCAATCACCAGCCGGGATATTGAGTTCCTTTTCGTAGATGCCTGGCCACTGCGCTAGAGGTGCCATCTCCGTAGCATCACAGGAGGTAGCCCACTTCTCACATTTGTCAGCCGTAACATCTGGCAGGAAATCACCCGTCACAATCACCGAAATCGGCGCCGCCGCATATGCGGGAATTTGGGTCAACATACCGAAAACGAGAGCGATTGTTCCCGTCAGTACTGCAAAAATTTTCAGTGGTTTAAGTATGCGCAAATTGTTGGCATGATGCACCATATTTTCCTACCTCAATCCTCCCGACTCCGGCGTCGAAAGGTTCTACTCGCTTCATCAACATTGACTTTTAACGAGGGAGACAGCCAGCGTGGATAAGTAGGCGCGCGTGTCCCCAAGTACACCGTCAGCGTAACACGACAAGTGAGACAACGTAAACAATTTCAGAAATCTTGCATGGGTTGATGTTGAAAGTATTACAGGGCGCAACCATGAATAAAAACGCCCGCGAATCTCTCAATAATCTCTTTGTCACTTGTTGTTTTCTTAAAGAGGTCAGAGTTTTCTCTCCCAAGATTTTCTTGAAAAGAAACAGTCCGCTATCGCCATTGATGTCGATGGGTGCATCCGGTCAAAAATCCACAAATTGCAGATCAATACCCGCTTGATACAGCCAGAGGAACCGCCGACAAATACACGCAATTATTGTGATGTACTTTCATGTTGCCGATATGCTCCCTGACTCGGCAAGAACCGCACATCCTCTCATCTTCGTTCTCTCCGTTTCCCAACGTCTCATGCGTCACATCAGGATCTGTGAATCACACATCTTCACTCGGTTCGTTCGATAATTATTCTTATGTTTTTAACAACTGATATTTCTCGACGTCATTACAAAGTTGCCGCGCTTGTCGGCCTGATCGGCGGAATCGTGTCCGCAATCGTCAAGTTCGGCTGGGAGGTTCCACTCCCTCCCCGTACTCCGGAGCGCAACGCCACCAACCCACCACAATCATTCCTCGAGCTCCTTGGTATGTCCGACCAGACTACCCATGCTTCCTACACCTTCAATGGCAACGAGGGGTTGCCTTGGATGTCTTTCCTCATCCACTTCGGCTTCGCAATTTTCTTCGCCGTTCTCTACTGTCTGATCGCCGAAGTTTATCCAGGTATCAAGCTCTGGCAGGGTGTAGCTTTTGGCATCGTCATTTGGGTAGTTTTCCACGTTGTTCTCATGCCTCTGATGGGCGTTGTTCCGGCACCTTGGAACCAGCCGTGGCAAGAGCACCTCTCTGAAATCCCTGGCCATGCCATCTGGCTATGGGTCATTGAGATCATCCGCCGCGATCTACGCAATCGCATCACCGGAGAACCTGATCCGGAAGTCGCGATCCCAACCAAAACAAGAATTTCGCCTAGAAACTGATCAGAAGCAAATCGATGAGCTTGATCAGGGCATGAAAGAGATGAAGGTGCTACTTCTTCAGGAGTAGCACCTTCATCTCTTGCTACGAAGCAGGAAATGAAGATGATGCTTGAGTCTGATTAACGGGTAGCTAAGCCGGAGCATTCGAGGATGAAACATTTCGGTTTTGTTCCGTTTGGGTGGATGGGGAAATCTGGATTAGCCGCATGAAGTTTGATTAAGGTACGAAGGATCATGTGTGGTTTGTCTTGTTGAGAGCCGCGCTCTTGCCGAGGGAGTGTCTATGAATACTGCTTGTGAGACGGCGGCACCTGAAATTGGAGTGTCGTGGCATACACCCCAGTAGTGGGTCCAACAGCTCGTCGTTCGGGTACGCTCCAACGGGGTAAGGAAGATGCGGCGTGTGCTGCACGCCAGGGCATTGTTATTGGTCGTGAGTAAACAGCTCGGTCCATGCGCATCGCCGGTTTGTCCGGCAAGAGCAAAGGTGGAGCACCTGTCACCACTCGTCAGCCAAAAGGCCTGAATCTGTGCCTAGACCTGGGCAACCGTGAATTCACAGCCCCTGGCCCCCAATCAGTTGTGGGTAGCTGACATCACCTACGTGCGCACCCGTAAAGGGGGCGTGTATGCGCTTTCGTCACTGACGTGTATAGTCCGCGAATCGCGGGGTGGCGCTGTCTGATTCGATGCGCACTGAAGCGCTGACACTGTCAGCAGTGAACCAGGCGATTGTGTGTGCCAAGGAAATAATAGGTCTGATTCACCATTCAAACCACGGCTCACAGTATGTGAGCATTGTTTGTCACGAGGGGCTGGCTGAGCACGGTATCGCCTCATTAACCGGCAGCGTTGGCGATTCCTATGATTATCAGTATTGAACTGCTCCCCATTAGTTGGACTGAGAAATCAGACACTAACTAATGGGGAGCAGTTCAGCAGTGATGGCTGGGGCTCATCCCCGCCTGCGCGGGGAGCATGTGGCTCATGTCCACTCCGCCATGAGATCGGGGTTGAGTGATATTGCGCGTCCGAGCGCGGCGATATAGAAGCCGCGTGGCCTGTCCGGGTAGTCGGCTCTTGAGCGTGAAAGCGAGATGATGCCCTCATCTTCAGCCATGGAGATTGCGAGGCGGAGGTTTTCGCGGTCAAGCCGGTCAAGTGCCTCGATGATTCCTTGGGGGACTTTTGAGCGGCCTGATTCCCAGTATTGGACTGAGCGTAGTGTCACGCCGAGAATGTGGGCGAGTTCTTCGAATGACAGGCCGAGATTGTGGCGCACGGCAGCAAATTCAAGAGCGCTCATGCTCATAGTTTTTCTCCTTTCAATAGTGAGAGCCCCACACCATGGGCTCATCCCCGCCTGCGCGGGGAGCATCCTCGATGGCACTAGTGCGACTATCGTGGCCGGGGCTCATCCCCGCCTGCGCGGGGAGCATCGTGACTTTGATCTTGTCCTTGCCCGTAATCAGGGCTCATCCCCACCTGCGCGGGGAGCATGTCTCGCAGTGCGGCGACAGCAGCTTCAATTCCGGCTCATCCCCGCCTGCGCGGGGAGCATAAATTGGTGCAATTTACTACCACGTTAAATACGGGCTCATCCCCGCCTGCGCGGGGAGCATGCGCTTGGTCTTGACTCGGGCGAAATCGGCGTGGGCTCATCCCCGCCTGCGCGGGGAGCATGGTTTCGCCAGCGATCTCGGCCACCATTTCTTGGGCTCATCCCCGCCTGCGCGGGGAGCATACTTTTTGAAGATCAACTGAAGCCTTGAGCTGGGGCTCATCCCCGCCTGCGCGGGGAGCATTACAAAAACGCGTCAACAACATGATTGACCTAGGGCTCATCCCCGCCTGCGCGGGGAGCATTTGGAACGCTCGTCGCGACGCGTTCAGCCGCACCGGCTCATCCCCGCCTGCGCGGGGAGCATCCTTTACTCACCTTCGCGGCTTTCTGCAACGCCGGCTCATCCCCGCCTGCGCGGGGAGCATCCGCTAATCAGCATGACAAGAACTTCACGAACGGGCTCATCCCCGCCTGCGCGGGGAGCATTGGCAGGACGGTAAATGGGCGATGACCGCCATGGGCTCATCCCCGCCTGCGCGGGGAGCATCCGAAAACGAACGCGGGTTTTCGTGTGCAGCCGGGCTCATCCCCGCCTGCGCGGGGAGCATAGGTGTGAGCTGTATTCGCACGATTTCTGAATCGGCTCATCCCCGCCTGCGCGGGGAGCATGCTGCAGGAATGGCGCGCTCACTGTTTGGCTGGGGCTCATCCCCGCCTGCGCGGGGAGCATCTCGCGCGCCGCGCGCCCGTACGGACGGGATTAGGCTCATCCCCGCCTGCGCGGGGAGCATTCACACTCGAAATCGGGCGCGGCGATCAGACGCGGCTCATCCCCGCCTGCGCGGGGAGCATTCGGCGTCGGGCTTACGCTCGCGCAAGCCTATGGGCTCATCCCCGCCTGCGCGGGGAGCATGCGCACTTTTACAATCCGATGGGGCCGGCCCCGGGCTCATCCCCGCCTGCGCGGGGAGCATCAAATAAGGAGAGGAGGTGTGAATGCTGAACTTGGCTCATCCCCGCCTGCGCGGGGAGCATATGTGTGGAAGTCGATCCTTGGCCCGGCGACCGGGCTCATCCCCGCCTGCGCGGGGAGCATCTAAAGAGTGGTAGCCAATACCCCGCTCAGAAGGGCTCATCCCCGCCTGCGCGGGGAGCATACTTGCTGACCAGCATTTCTACCGTCAACACTTGGATTATACATCCAACTAACTTCGGCCTTTCCGGAGATAACCCCTCCGGCACTTGACGAACCGATTCTCACGCCAATCGCACGTCATCCTCAAATCTTGAGCTGTCAACAACTTGCCCAAACAGTTCAGTCATTATCGATATCTTTTGCGCTGATGCCTCACGCTCGACCACCCCGTTCTTCGCAAGCTACTCTGAGTTTTCTGCCCTCGATCTGGCCGAATCATTAAGGTCAAACCATCGAAGTCTGCAGGTTCCCAATCGTGTCGATGGGTTCGGAACGTCATTCCCTGCTCGTTGTCCGCAGAGCAGACCATGATTGCTCTCCCGTCTCTGCATAGTACGACGGTGCGGTCCCAAATTTGCTCCCTTATCCGCGCGCTTGGAGCCCCCACAAAAACTCCTGGTGCAATTTCCATTAACCATTTAGTGAGATCGCCCCGCAAGCCTGCAGGTACCGCAGTCACGACGAGAACCAACATCGCTTCAACCTCGCAATCCCCAATTGATACCGGCAGGAGCTACTTGCAGATCACTCCAGAGGAAAAGATCAGCATCAACGTAGGCGTCTTCTTCCGCGGTCTCCATAACCTCTTGGATATCGCGGACCATCCGTTGCATTAGCCGTGCAGAAACCACCTTGTCTCGGATACGTTTGCGAACACTTAGTTCGTCACCTTCCACGCTCTCTGCAACTGCTTCAAAGGCAGCAGGAATAGAGATCTCTGCCTTGTAGAGATCGGCGATATCGTAGACGAATGCACGATCGGTACCCGAGTGAATAATCCCGAGCGCGGGAATGAAACCAAGCCCGACGATTACTGCATGGGCAATTCCATACAATGCCGCAGCCCCTTCAGTTAAGGCTCGATTGATCGGATCGCCCGATTCGAAATCGTTCGGATCATAAGACCTACGCGTCCATTGAACCCCTGTACGTTGAGCCTCAACAGCGTAGATTGTCTTCATGCGTGCGCCTTCTCTGCCCCGAAGTTGCGCCATGGTTAGATGCTCAACATCTTCATTGGGAAATCGCTTGGCATACATTCGCCGCGCACACCTTAGTCGCGAACGCTGATTCGACCACACTTTCGCGTGTGCCTCAGCAAATTTTGCTGTTTTTGCAGCGGGCCGACCATGGGCATAGTAACGAACTCCTTTCTCTCCAACCCACACCGTCGATGCGCCGGCGTCACCCAGAAGGGCCATCGCCGCATACGTCACCTTTGTTCCGGGCCCTATAAGCAGGACGGCGATCTGGGCTGCCGGAACGTAGGCTATTCCACGCGAGTCCTGAATTGTCAGCGCATTCCCCTCCCTGTTGATCACCGCTCGTTCGACATAAAGAAAAGAGAGTCTGTTCTCCATCCTTGTCAACAAGAGCCGATCTAGAGGCGCACTACTCGGATTCCCCGACATGCCTACACATGGCCTCGCGCTAGTGTGAGCAAGCCGCATCCATACCCCTTGGCTCGTCCCACCCCATTAACTAGGCCATGCCGTAGCTTATCCGGGTCAACAACCTTTAAACTTCCGGCAAACCGCGCAGTCACCAGGTGTACACGATCCCGCGCAGTCCCGTCTGCCCTCATCTTGGTGAAGTTGAGAGTCTTGCGTTCCGCAACTTGGAAAGTGGGCTGTTCCGCAGGGCCAAAATCGACACCAAGCAATTCAGCCTTTCCAAGCAGCCATTTCATCTGCTCCGGGATGCTGAGATGCGCGACAACTCTGCCACGCCTATCTTGGCCTCGATTGATCGCCTTCGTTGGATTAGCTACAAGCTCGAAGTTCCATTCTTGTCCCTCTTGAATACGCGCAAGCAACCGATCGTAGTCAGCAGTCTCCTGCGGTCGGACTTCCCAACCGGCTTCTTCGACTATATGCGCTGCCGTGGGCATTTCTGGACCAACAATATACAACGTGTGTTGATGCCCACGCTGATCAAGACGCCACAGAATGCGCTCATTGTTGACAACAACGTCGCTCGGAAAGCTTGACTGTACCGCAGCATGTAGAGCCTGCGGATTAGTCAGATATTTCCGTCCTTGCCGGCGCGCCGGATTGAGTTGGACTCGAGTAAAGGTCGTCATTAGGAAATCACCTCATCGAAGAACGGATCGCTGTTAGCACTTTCACCGTTCTGTATAACTTTCGACCCCGCAAAGACCACAGTTCGCCAGTCATACTCCCGACGCCGCTGCGCAAAAGAAACGGGAACGTCCTGTCTCGCAACACCGATTTCACCCGGTTTGCCGTCACGGTAAATTGGCAGTTCTACCTGGCGGGTAGATTCTTTCTTGTGGGCAGCTGTTGCATACCAGACGTCGTGATCAAGCAGGGCATCCACTACCGGCTTATCGATAATTCCGAGGTCAAGTCGAGCTGGTGCTGGACATGATCGACGACCAAGGAATAACGGATATGCCGGTTCGCGCAGGGCGTGTTGAACCCCTTCCAGCTCACCCCGATCTTCGCTTCCAATAGCAGCCACAAATGCCGCATCTGCCAAGAAATACCGAGTCACCAATGTGGCTGGATCTTTCGGATTTTTCTGCCATGGCTGAGCCGTTTGGTAGTCCCGCAATAGGGTTCCCGGTTGATCTACTCGCACCGCGAAATCGAGCCGAACGAGGTCATCGATCGGAGCGGTTCGTTCCCGACCAAGCGCGGAAGCTAATAGACCAATCACGCCAGATTTGCTCGGCGTGGAACCTGTTGCTCGAGTCCTGTATCTGGACTCGTCTCCCCACGATTGCAAAGGGCCTTTGAGTAATAAAAGTAGAGAATATTGCATTCGCTATTCCACCTTAGCTGAGGCAAGCACTTCGCTAACCTTCTGAGACATTTCTGGGAACGTGACGTTTTCTGCTAGTCCGGAGAACGCCTCGTCTAATCCACTTGTTGCAAGAACATATGCAGCGAGTGGTTTCATGCCATACACTTCCTCGATGTCGCGAGCTTCTTGAGCAAGGGCTTCAACAGCGGCTTGACGACGTGTGGAATCTTCCCGCTCTACGGGATCTTCGAAGGCATTGACGAGCGATATCGATCTTGTGTTCCGGACTGCAACGTAAACGAATTCAGGAAGGGTGTTGTTCGCAAAGGTGTTCTGCTTTCCAGTGGGCATCGATTCAATAAACGCCTTAATGAAAAGAACTGCCGCGTCCCGCGCCATGTCCGCATTTCCAAGATTTACAGCAAGGCCCTCAACATTGATCGTCGCAAAGCGGTACAGCGTTGACGACATCATCTGAGTAGTACCAATCATCCCCGCACCGGCTTCCTCAGCGTCTTCGAGAACGTCGTCAACAGCTGTGAAGTAGTCAAACTCGGGTTCTGACTCGTGGACGCCGATAGCATGCGCAACCTGCACCGAGGCGTCAACATTGAAGGCGGGTACATCGGCCAACATTCGGCCAAACATCGCCATATCAATAGAGTGCTCGGTATCAAGAATCTCCACAGCCTCCGCTTTCGCGATTTTTCCACCGTCAGCGTCAACGATTGCCTGAGCTGCTCGTTCAATCTGATGTGGACTCAAGAAGAGGAGCGCAGCAGTTGTCGGATAGGGAGACTTCTGCTCGGACTCCTCGTTATCTTTTGACACTTTGGGTTCATCTAGCTTGATGCCCTGTTTACCGGGTGCCTTAAAGAGATTCCGCACCCCACCGACAGCCCTTTCCACATCAAATTCGGGCGAAAGCTCCATGACCTTTTTAGCGATAACCTCCGGAAGATTCCGAGAACGCAACCCAACAGCTTCCTGACCTATTTCGCTCTCGAAATAGTGCCTAATCGCCCGCTTCCAGGACTGAGATGAAACTCGCTGGCGTGGAACCCCACCGAAAATAGCAGATTTGGGCGCCCCGGTATCGTCACGGTTAATGAGGCTCGGTGGCACCGTCTGCAGTGCGTGAATATCAATCACGAGTGTCATAATTTTCTCCTAAACGTTGTTGATTAATCGGATTATTTCTGCTCGGATGTCGGTGCTAGCAAATAGCATCCGCGAACAAAGTCTCTTCCCCAGCGAAGTTGGACGCCCGCTCGCTTCTTTGGGTTTGCCAACGAGCGAAGATCCGTAGCAAGCCGACCGTAATCGAAGCCAAGATCCTGAGCCCGCATCAGGGTAATGAGCGAACGGATGTGGATAAGGCGTGCCCGTTCGTTTCCAGCAAGCAACATAGCGTCGATGCGCGGCTTGATGGAATCTGAAGACCTCTCAAGCTTTCGATACAGTTTTCCGCACGCTTGCGCAAAACTCACATCTTTGAGATGAACCTCTTGCGAGGCCGACTGCATGTGAATTGCAAAGAGTGTCAGCGCAATATACGCCGCATACTCGGATGGCGAGGGTTCATCACTATAACCCGCAAGCTTCTCACTAAATTCGCCCCTCATGACAAAGAGTGCCTTCCCAAGAGCGAGGGGATTATTTGAAATATCGAGACTCGCGTAACGACGCAACTGCGCAAGGTCAGCACGAGCTCTGTGATGCTCCGGGGAGCTTGAGTCCGAAAGAAAATCACTCTGGAGCTTCTTGCACGTCACGTCAACCGCATATTGTAGATGGTTTTTCTGAGCTCCTACGTTGGCACCATCACTCTGTGCTTGCATCATGACCCATTCTCCTTCATTTCATCCTGATGAGCTTTTCCCTTATATCTACTCGTTCGGGGAAGCTCCTTATCCAGAGCCCACTGCAGGCGCTGATAATAGTCGTAGGCAGAAACGACACGCGCTTTCGAATCCTCCGATTGACCAAGAACCCGGCCAACCAAAGCTCGCGGACCCGCACCACGCAAAGCAATCTTCGCCTGGACATTGATCACGTCGCGCACAGTCGTCTGCCAACTGACCATTCGTGTGTCAACGTTTTCGCTAGGATTACACGCCTGCTCCGCGGTAAGTTCGGCAAGTTTCCGAAGCCACGTATTGAATCGAGGTTCGAGCTCAGCAAGTACTCGATCTGTAGCTGCGGCCCCAAACTCGTAGTCACGTCAACTATGCTTGAGCGACTCCACTTCCCCGCGCGGCGGGGTTTCGATTAAGCCATAGCATCTCGTACTCCAACACGATATGTCACGTCACAATTCCTTCTCCGCAGCCCTCTCTGTGGACGACGCCGCTTGTTCATCAGTGACAACGAGGCCCACTTCCTGGTCGTAACTCAGATGGAACCTTCCCACATGCGCCTTACCGAATCGATCAAACCGAAGAGCAACTTGTCCACGGAGCAGAGCTGAGTTCGACCACTCCGCCGGCGTCTGTGACTCAAGCTCACTGATCACCACGTCAAAATCTTTATCTCGTTTCGTCATCCGAACCGGGAGCCTGAGTGAGCTTCCAGCAAGATTCCTGGCCTGTCGATAGGTAGGTTCTGCACCTTGAAGAATTTCGGATCCACTCTCATCGTCTCCAAATGCACGATAACCGTAATCGGTATCCTGTACGGCAATAACCTCGACACTGAACTCGGTGTCGCGCACCTGAGCTGAGCCTGCTCGTTCACCACCGGAGCCATGAGAATCATCGTGGAGAATATTGAATAGATCCTGCAACTCCCCTGCTCCTACCAATTCAGGAAAAAGAAAAGTATTGGCTCTCCCTACCGAATTTTCTCTCTCCTCCGCATCCTTGCTTACGGCTGCGTCCCATCTGTCCTGCCAGCCCGCAGGTATGTGTGGCTCGGCATCATAAACTTTGCGTACCAGCTCCGGCACATCCGACGGCCGGCCGACAACCTCCGGCAAATGAGCCATAGTTGACAGCAAAATCGCTTCGCCGTAGATGAATTCCGTTCCCGCATCAAATCTCGGAACATCACTCCCGTCATCAATTCCGCGAACAAAAATCATCGGTTTCCCAAGCCTCACGGGGCGGTCATCCAAGGGACGTGCATGGCGATGAATACGGCCAGCACGCTGAATAATCAGATCTATCGGAGCAATATCAGTAATCAGCACGTCGGCATCGATATCAAGACTCTGTTCGGCCACCTGGGTGGCCACGATAATCTGACGCCACGGCCTGCCCGCTCCCCGCCGAGAACGCGGACCAAGCCGTTCTCGTAATGCGCCTTCCTTCGCGCTCCTATCGGAAGCAATAAAAGCAGCGTGGTGCAATTCAACCTCGCCGGGGAAAATAGCGGAGAGTTCTCGATACGCCTCTTGCGCTCGTCGAATCGTGTTGCATATGACGAGCGCAATCCCGCCGTCACCGAGAAGCTCACCAAGCTTTTGACGAAGCACGCCCAGCTCATCATTAATCCGATGGACGGCGATCTGCGCATCGTCAGGCCGGGGCGGAACCGGAATTGCTCTCACTCCATTCGCATCAACCACACTCACAAGCGGGTATGAGCTAACGTCCAAACCTTCCACAGCGGCTCCCGCTCCGCTTATGATGGCTGAGCCGTAGGCTTCCGCCAGCTTCTTTCGTTGGGCAGGCGGCAAAGTCGCGGACATCAAAATCACGTTCATGCCATAGCGAGCGCACCACTCCAAGACCCGGTAGAGATATTGAGACATGTAGGCGTCATAAGCATGGACTTCATCTATGAGGATCACCTTGCCAGCCAATGCCGTGTGGCGCAGCATCGAGAAGCGCACCTTGAGAGCCATCATGAGTACTTGATCGACTGTGCCCACAACGAAATCAGAAAGCAAACCTGTACGGGAACCTGATAACCACTGGTTCGCAACCAGTCCTCCTATGTTTTCTTCATTGTCAGAGCCGCGAGTTAACGACGTCGCATCTCTTTTCCTTGTACCAAACCGTAGTCGCTGGAACTGTTCGGATAACCGATTCTTAGAATGCGCAAGATAAATGGAAGCCACACTGCCGCCCTGCGAGCTATGCTTCGCCCACTCCACAACGCGCTCAAAAAGTCCATTCGCAGTCGCCATGGTAGGAGCTGCGACATATACACCCTGCGCGCCTGACTTTTGCCCAAGGACGTGGGCCGCAGCCAAACCAGCCTCGGTTTTGCCTTCACCCGTTGGAGCTTCAATGATCATCAACATTGGCCCCTGAGCTGATTGAGCGGCCTCAACTGTGGCTTTTTGAATCGGTCGCACCTGTACCGATCCATCCCATTCGAAAGTGCGATTGAAAAACTCTTGCACATCTGCGGTCGGATCAACTGGCGTCCAGGGCGAGGGAAGATCAATGAACGCCATTCCCTCTACTACTCGCTCAGGCTGCGGCGCGATCACGTCGTATGGAAAAGCATTCTCGTTCGAAGCTATCCAATCCGCCATAATCAGTAGCCCTGTCATGAGCTGAAGAGCACCCGCTACTGGTCTCTTTTTGAGCTTCCCAAACGCTTCACTGACACCGGTCAGATCCGCCATCGACTCGATAAATTCTACGGCGACGTCGTCAAAACGGCACTCACGTCCCTCGAGTTCTTTAAGCCGTCTCACGAACAAAACAGGGTCTGACGTGAATCCATGATGTGCATCCACAACTGAGATCAGAGAGGACGCAATCTTCTTCTTGACACCATTAGCTAATAGCCATTTTCTCAAGAACACCGCAGAAGCTAACCCGTGGGGAAACTTTTTATCCGGGCCCTCTCCTCGCGGCCAGTCGAGCGGAAGCCCCACATCTTCGATCGGGCGAAGCAGATAATACGAATCTGGACGCTTCTCAACTAGACGTTGAAAAGAGACGGACGCCTTTCCCACGTCGTGAATACCTGCATAGAAAATATAAAGTTGCCGCACTTCCTGCTCGTCAAGCTTCCACACCGTAGCGAGCGTTCGCTTCAACGAATCTGACATCCAATTTTCCCACAACCATTCCGCCACGCAGGCTGCATCGATGAGATGTTGCGCAAGCCGAAGGTAGGCATCCTCGCACCCAGACTTTGCCCACAAAGCATGGGCTTGTGGGCTTAAGCTATTGAACCATGTGTCTGCGCGGTATGCGATATCCACGGGATACCTCCACAATGCCGGAAAACTTACTCTCCAGCATGATTCTAGCCTCCGAAAAAATTTCTCATACCTTAAATCAACGCCGCACCGAAAATCACCGAGCCCCTCATGGCTACGTTCTGTTCTCAAGCCCGTCGGCAGCGGTATTCTTTGTACTCGGAACCGCAGTAAACGGGCGTGCAGACTGGACAAACAAGCGTGGTCAGAGACTCAACGAGATCAAAGCCGGGTTTGCTGATGAGATGCGCTAGACCTGCCCGGCGGGCCAGAGTAATACTCTTCGAAAAATTTCCCTCAACACCGGCGGCCACCTCCAGCGCGTGAACACCAGCACATCACCCTTTTTCGACATCCATTCGCGATAGCACTGGCACAGAATTGGTAGAATTCCAGAGTAAAAACCTGCCCATAGATGAGCAGGCAACACTCAGCGGGCACCACCGGCAGTGGCAAACGAAAACGTATACCGCCGTCGTCGAACCGGCTGACAACCAAAGGAGCGCACGTGGCAGTTGAACCAACAGGTGAAATCCAGGACTTCGCGCCCGAGGAGCTGTTCTTCTCGGCAACGAATACGAAGGGCGTGATCCAGCTAGCGAACGACGTCTTCCGCAGGCTCTCGCGTTACCCCGCTGAAGAGCTTGAAGGCGCGCCGCACAACATCATCCGCCACCCGGACATGCCCGGTGCAATTTTCCGCATGATGTGGGATGCGATCGAAGCCGGTCGCCCGTTCGCCGGATACGTGCTTAACCTCGCGGCCGACGGCTCCGAATACGACGTGTTCGCCACCATCACCCCGCTCCCCGACGGCTCAGGCTACCTCTCGGTGCGTTCCAAGCCTGAACGTGATGATCTCTACGCGGCCGTGATCGAGTTGTACTCAAAGGTTCGTGCCGCCGAACGCGAGTGGATCGCCACCGGCATTAACCGCCGCGAAGCCGCTGAGCGCGGCGTTGAGCTTGTCGAAAAGTTCGTACGCGACCTCGGCTACGCCTCCTACAGCGAGCTTCAAAACGAACTGCTGCCTGCCGAAGTCGCCGCTCGCGAAACTGCCACCGTCACTTTCCCCACGCGCGAGGGTACTTCGCAACTCCACGAAATGCTTAGCCAGGTCAGTGCCGAGTACGCGGTGCTTGACGCCTCAATGACGCAGCAGGACGAGTTGGCTCGCATGTCGATGCGGCTGGGTGAAGTTGTGCGCGACGTGCGCGCCGACCTCGCGCAGGTGAAGTCCGTTGCCGATCGTTTCCGTTCTGCAGCAGACATCCCCGCAGACGGCGAGGCGCAGGCTCCGGCCGAAGCCGCTATGGATACACTCCTCGTGTGGAATCAGATGCAAGATGTGACCGGGCGTTACTTGGAAGGTTTGATCGAACAGTTCTCCCAGCTTGATGAGCAGATTGCTGGAGCACGTTTCCATATTGCGATGTCGCGTATGCATTCAAACACTGCCGGCTTCTTTCTCTCCGAGCTGATCGACACGGGATATGACGCAAAAATCGGCATCCCGGGCGAAGCAGCCGGATTTGCGACTCGGACATTCGCCGAGGCAGAGGGCGATGTCCCTGAGACCGAAGAACAAAAGGCCGTGCGTGAACGCCTTGAATCACTCGAGATGCTCTCCCAGGTTCTCACAGAAGACGTTGAAGTACTGCGTCGCGATTCGGCAAAGTACCACGCACTCGCCGACTCAGTGGCCGCCTATCTTGAGGAAGTGCGCGTGGCCGTGTCCGTACCGCGACAGCTCCTCCAACTGTGGCAACTCTCAGCACGACGCTCTGGCATGGGTGCTGAAGGACGAGATTTGGCCGATGTGGTCGAGGCTGCGGTGGAGCACGCTGGCGCTTCGCTGGCACGTTTCGAGACCTTCAGCCACGAACTCACCCGCCGCTCGCGCGGAGTGGACTTCGAAGAGCTCGCACAGATCGTGCTTCAGATTCACGCCAAAGTGTTGATGATGGAAGCAGCATAGTTGCCGGTTCCACTTCAGCCACAAGAAAATAAGTAAATGAATAGCATCCACATTTGTTGAAATGTGAACTATAATAAGTGAGGCATATTGTTCGACAGCCGCCCGGCTCTGTGGTCGGCTCAGCTCAACAGATAGGAAAACCATGAAACTCTCGACTCTCGTGAATTTCGCAGGCCGCGTTGCGCTCGCCGCACCCTTCATCATTCTCGGCTCAGAAGCCGCGCGTGAACCCGGTGCGCGCGTGAACGCAGTGAAAAAGGCACCCATTAAATTCGCGCAAGATCATGCCGACGAACTCGTTCGTTTCAACGGTGCAGCAATGGTCGCTGGTGGTCTCGGCGTCGCATCGGGGATTTTGCCGCACGCCGCAGCGCTCGGTCTCGTCGCTGCAACTGCACCCACTACTTTAGCTGGTCATGACTACTGGAATATCGACGACGAATCACAGCGTCCGAATCAGCGTATCCACTTCTGGAAAAACGTGGCAATGATTGGAGGCGCCTTAATCCTCGCCTCCCAGTACACGCGTAAATCGGCAAACAAGTAAAACATTTCAGCGTAGGTGCAGGTGTGGGGACTGGCGTTCGGCCAGTCCCCACACCTGCACCTGTCAGAGAACCCCGCTATCGCTGAGCAAAGCCCCTTATAGAGCACTCCGAGCAATCGATGCGGTGATGAAAAGGCACACCGCTAACCCAATTCCAAAGCTCCCCCAGAACTGTAGGTTCGCACCACGAGTAGCACGATCTAGAATCGTTCGCCGCATCGGAGCAACCGGTGCGTTATTCGACAGTTGACGTGGATGCCGGCGCAATTTCTCGATTAACGCCGCCTGTGCCGGTGTCATTTCCTCGATATCCGACAGCTCTCCCTGGCCAGCAAAGTCTTGCTTAAGCGCCAAAAGCGTGCCAATCTGGGGTTCTTCAACTCGCCTTTTGCCTATCTGACGCAACAAAATAATTGAGCGGAACGGCGCCCCACCCTCGGCGGGCACAGCCACCACCGGTACGAGAAGCCCGCGATTGCCGCCGCTAGTGACGTAGCGCAGCTCCTTCGACTCCGATGTGGCGAGCGTGCGGGCGACGACGGGGATGTCGTCGCGCACGCGGTTATCCTTCCACAACAGCCAAACTCCGCCCATGACCAGGAGCAAAACTAGCACCGGACACATCGCAAGGAACATCGTCGTCATCGTCAGCTCAGCGGAAAACAAAATAAAACCGAAGAGCGTGCCCGCCACAGCACCAACCAGCAACATCGTCACCACACGGCGGGCGACCTCCACCGGCCGGTTCGCATCGATCCCACCTTCCGACATCTTCCGCACCAGCGCAGTATGCGACGCCATTGCTCCTCCTTCTCCGGGCCGGTTTTCTTCCGACGCCGGATCTCCTTTTCCTCTGTGAATTCAGGCGGCCAGCGACGAATCACATTGCTAGCCGAACAACCTAAGTGTGCCAAATTTGGCACCAGCATGTCGGATTGCTCGCTTCCCCGGATCGGATCGAGCAGTTTATCGCGTTTGAATCGGCCCCTCCCGAGGCGCGGCGGGTGTCAGCGCGAGTGGATATGCTCCACGATGGCTTTCACCGCCACTCGACTCCAATGCCGAGCGCCGATTGTCGATTGACTCGGCCCGTGACCGACCAGGTGAATACGCGGATCACCAGACACATGCGTACCATCCATCGCCACACCTCCGTGGATCGTGCGTAGCTTCAATGGAGCTAGGTGTCGCAGTTCAGAACGAAATCCAGTCGCCCAGATGATGGCATCGAACCGCTCGAATTTTCCTGCTGACTTGTCCTGTACAGCGTCGCCGCTCTTTTGAACCGGATCCCACCATGCGCCGTCAACATCCAAGCGCGTGAACATTGGCTGACGTTTAAGTAACCCACGCTCGCCCATATCGCGAACCCACGCCACCTGCGGGATTCCTGTCGCCGCCACAATAGACTCCGGCAGATAACCGGCAGCTACACGCGCGTAGGCGCGCTCCTCGACGGCGTGCCCTTCGGCTGCTGTTAGGCTCCGACCAACCCGCGTGTCGTCATCGACGAAGCGCGGCTCGTGGCGCGTCACCCACCGGACTTTCTTCGCAACAGTTGCCACTTCAGCAATGTGCTCAAGCGCGGAAATTCCGCCGCCGACAACGAGCACACGCAAGCGCCAGAAGTCTTCCTTATCTCGGTAATTTGCAGTGTGATACTGCTTGCCGGCGAAGAGTTCGGCGCCGGGGTAGTACGGAATAAAGGGGCGGGTCCATGTGCCGGTGGCATTGATGATATAGCGGGTGAGCCAGCTACCCGAAGTCGTCACTACCCGCAGTCGGCTACTGACCTGTGCGACGGATTCGATGTCGGAGCTCAGCGCCATTTGCTCGGCACGCGAACCTGGCCGTGTGGCGATTTCACCACTTTCATCCTCGACTCGGAGTACGCGAACCGGACGAAAAATAGGCAGATCATACTTATCTTCGAACTGGGCAAAGTAGGCCGGCACGTAGATATTCGCGCGGGTAGTCGGGGAATAGTCGGGAGCATGGAGTCCAGGCAGATCGGCAATATGATTGACCGTCGCCATCGTGAGCGAATTCCATCGATGACTCCACGCACCTCCCGGCGTCGAATTAGCATCAAGAACCACGAAATTCGCAGACGCGGAGGTGTTCGCCCCCGGCTTTGTTGCGGTGCGAGTGTAGCCGACAAATCCACGTCGTTGCAGCTCTCGTGCAGCGGCAATACCCGCCTGTCCTGCGCCAATCACCACCACGTCAACGAGGTGGGCCGGATCTGGTTCCTGTGCTTGCTCCATGGAACAACGGTATCGCACGCTAAGCACAAAGATTCGGACAGATCTACGGCGCGCCGGAGATGATATTTTCCTCCCAGTGTTTTGTGTTCGGCACTGTTGGTTGCCCATCCGGCGTACGATAGCGAGGTGGAAACCGCACACGCTCAAGAACTCGTTCGCTCCCTCATGGCTGCACACGGCTTAGCCGACTGGGGATTTGCTTTTGACCGGGCAAAGCGCCGTGCTGGTGCGACGCATTACACGGCGAAGAAAATCACGATGTCCCAGGCACTCGTGGAGCTTTATACTCCGCAAGAAGTGCGAGCCGTGATTCTTCACGAAATTGCTCATGCCCTCGTCGGGTCGAGACACGCCCACGATGAAGTGTGGCGGCAGACGTGTCTCGCGATTGGTGGAGACGGCCAGACGCGGTTGCCAGTTGACTCCCCCGAGCCACAAGCTCCTTGGCAAGGTGTCTGCCCTGCGGGGCACCATGCACAGCGTTATCGCAGACCAACGCAACAACTTTCGTGTCGAAAATGCTCACGCAGCTTCAATCAGCAATGTCTTTTCTCTTGGGAAAATATTCAGACAGGTGAACGTATCGCCCCGGAATCGTTGCCGCTGACCGCCGCTCGCCAACGTCGGACGTCCACGGCAAAGTCACGATTGTTCCGGCGTCGTGTAAGAATGGCCAGCGTGAAGGGAAAACAACATGGCTGATCGTCACGTGCGCGAGCGCCTGACTGCCGCCGCAATGTTGGCGCCGAGCTTCGTTGGGGTGATGGCATTTATGCTTGCACCACTCATCGCAGTGGCAGCGCTTTCGCTGACCAACTGGAATCTCCTCTCGCCACCAACCTGGGTGGGGTTGGAGAACTATCTTCACCTTGCCGATCAAGGCTTTGTGCGTTCCTTTTTCGTCACGGTGATTTTTTCGGCAATCGCTATTCCATTAGCGATTGCGACCGGCTTGGGGATCGCGCTACTTCTCAAGCGCGGTTTGCCAGGATCGCGAGTGCTTCAGCTGTTTTTTGTTCTGCCGTGGATCGCCGCGCCGCTGGCGCTCGGTGTGGTGTGGCAGTGGGTTTTGGCTCCGTCGGGATTACTTAACCAAATGATGGGGTGGAGCACGCCGTGGTTAGCAAACGAGTGGACTGCATTGCCGGTGATTGCGTTCGTGTACGTGTGGCAAAACGTTGGATATATTTCGCTGTTCTTCCTTGCCGCTCTGCGGTCAGTGCCATGTTCGATTATTGAGGCGGCGGCGTTGGACGGGGCGGGTTCGATCCGGACTTTCTTCTCCATCACACTT
The DNA here is from genome assembly GCF_029625435.1 of Arcanobacterium canis. Taxonomy (GTDB): domain Bacteria; phylum Actinomycetota; class Actinomycetes; order Actinomycetales; family Actinomycetaceae; genus Arcanobacterium; species Arcanobacterium canis. The sequence goes on along the minus strand of NZ_CP121208.1, from coordinate 68,042 downwards.
CCTTTGATCCGGCCAACGATGTTCTTTGTGTCAGTCACCTCGCTGATCGCGAGCTTGCAGGTGTTTGATCTGGTGTTTGGCCTCACTGGCGGCAACCCTGGATACCCTGGGGGTACCACCGATGTGATCACCGCGCGGATCTATTCCGAGGCGTTCGTTGGGCTAAATATTGGACGTGCGAGTGCGATGGCTGTGGTGCTGACTGTGGCAATTGTGCTGGTCACGGCGGCGCAACAGCGGTATTTCCGGTCCCGACTCACCTATGAGCTGGAGGTGTGAGATGCCAGATTCTCGCAGAGTTCTTGTGGGTGGAGGTCGCACAGTGAAAGGCTCACACTGGCCAGCGGTGATTGCGACATATCTTCTTCTGATCGGCGGCGCTGCTTTGACTCTTGCGCCGTTAGTATTCTCAGTGCTGACGTCACTGAAAACTGAACGCGAACTTACGTTGGGTGGGCCTGCGGGTCTTCCAGATTCGCTGAACGTATCGAACTACGTGCAACTCTTCACCGATCACCATTTTATTGTTCCTCTCGCTGTCACTTTGCAGGTAGTTGTCGTGATAACAATCGGCCAAATGGTTTCCTCGGTACTCGCTGCCTATGCATTCGCATGGTTACGCTTTCCTGGGCGCGAGGTGTTGTTCTGGCTTTATCTCAGTACGATGATGATCCCGGCGGTGGTCACGATGATCCCATTGTTCTCATCGATGAGTGCGCTGGGCTGGAGAAATACGTTCGCGGGGCTCGTGGCGCCTCTTGTGCTTGGATCGCCCTACGCAATCTTCCTTTTACGTGAGAATTTCAGGCGAGTGCCCAGCGAGGTAATTGATGCGGCAGTATTGGATGGTGCGGGGCCACTTCGCCAATTATGGTCAATTATCTTGCCAATGAATAAGCCCATTTTGTCAACGCTTTTCCTGATCACTGTGGTGAGCCAGTGGAACAACTTTATGTGGCCATCGGTGATCGCTCCCGCTCGTGAATGGAACGTGATGACTGTTGCCACGATGGGATTACGCCAGCAGTACAGCTCGAATTGGACGCTGGTGATGGCCGCAACCACGCTTTCCATCCTGCCGCTGATTGTGCTGTTTTTAGTGTTCAACAAGCAGATTGTGCGATCGATTGGCATTTCTGGGCTGCGTTAATCGCTGTCAAATAGAGTATCCACGAATGCATCCAACGCAACTCCCTGGAGCGTACTCAGCTATCCACGGATACTCCCAGCACCCCGAGAGCACGCCCGGTGTGCAACGCCACCGCACAGCGTTATGTGTTGTGCAGTGCCAAGTTCTGCGTGCCTTACGCTGATCCGCACTTCCTCTCCCTGCATGATTCTCACCAGGTGAGTTATTCACAGTCGCAAAATTGCGTATTTTCGTCCAGTACCCCACCTGATAGAATTTTTAACGAAATCTGCTACACACAGGAGAAAAATGCGCCGCTCTTTCAAAACCCTCATCGTTGCCGCCGCGTCTGCAATGGCGTTGACTGCATGTTCGCCAGGCACACCCGCTACCTCGGGAAGCGCTACTGGCTCTGGAAAAACTCACACTGTCACTTTCCGCCTCTGGGACGAAACCGCGAAACCTGCCTACGAGGAATCATTCACGCAGTTCCATAAGACCCATCCGAACATCAATGTCAAGGTTGAAATTGTGCCATGGGACAAGTATTGGACCCAGCTACCCCTCGACATTTCCGCAGATCAGATGGCAGATATCTACTGGGTGAACTCATCGAACTTTGCCCAGTACGCCGATGCTGGCAACCTTATGGATATCTCCACGGTGATTGGAAACGATCATGACGAATGGCAGAAGTCAGTCGTTGACCTCTACACACGTAACGGAAAACTCTGGGGAGTGCCACAAATCTGGGATTCCATCGCCCTGTTCTACAATAAAGATTTGCTTGAAGCGGCTGGGGTCGATCCATCGAAGCTAACCTGGGCTCCCGACGCTGGAAAGGCCGGTAGCGCAGACACTCTCCTGCCCGCACTGCAGAAGCTCACCGTTGATAAATCGGGTAAACACGCAAACGAGGCCGGATTCGACGCCAGCAACATCAAAACTTATGGGATGAATGCTCAGGCCGATTTGCAAGCGATCTATCGCGACTTTTTGGCTCAGAACGGTGCCGATTTCCAAGATAAGAGCGATCAGTTCTCCTTTGCATCACCGCAGGGTATCGCTGCTTTTGAGTACATCATCAATCTCATCAACAAGTACCACGTCGCACCACCGGCGTCAGAAACAAATGCGAATGGCGATTTTTCACGTGACCAATTCGTCAAGGGCAACATGGCACTATTCCAGTCTGGGCCATACAATCTCAAGACAATTGCGGATACTGCTTCGATGAAGTGGGGACTCGCCCCAATGATCGCCGGACCGAAAGGCCGAGTTTCGGTTGTCCATGGCGTCGTTGCCGTTGGCAATGAAAAGAGCAAGAACCGTGACGCCACAATCGAAGTCCTCAAGTGGCTCGGCTCGACAGAAGGCCAAATACCGTTGGCGAAGCAGGGCATCGCCTTTCCTGCAAGCACGCAGGCACAGCAAACATTCGTTGATTTCTGGGCGAAGCAGGGCGTCGATGTGGCGTTGTTCATCGAGGCCGCCAACGGTGAAACTGCGCCAGCTCCTCGCGGACCGAAGGTCAACACTGGCCAAGTGGCATTTACGCCAAAACTTCTCGATACATTCCTCGGCAGTGTTCCTGTCGCTGAAGGAATCAAGGCCGCACAAGACGCCGGCAATTCTGCAATGAAGTAATCCGCGCGATATTTATCCCTCCCGACGCCGGTGCGCCTTGTGCGTACCGGCGTCGGCTATTCCTGTCAAGAATCGTTTTCCCGTCAGGACTGAGATTTTATCCAGGCTACAATCCCCTCAGCTCCGGTTTCAACAGTGGCGAGAGTTTCTTCAAATCCTTCCTCTCCGCCGTACCAGGGATCGGGCACATCAAGTACCCCCGCCGAGAAATAGAATTCCGAACGGTTGTTCTCTCCTGTGCCAGAACTGTGTCCGCTTCCCGTTCCTCGCCCAGGTGCGCTCACCAACACCCCATCGGGAGCAAGAGCACCGCCCGGCCCGAACACACCCTGCGGCGCAATCGGAGTTGAACCATCGAATTCTCTCCACAAATGGAGTCGGGAAAGATCACTCCCCGTTCGCTCCATCATCCGTCGAAGCGATTTCGCATGTCCGGCAGTCATTGCAAGGACGATATCTGCCTGGAGTTCGCGCGCCGTCGCCTGATGAGCACTGCGCGCAGGAACAGGATATCCATGAGCAGCAAGAACGCGACGTGCTCGCGGATCGATCGGGTTGCCTGTTTCCTCAGTTGAGACGCCAGCACTGCCGACTTCGGCCTTGATACCCGCTTCTTTGAGCCGTTCACGAAGCACTACCTCCCCCATCGGAGAACGGCAGATATTTCCTGTACACACAACCAAAATCTTCATGCATCTACCCTATCGCTGTTGGACTTTTGAACGTCCGGTTGGCTTTTCAAACTTCGCGGGCGGAATTTTCGAGCTTCGCCGTCGGCATGTGGATAGTTCTCGGCTCACACGTGAGCCACCCGCCGCAAGCCCACATTGCGAGCACATTTTGACACATCGAAAAACACCGGTCTACGCTTGAACACATGACGTACATGAATCGACAGTGGTGGTGGCTCGCCTGACGGCGGGCCGGTTCTTCTGCGATTTTCTGGCTCGTCGATCGTTTCCGATCGAGAGCCAATTTTTTATGGCCTGATGTTCGGGAACGAACCGGCGAACCGTGCCGGTACCGACAACGTAACCTCCCAGTTCCTGGGTTCCCGAAAGGCACATCGATGAAAAAGTTCACGGCGATTGGCTCCTTCCTCATGGGCTGCCTGTTGACGCTGTTCATTTGTCTCCCATTTATCCGCAGCGCTCAGCACACCGCCCCAAGCGCGGATGGTGCAACGCATGTCCAACCCAGTGCATCAGAAAAAACTGAGGTGAAGAAAACCGACCACACGATCAAAATTGGCTTACTTCAGCTAGTCAGTCATCCCTCACTCGACGCCATTCGTCAGGGAATTTACGACGGATTATCCGAGCGCGGCTACGTTGATGGCAAAAATATCGCCATCGACTTCAAGAATGGCCAGGGCGACCAGACCTTGCTCAAGACAATCGCGGACGGTTTTGTTGCCGACGGCGACGAAGTGATGGTTGGCATTGCGACTCCGTCGGCACAGTCTCTAGCGAACGTCGCAGGCGATACCCCCGTGGTCTTCTCTGCCGTCTCGGACCCCATTGGAGCAGGCTTGGTGACGTCACTGGATACACCGTCAGGTAACGCCACCGGAACGATGGATGCTACGCCCGTCAAAGAACAACTCGAACTTGCGCAAAAAATCTTACCCACAGCAAAGAAATTCGGGATCCTGTATTCCTCGTCGTCCACAAACGTGGCTCCAAGCGTGAAGGACGCCAAGAAAATCGGTGCTGAACTCGGATTGAGCCCTGTCGAACGGACGATCACAAACTCGAACGAACTGGCCCAGACAGCCGAACAACTCGCTGGCGAGGTGGATTTCATTTTCGTCCCCAATGACAACACCATTGCTTCGGCGATGCCCACCTTGATCGCCGCCACAAATGCGCATAAAACTCCTGTTTTCCCGGTGGTCGATGCCATGGTTGAGGCCGGAGGATTGGCCACAGTGGGCACAAACCAGCATCAGATCGGCGTCGATACCGGCCACATCCTTGCCGATATTCTTGATGGCAAAAAGCCAGCGGACGTACCAGTGAAAGTCGTCAACACCGTGGACGTGATCGTGAATTCCGACGCTGCCCGCGCGCTCGACATCACCCTCCCCTCCGACATCGTGAAAAACTCGCGTGATACTGCAAAGAAAGGGGGCAAGTGATGGATATTGTGCTCAGCGCACTTTCGCAGGGTGCGATCTGGACACTGATGGGGATCGGCGTGTACATCACGTTCCGCATTCTTAATGAAGCAGACTTGACCACCGAGGCGTCCTTTACCCTCGGAGCAGCGATCGGCGCACAACTCCTCGTGCTCGGGATGAACCCGCTACTTTCGATGGTGGTGGCGTTTTTGATGGGCGCAGCTGCAGGCGCGATCACCGCATTACTCATCACAAAGCTCAAGATCAACTCGCTTCTTGCCGGCATCATCACTCTCACTGGCTTGTACTCGATCAACCTCACGTTCATGGGAAGCGCGAACCTCTCACTTTCAGGCGCAACCACACTGAAAACGCAGATGGGAATGTTCGGGCTACCACGCAATGTCGATACGCTGATTTTGGGCGTTATCATGATCGCCATCGCGATAGCAGCGCTGAGTTATTTCTTCCGTACCGACATGGGTCAGGCACTCATCGCCACCGGTGACAACCCATTCATGGCGAAGTCCCTCGGTATCCCCACGGGCGAGATGATGCTCCTGGGTTACATGCTCGGCAACGGACTAATCGCTCTGTCAGGATATTTGGTGGCGACGGATTCGGGATACGCCGATATTTCAATGGGCATCGGCTCAATTGTGATTGGCCTGGCGGCGATCATTATCGGTGAGGTTGTCGTTCGCAATGTGTCACTGCCGATACGCTTGCTAGCGATTTTCGTGGGCTCAGTGATTTACCGTTTGCTGCTGGCGCTCGTGCTCCAGCTGAAGATCAACACCGATCACTTCAAACTGCTCTCGGCTGTGATTTTGGCGCTCTGTCTGTCGATTCCAGCTCTGCAAAAGTACGTGGCGGGGAAGCGTTTACTTCCCGTCACCACCTCAGCTCTCCCGCCGACGTCGGGCACGAATATCGCGCCGATAAGTCCGGGAGCCTCCGTCGCACATGGCGCACCGGCATCGGCGACAGAAACGAACGACAACGGAACGGAGCACACGCGATGAGCGTTTTGGAACTTGACGGCATTTCGAAAGCGTTTCACCAGCGCACAGCCAACGCTTTTCTCGCTCTTGATCAGGTGAATCTAAGCGTTGCCGACGGCGATTTAATCACGATCGTTGGCGGAAACGGGGCAGGTAAATCGACGTTACTCAACATGGTGTCGGGAGCGATTTTTCCCGACGTCGGTACGGTGATGATCGATGGCGAAGATGTCACTCGGCTGGGGGAAGAGGAACGCGCTAGCCGTGTGGCACGCGTGTTCCAGGACCCGATGCGCGGGACGGCCCCGCGAATGACCGTCGCTGAGAACATGATGCTGGCGGCGAAGCGCGGCGGAAAACGCGCTCTGCGCATCTCAATGAATTCCCAGCGCAGGGAGGAATTTGCTCAGGCGCTGGCGCCGTTAGGGCTGGGGCTTGAGGAACGGCTAGATACTGAAATCGGCGTGCTGTCGGGAGGGCAGAGGCAGTCGGTGGCGCTGATTATGGCGACGCTGAAAACACCGCGTCTGCTGTTGCTCGATGAACACACCGCTGCGCTTGATCCGAAGACGGCTCGTGCGGTCCTGGAGTTCACTGCGGAAGTGGTTGAGCGCGCGAAACTGACCGCGATTATGATTACGCACAATTTGAAAGACGCCTTGGCTTACGGAAATCGAACAATTGTCATGCACCATGGGCGGATCGTGCGCGACATTTCTGATGATGAACGCGCTGCACTCACTGATGCACACCTGTACCAGATCTTGTCGGATCTGGCCGAATCGGATGCTTAACAGCGTGATCCATGGATGTTTTCGTTTATTTCTCTGACGAAAATGTGTAGTGAGCGTGGCGCGCCAATGCGCCACGCTCACTACCTGCTCGATGTTAGTCCTGAAAAAGTTGTCTTTTGCAACTGATGGTTGAAATTACTATACTGAGGGCCAGTAGCCCTAGCCGTTGACCCTCCACTATCAGGAGAGTGCCGATGACTAGGGCATTAGTCATCTATAATCACTTCATGCACTCACCACAAGCAAAATTTCATAAACAGCATCATAAGCATAGAAACATTCTAGAAAAACAAGATTTCCCTCTATACCCTGTCGTCACTGCCATACTTGTCGATGGTGGTTTTTATCGACGTCAAGCATTCCATCTATTTGGAGACAAGACACCACAGCAAAGAGCAGACGAACTCGTTTCATACTGTTATCGACATATCAAGAATTCCAGCGCATTTCTTTACCGAATTTTCTACTATGACTGCCCTCCATCTGAAAAGGTTCTCTACCATCCGCTCCTCAAAAAGCAGATAAACCTTGGAAAATCGAGTCAGTATCAGTGGACAAAGGATTTCTTCAACGAATTGATTCACAGAAGAAAGGTTGCATTACGTCGCGGCGAAGAGCTTGAGACACAGCACGGCTACACTCTCGCTCACGAACCACTCAAAAAGCTTCTCAGCGGAAAAATTCAAATTTCCGATCTCACAGAATCTGATTTCAAACTGGATATCACACAGAAAGGCGTCGATATGCGTCTTGGCTTAGATATCGCTTCCCTTGCAACGGGAGGTCAGGTAAATCAGATCGTCATGATTTCTGGAGACAGTGATTTCGTTCCAGCTGCAAAACTCGCACGAAAATCAGGGATTGATTTTGTTTTAGACCCGATGTGGGCAAACATCTCACACTCGTTGAGTGAACACGTGGACGGCGTCGTTAGTGTCGTGAAAAACCACCCAGACTGCAAACAAGATCCACTTCATATCGACAATCTGAAAGATCAAACTGCTCCGCTTTGAAATCGATAGTGTCTGACGGAGCCAATTACTTACTCATTCACTTCGAAGCAAATGTCTAGGGTGATAATCATCGATGAATCGCCAACTACATGGATGCAGGTGAGCGTGGCGCGCCAACGCGCCACGCTCACCTCACCTCAAAGAAAGCGACACCCTCAATTGCCGAGTGATCAACTATTCCGGCAACACTACCCCTTTCTTGAGGATGATATTCCCGTACTGCGCAGTTTCACCCGTGAGTACAGTGACATGTGATCGTCGTGCAGCCTCATAGAAATCGAAGCGCTCGAAGAAGTGCGCTTGCGCCTGGGGCTCTGTGCGAGAGACGATCCGCTCATAGGTTTCCCAGATCGTTGGCTCCGGATCGTCACCCACGGTTGACATCAGCGCATACTGCCAGGTGTTGTACTGATCCAGCGGGATGAGCTGAAGAATTCCTTCGAGGAGTTGCGGAATCTCGACGCCGTCGGCGCGAATCACGACATCCGCGCTACCGAACCGGGGATAGTGCGCGTCCGCCAAAGTAATTTCGTCGCCATGCCCCATTTCCGCAAGAGCCTTGAGAAGCTCTGGGCAAAGGAATGGGGAAATATTCTTCAACATCTCAGTCCTCCGTTTCGGGAATGATCTGATTCTTCAGTGCGTAAATACCGAAGGCACCCACAACTGCGAAGCACAAGGCCACGAAGATGAAACCGAACTGTGCGCCGAAGTGATCGGTGAGCTTTCCTTGCAAGAGCGGCGCGATGGCGCCACCGATGATTGCCATCACCAGGCCGGAGGAGCCGAACTTGGTGTCCTCACCAACGCCAGTCAAAGCTACGCCGTAGATCGTTGGGAACAACAGTGAAATACATGCCGAAAGCGCCGCGATCGAAAGCGCACCCAAGACGTTCCCAGAAAGCATTCCGATCACTGTCAGCACCACGCCTGCGCCGCACATCACCACCATCAGTCGGCGACCATCAAAACGGCCCATGAGCCACACCATCACGAAGCGCATGACGAGGAAGAACAGAAGTGAAATCTGCAACCACCATCCAGCTGCCGACTTCGATACGCCGAGGGTTTCTTGCACGTAGAAGGGAAGATAGGTCCAGATACAGGTCTGTGCTGCGATGTTGAAGAACTGCGCAACGACGCCGAAACGGTAGGTATGGTTGTTCCACAGGCGCCCAAACACGCCCTTTCGAATACCTACATAGTCAGTCTTTTGCATCTGCTCGTTCTTCGGAATCTTCACAATGAAGATCGAGATCGCTAATGCCGCGTAAATAATACCAAGAAGGATGTAGGGAACCATCACACTCGAAAGTTCCTTCGACGTCTGCGCTAGGAGTTCTGCTTCACTCATACCCGCCTTGTGAACGCTCTCGAGAATATGTGGAGCAACGAGCAAAGTTGCCATCAGCACGCCGATGTTGGAACCAATCGGGTTGAAGGCTTGCGCGAAGTTCAAGCGGCGAGTTGCCGTCGATTCTGGGCCGAGCGACATCACAAACGGGTTAGCCGATGTCTCCACGATAGACAAGCCACCAGCGAGAACGAACAGCGCGAAGAGGAAGGTCCCGTAGGTCATCATCTGCGACGCAGGGAAGAACATCCACGCGCCCAGAGCCGCCATACTCATTCCGATAACAACTCCGCCCTTATACCCGAAGCGGGAATTAATCATTGCCGCAGGGATAGCCAAAAGGAAGTAGGCCCCGAAGTATGCAAATTGAACAAGCGCTGACTGGAAGGCGCTCATGTCGAACACCGAGCTGAAGACATTCACCATCGGTGCGGTCAAGTCGGTTGAGATTCCCCATGCAGCGAAGCACGAGACAATCAAGATGAACGGGACCATCAGCCCCGGATAGACAAATTTATTCTTCTTCGTCCCATGTTTTTGCATGGCAACGTCTTTGTTTTCCATGTTTCACCATTTTCAGGTAGGGGATCCCTTGCAAACCGCCATGCTTCTTCGCGTGAACCGTTCGTGGAATCCTATTAACTTGTTGGGGTTAGTGGTTTTTAGCTGATGATCTGTTCGATGTTGCGCAGTTGTTCCTCGGTGAGTTGGACTGCAGGCTGTGCGATCGTCGTCGAAATCTCGAGTCCTTTAGCTTTCACCGCGCCCTTGATCGCGGAGATGAAGAGGTCAGTGGCCGAGTAAATCGACATCAGGTGTGATACGCGCTGTCCGCAGGAGACGACTTGGGCGAAGTCTCCTGCCTCGTATGCACGGTGAAGAGCGACAAAAGTTTCCGGTTCGACGTTCGTCAATCCCGAGATGATTCCACTGCCCCCAGAAATCCGATTCACAAGATAGTACTCGTCGAATCCTGAAAACACATCGAAGTCCGACGGCGTTTGGTTAATCATCGCTCGCGTATGGGAAATTGTATCGACGGTGTCTTTCACCGCCACGATGTTCGGGCATTCTTTCGCCAGTTTCGCAACAAGTTCCGGTGAAAGGTCACTGCCAGTACGGTCAGGGAAGTTATACAAAACCACAGGAAGCTGCGTCGCCTGAGCCACTTGCGTGAAGAAGGTTTCGGCAGCTAACGCACTTGGACCAAAATAGTACGGGCTGATGACAACGATCCCACTGACATCGAGTTTCTCGCAGTATTGCGCGAACTCAATGACACATTCGATCTTCGTATCCCCTACCCCAACATAGAGCGGAACCCGCCGAGCAACATGCCGCGCAGCGAAATCTACAGCTTTCTTTTTCTCTTCGAGGCTGAAAGCGTAAAACTCTCCAATCGAGCCGAATACCAAGATTCCGCTGATTCCTGCATCGATGAGATGATCGAGGTGTTGTCCCCATTTTTCATAGTCGATGTTGCCGTTTTCATCCGTAATCGTGATGGTTGGGCAATAGACACCTGGCATCATTCTTTCCATCATTCCCCTCCTTCGCGCACCGAAATCCCGTAGGCTCGCCGCGCATTATTCATGAAGAAATTGTCATCGCCGCCGAAAATTGAGTAGGCCGTCTCGAAGTGCTCGCGCAGCGAGGAGTTCAGTTTCACGACCGGCCAATTTGACGCCCACATGACACGCTTGGGGCCAAAAGTTTCTGCGACGAAGCGCACGACGTCTCGATCGACGGGGTTGTCTCCCGAAACTTTCACGTAGGTGTGTGGGTTGCGCGCAAGCGTTTCCAGCGCCCGACGCCGATCCGTGTCCAGATGCGTCACATTCGCTAAGTGGTCAACGACGAGGCGAAGTTGGGGGAACTGCGTAAATGTCTCACTCAGTTCCACCACATCTTCTTCGCGATTGACGAGATCAAACGTCATCCCAGCTTTTTCAAGAAGAGCCAGCCCCTCCCGAAATTCTTGGGTGAGAATGTCACCGATCGCGCCGCTATGTGTGTGCAACGGATACCGGATCCCCACAGCCGCAAGCGGCACACGCATCAAAGGGCCAGGAGTGGAACGAAGTACTTTCGCCAGTATCTTCGGCGAAGTATTCGCCCCAATCACGGCGTCCTCATCATTGGCATCAGCCGCATCAACCTCGACGTAAACTCCTCCCACGAAATCCACACCAAGTTCGTGGTATTCCTCTTCGAGCTGCTCGATCGTGAAGGGACGATTGAGCGGTTCAATGCCGGAAAGCCACGGAAGATTTTGGCGCTGGGGATCCCACAAATGGAAGTGAGCATCAATAACAGACAGCGTCATGACACTCAGCCCAAGGCACGATCGAGGTTAATATATCCGCCATCGACGTTGACCCACTGACCCGTCGTATGTGAGGAGCGGTCAGACAAGAGGAACACTGCCGTATCCGCAATCTCCTGAGCCGTGGTCATGCGGTTGCCAAGCGGGATCTTATCCGTGATTTCTTTCAACCGTGCATCTTGCGCTTCTTTATCGCCGAAAGTCTTGATCCAGTCTGCGTAGAGCGGCGTCCAAGATTCCGCCACGACAATTGCGTTGACGCGCACTTCGTCATCGACAAGCGCCGCCGCCCACTCGCGTGTCAAGCCGAGAATCGCGCCCTTCGCAGCCGCGTATGCACTCGTTTTTCCCTGACCGGTCAGAGCAGTCTTGGAACCAATGTTGAGCACTGCGCCTTTCGACTCTTTCAAATACGCTACCGAAGCGTGTACGGTTTCGTAGTAGTGCGTCAGGTTGTAGTGCAAGGACGCCTCAAAATCGCGCCAGCTCGTCGTTTCGAGGTCCTTGTTATCGTTGACTCCCGCATTGTTCACGATGCCATCGATGTGTCCGTACTTCTTGTAGACTTCTTCAACCGTTTGCGCGATCTTGTCGGTTTCACCCAGGTCGTAGACGTATTCTTCGTGGCGATCAGTAATAGCTCCGATTTCTTCCTGGTAGGCGGGACACGAGGTCCCCTTTGAGTCACGCGAAATCGCGACGACGACGGCGCCTTCGCGCGCGAGCTGCAAGGCAATCCCTTTCCCGATTCCCTTGAAAGCCCCGGTCACGATGACGACTTTGTCTTTTAGATGCAAATCCATGGAAACCCCTTTGTTTTTCGTGTTCGTTTTGCTGTTTGTTACTTGCTTGGTCGGTAGAGGTACTTCTGGGCAGTTTCGAGTGTCATATCCGTACCGTTCCCTGGCGCAGTAGGCGCAACGTAATTTCCGTTCTTAATTTCGGTCGGGTGAACGAAATGTTCATGCTGGTTGTCAACATATTCAATGACACGTCCTTCGGTTGTGCCTGAAACTGCCACATAATCAAACATGGCGAAGTGTGCCACTGCTTCGCACAGGCCAACTCCGCCCGCGTGTGGACATACCGGCTTGTTGAACTTCGCAGCAAGGAGATATTCGAGCACGAGCTCTTGAGGCCCGGCAACACGCGTGGCATCGACTTGCATGATCCCGAAAGCATCCGCCTGCAGATACTGCTTGTACAGAACACGATTTTGCATCTGCTCTCCGGTGGCGACCGGGATAGGATCGATCGCGCGGGCAATTTTTGCATGTCCCAAGACGTCGTCCGGCGAGGTCGGTTCTTCCACCCATGCCAGATCGTATTCATGGAACTTATTGATCCAGTCGATTGCCTGTGGAACATCCCACACCTGGTTGGCATCCACAGCAAGCTTCACATCGGGACCGATTGCTTCGCGTGCCAGTGCAAGTCGGCGAAGATCGTCATCGATATTCTGGCCAACCTTGAGCTTGATTTGCTTGAACCCCTTCTGCTCGGTTTCTTCTTTCGCGAGCTGAACCATTTTCTCGTCGGAGTATCCCAGCCACCCTGGTGCAGTGGAGTATCCGGGGTAGCCAACATCGAGCAGGTGTGCAATACGTTCCTGCTTGCCACGTTTGCCGTCGCTCAAGATATCGATCGCCTCTTGAGGTGTGAGAGCATCGGTGAGGTAGCGGAAATCGAGCGTAGAAACGAGCTCTTCGGGTTCCATTTCACCAAGGAGCCTCCACAGCGGCTTGTTCGCCCGCTTTGCTTTGATATCCCACAGGGCCGAGAGCAGCGCGCCAATCGCCATGTGCGAGACGCCCTTTTCTGGTCCGAGCCAGCGAAGTTGCGAATCATGCACGAGCAAATCCCACGCCAGGCGCATATTATCTAAAAGATCTTCAACTTTACGGCCGATGAGCGCATGGGCGATAGTGTCGATCGCAGTACAGACGATGTCGTTTCCGCGTCCAATCGTGAAGACGAATCCGACGCCGACGATGCCGTCGTCCGCATCAGTGTTGATCTCGACGTAGGCGGATGAGTAGTCGGGGTCCTTATTCATCGCATCCGAGCCGGATAGCGTTGAAGACGTTGGGAATCGAAGATCATAAGTCTTCACCGAGGTAATTCGAGTCATGGCGTCTTTGCCTTTCGAGAAAGTACTTCCAAGGGGTACTCCCTTGCTTGTGACCCATGCTACCTCTTTTTAACCGAGAATGTTAACGCTAACATTCTGGGAATTTTCTGCGCTCCCGTGACCTGCACATAAGGAAGCGACTACCTCGTAAGCACCGAGGACTGGCGTATCACCAACTCATTAGGCAAAACAACATTCTGTGTCGTTTCCCCATGAATAACTCGGTCAATCTGCTGCGAAATTATTTGAGCGAGGACATCATACTTCTGGCGAACGGTTGTCAACGTTGGAACCGCTAACTGCGAGATTTGAGTATCGTCAAAACCACCAAGAACATAGTCACGCCCCGGTTCTCGGCCTTGAGAACGCAACCCCTTCGCAACTCCCAAAGCGATGTGATCATTGGCGGCAAAAACACCACTATACGTGACATTCGAGAGAGCCTTTGCACCGATTTCACCCGAGTGTGCGCTCCAATCAGGAACATGAATCACCAAAGGATCCATCCCCACTGCATCACAATACTCAAGATAGGTTTCACGGCGAAGATGCGCATCGACATCCTCGACCCCTGGCGAAACATGCACGATTACACCATCGCTCGCCGCGTGAAGATGCTCAAGCATCTCGCGCGTCGATCCACGCTGTTCCATTTGAACTGCAACAAAATCTCCCTCGGGAAGTTCTCCATTGACAACAACGATCCACGGGAAATGAATCGAATGGCACAGTTCGCGCACCGCCCGCACGCTTTGCCCCATCACGACGATCGCCTGCACCTTCGCAGCAACAAAGAAGCTCACCGCACGCTGCAACGCAGAAAAATCAGAAGGATCAACCGAAAGCGCCGTCACAAAATTTCCACGATCGCTTTGAAGCTGCACCAACTGTAGATACGAATCGGCACGCCCAAACGAGAGCTTTCCAAGCATCAACACGCCAACCATCGACGACGTACCCGAAGCAAGAGTTGATGCAGCGAAATTTGGCTGGTACTGCAACGTTTCAATCGCTCGCAGAACCTTTTCCTTCGTCGTCGCAGAGACGCTCTCCTTACCCGAAAGAACACGCGAAACAGTTTGAGAAGAGACTCCTGCCAATCGAGCGACATCTGCCATCACGACATGATTCGACATTGTGTACCCATCTCCTCTTCAAAATCTTCGCAAGAATGCAACTAAGACAATAGCGAAAAGGACAAAAGAAAGCGCGGAGCGGAGCGACTTCACAGCCACCCCGCTCCGCGCAAACCTTACTTAGAGCAAGGACTCGTAAATCGAACGAACCTCTTCCACAGTTGTCTGGCGCGGATTGCCTGGGGTACACACATCCGCAAAAGCGTCCACACTCAACGCCTCAATATCCGCCTCAGTGGCACCCACTTCGGAAATCGTCGTCGGATTTCCTAAATCCTTCGTCAACTGGCGAACAGCCGCCACCGCAGCATCACGCACTTCCTCAAGATCGCCCGTGTAAGCGTTCTCTACCCCAAAAGCATCCGCGATATCGCGATACTTTTCACCTGAGAACTCCTTGTTGTACTCCATGACAGGCGCAAGAAGAATGCCGTTGGCCACGCCGTGAGGCACACCAAGACGCCCACCCAGCGGATGTGCCATGCCATGAACCAAACCAAGGCCCACATTCGAATACGCCATTCCCGTAATGTAAGAGGCGTACGCCATCTGCTCGCCCGCCTCAACATCGCCGTCGGCACTCTTACGCAAGTTCGCAGCGATCATACGGATCG
The DNA here is from genome assembly GCF_029625435.1 of Arcanobacterium canis. Taxonomy (GTDB): domain Bacteria; phylum Actinomycetota; class Actinomycetes; order Actinomycetales; family Actinomycetaceae; genus Arcanobacterium; species Arcanobacterium canis. The sequence goes on along the minus strand of NZ_CP121208.1, from coordinate 52,772 downwards.
TCTGCAGCGAAAGCGTGTCTGAGAGCACCCACGCGCCAGGGGTAATGTAGCTCTCCACAGCGTGCGTCAAAGCGTCCAAGCCTGTCGCAACCTTCAAGGAACGCGGCTGAGAATCGGTCAGATCAGGATCAACGAAGGCGACAACCGGGATATCGTGCGGATCGACAGCAACAAACTTGCGCTTATTCGCCGTGTCAGTGACAACATAGTTAATCGTCGTTTCAGACGCAGTTCCAGCGGTGGTTGGAACACCGAAAATCGGCACGGACGGGTTCTTTGTCGGGGAGAGACCTTCGAGCGACAATACGTCTTCAAATTCGGGGTTTGCCACAACGATGCCGATTCCCTTACAGGTGTCTTGCGGGCTACCTCCACCGAGCCCAATCAGGAAGTCAGCACCAGATTCACGGAACTTCTTGACGCCATCTTGAATAGATTCCACTGGCGGGTTGGGCTGGACGTTGTCAAAAACTTCGTAGGCGATTCCGCCTTCGTCGAGAACATCAAGGATTCGCTTGACGATTCCCGCTTCGATCAAGACAGGATCCGTGACAACGAAAGCCTTCTTGAAACCGCGAGCGTTCGCTTCAACGGGAATTGATTGGATTGCTCCACGGCCAAAGTAGCTCGTTTGGTTCAAAATCATACGGTAAACCATTTTTACTCCTGCATTGTTGGGCCAACCACATCGTTGGGCTTAGATCCAGGATATGTTAGCGCTAACAATTAACCTTGGGCCTTTGGGTCTAGCGATGCTCGTTTGAGGTTATTTCAACGTGGAGTCCAGTCGTGTCTGCCGAGCTAGAGTGCTCAAATGAACCGCTGGCCGCAGATCAGAAATCCCAGTCGTCGTCTTCAGTATCTTCGACCGCACCGATAACGTAAGAAGATCCGGAACCGGAGAAGAAGTCGTGGTTCTCGTCGGCTCCCGGCGAAAGGGCTGCCAGAATCGCCGGATTAACCGCAGTATCCTCAGGCGTGAAAAGAGCCTCATAGCCAAGGTTCATCAACGCCTTGTTAGCGTTGTAGCGCAAGAACATCTTGACATCTTCGGTCAGGCCCATCTCATCATAGAGCGAAGCAGTGTATTCCACCTCGTTGTCGTAGAGTTCCTCAAGCAACTCGAAGGTGTAATCTTTAAGCTCAGCCTGGCGTTCCTTGGATGCCTTCGCCACCGCAACTTGGTACTTGTAGCCAATGTAGTAACCGTGTACAGCTTCGTCACGGATGATCAAGCGAATGATGTCGGCTGTGTTGGTGAGCTTACCGTGGCTGGACCAATACATCGGTGCGTAGAAACCCGAGTAGAACAGGAATGATTCGAGCATGGTGGAGGCGACTTTTCGCTTTTCTGGATCATCGCCACGGTAGTAATCAAGGACGATCTGCTCTTTCTTTTGCAGGTGCTCGTTGCTCTCTGACCAGGCGAAAGTCTCGTTGATTTCTTCGGTGGACAGCAGCGTAGAGAAAATCGAAGAATAGGACTTCGCGTGTACCGACTCCATAAATGCGATGTTGGTGTAGACGGCTTCCTCGTGTGGGGTAATCGCATCCGGAATAAGCGAAACTGCACCCACAGTACCCTGCACAGTGTCGAGCAGTGTGAGGCCAGTGAACACGCGCGTCGTCATAAGCTGCTCGTGTGGCGCGAGAGTATTCCATGAGGGAATATCGTGAGAAACTGGCACTTTTTCAGGCAACCAGAAGTTACCAGTGAGCCGCTCCCATACTTCGAGGTCTTTTTCGTCCTCAATCTTGTTCCAGTTAATTGCTTTTATCGTGCCTTCACGCAGGCGAAACTCTGGTGACGTCATCAGTTTCCTTCCGGGTGTACGCGCCAATGTCGATGCGTTGGTACGCGTTCGTGTGGAGTTGTGTTCTTCGATGAGAGCAGTGGGGGCCGCCAACACCGAACTTCTCTTATCGTCTCACCCGATGACACTCCCGCGGGAGAGGTAAACGCGCGATCTTTTTCTCAACCGCAATCGAGTAGATCGCCTGCGGCCACACCAGGGCGAAGACGGAAATCGCACCCATCTTGAATGCACCGACGATTCAGCCCATTTTCTTCCACATTTTGATTCCTCCTATTAAGGTAGGCAAACAATTAGTGCTCCGACTCCCGCCAGCGACGCCGTCGCGCGTTTCACTACCGGCATTACTGCTTGTAGTATTTCTTCTCGTTGAGTTGTGTCTGTTCAAACGGCGTGTGAACGTCATATTTACTGAGCTTAATCCACGCCTTCTTTGCTTCACCTCGATTTTGAATCAGCCCGGCTCTCACCGCTTGGAGTAACACGCCTACCGACGTCATGCAGGCAATATTCTGCCGCCGCGCGTTCTTTCGCCCTTGCTCATCGTCAATAATAAGAAGCGAACGCACATCTTGATCACGCTGTGCAAGACAGTGTGCTATCGCAATCGCCTCACCAAGATCTTTCTGACGTGGATTGGCCAGATCGAAACCCGGACCGGTATACATGCTCAAATAGGGAGTCAGATTTTCAAGTGAATCATCAATAACACAGAAATAGGGCGAACTTTTGAGTGTTTCCCACCTTTTTCGACCACCTTTGAACCGTGGAGTCGTTAATTTTCGATCCATTTCTCGCTCAATGGCCCGGGGAACTGAGATGGACGTTTGCGCGCTTTTTGCAATTTTCACTAAAAAGTCATGCTGATTAGAACAGACAAAAGATAAAAGCACGCTCGTATCAGCAACGATGAACATCTTCCACGTTCCTCATTCCCCGAAGAATTCGATCAGAGTCGCGAGTTCATCGTCCTCCGAAGTCTGAGAATCGCCCGAGGAAATTTGTTTCCTGGAAGAGTTCATTTCATTGAAGAGCGATTCGAGTTCTTCGCGCACGTCTTCAACTGCCTGACCACGCGCGAAGGCAACTGCGTGAAGCGGAATCTTCCCCTCGATATATGCTCTTGTTGCGTCAGCGATTAATGGTGCAGAGGCGCCTTTTCGCCGCGATCCCACGGCGAGCGCATCATATTCAGCTCTCCAACCGAACTGGGTGGCAAGTTCAGCAGCACTTACACCAGCCAACGGATCAATCTCATCCTGAGAAAGAAGATTCGCATCACCGATCTGAATCAATGCAACTGCAGGCGAAACTCGAAACTTCTTCACTACTTGCGAAAGCTTTTCGCGCGGCGATTCGAATGAATCACCCAACAAAACCTGTACACCCTCAAGAGGACACAGCAGGTGCCGCGCAAAACTATTCGCTTTTGTTTCTCGCGCCGAGTTACCTTCACAAATGTATTGCTTGGCCGATGTTGAGATATCCCCTGCGAGAAAATGGCCGATCTCATGCGCAATCGTCATTCTCTGACGAAATGGATTCGATGAGGCACCAATTCCCACAACGGTTTTCCTCGTTTGTGGATCTCGTAGAACTAGACCATCCATTCGATCATTTAAATCAATGACAACGAAATCAACATCCGGAACGAGACGCTCAAGCTCATCGATATCAACGATCGGGTTATCACCAAGGCGGTGTTCACGGCGAAATTTCTCAGCGATTAGTTGGCCTGCTTTCGAAGCGGAAAGTGTCATCTTCCCACCTGAACTTCGTCCAAACGGATACGCAAACGCAGATACGGCAGTAGTTCTTCTTTCGCTGCTGTCATATCAATGCCTCGATCGGAGCGAGCCGCCCATTCCACCCGATCACGCAGTGGCGTTTCGTCGAGAAAATCCTCCATTGGGACGGCAAGCGCCCAACTCAACGCAAGCAACTGCCCCGCGTCGGGAATCTTCTTTCCTGATTCAATGCGAGAAAGACCCGCCTGCGAAATGGTGCCCTCAAGCATTCGCGCAAGCTCGCGAGCACTGCATCCTTGGCTCTGCCTCACCTCACGAATGCGCTGACCGATGCCCTCACTCAACACGTGAATCACTCTCCTTTATCAGTGATTCAATTCTACTGCTTTTCAGATTTTCTGTTTTGTCTTATCCACAACACTTTGTGAAGGCAAACAATGAAACAGCACCAGCCCTCACCACAACGCCAATGCCCAGTCACAACACAGGCGGCTCGGCGCAAAAACGCATTTCATGAAAACGGCGTCGGTAGCGATCTCCTCCCGCCACCGACGCCGTTAGCTCACAAACTCGCTAGAGCATACACGAAACGCAACCTTCCACTTCCGTACCCTCAAGCGCAGCCTGTCGAATACGCATGTAGTACAGCGACTTGATTCCCTTGCGCCAGGCGTAGATGTAGTTCTTGTTCACGTCGCGTGTGGATACCGTGTCCGGATAGAACAGTGTCAGACTCAAGCCCTGATCCACATGCTGCGTCGCGACGGCGTAGGTATCGATGATCTTCTGTGGTCCAATTTCGTATGCGTCCTGGAAGTATTCGAGATTGTCGTTAGTCATGTAAGCAGCCGGATAATACACGCGCCCGAGCTTGCCCTCCTTGCGAATCTCGATTTTCGAGGCGATCGGGTGGATCGACGACGTCGAATGGTTGATATACGAAATCGACCCCGTGGGTGGCACAGCTTGCAAGTTCTGGTTGTACATTCCGTACTCGGCGACGTCGGTGCGAAGCTGGCGCCAGTCCTCCTGAGTCGGGATGTGGTGGCCTGCGAAAAGTTCGCGCACGCGCTGCGTTTCAGGCGTCCACTCTCGATCGATGTACTTGTCGAAGTAGGTGCCGTTGGCGTAGTCCGAACGCTCGAAACCGTCGAAACTCTCCCCGCGTTCCTTGGCGATTTCCATCGATGCGCGGATCGCATGGTATGCGACTGTGTAGAAGTAGATGTTTGTGAAGTCGAGCGCTTCGGGAGAACCGTAGAAGATTCGCTCGCGGCCCAGGTAGCCGTGGAGGTTCATCTGTCCCAATCCGATTGCGTGCGAACGTTCGTTTCCTCGCTTGATAGATGGCACCGACTCAATCGAGGTCTGATCCGAGACGGCGGTGAGCGCACGAATCGCCGTCTCTACCGTGTGCCCGAGGTTACCAGCGTCCATTACCCTCGCAATGTTCAAGGATCCCAGATTGCAGGAAATGTCTATACCCACATGCTTATAGGAGAGATCCGCGTTGAGCGTGGATGCCTCAGATACCTGAAGAATCTCTGAGCAGAGGTTCGACATCGAGATGCGTCCATCAATCGGATTGGCACGGTTCACCGTATCTTCGAAAACGATGTACGGGTAGCCCGATTCAAATTGGATCTCGGCTAAGGTCTTAAAGAACGCACGGGCGTCAATCTTATACTTGCGGATACGTTCGTCGTCCACCATCTCTCGGTACTTTTCGCTGACAGAAATTTCCGTCATCGGCACTCCGTATACGCGTTCGACGTCGTAAGGCGAGAACAGATACATCGGCTCATTCGCCTTGGCCAGCTCGAACGTAATATCCGGGATCACCACACCCAGCGACAGCGTTTTAATACGGATTTTCTCATCCGCATTCTCACGCTTCGTATCCAAAAAGCGCAGGATGTCTGGGTGGTGGGCATGGAGATACACCGCGCCGGCACCCTGTCGGGCACCGAGCTGGTTCGCATACGAGAACGCATCCTCCAAAAGCTTCATCACCGGATTGACACCCGAAGATTGGTTCTGGATTCGCTTAATCGGAGATCCGAGCTCACGGAGATTGGTCAAGTTCAGCGCCACACCGCCGCCACGTTTAGACAGCTGCAGAGCCGAGTTAATTCCTCGCGCAATGGACTCCATATTGTCCTCGATACGCAAAAGGAAGCAGGAAACAAGCTCACCCCGTGCGACCTTGCCCGCGTTCAGGAAAGTTGGGGTAGCCGGTTGGAATCGACCCGAAATTATCTCGCGCATCAAGTTCATTGCCTGCTCTTCGTCACCCTCACCCAGAGCGAGAGCTACCATCACTGCGCGCTGTTCGAAGTTCTCCAAGTATTCCTTGCCGTCGAAGGTTTTGAGCGCATACGAGGTGTGGAACTTGAAAGCTCCAAGAAAGGAGGAGAAGTGGAAATCCATCGCGTCGGCCGCAGGGAAGATCTCCTCCACGAACTCCGCGCGATAACGATCAACAATGGCCTTTTCGTAGTAGCCCTTGTCAACCAACCACGCCATTCGCTCGGTAACCGAACTGAAGCGACGACGACGGGGCTCTACGTGGTCTTCCATGTACGCTTCGGTGGCACGCAGATCTGCGTCGAACTGAATTGAGCCGTCAGGCGCGTAGAGATTGAGCTGGGCGTTCAGCGAATGGTAGTCCAAAACTTTTCCAATCCTTCTTTAACTTTCGCCACATCGGCGGGTGTGCCGAGCAGTTCGAAACGGTACATGTGGGGTACGTGAGTTTTGCGAGAGATGATGTCACCCGCGATGCAGTAGGCTTTTCCGAAATTAGTGTTTCCTGCGGAAATCACTCCGCGTATCAGAGCACGGTTTGCGGGATCGTTGAGGAATCTGATGACCTGTTTGGGCACCGCACCACCACTGTTTCCTCCGCCATAAGTAGGAACGATCAGCACGTATGGCTCAGTAACGTGGAGGAATGGGTCGTCACGTCGGAGCGGGATACGCTGCGCATCCACACCGAGCTTTTCGACAAAACGGGCAGTGTTGTTAGTGACCGACGAGAAGTAGACGACGTGAACCATTGCTCACGCATTAAGCAGCGGCAGTTGCGCGTTTGCTCGTGGCAAGTGCCTTGATCTTGTCCGGGCGGTAGCCACTCCAGTGTTCCCCGTTCGCCATTACGACCGGAGCCGACGCATATCCGAGCGCTTTGACGGATTTGAGCGCCTGAGCATCCTCGGTGAGATCCACTTCAACGAAGTCAAGACCAAGCTTAATCAGCGAGCGCTTCGTGGCATTGCATTGCACACATGCGGGCTTGCTATAAACGGTGATCATTGATCTCTCCTTCCGAGGGGGTCTAACACGTGCCGATAACCCCAGCGATCCTAGGTTGTTTTGTTATGTACGGCAATGTCTCCCAACACTACATCTTGTGTAGGCGTATTTCACCCACCGCAACATCTTCCAACATGTGGGGTTTTACCTCTTGACAGAGTTAGGCGCATTGACACGCGGAAAAGTGGATGAAAGCGATGAAGAGAAAAAGGGATCTTTGTGCGAAACTCGGCGAGTCGGATAACGAAAGTTAGGACTTTTGCCCCTCCGGAACGAAAGATGAAGCCGATCACGCAATTATTTCGGTGAAATTCTGCACATGAAACTTGAATGATTCGAAAAAACCAGCAAACATTGTCCTCATGGACACATCTTTCTCGAAAACGCTACATGAGGTTGGCCTGCGCGTTACCAAGCCGCGGCTGTCCGTGTTGCACGAGTTAACTCAGCACCCGCACTCAACCGCTGATGACGTGCGTCGCGGTGTCACTGAACGCCTTGGCCGTGTTTCGACTCAAGCGATTTACGATGTACTCCACGCCCTGACTGAAAAAGGGATTCTGCGAAAGATTGAGCCTGCCGGTTCTGTGCCGCTCTATGAAGTGTCCAATCACGATAACCACCACCATCTAGTGTGCCGTCACTGCCGCACAGTGATCGATATCGACTGCGTGGTGGGATACGCCCCGTGCCTCACCCCGTCCAACGATCATGGCTTCGTCCTGGACGAGGCTGAAGTGACGTTCTGGGGTGTATGCCCCAAGTGCCAAGAGCAGTAAACACCACCCACAGCAGATCGTGGCGCCGGCTGCAGCTCACGTACCAAGGCCAATAAAAGTACACACCGGCGAAATCGCTCGATTTCAGAGAAGCAGTCGTTAATATCTTTGGGCCTCCCGCGATCGCGGGAGGCCCAAAGATATTAACGAGTAAAAGAATCTAGTTCTTGAACTGATGCAACGGCGCCGGAATTGCACCACCACGGTTAATAAACGCCTGTGATGAGTAAGGGCTAATCGGCATGATCGGTGCCTGACCAAGCAAACCGCCGAATTCCACCATTTGCCCCTCGTGAATCCCCACAGCGGGGATCACGCGAACAGCAGTGGTCTTGTTGTTCATCACGCCAATGGCTGCTTCATCGGCGATCATGCCAGCAATTGAGGCTGCCGGGGTGTCACCGGGAATGGCAATCATGTCCAGGCCAACCGAGCAGATCGCTGTCATTGCTTCGAGCTTCGATACCGAAATCGCACCCAAGCGAGCAGCTTCAATCATGCCCTCATCTTCGGACACTGGAATGAAGGAACCCGACAGTCCACCCACCTGTGAGCAGGCCATGAGACCACCCTTTTTCACAGCATCGTTGAGAAGCGCGAGCGCTGCAGTAGTTCCATGGGCACCAACACGTTCCAGACCCATTGCCTCCAAAGCACGAGCAACAGAATCGCCCACCTCTGCTGTCGGTGCGAGGGAAAGATCAACGATACCGAATCGAACTCCGAGACGTTCAGCTGCCATACGCCCCACGATCTCGCCTGTGCGGGTCACTTTGAATGCCGCTTTCTTGACAATCTCGGCCAGCTCATTGAACGATCCCTCAGGCACAGAATCGATCGCACGCTTAATAACGCCAGGCCCCGAAACGCCCACACTCACCACGCACTCAGGCATCTCCACACCGTGGAATGCTCCAGCCATGAAGGGGTTGTCGCCAACAGAGTTCGCAAAAACCACCAGTTTCGCAGCGCCAAGTAATCCTCCTGGGAGCGCGGCGGTTTCAGCCACAACTTCTCCCATGCGCTTGACGGAATCCATATTGATGCCCGCGCGCGAAGAACCAATATTAACCGACGAACACACCACATCGGTGCTGGTCAACGCCTGCGGAATCGAATCAATCAGACGCTGATCGGATACCGTAGCACCCTTTTCAACGAGGGCGGAGAAACCGCCGAGGAAATCAACTCCCACAGCCTTTGCTGCTGCATCAAGCGTGCGAGCCCACTCCACATAGTCGGGGTTTTCCGATGCCCCAGCTACGAGCGCGATGGGGGTAACTGAAATTCGTTTGTTAATAATAGGGATGCCGAGTTCAGCCTCAATCGACCGAGCCGTCTCGACGAGGTTCGCCGCCAGGCGGGTGATCTTGTTGTAGGCCCGTTCACGAGCGCGGGCGTCATCAGAGTCGGCGCAATCGAGCAGCGAGATACCCATGGTGACAGTGCGAATGTCGAGTTTATCCTGGGCGATCATGTTGACCGTCTCAAGGATCTCGTTCACGTTATGCAGCATGTGCCACCTCCTACAGATCGTGCATCGCGTCAAAAATTACGTGGGACTGGAGGGTGATCACCAGGCCGCGCTCCTCCCCGAGCGAGCGCAGGGACTCCTGCAGCTCAAGCATATTCGGCTGATCTCCCAACTGAATTTCGAGAATCATCGCGAAGTACTCACCCATCGTCTGCTGAGAGATATCGAGGATATTGATGTTCTTCTGGGCCAAGTGGCCGGCAACGGCCGCCACAATTCCAGTGGTGTCAAGCCCTGTCACTGTCACAATTGCATTCATGTGGATATTATCCGTTACGCGCGCGAAGGTGTCCATGCGGGTCGTGACACTCCCCGCGGGTTCACAAGGACGTGTAACCTGAAGCTATAGCTGTTTAATGGAACCAGTATGGGAGCACAACATGAAACTTAATGTGGAATCGTTCAACCTCGATCACCGTTACGTTTGTGCTCCTTACATTCGTGTGGCAGACGTCAAGCGCCTGAGCGAGGGCAGCGTACTGACAAAGTATGATGTGCGTTTCTGCCAGCCAAATTCCGAACATTTAGAGATGGACGCTGTCCATTCCATTGAGCACATGTTCGCTGAATTTTCGCGAAACCACGCGTCAAACGTCGTCGATTTTTCCCCGATGGGGTGCCAAACAGGCTTCTACCTCATGCTCAGCGGCGAACCGGATGTGACGTCAACAGCCGAATTAGTCGAGACAACTTTCCACGACATCCTCACTGCCGACGCCGTCCCCGCTGCCAACGAAGTACAGTGTGGGTGGGGTGCCCACCACTCGCTCAAGGGTGCCAAAGACGCCGTCACAGCCATGCTGTCCAAGCGCTCCGAGTGGGAACAGGTCCTGACTACTGATGCTGGCAAAGGAGCCGCCTCATGATTCCGATCAATGCTCTCATCATCTCTGCCATGCCTGAAGAAATGGCACCGATGCACGAACTTCTCGCTCAGTCCAAGCGTACCGAGGTCGAAAATTCGGCAGCGAAGGTAGTGGCGTTCCACCGCGGCCGCTCCGATATCGTCACGATGGTGACGGGAATTGGCATGGCAGCATGTGCCAGTGCTCTTGGGTGGGCACTGGCGAAGTATCAGCCGCGTGCCATCATTTCGATCGGCTCAACAGGTGGCCTTGCAGCAGATGCTCGCGTTGGCCAGGTCATCGTCGGCGAAACGTATATCAACGGCGGGGCAGATGGCACCGCCTTCGGTTACGCTCCCGGACAAGTTCCGGGCCAGCCGGAGGTTTTCACCGGCGACGCAGCCCTTCTCGACGGCGCTCTGTCACTCCTCGAGGAGCTATCGACGTCGGGGCAACCAGTTCGGTGGTCAGAGGCAGTTTCGGTGTTCTCCAGTGAGCATGAGTCTGCACTGAACCACACAATTTGTCCGCAGGATGTTCGCATCGGTCAGATGCTGTCTTCTGATGCGTTTGTTACCGAGCGTAACGTCGAAAATAGGCGGGAGGTCTTCCCACATGCGTTGAGCGCAGATATGGAAAGTCACGCTGCTGCTCAAACCGCGTATCGCTTCGGGATTCCGTTCCTTTCGGTTCGCGGTATTTCTGATCTGTGCGGCAAGCCGGATGACCAGTCGGTGTCCTTCCACGCCGAGCTCAGCGAGGTTGCGACGTCGGCGGCCATTTTGGCACTGGAGTTCCTCTACCGCGGCGGGATCCTTGAAACTGCGCGCTCAAACCATGGGCCGGCGAAGCACTTCGGCCAGCGCTCGTTGATGGCAGCAATGTTCTTGATGCTTGCTTCGGCGAATAACTGCGAACCGATACCAACCGAGGATGTGTCCGACGCGGTTCACGATGAGATCACCGACCACCTTGAGGGCTTGAGTGATGAAGCGATCGAGCATGTCATTGGGCTTGTTGCGGCGGGTGCGCGACTAACTCAAACCGATCCTCAGGCAACTCTCACTGCCAAGGAATACGACCACCACCGCTCGCAGTTCATTGCCTTGCAAGACGGGGGCGAGGGTGGTTTCTTGTGGCCTCCGACGTCACAAACGATTATCAAGCGGTTCAACGGATACTGGAACGATGCGCTGGCCGCAATCGGCTTGGAGCCGAGGCGTGGGCGCGCTCGTGGTGGGTTGAAGTTCAGCCAAGATGATTACATCTACGCGATTCGCGCCTATATGATCGATGCCGCTCACTCGGGTACGTCTGCATCCTTCGTCGGCTACAAAACGTGGTTGGAAAAGAACGAGAAGAAAGGCGAACTCCCCTCAGGAGCCGCGATCCGCCAGCGGTTCGGTTCGTGGAAGGCGGCGCTCGGCGCAGCCATGAGGCGCTAGTCAGCCCCCGCACATCGACATGGTTGGAGCACACTCTCCATAGAGAATGTGCAGCACTTTGAAAGATTTTCTTTGCGGTTACGCACTCGGAGAGATAGACTTTTCTTGAACCATTCAAGTATTGGATTCCCGATTCGGATCCACTCGGAAAGAAAGGGCGCTATGTCTCTGATTAACACCTCCATTTTGCCGTTCAGCACGCAGGCTTACCACAACGGCGAATTCGTAGAAGTGACAGAAAAGGATGTTCTCGGCAAATGGGCCGTTTTCTTCTTCTACCCCGGCGATTTCACCTTCGTTTGCCCCACTGAGCTCGGCGATCTCGCAGATCACTACGATCAGCTCCAGGAAATGGGCGTCGAAGTCTTCTCTGTTTCCACTGATTCGCACTTCGTCCACAAGGCGTGGCACGACGATTCCGAGGAAGTCGGCAAGGTCAAGTACTTCATGCTCGGTGATTCGAATGGCCAGCTCGCCACCAACTTTGACACCCTGCGTGAAGGCGGCGCCCAGGCTGACCGCGCCACCTACCTCATCGATCCTGACGGCGTGATTCAGTACATCGAGCAGACCGCTGAAGGTATTGGCCGTTCCGCTGATGAGCTCCTGCGTAAGATCAAGGCCGCTCAATACATCGCAGCACATCCAGGCGAGGTTTGCCCGGCAAAGTGGGAAGAGGGCGAAGCAACTCTGACCCCCGGCATCGATCTGGTTGGCAAGATCTGATCACCACGCATCACATCGGCGTTCTGGAACGCCCCTGAAGGGCTACCGTCGGTAGTGAACTCCCTTCAGGGGCGTTTCTGCGACGCCTCAACACACCAGCTTTGGTACCACAACAACCACATCATGCTTTGAGGAGGCTTCGATGGCCAAGAAATTACTAGACGAGAACTTGACCGCGTCACTTATGCAGCTCACTGGGCGCATCACCGAGAAAGTAGAACTGGTGGCGTCGCTTGACGAACGCCCCGCGTCGGAAGATCTCGAACTGCTGCTCCAGGACATCGCCGCGCTGAGCGACAACGTCGAATACATGCGCGACGACTCAGCCAACGAGCGTAAACCCGGCTTCACCATCCGCCGCGCAGGTACGGACATTGCCGTCCAGTTCGCTGGAATTCCGATGGGACACGAGTTTTCTTCGCTCGTTCTTGCACTTCTGCAGGTGGGCGGAAATCCGATCAAGGAAGAACAAGAACTCATCGATGCCGTGGCTGGCCTTGAAGGCGATTTTGAGTTCGTCACCTACATGTCGCTCACCTGCCAAAACTGCCCAACTGTTGTTCAGGCCCTGAACACAATGAGCGTGATCAACCCGCGCATTAAGCACACAGCTGTTGAAGGTTCGCTCTTCCAGGATGAAGTCAACGCGAAGAATATTCTTTCGGTGCCAACGATCTACCTCAACGGTGAAGAGTTCGGCCAGGGCCGCACCACGATCGAAGAGTTCGTGGCTCGTCTGGATGCCGGGGCTGCTGATCGTACGGCTGAAAAGATGAATTCTGCCGAGCCTTATGACGCCCTTGTTGTGGGGCAAGGCCCAGCTGGCGCAGCTGCGGCAATTTATTTCGCCCGTAAGGGTCTGCGCACAGCAATCACTGGTGAACGTTTCGGTGGACAGATGAACGACACGCTCGCAGTCGAAAACTTCATTTCGCAGACCTACACCGAAGGTCCGAAGCTCTCCGCGCAGCTCGAAGAGCACGTCAAGCACTATGCGATCGATGTCTACCCTGCCTCAACCGCAACCGGTCTCACTCCGGCGTCGGCAGAGGGCGAGCTGCACACCGTCCACTTCGGCGACGGCGCACTCAAGGCTCGCACCGTCGTCGTCGCTACCGGTGCGCGCTGGCGTCTGATGGGAGTGCCGGGCGAAGAGGAATACCGCAACAAGGGCGTCACGTTCTGCCCGCATTGCGACGGCCCACTTTTCAAGGATAAGAAAGTGGCCGTGATTGGCGGCGGGAACTCAGGTATCGAGGCTGCGATCGATCTCTCTGTTCACGCTTCGCACGTGACCGTTTTCGAGTTTGCAGACAAGTGCCGTGCCGACGATGTTCTCATGGACTCGCTCGCCGCGCTGAAGAACACTGCAGTCATCACGAATGCTCAGACCACCGAAGTGCTCGGTGACGGCACGCAGGTGACTGGCTTGACTTACACGGATCGGGCTACTGGTGAGAAAAAGTCTGTGGATCTGTCGGGCGTGTTTGTGCAGATCGGCTTGCTACCGAACACCGAGTGGCTCGACGGCGTGGTGGAACTCAATGCCAAACGTGAAATCGCGACAGATGGCAAGGGCGCCACGAGCGTGGCGGGAATCTATGCTGCTGGCGATTGCTCGGACACCACATTTAAGCAGATCGTCATCGCTTCCGGTTCCGGAGCTACGGCCGCGCTGTCGGCATGGGATCGCTTGATCCGGCTGTAACGCGGGCCAGATACACCCTCGTCTGGGATACAGATCATCAAAGGTGGGGCTGGCTGCAAACGCAGCCAGCCCCACCTCATCAAGTGGACGAGTTTTAGTCCAGGTAGTTAGTGCCTCAGTGTTAACGTGCTCTACACATCACTCGGTCACACCAAGTTGATCGAAGATAAACGCCAGCTCGCGCCCACGATCTTCCCACTTCTTGTACCGGCCTGAACCGCCACCGTGACCAGCAACAGTTTCGGTCAGCAAAAGGATTGGACGCGTCACCTCGTCGTTGGTGACGTTGTCGCGCAGAACCTGCACCCACTTCATTGGCTCAAGGTAGGACACACGCACGTCGTTGATCGACGTTGTTGCCAGGATCGCTGGATAAAGCTCACCTTCGCGCACGTTCTCGTATGGCGAGTACTCCTTCATATAACGGTAGATGTGCTCCGACTCCACTGGGTTACCCCACTCTTCCCACTCGCCCACGGTCAGGGGAAGTTCAGGCTTGAGGATTGTGTTGAGTGCATCGACGAATGGCACACCAGCGTGAACCACGCGGAAAGTCTCCGGCGCTAGGTTCGTGACCGCACCCATCAGCAGACCACCAGCGCTGCTGCCCTCGGCCGCTAGACGTCTTGGGTCCACCAGGCCGGTGTCAAACAGGTGATGTGCTGCAGCCACGAAGTCGCTAAACGTGTTCTTCTTCTTGTCGAACTTGCCGTTCTCGTACCATTCGCGCCCCATCTCGCCGCCACCACGGACATGCGCAATGGCATAGACGATCCCGCGATCAAAAATCGGTAAACGATCCGCCGCGAAGAACGGATCGATCGAGATTTCATAGGAGCCGTAGCCATAAATGAAACCGGGGTTCGAGCCATCGCGTTCAAGGTCAGCTCGGTAAACCACCGTCATCGGGATCTTCGTACCATCTTCGGCGGTGGCCCACTCGCGCACCTGGACATACTTGGAACGGTCATAACCTGGCACGTCGAGCACCTTGAGCGTGCGTACCTCACCGGTCGCGGCGTCCCACTCGTTCGCCGTGGCCGGATCAAGCAGGGACTCGGTCATGAAGAGCACCGACTGTGCATTCCACTCCGGGTTCGCTCCCAGATCAATTGTGGACAACTCCGGAGCGTTGATTGCCTCCGGCTCGCTCCAACCCGACAACGCCGGTGCTCCGCTTTCGTCCGTTCCTTGCACGTCGATCCTACGCAGCACGCGCAACGTGGTCGAGCCAGCAGAGCGGAGCAACACCACGGCGAAGCCTGCGAATGCGGCAACTTCAACGATACGTTCCCCCTTGGCCGCAGACATCACAGTCTTCCAGCTTTCAGGAACCGAGGCTCCGATCGGAGCGCTGGACACCTCGAAACCCACGTTGGTGAGGTTATGCCAGATCAAGAGCTGATCACCGGCGACATCCGCCGTGTAATCGAGCCCCGCACGACGCTCAGACACCACGAAAGGCTCAGCTCCGGCGTCGGTGATAGGCATGAGCCGCACCTCGGAGGTGGTGGTCGATGCCGAGTGGATGATGAGCCACTCACCGTCACGCGATTCCCACATCAATACGGAGAAATTCTCGTCATCTTCCTGATAAATGAGGCGGTCAGTTTCCGGATCTTCACCGATCACGTGCTCCCAAATCTGGTAAGAACGCCACGCCGAATCTGCACGCGTGTAGTAGATACGACTGGAATCTGGGGAAAAAGCCAGTCCATACACAACCTTCGACAGCGATGAATCCACAACTTCACCGGTGTCAATACGCGAGATCGTCAGCGCAAATTCCTCATTTCCCGCCACATCCACCGCGAGCGCAAGAAGCTCACCATTAGGCGAGATAGCCTGCCCTCCAATGGAGAAGAACTCATGCGGCTGCGCGAGCACATTGGCGTCGTAGATCACCTGCTCGGCATCACCAATGGTGTCTGGATCGGGGCGCTCGCTCCCGATAGCACGCGCACGGGAAAACGCAGGGTACGACTTCCCTTCGAATGTGCGAGTCCAATACCAGTAGTCACCTTTGCGCACGGGAACCGTCACATCAGCTTCCTTCGTGCGCGCGGCGATTTCACCGACGATTTTCTTTTCCAGGCCCGCAAGATGCGCAGTACGCTCAGCGAACCATTCGTTCTCCTGTTCGACGAGGGCACGAGCCGCAGCCTCGTCGCCTCGCAACCATTCGTAGTGATCCACAACGGTGTCGCCGTGGAATGTCCGTTCAATCGGGCGCTTCTCGGCCCGTGGTGCTGTATGTGTCATTCCCCCAGTCTAAGCGACACCACGTTTCTTGAGAACCACGCTCACTACGACTCTGGTCCAGTAAATCGCTCAGTGCGAGTGTATCTGGGTCTGCTCCACGGCAAGTGAGTCCACGAGCTCATTGCCCGCATCACCCGCGTGGCCGCGCACCCACTCCACTTCAGTTTTCCCACTGCGCCCTTCATACAGTTCGAGCGCACGTTCAATGAGTTCACGGTTTGCTACCGGCTTACCGTCGGCTTTCTTCCACCCCCTCTTACGCCACCCTTTCGCCCACTTGGTGACCGAATTAATGACGTACTGCGAATCGATACGCAACAGAAGGTCGCGATCCGGGCCGGCAAATTCGAGAGCAGCCACCAGCGCGGTCAGCTCCATAATGTTGTTGGTGGTTGCGTGTGCGCCGCCGCTTGCCCACTGCCCAGTCAACTGTTCTACATAAGCCCAGCCACCTGGCCCAGGGTTACCAGAGCACGAACCATCAGTTGCGATAACGAGGTCAAACCCAGTCTTGGGACGTCCAACAGGCGCGTCACTGCGGCCTGTTTTCATTGGCGTCACTGTGTCACCGACAACGGCGTTGGGAGCTGTCGCCTCGCTGTCGCTACTGTCGGTGATGCGCACCTCATCGACGCCACTGTTGGGAGCGTCAGACGGGACGTTAGTCGGAACTTCAGCGTCGTTCTTTCGGGAAGGGGTGCCGAATAAAAACTCATCAATGTCAAAACCAGATGTCATAGCTTTAGACTACGGCACCAGTTGGGTAATCTAGATGTAGCTCTGTGAAAGGGAAATAATGTTGAAACTCTCTGATTACCGCGAAGCAATTAAGCTCGACACGCCGGTACCTGCGGCCGAAACAGATGACCGCTCCACACATGATCTCCTTTTGACCGCTCTGGCTGGTCTGAAGGACAAGAAGTACACCGGCGGCACGTCGGCAAACCTCTCTACCGATGCTGGCCTCGATCTGTGGCTCAAGACCGAACTCGCCGAGCGTCCTGCTGGCGATCTCGATCCGATTACCTCGCGCGCTATCGACACGCTGTTGTGGCGTCGCATGGGCCGTCATGGCCGTATCGAAGTCAAGAGCCTGCGCCGCGTGATCGATTTAAATCCTGATTCCGATTACACGCACGCCGACTCCGTGGTGCTCTACCGCGGCGATTCCGAGCAGATCGTCGTCGATGCTATCGTGACGTCGGCGATGCCAGATCTGTCCGGCTGTCCGCTCCCCTTCGATCACTGCATCGATTCGGAAATTCAGACGCAGGGCGGCCCCTGGATCAAGTCCGATCTGAAGAAGATCAAGGAAATAACGGGCATTGAGGAGCTTCCGCTGGGTGAAGCTGTCATTACTCGCGGCTACCGCCTCCCAGCTAAGTACGTGATCCACACCGTCTCGCCGAAGGCCAGCGGTGGTAACCATGAAGATCGCCTCAAGGAACTCTACGACACCTACACCGCCTGCCTGAACCTGGCAGCACAGGTGAAGGACATCAAGTCTGTTGCATTCCCGGCAATCGGCACCGGAATGGGAGGCTTCTCGCTTGAGGAGTCGGCTCAGGTTGCACTGAAGGCTGTTGACAATTGGTTCGATGAGCACAGCGGCAAGGTTGAGCTTGTTGCACTGCTCGTGCGCGGCGATCACGATTCCGAGGCATACCAGCACGCACTCGATCGCTGGGTTGAGGACTGATCTGACGCGATCCATCATCTCAAGGAAAATGGCCGGCCAATTGCCGGCCATTTTCCTTATCTACTAGGGTGTGAGAGGTGCGCCTAACGCGCGCTACAGTGACAACGGACGCACGCCCCCGACGTCGGGAGGAGGGTGCGTCATCTTAATGACCTGCAAGGAGGAGAGCGTGGATCCAGAAACACTGTTCCGCATTGTTGACGTCGCTGGTGTGCTAGCCAACGGCCTGATCGGCGCAACCTTGGCACGCTCGCTCAGCTTCGACATGTTCGGTTTCCTTACGCTGGGTATCGTTACCGCGCTGGGTGGCGGCATGACGCGCGATGCTCTTCTCGGTACTGATTTTCCCGTCGCTCTGACTGATCCGTGGTACTTGTGGGGTGCAATCGGCGCCTCAATTTTTGCCTACTTAGTCCCGCTCGACGGACGGTGGGCGCGGCGCTTACTTGCAATCGCCGACGTCGGAGTGCTCGGCTGTTGGTCGGCGACAGGTGCCGCGAAAGGCATGATGGCCGGATTGAACCCGGTGCCGTCGATTTTCTTGGGGACAATCACCGCAGTGATGGGTGGAATCTACCGTGACGTGATGGTTGGTCGCAGACCCGCCGTGTTCGGTTCCAACCCCTTGTATGCCACTTTCTCTGTGATTGCAGCTGGGCTGATGGTGTTTTTCCAGAGCCACGGAATGTATGAAATAGGGATGGGGTTGGCCATCTCCATCTGTTTGATCTTCGGCTTGCTCGCTCGTCGCTATCACTGGATGCTTCCCATCAAGGCGATGGATCTGAGTGCGCATTTACGTTCAGAAAAACTCAAAGCCTTGCGCGTGAAGTCGATGGAACGAGCGCGCGGCGTGCGCCGACGTCGAGACGGCGGGGCGAACCCTGACGCTCACCGCATCCTGCGTGACAAAGAATAACGGTCATTGATCCACGCTTCCCCTCGTTTCTATCGCTCGTAGCGTCGATCTTTTTTACTAAAAATCCTCACAAGACTTCGCAACTTGACACCTCCTTAACTTCAGTGGTTAATTAGTTATGTAACTAACCAAATAAGGAGAGGAGGTGTGAATGCTGAACTTCGACTCATCGACCCCAATCTATGTGCAAATTGCGGAAGATATTCGACGAAAAATTGTCGCTGGCGAACTCGTTCCCGGCGATCAACTGATGTCAACGACTCAGTACGCCACCACATACCGAATCAATCCGGCCACTGCGAATAAGGCATTTTCGGCCCTCACTGCTGAGAGATTGGTGTACAAACAGCGCGGAATTGGCATGTTCGTTTCAGCCGATGCGCCCGAAATTTTACGCGCACAAGGACGCCAAAACTTCCGCACCGAACACCTTGAACCAGCCATTCGCACGGGCCTGGCATACGGATTCACCCCGGAAGAAATCATCACTCTCACGCGCACGATCCTGGAGGAACAATGACACACTCAGATGAGCTCGCGCCGATCAGCGGCAACGACGCCATGACGCAACACCATCCCTCGGACACACACAATGCCACCGGCGTCGTGCTTCATGATGTTCATGTACGCTATGGGCACTTCGAAGCAATTAAAGGGATGAACGCACGTCTACGACCACATGTCATCACTGGCCTGCTCGGGCGCAACGGAAGTGGAAAATCAACGCTTGCTATGGCGATGGCTGCCCAGATTCCTTTCCGAGGTAAAATCACGCTCGATGGGCAAGACATCTGGGAGAACTCGAAGGTCATGCCCCAGGTTGCCCTGGTCAGCGATTCGACTCCCCTCTATGAGAACCTCAAAATTACGCGAACCTTGGCCTTATGGGACACGGTTCGACCGACGTTCAATCGCCAGCTTGCTGAAGGTCTGCTGAACGCATGGGAAATTTCGCTCACAAAACGCCCCAACCAGCTCTCACGTGGACAGCAGAGCGCTCTGTCAGCTGCGCTCGGAATTGCATCACGCGCTCCGCTGACCATCTTTGACGAAGTCCACCTAGGCATGGACGCGGTATTGCGCCGCGATTTCTACGACGTCCTTCTCCAGGACTTCATCGCCCATCCGCGCACAATCATCATTTCCTCTCATAATGTCAACGAAATCGAGCATCTCATCGAGGACGTGTGGATCGTCGAAAATGGGCAGCTCGCGGCCGAAGGAACCGCCGACGACGTTCGTTCCTCTTACGCACGCCTCATGTCAGTGGACAACGGCGTGCCCGATCTGACTTCGATTCTGGCTCATATTACGCGGCGCGTTTCTGGCACCGAGGTACTTGGGCAACTCGATTCCCAGTCATCAATTCCTCATCAGGAGGCCTAGAATGCAACGCTCACTCATCAAGGCCGATCTTCGGCCGATGCTCTGGACTCTCCCACTCTTTCTCCTACTCACAGCGGGGGCACTCCTGACTTATCGCCTCCTCAACGGCTCCTTCGACACCTCACCATCAGTCATATTCGGTTCATCCGAATTCGGCATGATCCACGCCTATCCGTCCACGACGGTAGACACCAGCGCGATTCCGGCGGGAACCGACGTGTCCAATCCCGAGTTCAGTATTCCGACGGTGACACTCGGTGGCCCGTGGAACCTCATGGCAGGGATGGCGAATCTGCTCTATATTTTCTCCCTCGGATTCGGTATCACGGTGAGCGAGCGTATCAAAGGACGCCTCGGAGCAGGTGTCACTCGCCGTTCACTCGCACTGTCCACCCTTGCGACGGCAGTGGCGGTGGCCGCAATTCACTCTGCAGTATCTGGTGCTCTCCTCATGGTCGGTGACATCCTCGATGATCGCGTAGTTCTCGGATCCTCACTGTGGATGTACCTCTATATTCCACTGTGGCACCTAGTGTTCTTTGCATGGATGATCCTCATGAGCGTTTTCTACCTGCGCTACGGCGGAGCAACACTGATCTTCACTATTCTTGGTCTGTGGTTGTTGCTTTCCATCTCCTTTGGGGTCCTCACGTCCCCTATCGGCGCAGCACTTGCGAGCTGGCTCGTTAATCTTCGTGACTTCATCACATTGGCAAATCCTGCGATTGCAGAAACCGAGCGCGCTGCGTTGCTTGCCGTGATCCCAGCTCTGGGGACATGGTGTGTGATGAGCCGGATGCGCGTGAAAAGGAAGTGACGTCATGAAACTTTTCTCCGCGTATGGACGCCAAATCGTTCAAACTTCAGCTTTCGCTAGCGTCTTCCTGGTGGCGGTGTTGCTCACTGTCCGGGTGGTCTTCGGAGCAGAATCGAATGAGGGAATGCCATGGATCGAAGAGGTTGGATCGCATTCGTACTTGTGGATCGGCCTGAGCCGCTTTCTGACAAGTCTGATTGGATATGGTGCTGCTATAGCCGCAATCTTTGTCTATGGCACGCGAGCTAGTGTTGCCGCTGGAGCAACACGAAGCGAAAACTTCCGTTTCATTGTGTGCTCATTTCTTCTCGTCATGGCACTGGTATGGGGCTTGATCGGTGTGATGTGGGCAGGCGCGTGGTTTATCGAAAGCGTCACACTCAAGGGCGTCTCCCTCGCGACACTGGCGTTTAATGTCACCGCTCTGGCTGCGTCATCGAGCGCTGGAATTTTCCTCGGAATCGTTTTTGCTCGTTGGCGTTTGCGCCAGGTGATCATTGGAGGTCTGATCGTCCAGGTCATTCTCTCAGCAATCATTGCTCTGGGAATCTTCCTCTCCTACCTTCGCACGGGTCATGCACAGTGGAGTTTCGACCACGGCCCACTGGGAATCTGGGGAGAAGAAATATTCTCTCTTCCCGGCTCCTGGGCGGTATTGTTCTTCGCATTCACCCTGGTGATGTTCTTCCTGACGTGGGCGATCAACCGAAAAATGCCTATTCGGCGCAATTAGCAGACTAAAGGTGAGGCGTTGGAAATTCCCAACGCCTCACCTTTACCCTATTTTGCTAGTTCATCTGACGTTTGCGAACAACCAGTACAGCGCCTGCAATCACAGCAACCAGCCCTGCCAGCGCCATCGCACCCGAGGACGCACCGGTACGAGAAAGTTCGCCCGATGGAGCCTGAGAATCCTGAGATGAATCAGGCTGCGTTGGCTTCACCGTTCCCGGCTTATGTCCCTGATTGGACTTCTGTGGGGTGGCTGGAGTCAACTTCGTCCACGGAACCGTAGTCGCCGACGCGGTTGGGCTCGGCTCAGGCTTCGCCGTCGGTGTCGGGTCCGCGGGAGCAGTCGGTGTCGGGTCAGCCGGAGTGGTCGGAGCCGGGTCTACTGCCTTCGGCACCGTCAGCTTCACCTGCACCTTAATGGTTTTCTCGGACTTGTCCGGGAAGGTGACTACAATCGTTGCCTCGTAACTTCCCGAAGCAAGCTTCGTGTCACCGGCGACCTTCGCGCTCAGCGTCCCGTCCTTCGCCAAGGAGAGGAATGCGGGCAGGTCTTTGCTAGTAAACGTTGTTCCCTTCGGAAGTGCGCGTCCAGTCGCCGACGTCGGAGCGCTAGTCTGTGCCTTTCCGCCGGCGGTGACGTCAATTGGTGGGTAATGAACATCAATGAAGTCGGACAGCACAGGCTCAGCCTCAGGGCCAGGGGTCATGCCGGTGACCTTATAATCCTTGATCGTGAATTCCTGTGTGGTGGTATTACCGGCATAGTCCGTGAGCTCAGCGATCACCGTTCCGGTTGCTGCTGGGAGCGCACGGAAAACGGTGATGTCCTCTGTCGTTGCATCCGCACCACCGACAGTACGAATTGTCCCGCCACGCACGTGCTGACGTAATACCTTGGCTTCTCCGCCTTCCGGCTTGAAGCTCACCACAAGCTTGTACCAGTCACGCGTGGTGGGGTTCTTAAAGCGGTATTCGCCGTTCTCCTTGATGACCAGGTCAGACGCAGGCATTGGCGCTGCGAGTCCATCATGGGTATTGACGCGAGTGGTGTATCCGATCGTCTTACCCTGCGGTACCACGGTCACATCTGCAGTGTAGCCCTCAAGGAACGGAACAGGAATTGTCGCTACCCCTTTGGCACAGTCCACAGTAGTTGAGAACGTGTTGAGCTTGTCTGCACTGCGGTTTTGGAGATGTGCAATCGCCGTACACTTTCCGGCGTCGGCACCTTCCCAGTGAACAGTCACTTCACGCGGCTTCGCTGCGAATGTCAGATCGTTGATCTTTGATGTGGTGGTGTCAACCGTGAGTTTCGTCGGCAACCCAGTGCCGTTAAAGACCACGGGTGTGGGAGCCGAAAGCTGACCATCTTTACCAACAGCTTGTACCTGGTAGGTCACCTTGCCGCGGTTGGGCGCATCCTTGATGTATGCCAGATCGGTGAACCCGTCGAAGAGATGGCTCGTGCCCTTGGCGGTGACAGCGCTGACGCGGTAATTCACCACATCGCCGTACTTGGCCTTGTCCCAGCCAAGGACGAGCTGACCGTCATCGTATACACCGCGAATCTCGACGCCGGTGGGCGCTGCTGGTGCTGTACGCCCGTCGGTGACGGCGAGTTTACCGAGATTGAGCTGATAGCCCTTGGCCTCGCCAAATTTCAGACCAATCGATGTCACCGTCTTGCCAGCAAAATCCTTCAAGCTCAGCTTGGCAGTAGTCCACTCGCCAGCCTTCTTCGAGGAATCAAGCGGAAGAATAACCGGTTCCTTCTCGCCCTTGAGCGTCAGGACGACACTGGCGGGGGCGGCGTCGGCGGAAACCTTTTTGAAAGTCAGCTCAAGGGCTGATCCTTTCTTGACAGAAAGATCCGTCTTGAAGAGGTTCAACACAGTGTCGTTCGCGGTATCACCATGGATTGCCAGCGAGTTGCCACCCTCGTAGGCACCTTGCGCTGCAAATGGAATTGTTGCTGGCTTGCCAGCGAAAGTGCTGCGCTTTTCATTCTTGCCCATGTCCCAGTCAGCGGTGAGTTTGCCGCCGCCCGTCGTCCACCACTGCCACGAAGGAAGCAGTGCCTGGGAATCCATATTCGACCACTCGGAAGAGTTCGTTACCTTTCCGCCGTTCCACCAAGACAGACCCTTGCCGATGGAGAAATTGGTGGCAAACGTGGATCCCGAGATGACCGACCGCGCAGGAACGAAGTCGGCGACGCCGGGCCATGTAATGTCGTTGGCGTTCAAGTCGGGGTAGCTTGTCTTCGCGTCATATTCAGCCGACGCCGGATTCATTGTTGGGCCTGAGAAGTACAGGCGCTGGCGACCATCGACGACCCACTGAAACGGCGCCTGCTGGAATAGAGGGTTCATCTTCGGGCCATCGTTTGCGTCAAGAACATCGCGTTGATAGAAATCTGAGGGGGTGAAAAGAGCGATAGAGGCGCGCGGCGAATGGTTTTTCTCTTTATCGACGTAGAGTCCACGAATACCCTTGGCTGTGGGATGCAGATTTTGGAACTTCGCCTGATTAGCCTCAACACCGAAAAATGCTTGAGCGAAAGGATCATCCTTTGCCTGAGCGATTTGTCCCAAAATTGTTTTAGCCGAGCTCTCATCCCACCCGTAGTTCAAGAAGACTGAATCCATGACCTTCTTGGCACCCTTGCCAGTCCATTCAGCTTTAACCGAGTCCCACTGTGATCCAGTATTGGTGTACCACTGGGTGTACAGACCCGCATCAGTCAGCTGCTTCATGAATGGCTTAAGCTTCTGCTCACCAAAATTTGTTTCTTCGTCATTGAGGAAGTAGCCGTCATAGCCGTAGAATTTCGCCATTTCGATCAACTTTTGAGCCACGATATAGCCCTTGTTACCCGGTTCGAAAGCTTCTTCGAGAGTCAATGCCGGGCGGAAAGCCGGATCAAAGTAGATGGTGGCGATAGATTTCACGCCGTTTCGATGGGCAGCATTAGTCCATGCAGGATTCGGAATATCAACAATTCCGAATTCAAAACCACGCTTGCGCCAATCGCTCGATTTGGGATCGTAGAGGCTCTTGGGAGTTGTCAAAGAGGCAGAACCATGCCAGGGGCTCCAGTAATCTGCATACTGCCAAAACTGGAGGGTATGCTCATTAGCATCGTTGTTCGCACGGAAATTCTCAAAGAAGGAGTTTCCGTAATCGCCCTGCATGAGCATGATCTGAGATTTACCATCGAGCTTCGGATCAGCCTGAGTAGCTGAATTGTGCCCGATTCGCGGCTGGAGCGGAATGTCTGCTCGCATGAATTGTGCATACGGATCGGTCTCAGGGCTCCAGTCACGCACATCTTGAAGTCTGTGCCCCTGATTGATTGGTTGCGCGGAGCGCACTGCATATTCTCCTTGTGGATATACGGAATCCGCAGCATTCGCCTGTGCAGCAAACGCAGTCAAGGTCAGAGCCGCAGTCGCCGAAATGGCGAGGGCACGGCGGCCGCCCCGACGGGAGGTTGATTGCTTTGCCATACCTTGTCCTTTCTTCATCGAATGACATGGCATTTTCAGCACACCAAACTAAAACGGTTAAGTCAAACACAAACAGTATCGTAACCTTGCGAAAATGCTTACATCGATGTTAAACACTCATTTGCAGTGACTGAGATCACCAACGACGTCGGGGAAACCACAACAAAGTACAGACACAAAAGTGCCGGGACTTAATAAGTCCCGGCACTTTTGTGCAATGTGTTTTAGATAACCTCACACAGGAATCATGCGTTCTTCTTCTTGGAAGGAACAAAACCCCAAGCAGCAAGGAGGATGCCCACCACGATCAGACCGATGCCGGCGATGTTAGCGATCTTGCCAACCAGACCCCAGCCATAAGCGTTGAGCAGCATTCCACGAATGGTGTTGCCGTTGAGGAAGGTGTCGATACGAAGCTTCTGGAGCTGACCAGCCTTTACGGCCTCCGGGTATTTCGACTGCGGGTTTGCCATTTCCTTGCCCACGAGAGCCTTGACGGTCTTCTCGTCGGCGGTCGGGTTGTCAGCCTTCACCTTGGCTGTGAGTTCCTTTTGCGCAGCAGTAACGAGGTCACCAATGCCAGCGTAGGTCGCCTGATCTTCAGGGACACCAGCCGCCTTTGCAGCACCGCGCATGTGAGCGAGCACGAAGTTATCGGACCATACCTTGGCCTGGTCGCCATTTTCGAGGCGCTGGCCAGCATACTGGGATACAGCGTCAGCATCAGCCTGGGTCAGCCTGCCAGCTTCCACCTGGGCCTTGATCGCCTCCGTCGGCGGGAACATGATGTGCTGATCGCTTAGCTGTTGCTTAATGAAGGAGTTGGCGAACATGCCACCAATGAGCGCGCCGATGCCGACGAGAACGAGGATGATACCGACAACCTTCGACAGCGTCTTGTAAACCTGAGTAGCCACGGAACGTAGCTCCTTTCTTGAACAACCCTTGCGGATTCATACGAGTCTGTAACGTCACACCCCGACGATCTCCCGACTGCGGTGCGCGTCCAACTAGCACAGTACACCCGGATTCTCGACGATGAGAATAGTTGAGGACATTTTTAGGGCGTTGTGTCGTCACAAAAATACTCTCTAGGACTTAAGGCTGGGACTTGTGTCCCACCGTAGATGGACGGCCCCTACAATTCATGGTATAGCGAGAGTTACTCCCGGTCTTTTCACTCCGACTTAAGCCCTAGACAAACAGCAAATTCGTATAACCCCATCCACCTGTCAGAAAATCCACGCACCAGATCCCGCCACGGTGTTTCTTGTCGGTTTCACGTATGAATATTGTGGGCCGACCCAGACCTCAAGGCGCAAATCTTTACACGCCGCTCTGCCTGACCAAAAAACAAAAAAGACCCCGGTATCTCGTTGAAGATATCGGGGTTTCCATTGGTGCTCGAGGGGGGACTTGAACCCCCACAGTGTTGCCACCACACGGACCTGAACCGTGCGCGTCTACCAATTCCGCCACTCGAGCAAGAGTAACAAACAAACATGATACTGCCCGGTCTCCATCGGTGCAAACCCCACTCTCTAGCGCAGCCGGTGACGTGGCGCACATAAAATTCACAGTGCCACACCCCCTGAGAACCACCTCAACCTCTAAGGTGAGTGACCCACGCACGCGAAACAAGTAGTGTTATATCGGATAAGTTTTATTTTCGTTAACGAGGAGCGGTTCATGGGCGCATTTGAGAGGCTCGAACGCAAAGTTGAAAGCGCTGTCGAGAGCGTGTTCTCACGAGCTTTTCGTACCGAGTTGAAGCCGGTTGAGCTGGTGAGCGGGGTCAAGAAGTGCATGGACGACCGCTCTGCCACGATGAGTCGCGATCGTGTGATCGCTCCAAACGACTTCATCGTCACTCTCTCGGGTGAAGACTGCGAAAAACTCACTGACTGGGGCGAAGATTCCCTGCGAGCTGAGCTCGCGAGCGCAGCGATCGCACATGCACGCGAACAGCGCTACACATTCCTCGGCCCCGTCCGTGTCAAATTTGCCTCGTCTACGCAGCTTCCCAAGGGCAAAATCTCCGTACACGGTTCCTCCCGCCGCGGCGCTGCAGCACCTGCGACCACAACTGACGCGTCACCTGAAAACCCGGTGATCGACGTCGCGGGCGAACGCTACGTCCTCACTGGCCAGGTGACTGTGTTGGGACGTGGATCGAGTGCTGACATTGTGGTCAATGATTCGGGTGTTTCGCGCCGCCACCTCGAACTCAAGATCACCCCCAGTGGTGTGATTGCCACTGATTTGAACACCACCAACGGATCATTTGTCGAAGGGCATCGGATCACCGCCGCCACTTTGGTTGACGGGAATACAATCACCCTTGGACGTACAAAAATCATGTTTTGGACTTCCCCGGAGGCGCTATGAGCGCGATCCTTTTCACTGTTCTTCGCTTCGGGTTCCTTGCACTGCTCTGGCTCTTTGTCCTGCTCGTCTTGCAGACAATTCGTGCCGACGTCTTTGGAACCCGCGTTTCCGACCGCGGCCAGCGAGGCTCCTTCGCTGATCGAAAAGCGGCCGCTCGCGCACGCCGGGCACAGCACCGTGAAACGCCGCTGACGCCTGCCGGCTCCGTCGCCGCCCGTCCGCGCCTCGTCGTCGTCGCTGGCCCGCTCACTGGCACGACTCTTCCACTCGGATCGGCGTCGATTACCGTGGGTCGCTCACCCGACTCTGCCCTCGTTCTCGACGACGGTTTCGCCTCTTCGCGCCACGCTCGTTTCTACAACGAGAACGGCCAGTGGTGGATTGAGGATCTGAGCTCCACAAACGGCACCTGGGTCGGAACTGAGCGCATCTATGCTCCAGTCCCTTTGCGCCCGGGCACACGTGTGACCATCGGCAAAACCACGATGGAGCTGGCTCAATGAGTGTCCAGTTCAAGTACGCGGCTTTTTCTGACATCGGGTTGGTCCGAAAATCAAACCAAGATGCCGGCTATGCCTCCACCAATCTGCTGGTTCTTGCCGATGGCATGGGCGGCGCCGCCGGCGGAGATATCGCCTCCTCGGTGACCATCGCACATTTAGCTGAAATCGATGACACCCATCAAGCCGACGAACTCCTGCCTCTCCTTCGTCGTGCGCTAGCGGAGGCACACGAAGATTTGATCGAGCGCGCACATGAAAAAAGGGAACTCGAAGGCCTCGGGACCACATGTATCGCTATTTTACGAACCTCAAATAAGTTGGCCATGGTTCACATCGGCGATTCTCGCGCCTACCTCCTCCGCGACGGAAAACTCACCCAGGTCACACGCGATCACACGCTAGTCCAATACCTGGTTGATCACGGTCAGCTCACCGAAGAAGAAGCCGCACACCATCCCAAGCGCAACGTCATCATGCGCAATATCGGTGATTCGCCCGAGCCTCTTGAGCTTGACGAATCAATCCGCGAAGCCGTTGTTGGGGACCGCTGGTTGCTTTGTTCGGACGGCTTATTCGGCGTCGTGTCGAATGAGACGATCGCACAAGTACTCGCCACCCCTGAGATCGAAGACGCCGGTGCTCAGCTTATCGATTTAGCTCTCGCTGCTGGCGCCCCGGACAACGTCACCGTCGTCGTCGCGCAAGTATTGCCGTCGTCGGATCATCCGTACGATCGTGGGCCGCTCGTGGTGGGGTCTGCCGCAGCCGACCGACGTCGGCCCTCACGGCTTGGGCGTGGAGCCGCTGGCCGTGCAGCCGCGCTGACTAAGCATAACGATATTGCCGACGACGATCCCGAGGGTATGCCAGGCCGGCGGACACTCTGGCCCAAGATCGCAGCAATCTTCGCAATCATCGGCCTGATTGCAGTGGGGCTTTTCGGGGCCTATACATGGACGCAGACCCAATATTTCGTTGCTGAAAACAATGGAAAAGTTGCTATTTTCCAGGGCATTCCTCAGCACCTCGGGTCAATTGAATTCGCTTCGCTACACTCGACCACCGACATCTCTGTCAACGATCTGACTGAGGTTGCCCGACAGCGTTTGCTTGCAAGCCCGATCACCCGTTCGTCTCTCGAAGATGCACAAAAGGCGGTAGAAGATCTCGCGAAGCAACGCGTTGAGCCGTCGCCGCATCCGAGCGCATCCCCGACATCGACACCTAGCGGGCAACCGATTCCGTCGTCTTCGGCCACACCGACGAACGGAGGTAACTGATGAGCATCGTTACCTCGCGCGTCCCTCAAAAAGGGCGCGGAACTGAACTTTTCCTCCTCGCACTCGCTCTCATCGCCGTTCTCATGGCCTGGGTGCTCGTGCATGTGGGAGTGAACGGAGGGGCAACCTCAGCAGAAGTTTTCCCACCGAATTTTGTGGTGGTTACTGTGGTGGCCACAATTGCTGTACTGGCGCTTCACCTCGGAGTTCGCTTCCTTGCACCTTGGGCTGATCCGCTGATTCTTCCTGTGGCTGTGCTCCTCAACGGACTCGGCCTGGTGATGATTCATCGAATTGATTTTTCTCTTGTTGCTCGCGGCGGACATGCGGAACTCAAGGGCCAGCTTTTCCTGAGCGTGGTTGGTGGAGTCCTCATGCTGGGAACAATCGCCATCATCCGCGACCACCGAAAACTGCGAAAGTTTACCTACCTCTCCTTAATCGCCGGACTCATTCTGCTGTTACTGCCGATGGTTCCCGGGATCGGCGTCACCATTAATGGTGCGCGGCTGTGGATTCGTGTGGCAGGTTTCTCCTTCCAGCCAGCCGAACTGGCCAAGATTTGTCTTGCTGTTTTCTTCGCTGGCTATTTGGTGGCCCAACGCGACAATCTCTCACTTGCTGGCAAGAAGATCCTTGGGCTTCAACTACCTCGTCTGCGTCATATCCTTCCCCTCCTCATTGGTTGGCTCGCTTGCATGGCCTTGCTTGCAATGGAAAAAGACTTTGGCATGGCCTTGCTCTTCTTTGGCTTGTTCGTTGCCATGCTCTATGTGGCAACCGAGCGAGTGAGTTGGCTCGCTATCGGTGGTGTGCTGACAGCCGGAGGTATCTGGGTCATCGTCCAGATGGCCACCCATGTACGCGCACGCTTCAATGTGTGGCTGAACGCAATGGATCCTGAGCTATACAACGCTGTAGGCGGCTCAGGCCAAGTGGTCAACGGCTGGTTCGGTATGGCGAACGGCGGACTCTTCGGTGCTGGACTCGGCCGCGGCTACCCCACCCTCGTGTACGCCTCGAATTCCGACTTCATTTTCTCCTCTTTCGGTGAAGAACTTGGACTGGCTGGAACGTTAGCCATCTTGTGCCTCTACCTTCTCTTCGTATCACGTGCATTCAACGCTGGCCTCCACCTCAACGATGGCTTCGGTAAGCTCCTCGCCACGGGCCTGGGTTTCGTCATCGCCTTGCAGGTTTTTGTGGTCGTCGGCGGCATCACCCGCGTGATTCCACTAACGGGACTGACCTTGCCATTCCTGGCACTGGGCGGTTCGTCGCTCCTGACAAACTGGATGATCGCTGGACTACTTCTGCGCATGTCCGACGATGCACGCCGTCCATTCACCCCGTCGCAAGCTCCACTGTCGTCAATCTCCACTGGCCAGCTCCCAGAGGAACTGCGTGAGAACGACACTGCAGACTCACCTGACGCACACGCCGAAAGCCCCGACGACGATAACTCTCAAATGACGGAGGTGGTTCGCCTGTGAATCCCCCACTTCGCAAGCTCACAGCCGTTGTGGTCATCATGTTCTTCACACTGATGGCCGCAGCAAGTTACATCCAATTCTTCCGGGCTCCATCCCTCAATGCTGATTCACGCAACGTGCGCACGCTGTATCGCGAGTATGGAACCGACCGCGGCCCCATCGTCGTTGCCGGCACACCAATCGCCGGATCGGATCAGGTAGCCGATCCGTACAAGTTTCTGCGAACCTATGCCGACGGCGAGCTGTACGCACCGATCACCGGCTACTTCTCAGTTGCGTTCAATGCGATGACAGGAATCGAACGTGAAGAAAATTCGGTCCTCGGTGGCTCCGACGATTCGTTGCTTTCACAACGCATCTCCGAACTCATCACAGGCAAGCAACCCAGAGGTGGCGGTGTCGAGCTCACGATTAACCCAAAGGCTCAAAAAGCGGCCTGGGACGCGCTGGGTAACCGACGCGGCGCCGTCGTCGCTCTTGAACCGGGAACCGGCCGAATTTTGGCCCTCGTTTCGCGCCCGAGCTTCGATCCCAACTCGTTGGCGACACACAAGAAAGCGAATGCTCAAAAAGCCTGGAAAAAGCTCAACGCCGACGCCCGCAAGCCATTGTTGAACCGAGCAATCGGCGGCGATCTGTATGCGCCCGGCTCAAGCTTCAAGATCCTCACTGCAGCGACGATGCTGGAAAATGGCGCCAGCCCTGACAGCCTAGTCCCTGCTCCTGATCAGTACACGCCGACGGGCACAAGTGTGGCAATTTCGAACCCCGGCGAAGAACGCTGTGGCGACGGATCGGGTCAAGTCCCGCTACGTCAAGCCTTCCTCCAATCGTGCAACACCACATTCGCCAAGGCAGGACACGATTTCGGATACGACAAAATGAATGCAATGGCCCAGGCGCTTGGCTTCGGCAAGAGCCAGTCCATTCCTCTTCGGGTACGTCCAAGCCGCTTCCCGGAGCCGCAAGACAAAGCCGCTCTGGCTCAGGATTCCATCGGCCAGCGTGACATCCAAGTTTCCCCTCTCCAAATGGCGATGATGGCAGCAGCTGTAGCAAACGATGGCGTCCTCATGAAACCCTTCCTCGTGGAAAGCACGATGACCTCCGATCTCGCCACAATCTCAACGACCTCGCCCACGGAGTTTTCCCGGCCCTTCTCATCACAAACCGCGCAGGCATTGCGTGAGATGATGATCGACGTCGTCAATAAAGGCACTGGTAAGCGCGCTGCATTGCGATCAGTCCAAGTTGCTGGAAAAACCGGAACCGCTGAGATCAAAGCAGGGGTCGAACCACATGCCTGGTTCGTCGGCTTCGACGCAACCGATCATCCAAAGGTTGCGGTTGCAGCCTTCGTCGAAAACGGCGGCGACGGCGGACGTACCGCTGGTCCGATCGCTGCAGCAGTGATCGAGGCGGTGACCCGATGATTCGTAACCGAACTGCAACCGTGAAAAGCGGGCACTCGGACACAATTCCTAATATTGTCAAAAGCGCACTTTATTTCGTGGGAGAGAAAGAGTTATGACGGATATTCCTCAGATGCTCGGCGGACGCTATGAGGTCGGCGAGCTCATCGGCCGTGGTGGCATGGCCGAAGTTCACCTTGGACGTGACCGCCGTCTGTCGCGGTCGGTTGCCATCAAAGTGCTTCGTTCCGACCTGGCAACGGATCCCACTTTTCTCGTACGCTTCCGACGCGAGGCTCAAAGCGCAGCTGCGTTGAATCACCCGGCCATCGTGGCCGTCTATGACACTGGCGAAGAGGAAACGCTCTCCCCTAACGGCAATGCCTATGCACTGCCGTACATCGTGATGGAGTACGTCTCGGGCCGCACTGTGTCCAAGCTCGTCGGAGGCGGAGATGCTCTCCCCATCAACGAAGCTGTTCAGATCGTCGTCGGCGTGCTCTCGGCGCTCGAATACTCACACCGCGAAGGCATCATCCATCGCGATATCAAGCCAGGAAATATCATGCTCACGCCGGAGGGCAAGGTGAAGGTCATGGACTTCGGCATCGCACGCGCGATCGCTGATTCCTCCGCTACCATGACCTCCACAAATTCTGTTGTGGGCACGGCTCAATACCTCTCGCCAGAGCAGGCGCGCGGCGAAGTGGTGGACGCTCGTTCGGATTTGTATTCCACGGGTTGCGTGCTCTACGAATTACTCACAGGCAAGCCACCTTTCCAAGGTGATTCTGCTGTTGCCGTGGCCTACCAGCACGTTTCTGAGCCGCCGAAACCCGCAAGCTCGATTGCCACAGACATCCCTGACGTTCTTGACCGTGTGGTGATGAAGTCCCTGGCCAAGAAGCGCGAAGATCGCTACCAAAGTGCTGCGAGTATGCGTTCTGATCTGCTGGCCGCAATGCGCGGTCAAGGGGTGACTGCGCCGGCAGTGGCCACGTGGGTACAGCGCACACCTGTGGATCCTCCACCCCCCGCCCCGACGCAGTCACTGGATGCAGTCGCATTGACCTCCACCACCACGCACACGACACCGGTTACCAGTGCGCCGGAGAGCGATTCGAAGCGCAATCTCATTTACGTCATTTCCGCTGTGGTACTCCTGGCGCTGGCAGTTGTGGGTATCGTCTGGGCTGTCACAAACTCTGGCTCACAGCACACGCCGACGCCGACGCAGTCAACTGTCGAGCAGGTTGCGGTTCCGGACCTATCGAATATGGATCAGACACAGGCACGTAAAGCGCTTGAAGCCGTAGGTCTGAAGATGACAATCGGTAAAGCTGTTGAAGACCAGAAGATCGAAGCAGGAAAATTCGTTTCGTCGTCGCCAGCCATCGGCGAAAGCGTGGCGAAGGGCAGTACTGTTGAGGTGATCTTCTCTCTCGGTGTCGGCAACGTGAAAGTTCCTGACGTCACAAACGGAACCATTTCTCAAGATGCCGCACGCGCCACTCTCGAAGCTGCGGGACTGAAAGTGAACCGCGTCGATTCGCGCAATACACCTGGAATCGGCCGCGACTTCGTCGTCGAAACTGATCCTGCAGCGGGTGCGTCAGTCAAGCGCGGCAGCGAAGTAAACCTTGTGGTCTCCTCGGGCCAGATTAATCTCTCCGACGTTCGTAGCCTGTCGAAGGATGAGGCAATGGCGGTTTTGCGCGATGAGCTCAAGATCAAGCAGATCACGGTCATCGAGGAAGTCAACCCCACGGTGGCTCCGGGGACAGTCATTGCGATGAGCCCGAACCCAGGTCAGCAGCCATACGATGTCTCCATCGAACTGCGAATCGCGAAGGCTCCCGATGAAGTTCCGGCACCCGATCCTGAACCGAACACGAGTAAGGCTCCCTCGGATACGCCGGATAAGAATTCAGATAAACAAAAACAGAACTAGAAAGACGTAGTGGCGGGTTTTGAACCCGCCACTACGTCTCTTTTCAGCCAACCGTGTTGTCGATGACCAGATAATTCTGCTGCAACCACGGGAACACGAATTCAAACAAGAGATAGACGATCGCTGCAAAGAGGATCAGCATCTCGATTACCTTGAGCCACTTCGGCCCAGGCAATGCACGCCACAGCGCTCCATACATGGGGACTCCTTACTTCTGCTGCGCACCTTGGGCAGCAATGGTTCGAGTTGATGGGTTCAACGGCGAAAGCGGCTTGGGCCCCTTGTAATTTGCCGGAACTTCCTTGGGATCAACGATTTCTATCGGACGACCGTCGGCGCGGTCAACCCAGTGGTCAAGTTCAGCGTGGATAATCCACCGCTGATCTGAGACGAACGGCGGATGGCACGTGGTGATGGTCAGTAGACGGCGTGTCGCGTTTTGTGCGCCCGGAGCATTGACGTCATGTTTCGCCATTGCGACGTACGGATCCGGAGCCACGACCTCCACGCGCGTCGGATCAACAATAAGATCCGACGTCGTGATGCGGTAGACGAGGTACTTATCCTTCGTCTCGACGACGATCGGATCGCCATCTTTCAGCTCGGCAACGTTGCGCATGGGAGCTCCGAATGTCTGACGATGCGCAGCTGTGGAGAAGTTCCCGACCTGTCCCGGAAGAGCAGTGTTCTTGTACTTTCCAAAGTTGCCTTTGTCCAAAATCGACTCCATATCCACTCCCTCGCGGATCGTGTACTCGAAGCCATAGCCGAAGGACGGGATGCGCATAATGCCGAGGATCTGACCCTCTTTAGTGGGAACATCTTTGATCTGTGGATCGGTGTAATGCGGCGCACCGATCTTCAACGGTGGAGATCCCCATTGTTTGATCGTTTTTTCGACAGTCTCTGCTTGCAGTTTATTGGCCGCAATATCGGTGTACCATACCTGCCAAACAATGAAGAGGCCGATGAGTACACCTGCAGTGATGAGCAATTCACCAATGACTCCGATCACCGCAGAAAATACGGATTGCTTTCGTTTCGTCACGAATATCCTCCATTTATTAATTGGTCTGAGTCGATATTAGCCATGATGTGAGTCAACTTGCTAGAGACCCTGGTCTCGCGGCTATAGGCTTGTCGCGGTATTTCGCATTATTTCACCGATGCCGGTAGTCTTGTTACCAGTCATATTTGTCCATGTTCGTCTGATAGGAATACCATGCCAGAGTCGAAGAAGCGCAAGGAAACAATCGAACACGAAAAGGTTGCTGCACGCCGCTCTGCCAAAGAGCCCAAGATGAAGGATGTCTCACCACGCTGGTGGGTTCCCACCATGCTCGTCTTTGCATTCATTGGTCTCATTTTTGTGGTGACTGCTTATGTCACTCACGGCCAGTACCCGATCCCTGGCCTACCGAACGGAAACATCAACCTCTTCATCGGTATCGGCTCTATGCTCATTGGCTTTCTGATGACAATGGGGTGGAAGTAAGTTCCACCAATGAACGCTTGAAAGGAGGACGGCTCGTGCCGTCCTCCTTTTTTACACAGATGTAA
The DNA here is from genome assembly GCF_029625435.1 of Arcanobacterium canis. Lineage (GTDB taxonomy): Bacteria > Actinomycetota > Actinomycetes > Actinomycetales > Actinomycetaceae > Arcanobacterium > Arcanobacterium canis. The sequence goes on along the minus strand of NZ_CP121208.1, from coordinate 16,947 downwards.
ATAACATGCGTGTAATTCTCCACAGGTTATCCACAGATTGTGGAAAATCATTCTTTCTTATGTTGAAAAAGAGTGACATTTTCCCAGTTCAGAGCGAAATAACAAAGGTGTAATTACACTTGTGTATTTTATCCACAAGTTATCCACAAGATGTGGAAAAGGGTGTTCCCTAGCGTAAACGCTGGGGAACACCCTGATTATTTAGTTGTCTCCAGTCAGCCCTGTGGAAAGTTGTCCTCAGTGCCAGCTTAACTTGCTGCTCGACGTCGTCAGAGTAACGATGCGAGACCGGCAAGACCGATAAAGACACCGACACCCACCATGGCGTGCCAGAAACGAGTCGCTGGCACAGTCCGACGTCGGGACACTAACCACAGCCATGTCAGAAGTGCTCCGAGCGCTAAACCGCCCACGTGAGATTCCCATGAGATCCCAGGAACCACGAAACCGAGCACAAGATTGACTCCGATCAGCCCCAGAATACCGCTATCTTTCGAACCGAAACCACGTTCGAGTACGGCATAAGCACCAAAGAGTCCAAAGACCGCGCCAGACGCACCCACAGTGACGACGTCGGGATTGCCGTACGTAGCCGCCCATGCTGCGACAGCAACATTGCCTGCAAGGGCAGACAGCAGGTAGAGCACCAGAAAACGAATTTTGCCCATGACCGGCTCAATAACACGTCCCATAAGGATCAACGCATAGATGTTGAACAACAAATGAACAAAACCCGCGTGTAGGAATGCGCTCGTCAGGTAGCGGTAGGGCTGAAAAACAGCAAGTGGTGGATAGAAAAGAAAATCGTAAGTGAGGCGAGGCATCAGCCATCCGACCACAGCCATCGCCACGCATGACACCGCGAGCACCCCTGTCACCGCGGGAACATCAAGACGAAAGTGCCGCTCCCCATGTTGAGGAGCGGCACCAAATGAATGTGACACGATTACTCAGAAACTTCCACTGAAGTGATCATGATGTCATCAAGAGGGCGATCACGGCCATCAACCGGGGTGGTAGCGATAGCGTTGACAACTGCCTTCGACTCTTCATCAATAACCTTGCCGAAGATGGTGTGCTTGCCGTGCAACCACGTCGTCGGCGCAACCGTAATGAAGAACTGCGAACCATTTGTTCCGTGTCCCATACGAGTGCCAGCATTGGCCATCGCAAGAACGTAAGGCTCGTTGAAGGTCAGTTCTGGTGCGATTTCATCGTCGAAGGTGAAGCCTGGGCCACCAGTTCCAGTGCCGAGCGGATCACCGCCCTGGATCATGAAGCCGTCGATCACGCGGTGGAAAACGACACCGTCGTAGAGCGGACGCGACGTGCGCTCACCCGTTGCCGGATCAGTCCACTCGCGCTTGCCAGTAGCCAGTTCAGTAAAATTCGCAACCGTCTGCGGAGCCTGCTCTGGGAACAGCTCGAGACGAATGTCGCCCTTAGTTGTATGCATAATTGCTTCCATGACGCCCATTTTTGCACACCACCGGGAGAAAATTCCACGATCGGCACGTAATACACTAGCTCTTGGCGAAATTTCAGCGCAAAGGATATCAACTTGGATGCGGAATAGTCACCGAGATGGAAAGATGGGTGCAGAAGGGTCATATCCAGATCCGAAACGGAGGAGAAAACATGGGTCTTTTCAAAAAGTCCGCAAAGGACACGGCAGCCGCTGCTGCAAGCGGTGCTGCCGATAACCTCACTGAACTCGCCGCGAAGGCGCGTGAGTGGGCTGAAGCTGCCAGCGAAAAGATCGTTCCGGTAGCAACCGAAGCCGCCGTGAAGGTTTCCGAAGCGGCTAAGGACGCGGTTCACACCGCTAAGCCGTACGTCGAAGATGCAACGGCACGGGTTCAAGACGTTGCAGTCAGTGCAGCGAAGAATGCCAAGCCTTACGTCGATGAGGCTGCTGCGAAAGTCCAGGCTGCTGCGAAGGATGCTCGCGCAGCTGCTAAGCCCTACGTTGAAGATGCAAAATCTCGCGCTGCAGAAGCTGCCACCAAGGTTCGTGAAGACTACTACCCGCGTGTGCAACGCGCGACCGAGGCTGCTTTGGACGAAGCACGTCATTCCAAGGGCGATCTTGCCTCACGTGCCAAGGACGTTGTGGCAGCGTCGAAGAAAGAGCTGGTGAAGCCGCAGAAGAAAAAGCGCGGAGTGATGAAGAAGCTCGGTTTCTTTGCTCTTCTCAGCGCTGCCGCCGGAGCAGTGTACGTGATCGTGCAGCGTTCTAAGCCGGTCAATGATCCTTGGGCAGAGTCTTACTGGGAAGATCTGACCAATGAAGAGGCCGACGGCGCAAATGCCCTCAAGGATCACGTCACTGAAGAGACTGAGACCTTGAAGGAAAAGGCCGCTGATATCGCCAATGCCGCCAAGGATAAGGCAACACAAGCTGGAGATTACGCCTCGACGTTGGTTGAGAAGGCCAAGGAGGCGGGCGAAAAGCTTACCGGAAAAGCTGCTGACGGCTCCGAGGAACTTGCCAAGGCCGCTGAGGACATGGCTGACAAGGCCAAGGACGCAGTGGAGACCGCAGGTGATCGCGTTGCTCGCGTAGCTGAGAAAGCTGAAGAACGCGCTGCTGCGATGAAGGAAAATGGCCAGGCCTGATCCTCGCTCTCAACACTGAGATAGGGGTGCCCCAGGAGAAATTCCTGGGGCACCCCTATCTCAGGATCGACACATCTGAGAATCAACGTCTGCGCAGTGCTGACACCGCACCAGCGCCGATGATGACGAGTGCGAGGCCGCCGAGCGCCAAGCTAGCAACATTTGCACCGGTGTGTGGCAGGCCATCGTGCGCAGTCACCTTGGTATTCGACGTAGCAGTACCTGCTGAATCCTTACCGGATTTTCCTGACTTTCCTGCCCCATCACCAGTGCTAGCCTTGCCGGCTGCACTCGCAGCGCAGTCAACTGTCACCGTCACACCCGCGTCGGGAGAAACGACGGTGGCGAAGTCAGTGGCAACGGTCAACGGAACCTTCACCTGACCACCCTTTGCAGGGCATGTCGCAGACACAGGAATCTCAAGTGTTGCGCGTCCTGCGCCGTCGGTGGAGATCACAGCTTTCTCAGAGTTAGCGTTCACGTCAAGCAACGAGTTATCCACTGCTGCCGAAACTGCCGGACCACCTGCGGAAACCTTGACATTCTTTGTCATGTACGGCCCTTCTGAGAAGGACAGTCCTCGCAGGGCGACCTTGACCTTCTCACCATTCTTGACGTGATCACGATCGAGGGTCAGTCCAATCGATGCCTTCGCAGCACGCTCAACAATCGGCTTGTTGGCCGCTGCAAGACCCTTGAGATACTTATTGAACTCATCGCGGTCAAGGTTGGCTGTTACCTCGAAGTCACCACCAGCGGTGAGCGCATCGAAGGTGTCACCACCGGCGAGGAGGAAGGTCACCGAACCGACGGTGTACTTCTTCTTCAGATCAATTGGCTTGCCGTTCACTGACACCGAGGTGATGCGCTTGCCGAATGGCTTTGTTGCATCGTAGGTGTAGGACACGTTGGAGGAAAGACCGAGCTTGAGCATCGGACGTGAGTTCTGGGAGTTCAGATCCGTCTTCCACTGCTGCTCAAGAGCCTTGACAAAATCGGCACCCGTGATCGTCACGTAGCCGATCGAATTCGAGAACGGCATCACTGCGAAGGTATCAGCGTAGGTAATCACGCCATTCTTTGGAACGAGATCTTCGCGCAGGCCGCCGGCGTTGATGATGCCAATATCAGCCTTCTGACCATTCTTAGTCACCACGGTATCGCGCAGCGAATCGGCGACAAGATCGCCGAGCGAGGATTCGATTCCGCGATTTGAACCGGGGTAGGTCTTGTTCTCTGCCGAGGTGAAAACACCACGTCGGAACTCGCCCTTCACTCCGGTAACGATCGGCTCGGCACCCTTTTTGTTCGATGTCTCCACAGCCTTATCAACGATTGCCTTGATCTTAGATGCAGATACAGATGTTGACGAGTCACACTCAGCCACCTTCGCAGCTGGGATCAGCTTCGCATCTGCGGAAACAACCTTCTTCGCCTTGGTATCGAAGGAGATCGAGATCAGACCCATGTTATCGGTGTAGGAGCCCGAAGCGACGCCCGCCAGATGAGGATTCGCGGAGGTGAGCTTTTCTTTCGAGTTCACAGCGTCGAACTCGTACGGTACGTGGGTGTCGCCACCCATGATGCCGTCCACATTCGGTCCCATCTTGGGGAAATTATTCTTGACATCATCGTCGAGCATCGCCACAACGACGTCGGCAGCCTTGTCTTCCTTGAGCTTGGTTGCGAGCGTGTTGATCTTGGCAATCGGATCGGTGAATTTCATGCCTTCGGTTGTGCGCGGGCTGAGTTTGAAAGGGACATCCTCCGCGATCGCGCCGATGAAGGCAACCTTCACATGAGACTCAGGAGCCTCCCAGATCGCGTATTGACCGAGGTAAGGAACTGTTTTTCCTTCAACGTTTGTCCAGCTTCCCAGACCTTCGACATTCGCACCGAGGTAAGGGAACGTCGCTTGGTGAAACTTCTCCTTCTGGGAGCCGTCAACGCGCGCCTTGAAAACGGCCTGACCCATATCAAGCTCGTGGTTGCCGATAGTCGAACCAACAGGTTTGAGTTCATTCAAGCCAGCAATCGTGGGGTTGTCATCGAGAGAGCCGGAGGTAAAGGGCGATGCGCCGATATTGTCACCAAGGAGCGTAAAAGACGAATCAGGGTGCTTTCCTCGCACATCGTCGAGGAAGCACCCCATTTTTTCAAGTCCAGCTTCAGTGACTGTGGACTTTCCGGTTTTCTTATCGTGTTTTTTCACCAGCTCGATATGACCGTGAACGTCCGTCAGTGTGTACAAGTCAAGTGTCACCACATTTCCCGACGACGCCGTCTCGGACGTCTCGTTGTCCGCAGCAAACGCAGTCAGCGGGGTGGCAATAAGAGCACAAGCGGCGGTCGTTGCCGCTGCGCGGGCGAAGAGTTTCATAGGGGATCTCCATTTTCGTGCAGATTGGTTTCTGACGCTCACACCCTACCAAATTACATGGGCCTAATTTCTGGTCTGTGGTGAAAGTGAAACAAAGATGCGGCGAGACACAGGCACTCAATGGTAGAGAAATAAAAATTCCCACTCATATAAGCGGGAATTTTTATTGGTTCTTTGTACTCAATAAAAGACACAAAGCGAGCTACTGCTAGCCGAGAGTGAGCTACCCAAATTTCCTCTTGAAAACAAGGGTGTTACTCGACTGGAAGTTCATTGCACTTCACCCCGAAACCGTTATTGGGTTGACTCGACAGCGCAACAACTGGAATGCGACTGGCATTGAGCGAACCTGCACTTGCCAACCCACAAATGCATCGTGCAATGGTGAACCTTGAATCAGCCCCCAAAGCGTATTACTATGTATTCAGGAGGTTTGACATGGCGACAATGACACTTCGTGTAAACGATCAGGACGCCGATCTTGTGCGTCGTTACGCAGATTTCGAAGGAAAGACAATTTCAGACTTCATTCGAGATGCAATTTTCGAAAAGATTGAAGATGCACACGACCTGGCTTCATTGCGCAAAGCGATCGCCGAGGACGATGGCACTCGTTACACCCTTGACGAAGTTGAAGAGATGCTGGGCCTGTGACTGGATACCAGGTTCGACTATCAAAACAAGCGACAAAACAACTCGGGAAGTTAGACAAGTTTCAGGCAAAACTGTTAATCAAATGGATTCGCACTCACCTCGAAAATACGCTTGATCCTTACGCGCACGGCAAAGCCTTGGTCGGTAATAGAAGCGGAGAATGGCGGTACCGAGTGGGCAACTATCGCATTATTTGTTCAATCGAAAACCAAACTGTCACTATACACGTCCTTGAAATTGGACACCGCCGCGACATCTACGACCGATAACTCATGCAAGAAGCTGACGTGCTGGTGTTGAGGGTGAGCTAGAGTTTGTCACCGAGATTATCACTCGGGCGATTGAAGAGAACAAAACTAGCGTGCAAGACCAGGATGAGTACGAGGGCGCTATTCACAGTTGGAAGAACGCTACACCAAGACCGCTACGAAACTCACCAAAGCACAGGAGTTACGCTCATAAGCAGGCGTGCGGAATTAACTGGCACGGATGCGCAAAGCCATCAAGCCTTTTGGGTTTGGTGGCTTTTTGTTGCCGTAAACCGCCTAGTCCCTGCGTGGCTCGACCCCGCGTCACCAGCGACACCAAGCGCTCAACCAGAACGTTGAAATCTTTCTGACCAGGGCTTTTATAACTTCGTGTAATAGAGACCCCTTGGGAAATGAAAAGCACCTACTTCGTGAAGTTGTATCACTTAGTAGGTGCTAATGGTGGAGCTAAGGGGACTCGAACCCCTAACCCCCTGCTTGCAAAGCAGGTGCGCTACCAATTGCGCCATAGCCCCATATTTATTTATTCGGGATCGGAGACCTTCTCCCACGTAGCTTCGCGTTCGCGAACCTCGAGCCACTTGACGAAGATACCATAACCAACGGCTGCAATAGCAACTGCTGAAAGAACCTTTTTCATGGCATCCCCTTCAGTGGACTGTGGGCCTAGATGGACTCGAACCATCGACCTCTACATTATCAGTGTAGCGCTCTAACCAACTGAGCTATAGGCCCAACATTTCGCCCCTCAAGAAGGGCACTCGAAAAGAATAGCGCACCCGGCTCAGTGAATCAAATTCCTAGGCCGGGTGCGCGTCATAGATCACATTTACTCGTCAGAGACGGTCAGTGTCAGACCGCCAACCAGCGATGCCACGAGATTGTAAATCAGCGCAATCACAGCTCCCAGAGCAGTAAAAAGCACGATTTCAATGACGGCAACAACCACGGCAAACGGAATGAATCGACCGAACTCCATGTACTGTGCCAGCTCCATCAAACGCGGCTCGCCCAGCGTGTTAATCAGCTCAGTGAGCTGGCTCCACACATGCATGGCATCGAGTACGAGCCACAGAACTGTTGCTGCAACGACGATCATGATGCCCAGCGCCACCGACAAAAGGAACGACAGCTTCAGCGCCGACCACGGATCAACTTTCGTCACCGTCATCTTCACGCGGCGAATGCCCACATTAACCGTGGCAGGCTTAACCTTGACCGGGTTTGTGACTGCGGGCGCGGTATGCGTGATTTCCTCACTCATTTTCTACCCTTCGTTTTGTTGGCGGCCCTACTACTTGGCCTCGTCGTTAGATTCTGCCACGTCAGTGTCCCTCGCGGTACCAGTTTCAGTGTTCTGCGCCGACGCCGGCGTTTCGTCCACTGCGGAGGTCACGGCATCGACATCAACGTTTTCGTTATTCTCAAGCTCGTCTTCTTCGGCTTCGAGGTTGAGCGCAATCGCGATGACACGGTCCTTCTTATCCGGACGAGCGAACGTGACGCCCTGGGTGTTGCGGCCAGTAAGGTTGACTTCATCAACCGAGGAACGCACGACCTTTCCGGACTCCATGATGACGAGTACTTCATCGCCTGGCTGGGTGATGAGCGCGCCTACCAAATCGCCACGCGATTCAACGAGATTTGCCACCTTGATTCCCAAGCCTCCGCGTCCCTGGAGCCGGTACTGATCAACCTGCGTACGCTTAGCAAAACCACCTTCGGTAACCACGAAGACTTCAGAATCGTCGCGGACAACTTCCATCGTCAGTAGTTCGTCGCCGTCGCGGAACTTCATGCCCGTCACGCCTGAGGTGCCACGCCCCATTGGACGAAGTGCCTCATTCGTGGCCTTGAAACGAAGCGACTGACCATGCTTAGACACGAGGAGAAGATCGTCTCCCTCGTTGGCAAGCTTGGCCGAAACCACTTGATCCATATTTCCGTCGGCATCTTCACGAAGCTTGATCGCGATCAGACCAGCCGAGCGAGCAGAATCGTAATCCGAGAGCTTCGTCTTCTTAATCATGCCGCTCTTGGTTGCCAGAACAAGGTATTCTGCCTGGTCATAGGAACGCAACGAGATCGCAGATGCGATCGTTTCACCCGGCTGGAACTCAAGCACATTAGCGATGTGCTGACCCTTCGATTCGCGCGACCCTTCAGGGATCTCGTATCCCTTGGCGCGGTAGACGCGGCCCATATTCGTAAAGAACAGGTGCCAATCGTGGGTGGAAGCAATGCCAAAATTCGTCACAACGTCGTCTTCACGCAACGTCGCACCCTTGATGCCCTTACCACCGCGGTGCTGAGCACGGTATTCACTCACCTTCGTCCGCTTGATGTAGCCCGAACGGGTAATCGTGATGACGACGTCTTCTTCAGTGATGAGATCTTCAACGCTCACTTCGCCGTCGTACGGCAAAATCACCGTACGGCGATCGTCACCGAACTTGTTCACGATCTCGGAAAGCTCATCTGAGATGATCGCACGCTGGCGTTCAGGCTTGGCTAAAATATCACGGAAGTCCTCAACCATTGCGAGCTTTTCATCACGCTCATCAATGATCTTTTGACGTTCCAAAGCTGCCAAACGACGCAGCTGCATAGCCAAAATGTGGTCCGCCTGGATCTCGTTGATCCCCAGAAGATCCATCAATCCCTCGCGCGCAGAATCCACTGTAGGCGAGCGACGGATCAAGGCAATCACTTCATCAAGCGCGTCGAGGGCCTTGACTAGTCCCTCCAAAATCATCAAACGCTCAAGGGTCTTGCGCAGGCGGAACTCAGTGCGCCTACGGATCACATCCACCTGATGCATCGTCCAGTGATGGACGAACCCGTCAAGGGAAAGCGTACGTGGAACACCGTCAACCAAGGCAAGCATATTCGCCGGGAAGTTATTTTGGAGCTGGGTGTGCTTGAACAGATTGTTCATCACAACTTTCGGCACTGCATCTTTCTTGAGAACAATGACGATGCGCTGTCCGGCACGGCCCGACGTTTCATCTCGGATATCAGCGATGCCAGCCAAGCGGCCGTCCTTGATTCCTTCAACGATCTTGTCGAGGAGGCGATCAGGGTTGACCTGGAACGGAAGATCAGTAACGACCAGGCACTGACGGTTGTGGATTTCTTCCACCTTGACCACAGCGCGCTGAGTGATCGAGCCATGGCCAGTTCGGTACATTTCCTCAATGCCCTTAGTGCCCAGAATTGTTGCGCCAGTGGGGAAATCTGGCCCCTTAATACGCAGGAGCAACGCAGCGAGAAGCTCTTCACGCGTGGCGTCGGGATTTTCCAAATACCACTGCACACCGGCTGCAACTTCGCGCAGGTTGTGCGGTGGTATTCGCGTCGCCATACCGACGGCGATTCCTTCGGACCCGTTGACCAGGAGATTCGGGAAACGCGACGGCAACACCATCGGCTCTTGAACGGAGCCATCGAAGTTCGGCTCGAAATCAACGGTATCTTCGTTGATGTCGCGTACCATTTCCACGGCGAGGGGAGCCATACGAGCCTCAGTGTAACGAGGGGCAGCAGCTCCGAGATCACCAGCGGTACCGAAGTTACCTTGACCAGCTACAAGCGGGTAACGCATAGCCCAAGGCTGAACCAAACGAACCATCGTGTCGTAAATCGCCGCGTCACCGTGCGGGTGATAGTTACCCATCACGTCACCGACGATCTTCACCGACTTCGAGAAGGACGAATCTGGGCGGTAGCCTCCGTCCCACATCGCGTAGATCACGCGGCGGTGAACTGGCTTCATGCCGTCGCGCACATCAGGAAGTGCGCGACCGACAATCACACTCATCGCGTAGTCAAGGTAAGAAGTCTCCATCTCCTTTTGGAGATCGACGTCCAGGATATGTCCGTGGTTGTACTCAGTCGTTTCACTCATTTGTTATCTACCTCAGATATCCAGGAATCGAACGTCATGTGCGTTGCGCTGAATGAACCCGCGACGCGAGAGCACGTCTTCACCCATGAGAATTGAGAATGCTTCGTCAGTTGCAGCTGCTTCACCGATAGAGACGCGCTTGAGTGTGCGAGTCTCAGGATTCATCGTCGTGTCCCACAGCTCGGAATCATTCATTTCGCCCAAACCCTTGTAGCGCTGGATGCCCTGGCCTTCTGCCTTGGGAAGTTTCTTACCTTCGGCGAGGCCAGAGGCGAGAACGGCATCGCGTTCTTTGTCGGAGAACACATATTCGTGCGCAGAGTTCGACCACTTGATGCGATAGAGCGGTGGCATTGCCAAGTACACGTAACCGTGCTCAATCAGCGGTTTCATGTAACGGTAGACAAGTGTGAGAAGAAGAGTGGCGATATGTGCGCCGTCAACGTCGGCGTCAGCCATGAACACAATCTTGTGGTAGCGCAATTTCGCGATATCGAACTCTTCACCGACGCCGGTACCGAAAGCGGTGATCAGCGACTGAATCGACTCCGAGGACAGGGCACGATCCAAACGTGCCTTTTCCACGTTGAGGATCTTGCCACGAATCGGCATGATCGCCTGATGCGCTGGGTCACGGCCATTGACTGCCGAACCACCTGCAGAATCACCCTCAACGATGAAGATTTCGGAATCTTCTGGGTTGCGCGAAGTGCAATCCTTGAGCTTGCCTGGCATCGAAACAGATTCGAGGACGGACTTGCGACGGGTGGCTTCGCGAGCCTTGCGCGCTGCCTGGCGTGCGGCAAATGCCTGAGTGGCCTTACGAATAATTTCCTTACCTTCGCTGGGGTGGGAATCAAGCCAGTCCGTGAGCTGCGCATACGTTTGCTGCTGAACGAAGGTGCGCGCCTCGGTGTTACCGAGCTTCGTCTTCGTCTGGCCCTCAAACTGCGGTTCGCCAAGTTTCACCGAGATAACAGCGGTGAGGCCTTCGCGAATATCATCGCCAGAAAGGTTCGAGTCCTTTTCCTTGAGCAAGCCCTTATCGCGAGCGAACTTGTTCATCACTGAGGTCAGGGCGCTGCGGAAGCCTTCTTCGTGTGTGCCGCCTTCGGTGGTATTGATCGTATTGGCAAAAGTATGAAGTGTTTCGGAATACGATTCAGTCCACTGCATCGCCACTTCAACGGCGATCTTTTGCTCCTGATCTTCAGCTTCAAAGTAGATTGGCTCAGGGTGGACGGGAGTGGTTTTCTTCGTCTCCACCAGGTACTTCACGTAGTCATGCAGACCGTTGTCGTAACGGTAGGTCACCTCGCGGTGTCCCGACGTCGGGGCATCCTCGCCGGCCAGTTCGTCACCTTCAGCAACCGCGCCAGTGCGTTCTTCGATCAGGGTGATGCGCAGTCCCTTGTTCAGGAAACACATCTGGTGGAAACGGCGGCGCAGTGTTTCGAAATCGAACTCAGTGGTTTCGAAGATCTCTGGATTCGCCCAGAAAGTCTGAGTTGTTCCCGTTTCATCCGTAGGTTCACCCTTTTCGAGCGGTCCAAGAGGAACACCATTTTCGTAGGAAATGCGCCAGACGTAGCCATCACGGCGAACTTCAGTGTCCATGCGTGTGGAAAGAGCATTCACCACGGAGATACCCACGCCGTGCAGACCACCGGAGACTGCGTAACCGCCGTTGCCAAACTTGCCACCTGCGTGCAGAACAGTCATCACTACCTGAACTGCAGAAACGCCTTGCGTGGGGTGAATATCGACGGGGATTCCACGGCCGTCGTCAGACACGCGAACTCCGCCATTTTCTAGCAAGGTGACCACGATGTTGGACGCGTAGCCAGCCATCGCCTCATCAACTGAGTTGTCCACAACCTCATACACCAGGTGGTGCAAGCCGCGTTCACCAGTGGAGCCAATGTACATACCCGGGCGCTTTCGAACGGCCTCAAGGCCCTCCAAAACCGTGATATCCCCAGCGTCGTACGAATGCTCTGGCGATACCTCGCCAGGACGATGCTTCTTTTCCTCTGCCACGAACGAATTTCTCCTCGCACAACGGAGCCTTGATGATGTGTTCCATCTCTCACCGACGCGAAAAGTGCCCTATGAGAGCTGTGGAGGCCGTTGCGCTACCCCCCTACACACACGATTGACACTTAATTCTAGCGCATTTCCAGCCACTTTTCGAGATTCTGCAGCCGTTTTGCCGACGTCAGTAGCCAACCAGCGTCGTGACGCATCGATTAGTCGTAAGTGTCGCGCACACCTCGGCCCTTTACACGCCAACCACCGGCGTTCCAGTTCGGTCGCGTATTGGGAGAACCAATGACGATTTCTTTGACGACTCCCTCGCCGAGTTCTTTGGCAAGACGTGCATCTAAATGCCCCAATAATGCGCGCAACTGAGTCTCCCAGCCGACTGTACGCGCCCGAATCGTGAGCACTCCGCCCTCGAAACTTTCAAAAATCGCATTCGCCGCCACAGTTTCGCCCACGATCTGCGGCCACCGAGCGCCGACGTCGGCCACCTCAAGACGCGTTCCCCAGCCGCGATCTCGTACCAGTGCTTTGACAAGTTCGCTGAGCGGGTGCGGATCACGCCACGATTTATGCGCGCCAGATCCCACATCTTGTCCTGGAACGGGCACGAAAACATCCTCGCCGAGTTTTTCGGGTTGTTCTTTGACAACCTCAACTGCGGCTCGACCCTTGGGACGATATCCACGATCAGACATCATTTTCCGAGCACGCGCAAGGAGCTGAAGCGGAAGGGTATCGCCGTACTTTTCCGCTGCGGCTTTACGCGCGGCACGTCTGGCGTCACTCATCGGTCGCCTCGTTCACGGAACCACCAGCCACGAAATACCGTTGCCCATCGAGCGATGGTGGTAAATCGTCCCCGACGGCGGCTGTCACAAAGACTTGTTCTGCTTGGGCGACAATCGCCGCCAACCGCTCGCGCCGGCGTGAATCGAGCTCAGCGAACACATCATCGAGAATCAAAATCGGCTCAGCAGAATCCGCCCATTCGCCGCTTTCGTGAGTTTGCAGAAGTTGCCACATTCCTAACTTGAGCGCCAACGCATACGACCAACTTTCACCGTGTGACGCATAACCTTTCGCAGGCAAAGTTCCTAGAGAAAGCCGCAGGTCATCGCGGTGCGGGCCCACCAAGTTCACGCCCCGATCGATTTCAGCATCACGGTAGTCATCGAGCGCTGTGGCCAGAAGCTCACTCACCACTGCGACGTCGGCGAGCTGTTGCTCGTGCAAATCGACTGCCTGCGCCGTCGTCTCGTCCAAAAACTCGCTCGCTTCAGGTAACTCGTAGCCGGCCCGTTTGTCGATATTTGCTTCGTAATCGACGCGAGCATTTCCTTTGCCGCCCGACACCGACTCGTAATACTGAGCCACGAATGGCCGCAAATCTTTCACAATTTCTGCGCGTGCTGAAATGATCTGTGCGCCAAATTTCACCAGTTGCGCATCCCAAACTCCAAGAGTGGACGTGTCAGGTTCCATTCCGCGGCGCTTCGTCTTTTGCAGATGTTTCAAAAGCGCGCCACGCTGGCGCAGCACTTTCTCGTACTCGCTTTTGACTCCTGCAAGTCGGGGGCGAAACTGAATCATGAGGTCATCAAGAAATGCGCGGCGATCTGCTGGATCTCCCTTGACTAGCTCTAAGTCTTCAGGCGCAAACATCACCGTACGAACGAGGCCGAGGAGATCGCGTGGACGTGCGTTGCCGCGGTTAATCCGAGCGCGATTCGCTTTTCCGGCAATGATTTCAAGTTCGAGCGTGACAGGAGAAATCCCGCGAACAACTTTTGCTCGGATGACACCAGCACCCGCACCTTGACGAACCAAGGCGGCGTCGGCTGCCACACGATGCGAAGAAAACGTTGATAGGTAGCCGATTGCTTCGACAAGATTCGTCTTGCCCTGCCCATTTTCACCAACGAAAACGTTGATTCCGGGCTCAAAAGTGAGAACGACCTCTCGGTAAGACCGGAAGTCGTTCAGTGCAAGATCTGAAACGTACACTCAGTTCGTTCCGAACGTGCGGATCGGCATGAGAAGCAAACGGAAATCCTCGTTCGGACCGTCCTTCTCACTTTCGCCGGTCAAGACTGCTGGCTTTGTCGGCTGAGTGAAGCTCAGGCGAACCTGCTCTTCGTTCATCACATTTACGCCATCTTGAAGAAGAGTTGGGTTGAAAGCCATCTTGATGTCTTCACCGACGAGGGTGGCTTCGATCGCGTCCGCGAACTGTGCCTTGTCGCCTGCACCGGCTTCGAGAGTTAGCTGACCGTCGGTCAGCGTGAGTCGAACGGCAGAATTTTTCTCTACAACCAATTTTGAACGCTTGATTGCGTCAAGCAACTCCACGCGGTTGATCAATGCGTGGCCGCTGACCTCTGAGGGGAACAGCGAACGAACCTGCGGATATTCGCCGTCGATGAGCTGAATCGTATTCTGGCGCCCGCCCGCTGAAAAACCAATCAGGCTCACACCGGATTCTTCGCGCAAAGACACCTCAATCGGACCAGTGGAATCGAGAGCTTTGGCAACGTCAAGAAGGCGAGACGCACGCACGAGAATTCGAGTGGAAATGTTGGGATCTTCTGCGTCCCACTTCAGATCGCGAACTGCCAGACGATAACGATCAGTTGCCATCAGGGACATCGAATTGCCCTCAATTTCAATACACACCGAGACCAACATTGGAAGAGTGTCATCGTTTGAGGCAGCAATCGTTACCTGACCGACAGCCTCTTGCCACAGCGAGCCATCAACTTTTCCGATCACTGGTGGAAGTTGTGGAAGTTCGGTGTAGTCCTCGGTTGCCATGGTTTTCATCGAAAAACGCGATGAACCACATTCGATTTCAAGAGTTGTCCCATCCAAAGTGAGCTCAATGGGCTTGTTTGCAGGAAGAGCACGAACGATGTCCGCCAAAAGGCGTCCACGAACCAGCACTTCTCCAGCCTCAGCCACATCAGCTTCGATATCCACGTGCGATGTGATGTCAGAATCGCGCGAGCCGAGCGAAACGATGCCGTCTTCGTTAGCAACCAGCTTCATGCCGGCGAGCACCGGTACCGCCGGTCTGTTTGGAATAGTGCGGCTGGCCCATGTCACTGCCTCGGCAAAAATGCCGTGATCAACGGAGATCTTCACGCCTGACCTACTTTCGCTCGAATATGCGCACACAGAGTGCAGGTACAACTACCAAATACTCTACGGCAAACGACGGTACTTCGCCGCTTCCGGTTGTGATTCTCTCAGTCATCTGTTTCGGTGACGACGTCGGAACGCTGGTGGTGTTGTTCGTCAGTCGGTGGCCGCACGATTTGTCTCGGGTAACACTTAGGTAGAAGTAGTAGTAGGGGGTGTGGAGAATACGGAAAAATGGATTTTTCGGCGTCGTTCTGGGGAAAAATGCTGTGGAAATGTGGAGGAAAGAATTGTGGATAACTACTTCGATCTGTGGATGGGACACTTTCTTCCATGATTTATCCACACATCCTCAGAAGTTATCCACAGCAAAATGCTACTTATGAACGCGTAAATCGCAGCCCATGTGGAAATCAGGAATTTTGTTCTTTCGCCATGTTTTTGATCAGCGATGTTAGCTCGGAGACCTGGTTAAACACTGCTTGGCGCTCGGCCATGAGGGCCTCGACTTTGCGTAGTGCATTGAGAACAGTGGTGTGATCGCGCCGATTAAAAACTTCAGCAATTTTCGGCAACGAAAGGTCCGTCATCTCACGGCAGAGATACATCGCAATGTGGCGAGGCATCGTCAGTGAACGTGTCCGAGCCGGAGATTTCAGGTCAGCTGATGCAATACCGAAATATCCCGACACCTGAGCCATAATCATTGCGGCTGAAATAGTGACGTTACCCGGATCAGAAATCATGTCTTTCAGCACGGTTTCAGCCATATCAAGGGAAACAGGATCTCGCGACAGGTCGGCATAGGCAGTCACTCGTCGAAGAGCACCTTCCATCTCTCGAACGTTCGTCGTCATCCGCGAAGCGATAAATTCGATGACGTCGCGAGGAACTTGAAGATTTTCGCTCGCTGCCTTCTTATCCAGAATCGCGATACGAGTTTCGAGGTTCGGCAGATCGATATTCGTGGTGATACCTGAAGCGAAACGCGAGATCATTCGCTCCTCAAATCCCGAGAGCAACTTCGGCGCGACGTCGGATGTGATGACGATCTGCTTATTCGCTGTGCTCAACGCGTTAAAAGTATGGAAAAACTCCTCGATCGTGCGATCTTTGGTGTTCATGAACTGGATATCGTCAATGAGGAGGACGTCTACAGTTCTAAATTCATCCTTGAACGCTGCCTGTTTTCCATCGCGCAACGCATTAATAAAGAGGTTGGTGAATTGCTCTGCAGAAACGTAAAGAACCTTGCGGTTCGGCGAGAGTTGGAGAGTGTAATTTCCGATGGCGTGAAGGAGATGGGTTTTCCCCATTCCAGAATCTGAGTAGAGGAACAACGGATTGTAGGAGGATCCTGGGGCTTCCGACACAGCGAGAGCTGTGGCCGCAGCGAATTTATTGGATTCTCCGATGACGAAGTTGTCGAAGGTATAGCGAGGATTAAGACCAGCACGTTCTTGCTGCTCAATTAAAGCATTTTGCTGCGGTGCGCGGTATGGCGCATCGTCAAAGTCCAGTTCAGGCGTATAGCCGTACACGTCATACGATGGTTCAAGTGGTTCACCTGCGGGTACGCCACCAACTGCACGAAGATTGCGTTCGCTTTCCGACGTCGGCGAGACAGATGGCACTGCTGGTTGGACAGGTGCCGGGGCTGGTTCGTCATTGACTGACGGATCAACAGAAATCATCAACTTCAGTTCGCGCCCGAAAATTTCAGACAGCTGTCCAGTCATGACTGACGAGACATGTTCGGTGATCCAGTTGCGAACAAACTCCGAACCGACGGCGATCATGAAGACGTCATCGACGACGGCGAGGGGGTGAGCCATCTTCACAAACGCCGATTGTGAGCTGGAAAGTCGTGCGTCAGCGAGCAAAAGCTCGGTCGCTGCATTCCACGCATCGCGTGCGGGCGATCCTTCGGCCAT